>NZ_JBFAUU010000031.1:0-86886 GCF_040679435.1 Spirillospora sp. NPDC052269
CCGCGGCGGTCCTGGCCGGCCTGGCGGTCGTGTCGTGGCCCCCGGCCGCCGGAGGCGGGGCCGCCGAGGCCGCGCGTGACCGCGAGGCCCTCCGGACGGGGCGGTGTGCACGCCCGCGGACACCGTGGGGGAGGTCGGCGCCGCGGGCGAGTCGGGGCCTGCCGCCGCACCGCGCTCCCGCGACGGCAGGCCGTTGTTCCCCTGCTGGTCTCCGGCGGCTCGCGCCGTCCTTGAGACCGGTCCCGATCCGGTACGGCCGAGGACCCGAGGTGTGTCGCCGGAGGTCACCGGGACCGCGCGCGCCGTGCCCCTGGGGGGACGGCGCCGCGCGTGGACCGGCGCTTCGGGAACGCCCTCGGCCGTACCGACCGGGCCGTGCAGGGAGTCCTTCGCGAGTTCGGACGGCGTCCGGCCGGGGAGGCGCGGGAACGGCGGGACGGGGGTGGCCCTCCCCGTCCGCGTCGTGCCCCGCATCCTGGCCCCTCCCCGGTCGGCGGACGGGACGTCCGGCCTTGGCGGGCCGTTGACCTTCACCGTCACTCACTGTCACGAACTCGATGCGAGAGGTACCCCCCGATCATGCGGCCGTAAACCAAGGTCAAGAAACTTCCTCGCGCTGGCCTGCGGTTTTGACCGGCCACGCCCGAAACGGCGGGAAGGTTCGGCCGAAAGGGGCCTCCACGACCGCGCCGAGCCGCCCTAGTCGAGGCCGCCGAGTTCCTCGGCGAGGAGGTCCATGAGCAGGCTGTCGTGCCAGGTGCCGTCGCTGCCGCGTTCGGCCTTGCGCATGATCCCGACCGGCCGGAACCCGACCTTGGTGTAGGAGCGGATCGCGGCCGCGTTGTCCGCCGCCGGGTCGATCGTGATCCGGTGGTGGCCGTGGTCGCGGACGATATGCCGGGCGAGCGTGCGGACCGCGTCCGTTCCCAGGCCGCGTCCATGCAGGTCGGCGGCCAGGTAGAGGTCGATGGAGGCGTGCCGGTAGTCGGGGTCCTCCTCGGCCTGCCACTGGATCCACCCGGCGGTCCGGCCGTCGTGGACGATCACGTAGTGGTGCCCGCCGTCCTCCGCGAGGTCCTCGGCGACGGCCTTCTCCATGTCGTCGCCGCCCCGCCACCACCGGAACACCTCCGGTGCGCGCCGGATCGCCGCCAGCGCCGGAACGTCACCTTCGTTCGCCGGGCGCAGGACGATCCGCTCGCCGCGCAGAGTCTGGTCCATGGCCGAACGCTACGGCCGTCCGCCTCGGGAGGCGAAGCCATTTCGTCCGGTGGCGGCGCGGGCGGACATCGTCACTCCTCGATCGCGCCGCCGAGCCCGCGCAGGTGGCGGCGGAAGGTGAGGGCCGGGTCGTCCTGCCTGGCCTTGAGGAAGTCCGCGAAGGCGAGCTGGTCGCGCAGGGTCTCGCCCGTCCGGACGCGGTCGGCTTGGCCGCGTTCGGTGTCGCGGATGCCCCGGGCCAGCGCCGCCAGTTCGTCCACCCGGGCGGACGGCACGAACAGGACGCCGTCGTCGTCCGCGAACACGGTGTCGTCGCCGGTCACCGTCCAATCGCCGACGCGCGGACATCAGGGCCTCCGGCGGACGCTCCGTCGTGTCCAGCGGCCCCGTCGGGATCGAGCCGAGGCTGAACACCGGCAGCCCGATCGCGCGGATGTCGGCGGTGTCGCGATGCAGGCCCCAGATCACGACCCCGGCCAGCCCGGCGGCCCGCGCCTCCAGGACGACCAGGTCGCCCACGCACGCCTCGTCCAGCCGCCCGCCGTTGTCGACGACGAGGACGTCACCCGGCCGGGCCTGCTCGAACGCCTCCAGGAAGACGTCCACACTGCCCGCGTGCCGGGCCGGGAGGACGCGTCCGGCGACACGTCCGCCGGACGTCGCGGACCGGGTTCCGGCGGGGCCGCAGCGCACCGGGACGTCCGCTCTGACGCAGGCGTCGGCCACGTGCGCGGTCGTCAGCCCGGCGAAGGCGTCGTCGGGCGGGTGGGCCGTGAGTTCCATGCTGTTCCTCTCCGTTGAGGTGTCCGGTGCATCCGCCTCGTGCGCAGGCGTGTGACGGACACTACAGACAAACCGCATGGCCCCGGCCTGTTCCCGTCCGCCGAGGCTAGGGACGGTCCGGGAACAGGCCGTGCCGCCGGGCGTACGCGGCGGCCTCGTCCCGCCCGGACGCGCCGATCTTGGCGAAGACGCGGTTGACGTGCGTCTTCACCGTCGCGAGCTCGATGCCCAGCCGGGACGCGATGGCGCGGTTGCCCAGCCCGGCCGCGAGCAGCGCCAGGACCTCGGCCTCGCGCCGGGTCAGGCCGTCCGGCGGGACGGCCGGGACGACACCGACCCGCGCCGCGCTCACCAGCCGCGCCTGCACGGAGGTGTCGAGCGGCGCGAGCCCCGCGGCGGCTGCCGCGACCGCCTGCCCGATCTCCGCGCGGCCCGCGTTCTTGGTCAGGAAGCCGCGCGCGCCCGCGGCGAGCGCGTCCAGGACCGAGGCGTCGTCGGTGTGCCCGGTCAGGACGACCACCGCGAGGCCCGGACGGTCGGCCACCAGCCGCGCGGTCACCTCGATGCCGTCCATGCCGGGCATGCGCAGGTCGAGCAGCACGACGTCCGGCACGCTGCGCGCCACCTCCGCCAGCGCCGCCGGTCCGTCCGCCGCCTCGCCCACGACCTCGATCCCCGGCAGCAGCCCGAGCAATGCGACGAGGCCGTCCCGTACCGCGGTCTGGTCGTCGACGACGACCACGCGCACCGTGCCGCCCTCGTCCGTCATGACGGGATCTCGGCGTGGACGCGCCACAGGTCGGCGTGCGGGCCCGCCGTCAGCGTGCCGCCCACGCCCTCGATCCGCTCGCGCATGAGCCGCAGCCCCTGACCGCCACTCACGGCCTTGGCGTCCGCGCCGACCGGGCTGTCCATCGTCACCGTGAGCCTGCGCGGCAGGTACGCCAGGACGACCGACGCGTCCGCGCCGGGCGCGTGCTTGCCCGCGTTGGTCAGCGACTCCTGGAGCATCCGGTAGACGGCCATGCCCTTCGACGCGGTCAGCGGACGCGGCGTGCCCTCGACCGTCAGCGTCGCGGGCACCCCGGACGCGTCGATGAGCCCGCGCGCGAGGCTCTCGACCGCGAGCGCGCCGTCCCGCAGCGTCCGGACGGCGGCGATGGTCTCCTCCTGGCCCGCGTGCGCGAGCCGTCCGGCCCGTTCGAGGTGGGTCAACGCGAGGTTCCGGTCGCCGACCGTCTCGAGCGCCACCGTGGCCGTCTCGACCTGCAGGGTCAGCGCGGTCAACGAATGGCCGAGGATGTCGTGGAGCTCCGCCGCGATGCGCCCGCGCTCGGCCAGCGTCGCCGCCTGCGCGTGCCCGCGACGCTCACGTCCGATCACGTACGCGACGAACATGACCGCCGCGAGCGTCGCCAGGGAGCCGCCCCGGTGCGTCAGGTACCCGGCGAGCAGGATCCCGACGCACACCATGGTCAGCGGGAACCCGATCCGGGTCGGACGCGCCGCGCCCGCGAACACGCACGCCCACAGCGTGAACCAGCAGACCGCCGGCGCCGGATGGACGAACAGGAGCGCACTGCCCGCCACGGCCGTCCAGCACACCGACACCGTGACCGTTGCCGAGTCGCCGAGCGGGCCGAGCAGGATCCAGGCGAGCCATCCCGCCGACGCCGCCGTGAACGCGACCGCGGTCGCCAGGGGCGTCCCGCGCGTCCCGAGGATCCCCGGATGCGCCGTCTCACCCCACACCATGAAGGCCAGCCCCGCGAGCGCCGCGAGCCGCAGACGCCCTCGCACACCCAGCATCCGCACCATCCTGTGAATCGGGCGCTCATCGTCGCCTACAACCGAAGACCCGTCCAGCGGTTGGATGATCTCCACCCTCACGCAGTCCTAGCGTCCGGGGCATGTCCACCGCGCTCACCCTGGTCAATCTGGCCGTTGTCGGTCTCGTCCTGATGCGCGACTTCGGCCACCGCCGGGTGCCGAAGATCGTCACGCTGCTGCGGCCGCTCGTCCTGTTCGTCCTGATAGTGCCGTTCGTGATGCCCGGCTGGGACTTCACCGGCAACGGCCTGCTCCTCCAGCTCGCCGCGATCGTCGCCGGCGCCGGAATCGGCGTCCTGACCTGCGCGTTCATGAAGATCAGCCGGGACGACAAGGGGCAGGAGTGGTCGGACGCGGGCGTGGCCTACGCCGTGGTCTGGGCCGTGGTCGTCCTGCTCCGGCAGGGTCTCATCTACGGCAGCCAGCACTGGTTCACCCACGACCTCGGCGTCTTCCTCGTGGACAACCGGATCAGCGTGCACGCCTACGCCGGAACGATCATGTTCCTCAGCGTCACCACCGTCTTCGGCAACCGCCTCGCCCTGCTCCTCCGATCCCGCCGCCTCGCCACCACCCCCACCCCCAGCATCGCGACCTGAAGGTCGTCGCCCCACTCGGGAATCCGGTGCGGGCGGGGCGGCCGTCAGGGCTCGGGTCCGATCCGAGCCCTGACGGCCGCCGACTCGCCTACCCGCGTGAATCGGCCTGTCGCCAGGGCCGGGTCACGCGGCGAGGAGCTTGGTGTAGCTCCTTTCCCGCGTGCGGTAGTCGACGCTGACGACGCCGTCGGTCACGTCGCTCACCTCGTAGGCGATCTCCTGCGGGAGGTATGCCGCTCTCCTGCTGGGGAGCGGCATCCGGCCGAGCAGGCGGCCTGTGCGGAGCTCGAAGACTCCCACCTGCTGCTCATCCCGAATGTCGATCTTGTCGGCGGCGTCGGTGTGGGTGAGCACCGTGTAGAAACGCCCGCCGGAGACGGCGAACCTGTTGTTCGAACCGCGGAATCCTTCAGGCAGGTGGACGGTCCACAACGGCTTGTCGGTCTTCGAACTCTTCGCGCAGAGATAGGGGCCGGTGGCGTCCTCCGATCTCACGTGGGGCGCCGCGCATGAGTTGACGCTGATGGAGTCAGATCTTTCCTCGCGTTCGTCGTCCGGGATGCTCTCGAGCGAAGGAACTTTCTTGATCATGCGGCCCGCTACGACGTCGACCAAGGTATAGCCGCGCCCGTACCTGGTCAGCGCCAACAACCGATCAGAGACCCGTGTCGCGTCTATGCGATCCGGGTGCCCGTCAGTGCTGGGCATCAAGGTTTTGAGATCGAGCTGCCAGCGCCGGTGGCCGGTGGCATCGAATGCCGTCAGGCGGCCGGGGTCTTTCTCGCTGCGGCAATCCTCTCTTGCGACGAGGGTGTCAGCGATGTGAAGCACCCATTGGACGGTGCTCTGGATGCCGATCGAACAAGCGCCTTTCGAGAAGGTCCTGATCCGCCAGCGCTCACGGCCGGTTCCACGATCCAGGAAGATCAGCGCCCCCTCGTGGTCATAGTGTCGCCACATGGTGGTGCTGACGTTCACCGGGCCGTTGCCGGAGATGTCGAGGCTCAGGCTTCCGGTGAACCGCTGATGCCAAAGCCGCTTGCCCGAGCGGATCTCCACGCGCTCGACACGGCCGGAACTCCACGCGATGAACACGGAGCCGCTGCCGTCCGGCTTCCAATCCACGATCGCGTCGTTGTGCCGGCGGTCCTCCCAATAGACCTTGCCGGTGCGGAGGTTGATCGCACGCAGGCGGGAGTCGTCGTTGTCCTGCAGTGCCAGTCCGCCGGTGACCTTAACCTCCCCCTCCAGAGTGGCCAGCAGCCGAGCCGGGCCCACGGGGGGAGCGGTGGCGACCGGAGAGGGGAAGGCGCCGAACGGCCCGTGTATCCCGTCAGCGGACTTGATCGCCGCGTTGACCGTCGCATACACCGCGATCGTCGCGAACACGGCTGCCATGAGAACAAGCGCGATCATGCCGGGATGCCGTAAAAGCAGCCGGCGCTTCTTCTTGCCTTCTGATGGGGGACCAGGAACCTCGGCAGATGAGGAACGGTCGACTTCGGACATTGGTATTGCCTCTCGATCTGGTCGAACGGATAGGCGGGGGTCAGGCGGCGAAGAGCTTGACGTAGCGCTCTTCCCGCGAGTGGTAGGTGACGCTGACGACGCCGTCGGCCACGTCGCTCACCGCGTAGGCGACCTCCTGAGGAACGGGTGTCACGCCACCGTGCGAGAGCGGTATCCGGCCGAGCAGGCGGCCTGTGCGGAGCTCGAAGACACCCACTTGCTGCGCATCCTCGACGTCGATCTCGTTGGCGGCGTCGGTATGGGCGAGCACCGTGTAGAGACGGCCGTCGGAGACGGTGAATCTGTTGTCGGAATTGCGGAACCCCTCAGGCATCTGGACGGTCCACAGTTCCTTGTTCGTCCTCAGATCTTGCGCACATAGGTAGGGGTCGGTGAGATCGTGCGCTTTCGGATGGGGTGCCGAGCATGCGTTTACGCTGATCGGGGATGCCCATCTATGGTCGTCTGGGAACCTCGCGGGGTAAGGGAGCTTCCTGGCTGTGCGGCCCGCTATCGCGTCGACCAAGGTATAGCCGTCTCCGAAATCACTGTTGGACACGGCCAGCAGCCGATCACTGATCTGTGTCTCCTTCACGGTGTACGTGTGGTGGTCACCGCTGGAGAGCGAAGTTCTGAGATCGAGTTGCCATCGCCGGTGTCCAGTGGCGTCATAAGCCGCCAGGTGGCCGGGAGCCTCCTCGCCGCGGCAGTCCTCTGTCACGACAAGGGTGTCGGCGAAGGAGAACGCACGTTGGACGCTGTCCTCGGACACCGCGCAAGCGGTATCCGAGAAGGTCTTGATCCGCCAGCGTTCACGGCCGGTTCCACGATCCAGGAAGATCTGCCATCCCTCGTACTGGCCGTGTCGCCATTTGGCGGTGCCGACGCTCACCGGGCCGGTGCCGTCGATGCTTAGGCGCACGCCGTCTCTCAGGCCGCGCATGCTCCCGGCGAACCGCCGATGCCAACGCAGCTTGCCCGAACGGATGTCCACGCGCTCAACACGGCCGGACCGCCACGCGATGAACGCGGCCCCGGCACCGTCCAGGTCCCACTGCGCGATGTTGTCGCCGTGCCGGCGGAGTTCCCAGTAGACCTTGCCGGTGCGGATGTTGATGGCGCGTAGGCGGGAGGTGTCGTCGTCCTGCAGCGCCAGTCCGCCGGTGACCTTCACGTCCCCCTGCAGGGTGGCCAGTTGCCTGGCCGGCCCCAGGGGAGGGGCGGTGGCGACCGGCGAGGGGAAGGCGCCGAACGGCCCTCGAACCCCGTCCCCGGACATGACCGTCACGTAGAACACCGCGCCTGCCGCGAGTGCGGCCGCCACGAAGGCGGCCACGGTCAGCCTGGGGCGCTGTAAAAGCAGCGGGCGCTTCTTCTTGCCCTCTGTTGTGCCTTCGGCGGTGGCCGGAGAGGACCGCTTGGTCTCGGGCATGGGTGGCCTCGCAATCTCATCGATGCGCCGGAAAACGATCACGCTACCGGTGATGATCTTGGTCGCCGCGTCCGCCTGTATGTCGGTACTGCTCGTACCTTCTGGACGTTGTTGTCATCGGCCCTTGAAGCTGTCTAAGGTACGAGACGTACCGTAAGGCTTCGGGAGGAAAACCTGTGCGCGCCAAGGGGATCAGCTATGACACCGGCTTCGTCAGGGACGGGGCGACGTCTCGTGAGCGCTTCGATCCGGAGGTGGTCGGGAGGGAACTGCGGATCATCCGCGATGACCTGCACTGCAACGCGGTCCGCGTCATGGGCGGTGACCCCGAGCGGATCGAGCTGGCGGCGACTCATGCCGCTGACCTGGGGCTGGAGGTCTGGTTCTCGCCCTATCCGCTCGAGCTGGCCGCGGAGGAGATGCTGTCGCTGTTCGCGGACTGCGCCGAACGCGCGGAGCGGCTGAGGCGGCGGGGAGCCGAGGTGGTGTTCGTCGTCGGCGCCGAGCTGAGCCTGATGAACCCCGGGTTCCTGCCTGGCGACAGCGTCGACGAGCGGGTCGCGTCGCTGCGCGGGTCGGATCGCGTGCGCGAGCGGATCGGCGAGGTCGGCGTGCGCGTCAACGAGTTCCTGGGCAAGGCCGTGCCGCTCGTCCGGGAGCGCTTCGGCGGCAAGGTGACCTACGCCTCGGTGCCGCTGGAGCGCGTCGACTGGGCGCTCTTCGACTTCATGTCCGTGGATCTCTATCGATCGGCCGAGATCGCCGATCAATTCGCCGACGGCGTCCGTGGCCTGGTCGCGCAGGGGAAGCCGGTCGCGATCACCGAGTTCGGCGCCGCCGGCTACCAGGGTGCTGGCGACAGGGGCGCCCTCGGCCTGGAGATCGTCGAGTACGGCGAGGACGGCCCTGTGCGGCTGAACGGTGAGTACGTCCGGGACGAGGCCGGTCAGGCCGCATATGTGCGTGAACTGCTAGAGGCGTTCGAAGCCGGAGGCGTCGACAGCACGTTCGTGTTCACCTTCGCGCTGCACGACCACGTGCACCGCCCCGACGGACCCGTCCATGAGGACCTGGACCTGGCCAGCTACGGCGTCGTCAAGGTCTACGAGGACCGCCTCGGAGCCACCTACCCCGACATGCCCTGGGAACCCAAGGCCGCCTTCACCGCCCTCGCCGAGTTCTACGGCGGCTGACCGCGCCGCGATCGTGCGCTCGACCCGTCCTGCCCTGTTCCGCGTGAGAAGAGGAGAACTACGTGATCAACGATGTCGTCATCGTCGGCGGCGGCCCGAACGGGCTCATGCTGGCCTGCGAACTGAGCCTGGCGGGGGTCCGGCCAGTGGTGCTGGAGCGGCTGCCGGAGCCGAGCCGGGAGCCCAAGGCGAACGGACTGCTCGGCCAGGTCGTGCAAATGCTCGACCGCCGGGGGCTGCACGAACGACTCAGCGGCAGCCAGGAACCGCCGCAGCCGAACACGGCGTACTTCATGTTCGCTGCGATGGGTCTGGACCTGAGCCTGCTGGACGACAGCCCCGTCCATGCCCTGCCGGTGCCGCAGCGACGCATCGTGCAGGTCCTGGAGGAGCGCGCCGTCGAGTTGGGCGTGGAGATCCGGCGCGGTCACGAGGTCGCCGGGCTGTCGCAGGACGACGACGCGGTCGCCATCGACGTCACGAGCCCGAACGGGGCGTACCAGCTGCGGGCCCGGTACCTCGTCGGCGCGGACGGAGCGCACAGCATCACGCGCAAGCTCTCCGGCATCGGATTCCCCGGCGTCACCTACGACCGGATGACCGTCCGATCAGCGCACGTGACCGTCCCGGCGGACCGGATCGATTCCGCGACCGGTGCGCTGAACGTGCCAGGCCACGGCGCGGTTCTGCCATTCCTTCCCCACCGCACCGAGAGTGGCGGGTTCTCCTACGCGCCCATGCCCGGCCATCCGCCGCTGGTCAGCACCACGGAGTGGGACCAGCCCGAGACCGACGCCCCCATGAGCCTCGACGAGTTGCGGGCGAGCGTCCGTCGCGTGCTCGGCGTCGACGTGCCCCTCCCCCTCGGCCCGCCGGACGGAGAAGGGCCGCATGTGCTGCGCCGTCTGACCGGCGGCAACACCAGAGTCGCCGAACGGTTCCGCGACGGCCGGGTGTTCCTGATCGGTGACGCCGCCCACGTGTTCGCCGCCACCACGGGAGGCCCCGGCCTCAACCTCGGACTGCAGGACGCGGTCAACCTCGGCTGGAAACTCGCCGCCGCGATCCGCAGCGGTGCAACGTCCGGACTGCTGGACAGTTACGAGACGGAGCGGCGATCGGCCGCCGATCGCATGGTGATGAACGGGCAGGCGCAGTCGGCCCTGATCGCTCCTGGCGGGGACGTCACCGGGCTGCGCGAACTGTTCACCGAACTGCTCCGTGACCCCGGCACCGTCCAGCGCCTCGCCGGACTCGTCGCGGGCGCCGACGTCCGCTACGACATGGGTGGACCCGAGGCGCACCAGCTGGTCGGACGGTTCGCCCCGGACATGGAACTGCACACCCCGGACGGGCCGGTCCGGCTCGCCGAGCTGACCAGAACCGCCCGCCCTCTGCTGCTCGACATGACCGAGGGCGGGGAGTTGGCGGAGATGCTCGTCCAGCCGGACGGCCAGGTCGAGATCATCACGGCGCACCCTCATGCCTCGATGCCCACCGCCATGCTCCTCCGCCCGGACTGCTACGTGGCCTGGGCATCCGCGTCACCCCGCCCGGACCCTGCGGAAAAGGAGGAACTCCGGACGGCCTTGCAGCGGTGGGCCCTGTGATCGAACCCGCCCGCATGTGAGTGCGGGGCGTCAGGCGGCCGCCTCGCCGGCGCCCTCGCGGGCTCTCCGGGACAGGATCGAGGAGGTGAGCTCGTCAGTGGGGAGGAAGGCCTCGAGCTTCAGTTCGGCGAGGGTGATGTCGACGGCGGTGGCGAAGGTGGTGACGGTCGTGACGAGGTTCAGTTCGCCTTCCGCCGAGTGCAACCGCAGGGGAACCGCGAACCCGAGGTGGCCGGGGCCCAGGGGGTGGCCTGGCGCGTACTCCTTGAGTTCGGCATGGAGGTCGGCGAGGCGGTCGTCGGGGTTGCGCAGGTTCTCAGCGTTCCTGCGGGGGTGGAGCGTGGGTGCTGAGAGCAAGAGCGGTGTGGGTTTGGGCGTTGGTGGACCAGTGGGGGGCGTTCCACTGGTCGGCGATGGTGGCGGCTTGGGTGAAGTGGGCGGCGGCCTCGTCGTTCCGGCCGAGGAGGAGGGCGAGTTCGCCGAGGGTGTGCGCGACCGGACGCAGGGCCAGCGACAGGCTCTCGACGCCGGCCGGGGGACCGTCGCGGTGAGGGAGCAGGTCCGCGTAGATCTCCTCGGCGGCTTCGCGGTCGTCCAGCGCGACGATCGCCATCGCGCGCAGGCTCGTCAGGAAGGTGAAGAAGAAGTCGGGCCGGATCGGGCTCGGTGACCTGCGGACGCGGCGTGCCTCGTCGTCGCGTCCGGCCGCGTGGAGGGCGAGCGCGAGCAGGTCGGCGACCATCGGGCCGAACGCCTCGTGGAGGGCGCGCACGTCGTCCAGGTGGTCGCCGAGCGTGCCGTCGTTCAGCCGGATCGTCGCCAGCGCGAGGCGGAGGAAGCCCGCGTGCACCCATCCGCCGCGTTCCAGGCGTTCGGTGGCCTCGGCGTAGAGGCGTCCGGCGTCGGCGAACCGGCCCTCGATGAGCACCAGGGACGCCAGCGCGATCTCGGCGACGCCGATCGCCTCCGGCATCCGGTAGGCGCGGGCGAGGTCGAGCACCTCCCCGATCATGCGGCGCATGGTCGCCGGGTCGTTGGCCGCGGCGGCGTACGCGGCCTGGCCGAGCAGCCCGGTCACCTGGTAGACGGGCAGGTCGTGCTCGACGCCGATCTCCACCAGCTCGCGGGAGTGCTCCTCGTGCCCGGGCGCGCGGGCGAGGATCCGGAGCGCCGCGGCCCGGAGGCGGGGATCGGTGGCGAGGTCCAGCGCCTCCCGCGCCGCCGCCATGGCCGTCGGATCGTCCTCGCCCACCAGTTCGTCGGCGTACGAGGTGAGGAGGCGGGACCGCACGTCCGGGGCGAGGCCGGTCCGCCTGAGCAGGCGGCCGAGGCGGCCGACGACGGGACGGTCGACCGTCCCGTACGTGCGGGCCTGCCAGGACGTGGGCTCGGTCCAGGCGGTGAACGCGGCGATCATCAGGTCGTCGCGGCCGATCGACTCGGCGTACTCCACGGCCTGCGCGCGCGTGTCCCTGGCCGCGGCGCCGGCCCCGGCCCTGATCTGCGCGCGCAGCAGCCTGCCGAGCAGGTCGACGCGCTCGTCCGGGTCGCTGGAGTTGGCGACGGCGTCGGTGAGGAGCGCGGCCGCCAGGTCGTGGGCGTAGCGCGCCTCGGCCAGCTCGGCGGCCCGCACGCAGTAGCCGACGGCCTTCGGCGACCCCGCTCGCGCATGGTGGTGGGCGAGCGCCGCGATGTCGCCCGTGCCCTCCAGGGCGGCGGCGATCCGGGCGTGCATCCTGGCGGCCCGCAACCGGGTCACGTCCGCGACCAGCGTGTCCCTGACCAGCGCGTGGACGAACCGGACGCGTCCGGGCCCGGGTTCGTCGAGCAGTCCGGCGATGACGCCCGCGTCCAGCGCGTCCAGCACGCCGTCCTCGTCCGCGTCGGCGGCCCGCACGAGCACGTCCACCGAGCTCTCCCTGCCGGCCACCGCCGCCAGCCGCAGGACGGACACGCCGCTCTCGGGGAGCCGCGCCAGCCGGCGCCGCAGCACGTCCCGGACACCCTCGGGGACCTCGGAGAGGGCGACCAGCGCGCCCTCGCCGGACAGCAGCCGCGCGCTCTCCCGCACATAGAACGGGTTGCCGCCGGTCCGCTCGGCGATCCCGGCCACGGTCGCGTCGTCGGCCTCGCACTCGGCGCGCACGAGCTCCGCGACCGCGTCGCCCTTCAGTCCGGGTAGTTCCAGCCGGAGGGGCGCGGTGCGGGCGAGGGACCCGAGCGTTTCGGTGAGGCGCTCGCTCTCGTCCGCGCGGTACGCCACGACGACCAGGATCGGGGCGCGCGCGCCGACGCCGCCGAGGAGTTCCAGCGTGGCGGCGTCCGCCCAGTGGAGGTCGTCCAGGACGACGGCGACCGGCCGGTCGGCGGCGGCCGCCGCCAGCCGGGCCCACACGGCCTGCCGCAGTCGGAACCGCCCAGCTGTCGCGTCGCCGTTCACCGGCGCGGAGTCGGAGAGCAGCGGCGCCAGGTCGTCGGCGCCCTCTCCCGGAGGGACGCTCGCGACCACCTTCCGCAGCGCCTCGACCCACGCCCACGCGGGCGGCGCGCTGTCCATCTCGGGACAGCGCCCGGCGGCCACGAGCCACCCGTCCTGTTCGAGTCGCGCGCCGAGCTGCTCCAGCAGCGCCGACTTGCCGAGCCCTGCCTCGCCGGTGACGAGCGCGACGCGCGGCCCATCGGCGGCGGCCTCCTCGGCGGCCGCCACCAGCGCCGCAAGCTCGCCTTCCCGCCCCACGAACGCCGTCGCGCCGGGCCCGTTGCGCGGAGGCGGAAGCAGCGGAGGTGGTGTGGTCGTCCGGCGCAGGGGCGTGTCCGCAGCAGGTGGCGGCGTGGCCGCCGGGCGCTGGGGCGCGTCTGCGGGACGCGACGGTGAGGTTGGCGGGGGCTGGGGGCCGTCTGCGGGACGTGGCGGGACGAGCGCGTGGAGGACGTCCGTGCGCTGGGTGAGGATCGCCTCTTCCAAGGCCACCAGGTCCGGCCCGGGATCGAGGCCCAGCTCGTCGGCGAAGACGGCGCGGGCGCGGCGGAGCGCGGCCAGGGCGTCCGCCTGGCGGCCGCTGCTCCACAGCGCGAGGGCGTGCATGCGCCAGCCCTCCTCGCGCAGGGGAGCGTCACGGGTGAGGCCCTCCGCCTCGGGCACCACCGCCGCTGGGTCGCCGGACCGCAGTCCCGCCGCGATGCGCAGTTCACGGGCGACCAGGCGCAGCTCGTCCAGCCGGGCGGTCTCGGCAGCGGCCCACGGCTCGTCGGCGACCTCGGCGAACGCGGGTCCGCGCCACAGCGCCAGCGCCTCGTCCAGCCGGACGCGGGCGGCACGGGGATCGGCGAGCGTGCGGGCCTCGCCGAGCAGCTCCTCGAAGCGCCAGGCGTCCACCGACTCCGGCGGCAGCCGCAGCGCGTAGCCGGGCGACGCGCTCACCAGCAGCCGGGCCGGTGTCCGCGGCGGGCGGCCGGGTTCCAGCAGGCGGCGCAGGTTCGACACGTACGCCTGCAGTGACGCCATGGCGCGCGATGGCGGCTCGCCGCGCCACAGGTCCTCGACCAACCGGTCGACCGGCACGACCTGCCCGCGCGCCGCCACCAGCAGGGCCAGGACGCCGCGCTGCCGCGGTCCGCCGAGGGGGACGGGCTCGCCGCCGGCCTCGGCCGCGAACGAGCCCAGCACCCTGATCAAGACCATGACGCGACACATCGTACGTGCAGCGGCCGGACGCGTTCCAAGCCGGTTCCAAGTGCCCTCCAAACCCTTGGGAGCAGCCTTGGACACGTCGAACAGAGGACGGATGAGGGGCAGGAACAGATGAGCGTCAACACCCAGGACATGAAGATCGTCCACCGGGCCTTCCGCCGCGAGTCGCGACTGCTGATGGAGCTCGTCGCGGCGGTCGCCCCGGGCGACACCGCCCGCGCCAAGGTGATCGCCGACCACTTCCGCGACTACCGGCTGGGACTGAGGAACCACCACGAGGGCGAGGACGAGCTGCTCTGGCCGCCGCTGCTGTCCCGGGTCGACCTGGAGGCGGACGTCGTCCTGCGCATGGAGGCCCAGCATGAGCGCGTCGCGGCCACGCTGACCAGGCTGGACGCCGCGGTCCCGGCGTGGGAGGCCGCCGCCGGAGCCGATGAGCGCGACACCCTCGTGGCGGCCCTCGCCGAGCACCGCGCGGTCCTGCTGGAACACCTCGACGACGAGGAGGCCACGCTTCTTCCGCTCGCGGCCGAGCACATCACCGAGCAGGAGTGGGCCTCACAGGGCGACCACCTGGTGGCCAACACGCCCAAGCTCACCCTGCTCACGCTGTTCGGCCTCGTCCTGGAGGACGCGACCCCGGCCGAGCGCGCCACGCTCCTCTCCGTTCTCCCCGCACCGGTGCGCGGCGTCTGGCACGTCATCGGCCGCCCCCGCTACGCCCGCCACATCCGCCGCGTCCGCGCCGCCTGACCGGCCTCAAGCCGTCCGCGACCCGCAGAACACCTCCGTCTCAAACACTGACAAAGGGGACAAATCATGCTCGGCATCATCGCCACCGTGCTCGCCGGACTCATCGGCGCGGCCGTCATCTTCATGGGCACCGGCCCCTTCTGGGCGCCGCAGGGCGCGGCCGGTTTCGGGATCCCCGGCACGCCGGCCGAGGACCGGACCTTCCAGGCCTGGCTGACCGTCAAGGGCGTGCGCGACATGGCCTTGGGGCTTCTCCTCCTCATCGTGCTGGTCGGCGGAACAACCCACCTGCTGGGCTGGTTCCTGCTGGCTGCCAGCGCCATTCCCGTCGGCGACGCAATGATCGTGCGGCGCAGCAACGGCCCCAAGTCGGCCTACCTCGGCGTCCACGGCGCGACCGCGGCGGTAATGCTGGTGATCAGCGTGCTCCTGCTCGTCGCGTGACCCCTCATCGCGCCCTCCGGGCAGGGCGGGGTGCCCGATGTCCGTTCTGGCCGAAGGTAGCCAATGTGTGCCCGGCTGGCCTGTGGGGTGTGGTGTGGTACAGCACCGACGAGGGTGCCAACTGGACGGCGGCCCAGCTGAAGCGCGACAGCGACGGCCACTACACCGCGACCGCGACGTATCCGGCACTCGCCGCCACCACCGGAGCGGTGTCCCTGAAGGTCGAGGCCCATGCACATCCGCGCCAGGCCACACCCCCGGCAGGAACCGGCGTCCTGAGCCAGGCGCCGACGCCATCGGCCGCGTAGGCGACGGTTGCCGGCGCGCTACGGGGCCGACGGGACCGGTTCATTCCGGTGGCAGGGGTGGAAGCGGGCCAGGTAGGCCATGGTGGGGCCGTGTCGTGTCTCCAGGTGGAGGCCGGAGGCGTCGGCGAGGCGGTGGAGTCGGCTGAAGGGGATCCAGTGCCGGTCGAAGAACTCGCCCACCACGAGCCTGCCGGTCGGCGCGAGTACCCGGGCGGCCTCACTCAGGACCTGGTCGGGGTCGGGGATTTCGCCGAGTGCGGTGACGAGATAGACCGCGTCGAAGGTCCTCTCATCGAAGGGCAGGGTCCGTGCGTCGGACTCGGTGGCGGTGATGTTCGTGATGCCGCGCTCTTCGGCACGACGGGTCACGTGGTCGAGCATCTCCGACTGGATGTCGACGATGTCGAGCCGTCCCTCCGGGCCGAGCTGTGGCGCTATGTGGAGGGACTGCAGTCCGGTGCCGGGGCCGATCTCCAGGATCCGTTCCCCGGGCCGGGGGCGGAGTGTCTCGTCGAGACGCCCGCAGGTCAGGTAGGGCAGGGGGATGTCGAGCAGGCCTCGCTGGGCGTACGGGTAGGGCGCCTTGTCGCCGAACCACCAGGCTGCCGCCGCGGCGCCGCCGGCGGCGGCCAGTCCCCAGCGGGTACGGCGAGCGGTCAGAACAGTCATGATCTCTCCAGGGAACGAAATCGGTAAGAAGCACAGGTGCTGCGAGGTCGGCCGAGATCTGAGCGAGGGAGCGTTCGGATGGCCAGGACGGCGCAGACGACCGCCAGGGGCAGCTCGGGGAAGACCGCCATGGCCACCGCCACAGCCCGGTCCCCACCTGGTGCGGCCGTGACGACGTCGAACCAGGCGTCCACCACCGGCAGCGGCGCGGTCGCGGCCGCCGCCAGGCAGCCGCGGGGGTCACGTCGCCTGAGGAGCATGCCGGTGGTGATCAGGCCGAGCGCCTGCAAGCTGTCGAATCCCACCCACGCCGTCGACCAGTGCGCAGCCACCGCCGTGGCCGGCAGCCTGAACGCCAGCACGAACAGCCACGGGACCAGCGCCAGACCGGAACCGATCAGCACGAACGCCGGCCAACGCGGCCCGGGCCGCCGCGCCGGGCGGCCGGGACCGGCGCGCTGGAAGGACATGAGGGTGCTCATCGGCCGGCTTCCCGGAGAGCCCCGCGGTCCGTCGCACCGGCCCCCGCAGGACGGTACGGGCGGACCAGCCCGACGGCCGCCAACGCGGTGACGGTGAGGAGACAGAGCCAGGCGAAGGCGTCGCCGATCAGGTCGTACACGGTCGTGACGCCGCGCGTCGGCACGTACGCCACGGTCGTCTGCCGGTCGGTCGTGAAGTAGTCCGCGGTGGCGAGGACGTGCCCCCGGTCGTCGAAGGCGGCTGACGGACCGTCGGAGTCCTGGCGCACCAGCTCCAGCAACAGCCGGCGCACGTCCTCGGCCGAGCTCGAGTCCAGCGCGCCGGTGGGCTCGTCGGCCGGCAGCAGCGCCGGAACCATGACGTCGTCCAACACGGTCAGGTCGTCGAGCAGATTGACGAACTGGAAGATCATGCCGATCGAGGCCCGGCGGTACTTCGCCGAACCGGCCTCACCGAACCGGCCGCACCGAGCCGGTCGACGCGGGTGCCGTCGACGGTGACACTGCCGCTGGAGGGCCTGTCCAGGCCGGCGATCAGGTTCAGCAGCGTGGACTTCCCGCTGCCGGAACGGCCGAGGATCGCCACGCACTCACCGGACGCCACGGACAAGGTCACGCCGGCCGGCGCGGGCGGGCCGTCGTCGCTTCTTCTCGTCGTATCGCGAAGATCGATCAGCGGTGCATTCGTCATGTCCACGAACCTAGGAACAGAACGCCATCCGTCGCGTCGGCCGGTGGATGTCACCGTTCCCCAGGCCATCGGCCCGGCGGTGTACGGCCCGTACATCACCGGGGCGACGCGCAGAGCCGACGCCGCTGGACACGGTCTCCGTATGGAAGAGCTTCTCCAGCGACAGCGTGACCGTCCCCGGCCCATAGGTGTCCTCCAGAGACTTGACCACTCGACGGCTCAGCCGCGACCGCCTTCCGTTGCCGACCACCACCGGCCCGGGAAATGCCGCTGCCCCTTGTACGAGGGAAAACTCCTCACGGCGGTGCGAACTCCAGCCTCAGCGCCCACGCATCCGCCAGCGGAACCCGGGCCTGCGCCCCATCGGACGTCACATATCCCAGCTCGAAGCCATCGACCGGCGGATGACCCCCGCCGGACACCGAACGCAACACCGCCGTCACCCGGAGCATCCTGCCGTGACCGGGAGCACGAAAGTTTGTTTGCTGAGAGCGAACGTTGCTGAGGAAATTATTTCGTGCTCCGTTTTCTTGAGTGTGGATGACTCAACCCTGCGGGGTTCGGGTTCCCTAGAGACTTGGAGCTGAGAGCATGAGCGAGACCCTGACGCTGCCGGTGCTGCCCCTGGACGACGGGGCCGTTCTGCCGGGCATGGTCGTCCCCTTCGATCTGTCCGAGGGCGAGGTGCGCGCGGCGGTCGAGGCGGCGCGGGCGGCGGCCCAGGCCAAGGGACCCGGCATCCGCTCCGCGGTGAAGCCGCGCGTCCTGCTGGTCCCCAGGCTGAACGGGCAGTACGCGGCCGTCGGCACGCTCGGCGTGATCGAGCAGGAGGGGCGGCTGCCCGGCGGCGAGCCGGGCGCGGTCGTGCGCGGCGTGTCCCGCGTCCGCATCGGCACCGGGACGACCGGTCCGGGCGTGGCGCTGTGGGTCGAGGGGCAGGAGATCGAGGTCCCGCCCGCCAACGGGCACGCGCACGAGCTGGCCAAGGAGTACAAGGGCCTGGTCAGCGCCATCCTGCAGAACCGCGGCGCCTGGCAGGTCGTGGACGTCGTCCAGAAGATCGAGGACCCGTCCGAGCTCGCCGACAACGCCGGCTACGCGCCCTACCTGAGCGACGAGCAGAAGGTCGAGCTGCTCGAGACCGCCGACACGGTCGAGCGGCTGACCCTGGTCATCGGCTGGGCCCGCGACCACCTCGCCGAGCTGGACGTCGCGGAGACCATCCGCAAGGACGTCCAGGAGGGCATGGAGAAGACCCAGCGCGAGTTCCTGCTCCGGCAGCAGATGGACGCCATCCGCAAGGAGCTCAACGAGCTGAACGGCGACCCGGCGGGCGAGGAGGACGACTACCGCGCCCGCATCGAGGCCGCCGACCTCCCCGAGAAGGTCCGCGAGGCCGCGCTCAAGGAGGTCGACAAGCTGGAGCGGTCGTCCGACGCGTCCCCCGAGGGCGGCTGGATCCGCACCTGGCTCGACACCGTCCTCGACATCCCGTGGAACGAGCGCACCGAGGACGCCTACGACATCTCCGGCGCGCGCGAGGTGCTGGACGCCGACCACGCCGGGCTCGACGACGTCAAGGAGCGCGTCATCGAGTACCTGGCCGTCCGCAAGCGGCGGTCCGACCGCGGCCTCGGCGTCGTCGGCGGGCGGCGCAGCGGCGCGGTGCTGGCCCTGACCGGTCCTCCCGGAGTCGGCAAGACCTCGCTGGGCGAGTCCATCGCCAAGGCCATGGGACGCGACTTCGTGCGCGTCGCGCTCGGCGGCGTCCGCGACGAGGCGGAGATCCGCGGCCACCGGCGCACCTACGTCGGCGCCCTGCCCGGACGGATCGTCCGCGCGATCCGCGAGGCCGGCTCGATGAACCCGGTCGTCCTGCTGGACGAGATCGACAAGGTCGGCGCCGACTACCGGGGCGACCCGTCCGCGGCGCTGCTGGAGGTCCTCGACCCCGAGCAGAACCACACCTTCCGCGACCACTACCTGGAGGTCGAGCTCGACCTGTCGGACGTGCTGTTCCTGGCGACCGCGAACGTCGTGGAGGCCATCCCCGGGCCGCTGCTCGACCGGATGGAGCTCGTCCAGCTCGACGGGTACACCGAGCACGAGAAGGTGACGATCGCCCGCGACCACCTGCTGCCCAAGCAGCTGGAGAAGGCCGGGCTGGAGCCGTCCGAGGTCGCCTTCGACGACGAGGCGCTGCGGAAGCTGGCGTCGGAGTACACGCGTGAGGCGGGCGTCCGGTCGCTGGACCGCGCGATCGCCCGCGTCCTGCGCAAGGTCGCCGCGAACGTCGCGCTGGAGAAGAGCGAGCTGCCGATCACGGTCGGCGAGCCCGGGCTGAAGGACTACCTGGGCCGTCCGCGGTTCACCCCGGAGGCCGAGCTCAGCAAGTCCGAGCGGCGGACGGGCGTGCCCGGCGTCGCGACCGGCCTCGCCGTGACCGGCGCGGGCGGCGACGTCCTCTACATCGAGGCGTCCCTGGCCGACAAGGAGACCGGCGACACCGGCCTCACGCTCACCGGCCAGCTCGGCGACGTGATGAAGGAGTCCGCCCGGATCGCGCTGTCCTACCTGCGCTCGCGCGGCGCGGAGCTGGAACTGCCGGTCGGCGACCTGAAGGACCGCGGCGTGCACGTCCACGTGCCCGCCGGAGCCGTCCCGAAGGACGGGCCGAGCGCCGGGATCACCATGACCACGGCCCTCGCGTCCCTGCTGTCGGGCCGTCCGGTCCGCTCGGACGTCGCGATGACCGGCGAGGTCTCCCTCACCGGCCGGGTGCTGCCGATCGGCGGGCTCAAGCAGAAGCTGCTGGCCGCCCACCGGCTCGGCATCACCACCGCGATCGTCCCGAAGCGGAACGAGCCCGACCTCGAGGACGTCCCGGCCGAGGTGCTGGACGACATGACCGTCCACGCGGTCAGCGACGTCCGGGAGGTGCTGGAGCTGGCCCTCGAGCCCGCCAACACCCCGGTCACCGTCTGACCCGGACCATCCGGATCCGAAGGCCGCCTCGCCCCTGTGTGAGGCGGCCTTCCGCCGTTCTCAGAAGGGAAAACGGCCCCTGCGGGCGTCCTCGACCCACGGGATGACGCGGAGCGCCTCGTCGCCGACACCCATCAGCGCGACCCCGCCGCCGGGCGCCGCCTCGTGACCGCGGCCCGTCACGTCCGAGACCCAGTGGTACACCGGGACGCCGAGGGGGAGCTCCCGGTTCTCGGCGGCATGGGTCTCCACGATGACGATCCGGTCGTGCCCGGCGAACGCGCTGGTCAGCGCGTTCGCCGGGGCGACCGTCGACTGCCTGGCGGCCGTCCGGACGGCCCCGCCCGCGCTCGGCGCCGGGGGCCGGCGGTGCAGGTCGTGCAGCGGAGACTCGTCGCCGAGAAGCTCGAACGGGCGTCCGAAACGGTCGATGACATCGGCATGGGCGCACCGGCGGGCCAGCGACAGCCCGAACACGCGGGCCGTCGGATCGCCTCCGACCAGGACCAGCGTCCAGCCCGGGATCTCGGGAAAGCGGGCCAGGCTGCGGCCCGCCGCGTCCTCCAGCAGGGTGTTCCACCGGCTGGTGCCGACGGCCCGCCGCGCCGCCGCGAACGCGAGCGGCCCGAGCCCGCCCGCCGCCGCCTCCGCCGGATCGGCGATCCGCTCGGCGACCTCCATCGCGTCCTCGAACGGCGTGCCCGCGCGGTCGAGGCGGCGCAACGACGCGAGGACGTCCCGCAGCGGCGGCTCGCCCGCGTTCTCGCACTGGAAGCGCACCCCGTCCAGCGCGCGCCGGAACACCTCGGCCTGCCGCGCGTCCCGCGGCGCGGGATGGACGAGCCGGATGACGCCCCCGAACCGGAACGGCCACGGCGGCGGCAACCCGTCCCACGGCTCGCGCGCCCAGGCCGCCGCGGGAAGGTTCAAGTGCCGTCCACCGGTGTCGTACCGGGCGAGGGCGGTTTCGTCGTAGAGCCGGACGACCGCGTCCGCCAAGCCGCGTTTGACCGGCTTCGGGATGGCGTTCCCGTACATCTCCCGCCAGGCCGCGATCAGGTGCCCGGGGTCGTCCGCGCGGAGGAGAACGGACGAGACGACCCCCCGCGACGTTCCGTTCTGCCGCCGTTCCAACCGTTCCCGGACGAACGCGCAGGCCCCGACGATCGCCGGGATGCGCAGTGGCGTGGACGTGCGCAACCAGCGCAGGAACCGGGCCGTCCACTCGGGATCGTCCGCCGTGGCCCTGCGCACGAGCAGGAGGAACCGCTCGCGGTCGGCGCGCGGCCACAGGAAGAAGCCGTCGGCGAGCGCGACGCGGCTCAGCGCGAGCGTGAACACTTCCTCGATGACTGCCTCCCCAGGTTCGCGTTCACGGACGGGGGCCCGAGAAGTACCGGAGACGGGCGGGTATTCGTCGGAGTCTTCGGCCGTCCTGCCTCAAGGGCAGGGCACACCCGATCTCTCCCGGAGCGCGACCATCGCCTCGCACCGGACCGCCGTCCGCGAACGCGTGGGAAAGCTATCGGCGCCCTATGACAGAAAGCGCTCGACCATCGGAACCAGCTCCGGTCGCCTCGTGACCGTCTGATGCGTCGTCCCCGGCAGGACGGCCAGCCGTGCCCCCGGGATCAGCCCGCGCATCTCGATCGCGTGCTCCAGCGTCACGAAGTCGGCGTCCCCGACCACGACCATCGTCGGGACCGTGAGGCCCCGCAGCCGCTCTTCCGGCCAGCCCGGGAACTCCTGCACGGCCTCCGAGGTCCTGGCCATGAACGCCCCGAAACGCCCCGGATCGGGCGCGACCCTCAGGTAGGTGTCGCGCATCTCGCGGAAGTCCTCCTCGGTCGGCATCAGCTCGGACGTCTCCCACAGCTCGGGATCGGTGATCTCCCGGTGGTACCCGTCCGGACGGAACGGCGCGGACGCCGCCACCAGCGCCGTCACCCGCTCAGGATGTTCCATGGCGAGCTGCAGCCCGACGAACGCCCCCAGACTGAAGCCGAACACGGCGGCCCGCTCGATCCCGAGGTGGTCCAGCAGCCCGCGCACGTCCTCCGCCATCGCGTCCACCCTGATCGGACGGTCGATGTCGGCGGTGTGCCCGTGCCCCTGCAACTCGGGCGCGACGACCCGGAAATTCTTGGCCAGCTCGGGCAGCATCGCCGCGAACGACAACTCCACCGTGAGCACCCCGCCGTGCAGCAGGACGAGCGGTTCTCCTTGCCCGTGCTCCTCGTAGTACATGTTCAGCCCGTTGACCTGGGCGTACCCGGCGCTCATCCCATGCCTCCGAAAACTCATCGCGATGCCCGGAGAAACATGATCTCGTGCCGCCATGGAAGAGCTGATCCACGCCGTCCACCCCGGAGCCGAGATCCGCGAGGTGCTCCGGCGAACCGGCGGCGAGAACGCCCTCGTCGCCGAGGTCGTCTGCGCGAACCCCGACGTCCGCCTGATCGTGAAGTTCTACCCCGAGGACCAGGGCTGGAAGGTCGTCAAGGAGTGCCACGTCTACGGCCTCCTCCCCGACGGCGTCCCGGCCCCACGGGCCCTGCACGCCTCCCGGGACCCGCTGGCCGTGGTCATGACGTCCGTCCCGGGCAGGCCCTTGTCGGAGGTCTCCGAGTCCCTCCCGCCGGACGCGCTGCACTCCCTCTACACCCAGATGGGCCGAATCCTCGCGTCCCTGCACAGCCGCCACACGGACGCCTTCGGCTTCATCGTGAAAGGCGTCGCCGAGCCGGTGCAGACGAACGCCGAATACATGACGTCCCATTTCACCCGCCACCTCCGGACCTTCCGAGAGAAAGGCGGCGCCCCGGCCTTGGCCGCCCGAATCGAAGAACACATCACCACTCACGCCGCCCTATGGCAGGAATGCACGACCCCCGTCCTCTGCCACAACGACTTCCACGAGGGAAACGTCCTGGTCGACGAAACCCCCGAAGGATGGCAGGTGACCGCCATCATCGACATGGAGAACGCAGTAGCCGCCGACCCGCTCCTGGACATGGCCAAGACCGACTACTACGCCCCACCCCAAAGCCGTCCCCACCTCTCCGCTCTATGGGACGCCTACGGCACCCCAGCCACCCCGAACGCCTTCCCCCTCTACCGCCTCCACCACGCCCTGGAACTCTGGGCCTGGTACGCCACCATCGGCAATACCGAGCCCCTCGAATCCATAGCGAACGACATGACCGAGATGCTCGCCGACTAACCGTCCAAGGAGAACCAGACCCGCAGCCGACCGTCCTTGAGGACGTGGAATCCCCAGTCGTGGGAGAGGGCTTCGAGGATGGGGAGTCCGCGTCCGCCGAGCCCGCAGGGGTCGTCGATGTAGTGCGGGAGCGCCTCGCCGCCTTCGTCCAGGACGGCCACGGTCACCCCGCACCCGTCGATTTCCACGATGACCTCGACCTGCTCTCCGTCGCCGTGGATGACGGCGTTGGTGAAGGTTTCGGAGGTGAGCAGGACGCAGTCGTCCAGTGCGGGGTGGTCGTCCCCGAGGACGTTGGCGACCCATCGCCGTGCCGCCGCGACCTGTTCTGTGGCGGACGGGAAGACCTGTCGCTGTTTCACGTCCGGGGTTGCGGTCATCGGGTGGTCCGCGTGGGTGTCTGGGCGGCGACGCGGCAGGGTTCGAGCTGTGCGTCGATTCCGGCGACGGCCCGTTCGAGTTTGCGGACGTGTCCGAGGACGTGTCCGGTGCTGTCGAAGAAGAACAGTCGTCCCCGGTGTCTGCGTACGCGCACGGATTCCCCGATGTGGGGGACGAGCGGGTGGTAGACCCGCAGGATCCGGGGGGCGTTCCCAGGGGCGGGAGGAGGACATCCAGCCGTGTTCGGCGAGTGTCCAGGCGAGCCGTCCGAGGTGATGGTCCTCAACGTCCGCGCGCACCTGCTCTGTGAAGGCCCACCGTCGTGTCCTCATCCGAATCCTCCCGGGTTCCGTCGGCCTCTTGGCGAGGCCGGAACGTTGCGTGGAGAACACTTTGGAACCCCTTGGAGGAGGCTCAAATGGCAATGTGGAGAGACGTGAACGCGGTGAGATAATCCAAGCTGGATTACTTGCCTCTTGAACTGGGTTTACGCTGCGTGGAGCGAGAGCTTGCGCATGGTTCACAAGGCGGAAACCGGCCCATAAGGCGGATATGGATGGCTGCTTCGGCACAGGAACGCGTATGTCCGGCATGTCGTTACGTGCGTCTGAGTCGATACAATACCGACCCCCTGTGCGGCGCCTGCCTTCTCGCGGCGCGCTCACAACAGGGCGTGGTTCCGAGGTGGCTGTGGGATTCGGCGCCCCTTCGGTCGGCGCTCGCGCGGCAGGACATGGCGGCCGTGATGGCGATCCTCCGAGGAGGTTCGGGGCTTTCCCAGCTCGAGTTCGCCCACCTTCTCGGGTGCCAGCAGGCCCTGGTCAGCAAGATCGAACGCGGCCAGAGGCAGACTTTCTATGACATCCGAGAGATCCTGCGACTGTGGGACGTGTTGGAGCTGCCTCGCCAGGGGCTGCTCCCGCTGATCACGGGAGAGCAGGAGGCCATGGTGAACACCGACGACGAATCCGGCTTCTGGGGCGACCCTGAGTACACCCGCCGTGAGTTCAGTGCGCTCGTGGGCGCCGCTGCGGCCGGGGCGGCCCTGCCGCAGACGGGCCTGCCCATGCGCGTGGACAAGGGACATGTCCGCTTCTTGGAGTCCAGCCTGGAGCGGCTGGGTAGGCAGGATCGCGTGATCGGCGGGACTGGCCTGTTCCGCCAGGGAGAGCGCCTGCTCCGACGCGCCCGGGCGATGCTCGATGAATGCGATTACGACGACCAGGTGGGCGCCCGGCTGCTGGGAGTGACCGCCGACCTGGGCATCGAGACCGCCTGGCTGGCCTACGATGCGGGCAGGCAGGACCCGGCGCGCGCCCTGTACGCCGATGCCGCCATGCTGGCCCAAAGCTCGGGTGACCCGCAGCTTCAGGCTCACGTGAACCTGAACATGGCACAGCAGGCGACGTACCTCGCCCGCGCGACGGGACGCAGAGGACACGCGCGGGAGGCACTGCGGTTCGCGGAGCGGGCGGGGATGGCCGCACGCCACCTGCCGTCCCCGAGGCTGCGCGCCCTCATCGAGCTTCGGCGGGCACTGGCCCACGCCGAACTCGGTGATGAGATCGCCTTTCGGCGCGAGGTCGCCCTGGCGCGCGACGAGATCGAACGCGGCTCCCACGACTCGGACCAAAACTGGACGAGCTTCGTGCGGCCTTCCGAGATCAACGGCTACGAAGCCAGCGGGTATTGCAGCCTGGACAGGCGGGACAGAGCGACACCGCTGTTTCGCGTGGTCCTGGAGGACGACCGCTCCCCACGCGATCGGGCCTTCTACCGCGCACGGCTGGCCGGTTCCCTCGCCGAGCTCGGTGATGTTCCCGGCGCGGTGGAGGAGGGAATGGCCGTCCTGGCCGAGATCGTCGACGGCCACCTGACCTCCGGCCGGGTTCTGCGCGAACTACGGCCTGTCCGGCAGGCGGCCACCGGCGGATCGGACGAGTTCCGGGACCGGTTCGACCAAGCCGAGTCGATGCTGGCCGGCGCATAGGAGGAGTGAACAAGTGACGGTCACGTTCAGGCGCCACGACCCCGCTGAAGCGCGCGCGTTGAGGGAGGTGGTCGCCGATATCCAGCGGGACGCGTACGTCCGGGAGGTCCCTGCGGGCGACCGGTTCGCCACCGACGCGGCGTTCATGGAGCGGTTCGACGCCTACGTCCAGCGAGACGGCTTCGACCTGGTGATCGCCTATGCGGAAGGCCGCCCGATCGGGCAGGCATGGGGCTGGCCCCTGCACGCCGACACCGCCTGGTGGCGGGGGCTGAAGACACCGGTCGAGCCCGGCTACACCGACGAGAACGGCCGCCGGACGTTCGCACTCTCCGAACTCATGGTGCGCCAGGACGCCACCCGACGGGGCGTCGGCCGCCGACTCCATGACGAACTCCTCGGCTCCCGCCCCGAGTCACGTGCGACGCTCCTGGTCCGCCCCACCAATGACGCGTACCTCGCCTATCGCCGCTGGGGTTGGACGACGATCGGGCAGCTTCGTCCGGATCTGCCTGACGCGCCGACGTTCGACGTCCTGATGCACGGCCTCCCCTTGTCCAACGAGAACTCACGCTGACCACTAGAGGAACGCAGTGGCGAGTGTTCATTCGGTGAGTGTCGCCGGGGTCGTCCTGGATGACGGAGGAAGGGCCCTGCTCGTCCAGCGGAGGGACAACGGCCATTGGGAGCCGCCCGGCGGCGTCCTCGAGATCGAGGAGGGCGTGACGGACGGCGTCGAGCGTGAGGTTCACGAGGAGACCGGGCTGACGGTCGAGGCGGTGGCGCTCACCGGGGTCTACAAGAACATGTCGCGCGGAATCGTGGCCCTGGTCTTTCGATGCCGCGTCGTCGCCGGGGCTCTCTCGGCCAACGACGAGGTCAAGGCGTTCCACTGGGCCACGCGGCACGAGGTGACCTCGATGCTGGACGAGGCCTACGCCGTCCGCGTCCTGGACGCCATGGAAGCCGCCCTGGCGAGCGTCCCGATCAGGCACCACGACGGCGTCAAGCTTGTCGACCCCCATCCGAGGGAACCGGCCTGAGATCGTGCTGTTCGGAATCCGCGAGGGCCGGGGCGCTCTGGGGCTTGGTGGGCGGGGGGTTCAGGGCGGGGTGGATATGGGTAGGAGTGGGCGCAATCCCCCCGCCGGGTAGGGGTGCGCGCATGGGGAGTCCGGCTTTCATCGTCTTCGCCGACCAGGGGTGGCAGGACACGCGTGTGGGGCGTCCGAGTCCCGACTTGGCGCTGATGTCGCAGGCGAGCGGCACGTGGTGTTTCGACACCACCGCGCGGGACTGGGCGACCCGTGACGCCAACGGTCGCAAGTACGGCAACACGCGTTGGTACGGGCCCACCGCCCAGGACGACACCTCCTGCCGGTTTCACGGACTCGGCGCTCGGCGCGGGCAGCTCATCGGCAGGTGGGGCGAGGACGGACAGCCGTTCTTGATTGGTGACCACGCCTATCTGGGGTGGGTTGGACCCACTCCGTACGTTCCTCCGGACGCCGAGGCGCTTCGGGCTCGGATCGGCCTCGTCCGCCTGTTGGCCGACCCGGAATCGGGGATCACCGGCGACCGTCCCTTGCGGGACGTTGCGGTGATCGGGTTCAAGGGGGAGGTGAGACGTCTGAGGGAAGTCGTCGAGTCCGGGCGGGAGGAATGGCGGGAGCGGTTCGGGCCGCACATGCCCGTCCCCGAAGTCTGGCACCACGCCCAACGCGCGGTCAGAAGGGCGGTGTTCAGCGACCGGAAGCGGCGAGACCTGCCCGCCTCCTATGGAAAGCGGAAGGACCGGGAGCTGATCGACGATCTCCGCGGACTCGATGACGACTTTCTTTATGGCGCGCCCTTGCAGCTCGTCTCAGACCGGCCTTGCCGCCCGGCCCGCCGCCCGGTGGAGTATCTCTGCGGTCCGACGATCGGCCCAGCGCCCAGCCCGTACGGGCTGTTCCTCGATCGCCTTCCCGACCTCGACCCGGACCCTACGAGGGGGAGTGCCAAGTTCGACCTGCGTGGCGGTCTTCCCTGGCTGACGCAGAAGCGGATCGCCCGGCTCGAGGCCCGTCGCGACGCCGACGGCAGGCCGTACCGCGATCCGGAGCACGTGGCCTGGGGCAGACGCTTCATTGCCGACGTGCGGACCATCCTCGGCCCGTGGACGATGCTCGTCCGCGCCGCCCCTGAAACCCACGAGCGGTGGCAGCGAGGGGACGCGCCCCGCCCCGACCTCCGCGTCTCGGACGTGGTGCCCGACATGGTCGAGATCGCGGCCAAGCCGCCCGTCGAACGCCGGGAGGCGCTGGAGCGGATGATCGCGGACGGCGGCCATTCGCAAGCTCCGCCCGCGTCCGAGCACCGCGGCGTTCGAACGCTGTGGCTGGCCATGAACAACACCGCGGACGGCGCCGCTCGCGGTGACGGCCAGCTCCGGATCACCTTCGATTAGTCGCCGTGCTGCTCGGCGTGGAGGAAGCGGGAGCGGTAGGCGGTGGGGGTGAGGCCGGTTCGGCGGCGTAGGTGGGTGCGGAGGTTCGCGGGGGTGCCCAGGCCGGTGGCGCGGGCTATGGCGTCGAGGCGGAGTTCGCCCTGTTCGATGAGGCGGCAGGCGAGGGTGACGCGTTCGGCGGTCAGCCAGGCCAGGGGAGTGGTGCCGAGTTCGGACTGGAAGCGGCGGTGGAGGGTGGCGGGGCTGGTCGCGGCGTAGGTGGCGAGGTCGTGGACGGCCAGCGGACGGTCCAGACGACGTTGCGCCCAGGACAGGACGGGCGCCAGGGACGTGTCGGGGATGTCGGGCACCGGGCGTTCGATGAACTGGCGCTGGCCGCCGTCCCGGTGGACGGCGAAGACGAGGCGGCGGGCGACGGTGTTGGCGACCTCGGCGCCGTGGTCGCGGCGGATCAGGTGCAGGCCGAGGTCCAGGGCGGCGGCGCTGCCGGCGGCGGTCAGGACGTCGCCGTCGTCGACGAACAGGACGTCCGGTTCCAAACGGACGGACGGATACCGGGCACGGAAGGCGTCGGCCCAGCGCCAGTGGGTGGTCGCGCGGCGGCCGTCCAGGACACCCGCGGCGGCCAGGGAGAACGAGCCCGTGCAGAAGCTCACCAGGCGGGCCCCGCGAGTGGCGGCGGCCTTGATCGCGCTCAGGACGGGCCCGGACGGAGCCGTCTCGGGGTCGGGACGGTTCGGCACGATGACCGTGTCGGCGCGGTCGACGGCGGAAAGGCCCGGGACGTCAGACATCGTGAACAGGCCCGCGTGCATGGTCACGGGGCCGTCGGCGCAGAGCGTGAAGTCGTACCAGGGGACGTCCAGCTCGGGACGGCGCAGGCCGAACAGCTCGGTCGCGACGCCCAGCTCGAAGGGGTTCGAGCCGTCCTCCACGATCATCACGACGCGGTGCGAGGATCCTTGCGACATATGCGATTCCTAGCACTCACCGGGGGCGCGCGGCGAACGGCAGGCTGCGGGCATGAGCGATGAACCGATCGAACTGCAGGACGCCCTGGCCTCGTTCAGCGAGATCTGGAGCCCGCGCGTCGTCACGCGGGTCAACGACTACGACGTTCGTGTCGCCAAGGTGGCGGGCGAGCACCTGTGGCACGCGCACGACGACACCGACGAGTTCTTCCTCGTCCTCGACGGCCTGCTGAACATCGCGCTCAGGGACGAGCGCGGTGAGCGGACGGTCGTCCTTCCCAAGGGGGCGGTGTTCGTCGTGCCGAAGGGCGTCGAGCACAAGCCGTCCGCGCCGGACGGCGCCTCGCTCCTGCTGTTCGAGCCGTCCGGGACGCTCAGCGTCGGCGACCGGCACGAGGACGTTCCCGACCACGTGGACGCGACGGCCGGGCACCCCCTCACCCTGGACCAGGGCACCCGCTAACGCGGAGTCAGGCGGAAGATGCGCAGCTCGCGAGGGGCCCGCTCCACATAGCGGTCGTAGACGGGCCAGACCTGGATGAGGCGGGGCCACGCGTCGGCGCGTTCGGCGTCGGTCAGCAGATGGGCGGTGACCGGCGTCGTCCGGCCCCGGAAGGACACCTCGGCCTCGGTGTTCTTGAGGAGGTTCGCCGTCCAGGCCGGATGCTTCTCGCGACCGAAGTTGGAGCCGACGACCAGCCACGTGCCGTCCTCCTCCGGACGGCACGCCAGCGGCACCTGACGGCGCTGGCCGGTCTTCGCGCCCGTCGTCGTCAGCAGCAGGCTCGGGATGAGGGCCTGGGCGAGCAGGATCCGTCCGCCGCTGATCCGGTGCAGCGCCCGGTCCATCGGCGGGACGAGTCTGGGGCCGACCTTCGCGAACCACGGAGCGCCCGAGATGTACCGGAACACCGGGCCCAGGGTGCGCTGGACGAGCGTGGGCATCGGCTTCTCCTCGGTGGGACGGGGTGCGTCCGGGGCCAGGCGGCCCGCGCGGCGGGTCTTGAGGTGGCCGGACGCGGCCAGCCAGCGCAGGGCGTCCGCCACGGTCGACTCTACGGGGCGCAGCGTGAGGTCCAGGGCCGCCAGCGTGGGGGTGTCGTCGGTCGGGACGAGACTGACCATGATCTCCGCGGCGTCCCTGGTCAGCGGGTACTCGAAGGAGCGGACGCGCTTCGCGGCGTCCAGGACGCGGCCGAGCCCGATCATGACGGCGCCGGGGACGCGCATCCGGCGGCTCGGGACGCCGGTGAGGGTCTCGCACAGGTCGGCGACCTGCGGCCAGGTCAGGAAGGCGCCGCCGAGCGGCCAGCGTTCGCCGCCCCGGGCCGTCGTGACGGCGCGGGCCAGGGCCTCGGCCAGGTCACGGACGTCGATGACGCCGACGCCGCCGGGCGGGAGCGGGAAGGCCAGGTTCAGCGCGCCGGCCAGCCCCTCCGGCAGCGCGTCCAGGTGCGGCTGGTGCGGGCCGCAGACACCGCCGGGGTAGACGATCGCGACGGGCGCGCCGCCCGACTGCACCTCGCGCGCGTACCGCTCGGCCGCGACCTTGGACCGGCCGTAGTCGGTGTGCGGGCTGGCCAGCGGACTCTCGGGGGTGATGAGCGGGCCGTCCGGCGGGACGAACACCGCGACCGACGACACGTGCACGACGGGGGACAGGCCGCGCGCGACGGCCTCGCCGACGACGTTGCGCGTGCCGGTGACGTTGGCCGAGACCAGGTCGCCCGCCGGGCCGGTGACGCCGATCGCGGCGGCGGCGTGGATCGCGGCGTCGCAGCCGTCCAGCGCCCGGGACACCGCCTCGGCGTCCAGCATGTCGCCCCGGACGAACTCGACGCGGGACGGGTCCACGCCCAGCGTGGCGAGGGTGCGGGCGGCGCGGTCCGGATCGCGGACGAGGGCGCGCGGCTCGTGTCCGGCGGCCAGCAGGGCGGCGACGGTGTGCGAGCCGACGAAGCCCGAGGCACCGGTGAGGAACACGCGCATAGAGGCAACCTAGCGCTTGGTCGTGCCCCGTGGAAGGCCGGTGCGAGGGAGAGTGAAGGAAGGGGACGGGGCCGGCCGGATTCCGGTCGCCCCTAACGCCGCGCGCGCCCTGCCCGGGTCGTTGACGGGTATGGAACGCTCCAGCACACTCGGGGCTCACCCACCCCCGCCCGGGAGGGCACATGAGGATCGCACTCGCCGGCGCGGGCCGGATCGGCGCGCGGCACGCCGCCGCCCTGGCCCGCTCGTCCCACGTCACCGAACTCGTCATCGCCGACGCCGATCCGCGCCGGGCCGCCGCCCTGGCCGACCGCCTCCACCCCACCCCCACCTCTGAAGGCACCTCTGTCCGCGCGCTCCAGGACGTGGACGGGTTGTACGACGCCCGCCCGGACGCGTTCGTCGTGGCCGCCGCCACGGACGCGCACGCGGATCTCGTCGGGCGCGCCATCGCGCTCGGGACGCCGGTGTTCTGCGAGAAGCCGCTCGCCCCGGACGTGGATGGAACGCTCCACATCGTCCGGGAGGCGGAGTCCGCGCAGGTCCCCGTCCAGGTCGGGTTCCAGCGCAGGTTCGACGCCGGGTACCGGGCCGCGCGGGACGCCGTCGCGTCCGGACGGCTCGGCTGGCTGCACACCGTCCGGTCGTGCGGGTTCGACCCCGCGCCGCCGCCCGCCGACTACGTGCCGGTCTCGGGGGGCCTGTTCCGCGACTGCATGATCCACGACCTCGACTCCGTCCGGTACGTGACCGGACGCGAGATCGTCCGGGTCGTCGCCGCCGGGGCCAACCGGGGCGACGCGTTCTTCCGCGAGTGCGGCGACGTGGACACCGGCGCGGCCCTGCTCGTCCTGGACGACGGAACGCTCGGCCTCCTCGCCGCCACCAGGTACAACGCGGCCGGATACGACGTCCGGCTGGAGGTGTTCGGGTCCAAGGACAGCGTCACCGCGGGCCTCGACGAGCACACCCCGCTCACCCCGCTGCCCGACGAGGGACGGCGCGGCACCCCCTACAGCGGGTTCCTGGAGCGGTTCGCCGCCGCCTACGACGCCGAGCTCGAGGTGTTCCTCCAGGTCGCGGCGGGCGCCCGTGCCAATCCGTGCCCGCCCGGGGAGGCCCTCGAAGCGTTCTACCTGGCCGAAGCGTGCGACCTGTCCCGGCGCGAAGGACGCGCCGTGGACGTCGAGGAGGTGCGGCGGTGAAGGCGCCGTCCGCCACCGAGGTGGCGAAAACGATCTTCTGCGCATTCAGTCTCAATTACCCCTTCCATCCGCCGAGAAACAGCCGTGACCTGGAGGGGGAGGACCCGCCAATATAGGGCCCAGCCGATCGCCCACCCCCCAACGAACGGAGACCGGCCCGTGAGGACACCGACGACACGCGGACGACTGCTCACCCTGACGACGGCCGCGCTCGCACTGACCGCCGCGCTGGCCGGTTGCAGCAGCTCAGGGGGGAAGAAGGCCGAGGAGAGCTCGAGCCCGGTGGCCGGCGGCGGCCCCCGTCTGAAGATCGCCATGGTCACTCATTCTGGACAAGGTGACACGTTCTGGGACATCGTCCAGAAGGGGGCGAAGGCCGCCGCCGCCAAGGACAACGTCCAGTTCCTCTACTCGGCCAACCCCGAGGGCGGACAGCAGGCGCAGCTCGTCCAGACCGCGATCGACCAGAAGGTGGACGGCATCGTCGTCACCCTCGCCAAGCCGGACGCGATGAAGGACGTCCTCGCCCGCGCCGCCGCGGCGAAGATCCCGGTCGTGACGATCAACTCCGGCGCGGACGTCTCGGGCAAGCTCGGCGCGCTGGTCCACTTCGGCCAGGACGAGAGCGTCGCGGGTGAGGCGGCCGGGCAGCAGCTGGCGAAGATCGGCGCGAGGAAGGCGCTCTGCGTCGTCCACGAGCAGGGCAACGTCGGCCTCGAGGCGCGCTGCGCGGGCGCGAAGAAGACCTTCGGCGGCTCGATGCAGAACCTGTACGTGACCGGCACGAACATGCCGCAGGTCAAGTCGGCGATCACGGCGAAGCTGCAGGCCGACAAGAGCATCGACGGCGTGCTCACGCTCGGCGCTCCGTTCGCCGCGACGGCCGTCGATTCGGTGAAGGAGACGGGCAGCAAGGCGAAGATCGGCACGTTCGACATGAACAAGGACCTCATCGCCTCCATCCAGGACGGCTCGATCCAGTTCGCCGTCGACCAGCAGCCGTACCTCCAGGGCTACGAGGCCGTGGACGAGCTGTGGCTCTACAGGAACAACGGCAACGTCCTCGGCGGCGGACGGCCCGTCCTCACCGGCCCGGCGATCGTGACCAAGGACAACGCCGCCCAGATCGCCCCGTTCGCCGAGCGGGGCACCAGGTGACGCAGGCCCCCGCCGAGGGCGTCGCGGACGAGCGGCTGGCGCGGCGCGACCCGCTGCGCCGCCTGCTCGTCCGGCCCGAGTTCGGCGCGCTGATCGGCGCGGTCGCGCTGTTCGTCCTGTTCTCCGCGACGGCCGACGCGTTCCTGCAGACCTCGTCGTTCTCGAACGTCCTGTACGCCGCGTCCACGTTCGGGATCATGGCGGTCGGGGTGTCGCTGCTGATGATCGGCGGCGAGTTCGACCTGTCCGCGGGGGTGATGGTGATCAGCTCCGCGCTGGTCGCCTCGCTCGTGTCGTTCCAGCTCACGCTGAACGTGTGGGCGGGCGTGGCGGTCTCGCTGGTCGTCACGCTCGCGCTCGGCGTCCTGAACGGCCTGCTCTACGTCTGGACGAGGCTGCCGAGCTTCATCGTCACGCTCGCGACGTTCCTCATGCTGGCCGGGGCGAACCTGGGCGTGACGAAGGCGGTCACCGGGAACGTCGCGTCCGACTCGATCGCCGACATGGACGGCTTCCGGAGCGCCAAGGACGTGTTCGCCTCCGACATCGGCATCGGCGGCGTGAACGTGAAGATCACCGTGTTCTGGTGGATCGGGTTCACCGCCGTCGCGACCTGGATCCTGCTGCGCACCCGCGCCGGCAACTGGATCTTCGCGGTGGGCGGGAACGCGGCCAGCGCCCGCGCGGTCGGCGTCCCGGTCGCCCGGACCAAGATCGCGCTGTTCACCGGGGTCGCGTTCTGCGCCTGGTTCTCCGGCATGCACGTGCTGTTCGCGTTCCCGGCCATCCAGTCGGGCGAGGGGATCGGGAACGAGTTCTTCTACATCATCTGCGCGGTGATCGGCGGCTGCCTGCTGACCGGCGGCTACGGCTCGGCGATCGGCGCCGCGATCGGCGCGTTCATCTACGGGATGGTCAACCAGGGCATCGTCTACGCCGGCTGGAACCCCGACTGGTTCCGGTTCTTCCTCGGCGCCGCGCTGCTCGCCGCGACCGTCGTCAACCACCTCGTCCGCCGGAGGGCCGAACGATGACCGCCCTGGTGAAGCTGACCGGCGTCGGCAAGGACTACGGCAGCGTGATCGCGCTGCGGGACGTGTCGCTGGAGGTCGCCGCCGGGCAGGTGGTGTGCGTGCTCGGCGACAACGGCGCGGGCAAGTCCACCCTCATCAAGATCGTCGCCGGGCTGCACCGGCACGACTCCGGGGTCTACGAGGTGCAGGGCGAGCCCGTGTCGTTCGCCTCGCCCCGGGACGCGCTGAACCTCGGCATCGCGACCGTCTACCAGGACCTCGCCGTCGTCCCGCTCATGCCGGTCTGGCGCAACTTCTTCCTCGGCTCGGAGAAGCGCAGGGGCTTCGGACGCCTCGACGTCGACTTCATGCGCCGCACCACCCGGGACGAGCTGCTCGCCATGGGCATCGACCTGCGCGACGTCGACCAGCCGATCGGCACCCTCTCCGGCGGCGAGCGGCAGTGCGTCGCGATCGCCCGCGCCGTCCACTTCGGCGCGAAGGTCCTCGTCCTGGACGAGCCGACCGCCGCCCTCGGCGTGAAGCAGGCCGGGGTCGTCCTGCGCTACATCGTGCAGGCGCGCGAGCGCGGCCTCGGCGTCGTGTTCATCACCCACAACCCGCACCACGCCTACCCGGTCGGCGACCGCTTCCTGATCCTCAACCGGGGTCGTCCGATCGGCTACCACGACAAGGACGAGATCACCCGCGAGGACCTGACCGCGCTCATGGCGGGCGGCGCCGAACTGGAACAGCTCGCGCACGAGCTGGAGGCCACGGGCAGCACCGCGACCGCCCGCGCCCTCGACGAGGAGGTCCGCACCCTCGGCCTCGCCGACGATTCCGAGGGCTCAGCGGGCTCGGAGGACTGACGGATACGGCTCCGCCGGGCATCCGCGCCGCCCGGCGGACCGCGCCGTCCCCGGACCCGGACGGGTCCGTCCCGCGCGGAGCGGTCAGCGGTGCAGGTCGTCGTCGACGGCGTAGGCCAGGGTGAGGACGGCACGCGCCGCGTCCGTCCAGCGGGCGATCGCGGCGGGCGACATCGTCCCGCCCGTCCCGGGCAGCCGCGCGATCAGGCCGGCGACCGCAGGGTCCAGGTCGCGGCCGACCGGGGGCAGATCGTGGACGGGCGGCAGCAGGTCGCGGCCGGGCGGAGGCAGGTCGCGGCCGACGGAGTCCAGGTCGCGGCCCGGGTGCTCCAGGTCGCGGCCCGCGTGGTGCGGCTCGCGGGGGTCCGGCGCGGCGTGCGCGCCGGACTGCGGGGCGACGACGCCGGTCTCCGGCAGTCCGGTGAACCGGCCCGCCAGCCTGGCCTGCGCCTGGGCCATCTCATGAGCGCCACTGTTCGACATGCACGGCAACCTAGCCACGCGCGGCGCGTCCCGGGTATGCGATCTCCGGCCCCTTTGCCGAGGCCGAACCCAACCCATTCCCCCTACGGCCAGGTCGCGCGTTGGAGGAGGGCGTCCAGGTCAGGGGTGTTCCAGGCGTCCACGACGACGATCTGGGCGGACGGCGCGTACCAGATCCGCTCGGTGTAGACCGAGCCGGTGCCGTCGCCCTTCCGTTCGAAACAGGGGACGCGCCACTGATGGTACTCGGCCGTCCGCTTGCCCAGTTCGATGCCCTTGAACCCGCTCTGGGACGCGCCCTTGCCGGAGCCCCCGGCGACGAGGTCGGGGTGGCGCGGGCAGCTCATCGACACCTTCGACCCGAAGGTGTCCTTCGGGTCGTACGGGCCGCCGCCGTAGGCGCCGGACTCGGACTTGTCGAAGAAGCTCGGCCCCATGACGGCGAAACCGGGGCAGGACCCGAGGCTGGCCGCGGTGGGCTTCCAGTTCCCGCCGTCCTGGCAGCCTCCGGCGAGCGTCACGTAGAAGCTGTCGGCGGCCCGTCCGGGAACGCTGATCGGGAATGCCTCCCAGGACGACGGGACGCGCATCTGGAGCCGTCCGAGCGTCAGCGCCTTGCCCGCGACGGCGTCGTGTTCGGCCGCGGCCGTCCGCGACGGCCCGTCCCGCAGGACGGTCTCGTAGAGCCCGTAGCCTCCCGCCGCCAGGACGGCAGCGACCGCGAGGCCCACGGCCGTCAGCCTGCGCCCACGGGACCGGCGGCCGCCGGACGACTGTGCGCGGCGGCCGGACGCGGCGCGGCCCGGGGAGGGCTTGCGACGCCGCCGTCCGGACGCCGGGCGCGACGGCGTGGCCGGAGCGAAGCGGTCGGGGGAGGCGAGGCCGGCGAGCGTGCGGCGGCCGCGCGGCTCCCAGTCCGCGCCGAAGGCGATGAAGGCGACCTTCTCGACCTCGTCCGCGAACCGCCCCGCGTCGGACGGCCGGACGCGCGGGTCCTTGGCCATGCCGGACGCGACGAGCGGGCGCAGCGGCTCCGGGACGTCCTCCTGCGGGACGGGCGCGCCCAGGTGCCCCGCCTCCGGGTCGCCGTAGGGCCGGTGTCCGGCGACGGCCTCGAAGAAAACGCAGGTCACCGCGTAGACGTCGGACGCGGGCGACGGCTCGGCGCCGTGCCACAGCTCGGGCGCGCGGTACAGCGGCGAGGCGGTCCCGGCGTGGTCGGCGACCCCGAAGTCCACCAGGACGGCCCGTCCGCCGTCCCGGACCAGGATGTCGCCGGGTGTGCAGTCGCCGTGGACGACCCCGGCCGCGTGCGCGGACGCGAGCCCGAGCAGCGCGTCCCGCAGCAGGACCAGGCCGGCCTCCGGCGTCGTCCGGCGCTCCCGGCGCAGGATCTCGCGCAGCCCGACGCCGTCCACCCGCTCCATGATCACGGCGGTGCCGCGCGCGTTCTCGATGAGCTGGTAGGGCCGCGCGACGCGCGGGTCGCGCAACTGCCCGAGCGCGGAGGCCTTATGCCGGAACCGCTCCCGCGCGGCGCCGCTGGCCGCGGGTTCCAGATACCGGACGACCACGGCGGACCCGGACGTGCCGTGCCGGGCGAGGACCGTCCGTCCATGCCGTCCCCGGCCGAGCTCACGGACCTCGTCGAACCCCGCGACCCGCCACTGCGCCACCCCGACCCCCTTACGCCTCCCCGCGGACCGTCCCGGAGGCGACGGAGGGGGAGTTGATCTGTCCGGGATTATTGCGTGATGCGCAGCTCAACGCGAGTGCGAGGCACCCGAAGGGCACCGCCGTGAGGACGTACCGGTAGTCGAACTCGGCGGTGGCGGCGGGCAGGACGATCAGCCCGACCGTCGCGACCCACGGGCCGGCGGCGAGCCGTCCCGGCAGGCCGCGCCTGGCCACGGCCACGACCAGCCCGGCGAGCAGGATGATCCCGGCCATCGTCCCGCGCAGGAAGAAGATCTGCTGGTAGCCGTGCGCGAGCCCCGCCCACGGCTGGACGACCCGCGTCCGGACGGGCCCCAGCTCGTACCGCGCGGCGCGCCGGTACAGGCCGTCCGCGTACTTGCTGTGCGCCTTCTGGGCGAGTTCTGCCGGTTTCGTCCCGAACAGGTAGCGGTCGTAGGTGAGCTTGTCGGGGAAGATCGTCCGGTCCCAGGCGAAGGCGCGCAGGGTGTCGTGCGTGACGGCCCCCAGGTAGTCGAGCGGCTGGGCGGCGATCGCGCGCAGGGCGAACCGCTGGGCCATCCGGTTCTTGTACGGGCTGTACCGGTTGCCGTGCATGCGGTTCAGCGGCGACGACCCCCGCCAGATGTAGTTCTGCGAGATCATCCGCCGCTCCGGCGGCACCTTCGTGCAGAGCCGCGCCAGCTCCGGCGGCGGCCTCATCCTCGGGCAGTCGGCGAACGCCATGACCCGTCCGTACAGGAACACGCCCGTGCTGCGGCTGAGCCCGAACTCCCCGTACACCGACGAGAACCACAGCCCGTACGCGAGGATCGGCGCGGCGCAGCCCGCCAGTGCGAGCCCGGTAGCCCCGACTCGTCGCGCCCAGGGCAGCGACCTCGTCAGAGGCACCCGCAGCAGGACGGCCAGCACGACGCCCACCGCCACCGCGATCCCCGGGGGCCGGGTGATGATCGACAGGCCGGCGAGCAGCCCGCCGGCCGCGACCGCCCACAGCGGCGGAGGCGTCCGCCAGAGCACGACGACCAGCGAGGCCAGCCCGAGTAGCAGGAACAGCGTGTCCGACAGGACGAGCCGCTCCAGCTCGATCTCGTACGCGTCGAACAGCACCGGTGCCGCCGCGAGGAGGGCGCCCCAGCGCGGCACCCGGTACCGGCACGCGATCGCGTACAGCAGGACGCCCGACGCGAGCCCCATCATGTGCTGCGTGGCCATGACCAGCGTCAGGCTGTGGAACGGTTTCAGCAGCCACAGGTACAGGGAGTAGCCGCTCGGCCGGGGCAGGCCGGGCCGTCCGGTGACCGCCTCGTCGAGGTAGGTGATGCTGTCGGTGAACCAGATCGCGGGCTGGTACCCCAGCGCCGCGACCACGCGGAACAGCCCCGCGACCAGCAGGATCAGCAGGAACGCCCCGTGACCGCCGAGCCGTCCGCCGGACGAGGCGAGGGACATCCCGGCGCGGTCGAGCAGGCTTCCCGGCACGACGGGAACGGGCCGGTGGCCCCGGGAACCGGGTCGGTGCCGTCCCGAGAGCCGCCGGAGCCGGGGCCCGGCCTCCGCGGTGAACGGCCAGAGCTGCCGTAGCCGCGTCCAAACCACCGCCGATCACCCCCGACTGGAGATCTACCGGCATACCGGGAAAGTCGACCCTCGCGGCGGGCAATCACCTCCTCAAGAGTCGGTGTCGTCCGCCCCGTCCCGAGGCTCCGGAACGCCGTCCTCGGAGGACGCCGCGGGCCCGGTCCCGGCGGCTTCCGCGGGCTCCGGGGCCGATGCGGGGACGGGCGTGGCGCGGGCCGAGATCACGGCCGTGGCCAGGCGCCGGACGCGCGGCTCGTGCTCGTCGTACCCGACCACGACCGGCGGCTCGTTGTACGGCATCGTGTCGGACGAGCGGCGCAGCTTGATGTACTGGCCGCAGGCGTCGATCGCGTACGGCTCCATGTCGTCCTGGAGCGCGCCGATGACCGTGATGCCGTGCTGCTCGCCGATCTCGCGGAACAGCGCGACGGCCTCCTTGCGGTGCTCCTTGCCGAGGTTGCGGCCCAGCTCGTCCAGCACCAGGCAGAGCCGCCCGCCGCCGGACGAGGCCAGCGCCGCCGCGCACACCAGCTTGACGGCCTTCTCGTCCATGAGCGCGGTGTTCGCGCGCCGGTTGTACGGGACGTACCGCTGCCCGTCGCTGCGCCGCCACTTGGGCGTGACCTTCCAGCGCCACTCCTGCTCGGGGTCGCCGGGCGGCTCGGGCGTCGGGAACTCCAGCGTCGCGCCGTACCCGCCGTACTGGACGTCCAGCTTCTCGAACTCCTCGGAGACCCGCTGGAGGCGGCTGCGGATCGCGGCGGTCAGCGCCGCCCGGTGCGCCTCGGCGGCTCCCGCGGCCTCGTCCGCGCCGCGGCTCGCCTTGTCCAGGTCGGCGCGGCGTGCGGTCATCTGGACCTCGATCTGGCGGCGCTGGTGCCGCTCGTAGTCCTCCTGCTGCCGCAGGTACGACTCCAGCGACCGGACCAGGCGCGGGAACGTCGCCTGCTCCCGCCCGGTGCGGCGGCCCTCGCCCTCGGCGCGCTCGCGCAGCAGGAACCGGACCTCCTCCGGCATGTCCTCGTCGGCCACGCCGTCCGGGAAGACCCGGCGCAGCGCCTCCGACAGGTGCTTCTCGGCGGTGTGCCACCACTCGTCCGGCGTCCAGGTGCGCTCGTCGGCGCTCAGCCCGCCCAGCCACTCGGCGGCGGCGTCGCGCGACTCGCCCCACTCCCGTTCCAGGACGTCCAGGCCCAGCGCCGCCCGCCTCGCGGACAGCTCCTCGGCCTTCGCCCCGAGCTTCTCCCGTTCCCGGTCCAGCGCCTCGCGGCGTCCCCGCAGCCGGTCGACCTCCAGCGCGCGCGTGTCGGCCTTCGCCTGGAGCCGCCGCAGCGTCTGCTCCGCCGCGCCCAGACGCGGCCCCAGCTTCGCCTCACCGCCCGCCAGCTCCTCCAGCTCGGCGCGCAGAGACGTCATCGCCTCCCGGACGGCCTCCAGCTCGGCCCCCGCCTGCGCGCCCGCCAGCCGCCGGGTCGCGAGCGCGACGTCGCCCGCCGCGTCCGAGGTGGCCTGCCGGGCGTCCTCCAGGGCCTCCTGCGCGGACGCCAGCGCCGCCCGCGCCGCCCGGACGCGCGCGACCCGCCCGGTCACCGGCTCGGGGAACCCGCCGACGATCATCACGCCCGAGCCGTCCCCGGCCGAAAGGGCGGTGAAGAACCGGGACAGCGGCAGCCCGCAGCCCACGCCCTTCGGTAGGTCGGGCGGCGTGTCGGCCTCCGGGGCGAGCGCCCCGTCCGCCGGGACGATCATGGATCCGGGCAGCGCCCTCAGCGCCTCGGACGCGGCGGGCAGGTCGGCCGCGTCCAGCACGACCGCCTCCCGGTACGGCCACAGCGCGGCCTCCCAGCGGTCCCGGACGTCCTCGGCCAGCTCGACCGCGTCCAGCAGCCCGACGGCCGCGACGCCCGCCCCGGCCAGCGCCCGGATCTGCGCGGGCGCGCTCGACTCGCCCGCCTCCGCCTCGGTCAGCGCCCGCTCGGCCCGCGCGACCGCGCCGCGCGCCATGCCGAACTCCTGCTGCGCCTCGTCCCGGCGCGCCTCGGCCTCGGCCAGTTCGCGCCGCGCCGTGTCCCCGTCCCGGCCGTCCGCCTCGCGCCGCCGCTCCTCCAGCGCCGACACCCGGCGCCGCAGCTCCTCCATCCGGTTGCGCGCGACGGCCTTGTCCGCGCCGAGCTGGCCGGCGCGACCCTTCAGCTCGGCCAGCGCCGCCTGCGCCTCGCCGACCTGCGCGTCCAGCGCGCCGCCGGTGAGCTGCTCGGCCTCCTTCTCCGCCGCCCGCGCCGCCAACCGGACGGTCTCCGACTCGTCCTCCAGCGCGCCGAGCTGTGACGCCAGCGACGCGTCCGCCTCGGCCGCGTCCACCAGCAGCCGCGCCTGCCGCGTCCGCCAGTTCCGCAGCGCCGCCGCGACCTCGGCCCGCGCCTTGTCGCGCCGGTCGAACGTCTTCAGCAGCGACGCCGCCTCGCGCTCCCACTCGGCCAGCCGGGACGACGCCTCGGCGGCCTTCGCCCGCTCCCGGTGCTCCTCCGAGCGCGAGACCCGCTCGGCCTCCAGCTCCCGGTCCAGGCCGGTCAGCGCCGCGATCGCGGAGAAGATCCGCTCCGGGCTGATCTCGTTCAGCGGCTGCGACAGCAGGTTCGTCGCGACCTTCGACCGCACCGACGTCGACAGGAACGACACGCACCGCACCTGCCCGCCGTACAGGACGCGCGACAGGTCCTTGGCGACGAAGTCGCGGCGGCCCGCGCTGCGCGGCAGCGCCGCCCACAGCGCGTCGGCCATCGTCACCCGCTCGGCCTCCGACGCCGCCGACGCCAGGTGGACGCCGTGCCGCCAGCGCAGCTCCAGGTGCGGCGCGTCCGCGTTCACCCGCAGCCACACGGTCAGCGCGTCCGAGCCGTCCCCGTCGGCGTGGTCGAACACCCCGACGATGTAGCCGTGGTCGGCCGACGCCCACTGCTGGTCGCCCTGCGCGGCCAGCTCGGCGTTGAACAGCAGCTCCGCCACCGCCCGCGCGCCGGACGCGAACCGCCACTGCTCGTCCCCGAGCAGCGCGGTGATCGAGGCGATGAACGACGACTTGCCAGCGCCATTGGAGTCCTTGGGACCCTGCCCGGCGACGACGATCAGCGTTCCCGGCACCGTCGGCACCGGATGCGTCGACAGCCGCGAGATGTTCACCGCCTGGACGGCGACCAGCGTACGGCCCCCGACGACGTTCTCGGCGTCGGCTCCCGTCCGGGCCGGTCCCGGCACCAGCGGATCGAGGACGGCGGTCACGAATTCTCCCCCTGAACTGCGGCTTCCCGCGCGACGTGCGCTCTGGCTTCCTGCTGGACGCGTTCCCGGCTGCGGCGGCGGGCGCGGATCGTGGCGGCGAGCGGCGAGTCCGGCCCGGCCGCGAGGATCAGCTCCTCCTGGAGACGGCGGCGGGCGGCGGGCGTCAGCCGGTGGAACTGCGGGCCGGGCACGAACCCGCCCGCGTCCCCGTTGTCGCTCCTGCCGTCCGCGCGGACCTGCGAGACCAGTCCGGCCAGCCGCAGCCGCCGCAGCGCCGACTCCAGCTCGCCGATCGCCAGCTGCGAACGCCGCCGCAGCTCCTCCAGCGGCGTCGGGAACGGCGACAGCCACGTGTCGTCCGGGAGCCGGCCCGTCGAGCGCGGGATCGCCACCGAGTGGATCAGCACCAGCGTCAGGACGGCCCGGTCCCCGGCGAGCACCGCGCACGCCGGATCGCGGGCGAGCTCCTCGGCGACCTCGTCCTGGTAGCCGGACGTCCACTCCGTCCGCCCGGCCCGGATCAGCGTGCGGCCGGACAGGTTCAGCATCGCCTCGATCGTCCGGCGGGACGCGGGCTCGCGCAGCGCCGCCAGCCGCGCCTCCGGCACCGGCTCGGCGGCGTGCTCGACGGCCATGTACGCGGCCACCAGTTCCGACCGGCGCCGCTCGTCGTAGGACCGCAGCAGCGGCTCGAACAGCTCACTCACCCGCGATCACCCCCTGCGGCGGCTCGGGCAGGCGGCGCAGCAGGTCCCGGAGCGGGCCGAGGGTGTCGTCATGCCACAGCGCCACCCGCGGACCCGGCCGGACGACCCCGGTGGACTCGTCCAGCAGCAGCCAGCCGGTGTCCGACAGCCGCCGCAGCTCGCCGGTCGCCCAGCGCCGCGCCAGCTCGGCGTCGCCCCGCGACATCCCCGCGTACACCTCCAGGACGGCCGGGACCGGCACGGCCTCGCCCGGCCACGGAGCGTCGTCCAGCCGCGTCCAGCAGCAGCGCAGCGCCGCCGCCAGGACGCGCCGCGCCTGCCCCGACCGGTCCATCGGCATCGGCGCGGTGTCGTACTCGTCCAGCAGCGCGGGCGTCGCGCCGTCCGGCCAGACGGGCAGCAGCCACAGCCGCTCACCGTCGGACGCGGTGTTCAGCCCCGCCGGAGTCGGCTCGGACACCGGCTGCGACGCCGCCCCCAACACGCGCGCACGCGCACGAGCGAGCACCCCCGCGTCCACAGAAGACTCGGTCACGCGTTGCTCCTCTCAGCGTCGGTCTTCTCGAAGACACCGGGGGAGATCCACGTCGGCGACCCCTCCGGCCGGACGGCCAGACCGTCCGACCAGACGAGCCGGTAGGGCAGCTCGGGGTGCAGGTGCGCGGACGACAGGTCCGCCAGCAGCCGCCGCGCGGTCACCCAGCCCTCGGTCAGGACGTCCTCGACGGCGACCCGGTCGCGGCCCCGCAGCGCCTGCTCGGCCACGGCCCGCAGCCGCTCGGACGCCGTCGCGTCGCCTCCGGTGTCGTCCGACAGCCCCGGGTCCGGCACCGACGGACGCGGCGGCGCCGGACGCGGCGGGGTCGCGCGCGGCCCGTCCTCCACGGCCTGCACGACCGCGGACGGCTCGTGCCACGGCGCGGCCGCGTCGAACACGAAGCCCTCGAGGACGGCCGCCAGGTCGTCCCGGGACGCCGTCCGCGCGAACGTGCGCCACGTCTCCGGCGGCAGCAGCGTCAGGTTCCGGGTGGTGCCCGCCGAGTCCGACAGCCGCGCGGCGGCCCGCCGGGACGCGTCCCCGTAGGCGTAGATCGCGGTCCGCAGGTCGGTGCAGGCCCGGTCGAGCTGCGGCCAGCGGCGCAGGATCGCGCCGTGCAGCCTCTCGGCCCGCCGCAGGATCTCCTCGGTGCCCCACAGCTTCGGGGCCTGCTCGCGCAGCTCCTCGATCGTCCCGTTGGTGAGGGTCAGCAGCTCCACGCTCCACAGCCGGAACGCGCGGGCCAGGCCCGCCGCGCCGTCCCGCGCCTGTTCAGGCGTCATCCGGGGGTCGGCGACGTTCAGCTGCTCCAGCGCCAGCAACCGGTGCATTTCGGACTGGCCGCCGTCCAGCATCATCCGGCGCACGAACATCAGCCCGACGACGGAGGTGAACGACGCGCGGTAACGGAGCTGGTTCGGCTTCGGGAACACCTCGCGGACCGCGCCGAGCCCGCGCAGCACCCGCAGCCGGTTCTCGAACACCTCGGCCGGGTAGCGGCGGCACACGTACCGCATCTGCTCGCGGCTCAGCCCCTCCTCGCCCGCGTCGGCGAACGCGGCGAGCAGCGTCTCGGCGACGTCCACGAGTTCCGGATCGTCGACGACCGCGCCGCTGTCGCGGGCCAGCGCGGCGAACATCTGCCGGTACACGCCCAGCACGGCCTCGCCGACGAGCGCGTCGTCCAAGGTCGGCGGGCCGGAGGCGGCCGGTTCGGAGGGGTGGTGGGGCACGGCGGACTACGGTACGGCCACCGGGCCCCGAGGGTGGAATCGGAGCGCTCCGGGCGTGTGCCGCCCACGCCCGCCGATCACCGGGAGTGATCGGTGTTCGCGACCGCGTCGCGCTCTGGGCCGGTTACGGTCCGTGGGTAAAGCGGCGGGGGACAGATCTCCGTACCGAATCCGGGACGCGGCCCCCGGCCGGGTGAAACACTCGCGGAAGACGACCCGGGACCAGGGAACTCCCTCGCCGAGGGCACCCCCGATCCGGCACCGCCGGAGGTTGTGGAGGCCGCTGGGCATGACACCGCCGAACCCGCCTGCCGCCCCGCCCGGCAGGACCGACCCACCCGCCGACCCACCCGCCGACCCACCCGCCGGCTCGCCCGAGGCCCCGCCGGCCGGGACGAACCTCCCCGCCGAGCCCAACGTGTTCGTGGGCCGCGAGCGGGATGTCGCCGACCTGCGCGGGCTGCTGGAGACGACCCGCGCCGTGACGCTCTGCGGCGCGGGCGGCATCGGCAAGACCAGGCTCGCCGTCCACGTCGCGCACGGCGTCGTCGCCGCCCATCCCGGCGGCGTCTGGTTCGTCGAACTCGCCGACATCGCCCCCGGCGGTCCCGCCGACGTGGTCGCCCGGCGGGTCGCGGCCGTCCTCGGCGCGTCCGAGGAGGAGGGACGGCCGCTCGCCGTCACCCTCGCCGACGCGATCGGCGACCGGGCCGTCCTGATCGTCCTGGACAACTGCGAGCACGTCGTCACCGAGTGCGCCGAACTCGCCGGGACGCTGCTGCCGGGCTGCCCCCGGCTGCGGCTCGTCGCCACCAGCCGCGAGCCGCTGCGCACCGAGGGCGAGACGGTCTGGCGCGTCCCGCCGCTCGAGCACGACGAGGCGGTCCGGCTGTTCGCCGAGCGGGCCCGCGCCGTCCGGCCCGAGTTCGCGGTCACGCCCGAGAACAGCTCGGCGGTCGCCGAGGTCGGCCGTGCGCTGGACGGCGTCCCGCTCGCGCTGGAACTGGCCGCCGCCCGGCTGGGCGTCCTGACCGTCGAGCAGATCGCCGGACGGCTCGCCGACCGGTTCCGGCTGCTCGGCGCGAACGCCCGCACCGCCCCGCACCGCCAGCGCACGCTGCGCGCCGCGATCGACTGGTCGCACGAGCTGCTGGACGACCGCGAACGGACCCTCCTGCGCCGCCTGTCGGTGTTCACCGGCTGGACGCTCGGCGAGGCCGAACGCGTCTGCGCCGACCCGGCCGGGCTGGCCGCCGACCTCGCCGAGGACCTGCCTGATCTGCCCAACCTCCCGGATCTCCCCGACCTGCCCGACCTCCCCGAGGACCTGCCCGACCTCCCGGAACTGGACGAGGCGCCCGAGCCTTCCGCCGGCGGCCTGACCCGCCGGGGCGTCCTCGACGTCCTCACCGCGCTCGTCGACAAGTCCCTCGTGGTCGTGGTGGAGGAGATCGCGGGCGAGTCCCGGTTCCGCCTGCTGGACAGCATCCGGCAGTACGCCGCCGAGCGGCTCGCCGAGACCGGCGAGGAGGACCAGGTCCGGAACCGGCACCGCGACAGCGTCCTGGAGGCCGCCGAACGGGACGGGGAGCTGGCGCTCGCCGAGGCCGAGGGCGACTGGCAGGACCGGGTCCTGCTGTTCCGCCGCTGCGACGTCGAGCTGGGCAACATCCGCGCCGCGCTGTCCTGGTCGCTGGAACACGAGGACGTCGAGGACGGCCTGCGCATCTGCACCGCGCTGCGCTCCTACTGGATCGCGCGCGGACGCGTCGCCGAGTGGGCGCAGTGGACCGACCGGTTCCTCGCCCGCAGCCGCGGCCTGCCCGCCATCGTCCTCGGCCCCGCCCTCGCGGGCCGCGCGCAGCTCGCCCTGAGCGCCCGCGACTTCCCGCGCGCCGCCGGGTTCGCCGAGCGCGCCCTCGACCCCTGCCGGGACGCCGGGGACGGGTTCATGGCCGCCGCGTCCCTGATCACCCTCGCCGAGGCGCACACCCGCGCGGGCCGCTACGCCGAGGCCGCCGACCGCCTGGACGAGGCCGACGCCATCACCGGCATCCCCGGCCAGGAGTGGAACCGGGGCTACTCGATGATCGCGCGCGGCTACATGCTCGCCCGCTCCGGACGCGCCCGCGAGGCCGCCCAGGCGTACGAGTCCGGCCTGGCCGTGATGCGGGAGATCGGGCAGCTGTGGGGCGCCGCGCACGCCCTGATCGGCCTCGGCCGCATCGCCGAGCTGCGCGGGGACGCCGCCGGAGCGCGCGCCCTGTTCACCGAGGCCCTGCCGCCGCTCGTCGAGATCGAGGCCCGGCCCGAGCTGGCGCGCGCCCTCGCCGGGCTCGGACGCGTGGCCCTCGCCGCAGGGGACCTGCCCGCCGCCCGCGGCTCCCTCGTCCGGTCGCTCCGGCTGAGCCGCGCCTCCGGCGTCCGCCCCGAGATCGCGCGCGGCCTGGAGGCGTTCGCCGAGCTCGTCGCGGGCGAGGGCGACCAGCGCGGCGCGGTGATGCTCACCGGCGCCGCCGCCGGGCTGCGCGAGGACGCCGCCCGCCGCCACACCCCGCACCCGGACGGCCCCGCCCACGCGCCCGGCACGTCCGGCTCGCCGGTGACCCGGACTCCCGGGCACGGCGCCCGCGTCGAGCGCATGCTGGAGCCCATCCGCCGCGCCATGGGCGAACCCGCCGTCGCGCAGTGGTTCGGCGAGGGCCGCTCCCTCGGCCCGGACGAGGCCATAGCCCTCGCCCTCGGCGCCGACGACCAGACCCCCGACACCGCGCCCGGACCGTCCGCCCAGGCCACCCCCCTGAGTCCCACCGCCTCCTCGGCCCCCGCGGACGCGTCCGACACCGGCTCGCAGGCCGCGCCGACCGCGCCGAACCCCCTCCCGCCCCCGCCGGGCACGCCCCACTCATCGAGTGCGCCGCACTCATCGGGTACGCCCACCGCCCCCGTGACGCCGCCGAGCACGCTGACCGCGCGCGAACGGGAGATCGCGCAGCTCATCGCGCGCGGGCTGAGCAACAAGGGGATCGCGCGGGAACTGGTGATCAGCCCGGCGACGGCCGCGCGGCACGTCGCCAACATCCTCATCAAGCTCGGCTTCAACTCCCGGGCCCAGATCGCCGTCTGGGCCGTGGACCACAACCTCGCCGACCAGCCGCAGCTCCGCTGAGTTACATACGTACGTGCACAATCGTGCCCATGTGCCTTCGGGGTCGCCGCCCGTAGCGTCCTCCCCATGATCTGCATGCGTGTGGACGCGACCGCCGGGAACCCGGCGGTCACCGTGTCCCGGGCGGTGTTCGGCATGACACCCGCCGCGGACACGACGGCCGACGATCGCGTCGGCGGCCGCCTCGCCGTCGCGGACGCCATGGGCGACCGCGCGATGAGCCACGCCGACCTCGCCGCCGCCGTCGGGTCCCTCGCGGCCGGGCTCGCCCGGGAGGGCGTCGGCCCCGGCACCGTCGTGGCGCTGCACCTGCCCGACAGCCCCGAGTTCGTCGTCGCCCTGCACGCCGTCACGGCGGCCGGCGCGACCCCGATGCCGGTGCGGCCGGCGACGTCCGCCGCCGAGTTCGCCGCCCTGCTGGCCGAGGCGGACGCCGCCGTCGTCATCACCTGGCCGGTGCTGCTCGACATAGCGAAGGCCGCGGTCCAGGCCCGTCCCGTCCGCCGCCTGTTCTGCTTCGGCGACGAGCCCGACGTGGAGCCCATCGCCGCCCTGCGCACCGGCGCCCCCGCCCCGGACGTCCTCCTCGACCCCGCCCGGGACGCGGCGCTCATCGCCTGCACCCGCGGCGAAGGCGTCCCCGCCCGCGCCGTCCGGCTCACCCACGCCGAGGTCGTCGCCGGGATCACCCGGGTCGCCGACGCCGGGCTGGTCGGGCCGTCCGACACCGTCCTGTCGGCCCTGCCCCTCGCCGACCCGATCGCGCTGAACGGCCTGCTCAACCCCGCGCTGCGGCTCGGCGCGACGGTCGTCACGCTCGCCGGCGCCGGACGGCACGAACTGCTCCGCGCGATCCAGGACCACCGCGTCACCGTCCTGCTCGCGCCCCCGCGGCTGGTCGAGGTGCTCGCCTACGACCGGTCCGTCCCGCGGTACAACCTGCGCTCGCTGCGCGCCGTCGTCAGCGCCGGCGGACCGCTGTCCGCCGGGACCGCGCGCGCCTGCGCCAACCGGCTCGGCTGCCCCGTCCGCCAGGCGTACGGGACGGCCGAGGCCGCCGGGATCACCCACCTCAATCCGCGTGGGGTGGAGGAGGGCACGCTCGACTCGGTCGGTCGCGGCCTGCTCGGCGTCGCCTGGCGGGTCGTCGACCCGGCCACCGGCACCGACCAGCCCGCCTACCAGCCGGGCGAACTGTGCCTGCGGCTGCCGATGACGTCGGCGGCCGCGGTCCCGGTGCGCTGGCTCACCACGGGTGACCAGGCGTTCGCCGACGAGCACGGCCGGGTGTACATCCTCGGCCGCCTCGGCGCGCGGCGCCCGGACCCGCCCGCCGAACCCGACACCGTCCTCGCCGCGCACCCCGCCGTGTCCGACGCGGTCATCGTGCCCGTCCCGGACCTCGCGGTCGGGCTCGCGCCGCACGCCTTCGTCGTCGCGACCCGTCCGGTGGAGCGCGAGGAGCTGCTCGCCTACGTCAACGGCCACGTGCCGTCCTACCGGAGGGTGGTCGCCCTGCACGTCGTCGACCTGATCCCGCGGTCCCCCTCGGGCCGCGTCCGCCGCCGGGCGTTGCTGCAGCGTGCGGGGCTCTCCTGATGACCTACACACCCACCTACACAGTTCTGCGGATGTGGCCGCCCGGTCCAGGTCCGTACGTTCACCCCATGCCTGACGGAGAAGCTGGCCCGGGCACGGTGGCCGAGCCCACCGTGACCCGCGCCGTGCTGTCCTCCGCCCGTGAGCACGCGGCCCGTTTCGGCGGCCGCGCCGCGCTGGTGGACCCCGGCCGGCGGATCGGTTTCGGCGCCTTCGCGGCGCTGGTCCCGGCCGCCGCCGCGGGACTGCACCGGCACGGCGTGCGGCCCGGAGACGTCGCCGCCGTCCAGCTCTCGGGCGTGGGGGAGCTCACCCTCGCGGTCCATGCCCTGTGCGCGGCGGGCGCCGTCCCCGCGCCGCTCCCGCTGGACGCGACGGTGGGTGAACTGGCCCGCATGATGACCGAGTGCGGGGCCCGGTTCCTGGTGACCGGCGGCGAGGTCGCGGGCGCGGCCCTCGCCGCCACCGAACGGTCGTACGTCCGGCAGGCGTTCGCCTTCGGGGAGTACCCCGGGGCGACGTCGTTCGCCCGCCTCGTCGGGGCGGGCGCCGCCGGCGGCACGGCCGCGCGGTGGGGGGAGCAGGCGGCCGCGTGGGGAGACGCGGCCGCCGTCCCGGGGGAGACGGGCGGCGGGACGGCCGGAACCGGCGTGGGGAGCGCCGGCCCGGCCGCCTCGCCGCCGGATCCGGCCGACGCCGCCGCGCTGCGGCTGTTCGAGCCGCCCGTCGCGCTGACCCACGGCGACCGGTTCGCCGCGCTGCACCGGCTCGCCGCCGTCACCCGGATCCACTCCGGGGACGTGCTGGTCTGCGGGTTCCGCGACTGCCGCCCGGACGTCCTCATCGGCCTGTCCGACCTGTGCCTCGCGCACGGGGCGACCCTCGTCGGGGTCCCCGAGCCCGAGGTCGCGCCCCTGCTCCACGCCATCGGCGCGCACCGGGCGACCGCCGCGGTGGTCACCCCGGAGAAGCTGCGCGCCCTGACCTTCGACCACGCCCCCGTCCCGGTCCCGGACGTCCGCCTGCTGGTGACCGGGCCCGTCGACCCCGAGGTGGCGCGCGCCTGCCATCACCGGCATGGCTGGAGTCCCGTCCCCGTGACCTGACCCGGCCCGCGCACCACCCTTCCGAGGGCCCGCCGGCGATTCCGCCCCGCCGCCGGGCCACGGGGACGGCCCCGGCCGAACGGGGACCACCGACCAACGGGCGCCCGGTGGTCCTCGTCCGCCCGGGGCCGTCCTCGTACTTCTTCAAGCGACCGCCCGGTGCCGAGACGTTCGACGTCTCGGCACCGGGCGGTCGCTTTGTTCAGGAGGGGCGGGGGATGGACTTGTGCTCCAGGTAGGCGGTGAGGCCCTCGGGGCCCAGTTCCCGGCCGAGGCCGGAGTCCTTGTAGCCGCCGAACGGGGTGTTGGGGTCCAGGACGTAGAGGTTGACGCCGCAGGAGCCGGTGCGGATGCGGCGGGCGACCTCGACGCCGTGGGAGACGTCGGCGGTCCAGACGGATCCGCCCAGGCCGTAGTCGCTGTTGTTGGCGATGCGGACGGCGTCGTCCTCGGTGTCGTAGGGGAGGAGGGCGAGGACGGGGCCGAAGATCTCCTCGCGGGCGATCCGCATGTCGTTGGTGACGTCGCCGAAGACGGTGGGGGCGACGTACCAGCCGCGGTCGTGCGGGCGGTCCAGCCCACCGGCGATGATCTTGGCGCCCTCGTCCTGGCCGATCCGGATGTAGTTCTCGACCCGGTCCTGCTGGCGGCGGGCGACGAGGGGGCCGATCTCGGTGGCGTAGTCGGACGGGTCGCCGACGGTGAGCGCGGACACCATCTCGCCGAGGGCGTCGGCGATCTCGGCGTAGCGGCTGCGGGGCGCGAGGATGCGGGTCTGCGCGGCGCACGCCTCGCCGTTGTTCATCAGGGCGGCCATCTTGAAGCCCTCGATGGTGGTGCCGAGGTCGGCGTCCTCGAGGACGATGGCGGCGGACTTGCCGCCGAGTTCGAGGGTGGCGGGGCGCAGCAGGCGGCCGCACGCCTCGCCGATGCTGCGCCCGGCGGCGGTCGAGCCGGTGAAGGCGACCTTGTCGACGCCGGGGTGGGACACCAGGTACGCGCCGACCTCGCGTCCGGCCGGGACGATGTTGAGGACGCCGTCCGGCAGGCCCGCCTCGCGCGCCCATTCGGCCAGCAGGTAGGCGTCGAGCGGGGCCTCGGGGGACGGCTTGGCGACGACGGTGCAGCCCGCGACCAGGGCCGGGGCGAGCTTCAGCATCAGCGTGAACTGCGGGACGTTCCAGGGGTAGATCGCGGCGACGACGCCGACCGGCTCGCGGGTGACGGTCACCGGGCCGAGCATGCCGGGGCGCTCGTCCTCCCAGGTGAAGTCCACGGCGAGGTCGGCGTAGTACTGGAGCACCATCTGCGGCAGCGCGGCCTGGCCGAAGATGGAGAACAGGATCGGCGAGCCCATCTCCACGGTGATCAGGTCGGCCATCTCCTGCTGGCGCTCGGCGTAGATCGTGGAGAGGCGGCCGAGGACCTCCGCCCGCTCGGCGGGCGTCATCCGGGGCCAGGGGCCGTGGTCGAAGGCGAGGCGGGCGGCCTGGACGGCGCGGTCCATGTCGGCCTCGGTGCCGTCCGGGACGCGGCCGACGACCTCCTCGGTGTGCGGGGAGACCACGTCGATGACGCCGGTGCCCGCGGGCGCCGTCCACCCGCCGCCGATGAACAGCCGATCGTGTTCGCGCATGCCGCCTCCCGGCCTTGACCGAATGCTTGCTTGGGAGACAGCATCGCACGACCCACCGGGGCGTCCGCAAGAGGGACGAGACAGTGGTCTCGGCGCTCGTCTCAGGCGGGGCCGAGCAGGTGCGCGTTCGGCCGGCGCGCCGCGGCGGCGAGGGCCGGGAGTTCGACGACCTCGACGCCGTGCGCGCGCAGGTACTCGTCGCCGGTGCCCTCGACGAACAGGGACGGCTCGCGCCAGGCGAACACCACGCGCCGGATCCCGGCCGCGACGATCAGCTCGGCGCACGGCCTCGGCCGCGACCTGCGCGCCCCGCAGGGTTCGAGGGAGCTGTAGATGGTCGTCCCGGACGGGACGGCCTGGGCGTCCAGTTCGGCCTGGGTGCCCAGTTTGGCCAGGGCGGATTCCTCCGCGTGGTCGTGCGGGCTCGACTCGCGGGAGTGGCCGCGGGCGAGTTCCGTGCCGTCCGGGGCGACGAGGACCGCGCCGACCGAGAAGGCCGTGTCGGACGGCGGGCAGAGGGCGGCCAGGTCGCAGGCGAGGGCGAGCCAGGCGGCGTCGCCGGGCGGGGGGCCGTCGGGCTGAGGGGAGCCGGGGCCGATGTCGTCAGGCACGGGTCTCTCCCACCAGGTAGCGCAGCAGGACGAGGTTGCCGATCCGGGTGATCTCCTCCAGCCGCATCGGACGCTCCGGGGACTGCGGGAACACGCCCGAGCCGACGAAGCGCGGCGCGGCCGGGTCGCCGAGGAAGAACGGGGCGACGACCAGCTGGATCTCGTCCACCAGGCCCTGCTGGAGGAACGCGGTGTGGATGCCGCCGCCGCCCTCGACCATCAGCCGCCTCACCCCTCGTTCGGCGAGGTCGGCGAGCATCGCGGGGAAGTGGACGGGGTCGCCCGCGTCCATGACCTCGGCCCGGTCGCCGAGGCGGGCGGCGAGCTCCGGGGCGTTCCCGGACGAGGCGTACACCAGCTTCGGCGACTCGCCGGTGGTGAAGAAGCGCGCCCCTGGATCCAGGTCGCCGGTCCAGGTGACGGTGACCTTGGTGAGGTCGGGCGGGAGGCCCTGGGCGATCCGCCTCTCGCGGCGGGAGGGGCTCTTGATCAGCAGTTTCGGGTCGTCCGCCCGGACGGTTCCGGCGCCGATCAGGATCGCGTCGCAGGTGGCGCGGACCGCGTCCACCCGGTCGAAGTCGGCGGGGGTGGACAGGCGCAGCCGGTCCGGGCTCGCGTCGTCGATGTAGCCGTCGACGGACATCGCACAGCTCAGCAGCACGTGGGGACGATCGCTCACGCGCGCCACTCTAGGCGACCGAACGACCCTCCGCGCTGGGTGCGGACGATCTCACCGAGCGTGACCGAACGCCCGGGAATCGGGGCGGGACGGCGTTTCCGGGCCGGAAGTGTCGGAGGTGACGCCTAGGGTGTGGACGCGATGCGAATACTCCACACCTCCGACTGGCACCTCGGCCGCTCGTTCCACCGCGAGGACCTGCTGTCCGCGCAGGCCGGGTACGTCGACCACCTCGTCCAGACCGTCCGGGACGAGCGGGTCGACTGCGTCCTGGTGTCCGGCGACGTGTACGACCGCGCGCTGCCCGGCGTGGACGCGGTGAAGCTCGCCAACGAGACGCTCGAGCGGCTCGCCGAGCGCACCCGGGTGGTGCTGATCGCGGGCAACCACGACTCGGCGCGGCGGCTCGGCTTCGGGTCCGGGCTGATGGACGCGGCCGGGGTGCACCTGCGCACCGACCCCGCGCGCGTGGGCGAGCCGATCATGGTGGAGGACGTCGCCGTCTACGGCATCCCGTACCTGGAGCCGGAGATCGTCCGCTCGGACTGGGATCTGCCCGAGCGGGGGCACGCCGCGGCGCTCGGCGAGGCCATGCGGCGCGTCCGGGGCGACCTGGCGACGCGTCCGGGCACGCGGTCGGTGGTGCTCGCGCACGCGTTCGTCACCGGCGGCGAGCCGAGCGACAGCGAACGCGACATCTCGGTCGGCGGGGCGGCGAACGTCCCGGCGGCGGTGTTCGACGGCGTCGACTACGCCGCGCTGGGCCACCTGCACGGACGCCAGCGCATCACCGAGCGGGTCCGGTACTCGGGGTCCCCGCTCGCCTACTCGTTCTCCGAGGAGCACCACCTCAAGGGCTCCTGGCTCATCGACCTGCGCCCGGACGGCTCGCTCGCCGAGGAGTTCGTCGAGGCGCCGGTGCCGCGCCCGATCGCGCGCCTGCGCGGACGCCTCGAGGAGCTGCTCGAGGCGTCCCGGTACGACGACTTCACCGGGCACTGGCTCCAGTTCACCGTCACCGACCCGAACCGTCCGACCTCGGCGATGGAGCGGCTGCGGCGGCGGTTCCCGCACACGCTCGCGCTGTCCTTCGAGCCGGACGCGACGGACCGTCCCGCCGAGGACCGCACGTTCGCCGACCGGCTGCGCGAGCGGTCCCACCTCGACATCGCCGGCGACTTCGTCACCGAGGTCACCGGCACGCCCGCGTCCGAGGCCGAGAGCGTCCTGCTGCACGAGGCGTTCGAGGCGTTCCGCCGCAAGGAGGCGCTGCGGTAATGCGGCTGCACCGGCTCGTCGTCACCGCGTTCGGCCCGTTCAGCGACCGGCAGGAGATCGACTTCGGCGCCCTGTCGGACGCGGGCCTGTTCCTGATCCAGGGGCAGACCGGCGCGGGCAAGACCAGCGTGCTCGACGCGGTCTGCTTCGCCCTGTACGGGCAGGTCCCGGGCGTCCGCAACAGCGCGCGCGGGCTGCGCAGCGACCACGCCGCGCCCGAGCTCGGGCCGAGCGTGCAGCTGGAGACGACCGTCCGGGGGCGGCGGCTGCGCGTCACCCGGTCCCCGGAGTGGTACCGGCCGAAGAAGCGCGGCGAGGGCCTGACCAAGGAGAACGCGAAGGTCGTCCTGGAGGAGCTGGAGCGCGGCGAGTGGGTCGCGCTGTCCACCCGGGTGGGCGAGGCCGACGACGTGATCGGCTCGCTGCTCGGCATGACCGCCGCGCAGTTCTGCCAGGTCGCGATGCTGCCGCAGGGCGCGTTCGCCGGGTTCCTGCGCGCGGACGCGAAGGGCCGCCGCGAACTGCTGGAACGGCTGTTCTCCGCCGAGGTCTTCACGGCCGTCGAGAACTGGCTGGGCGAGCGCCGCCGTGACACGGGACGCGAGGCGGACGGGCTGCGCGCGGGCGCCGCGTCCATCGCGGGACGCATCGCCGAGGCCGCCGGGGAACCGAGCCCGCACGAGTCGGTTGCGCTGGTGCCCGCGCCCCGGTCGGGGGCCGGTTCCGCGGACGTGCCGTTCACGGCGCAGGAGACGCTGGAGACGGTCGAGGCGCTGCCCGCCTGGGCGCGCGCTCTCGGGGTCGAGCACACCGATCTGCTGGGCCTCCAGCAGGAGTTGCTGTCGGACGCCTCGGACGCGGCGGTCGTCGCGCGCCAGGCCCTGGACGAGGCCCGTGAGCTGGCCGAACGGCAGCGGCGGCACGCCGAGGCGGTGCGCCGCCGGGACGCGCTCGCCGAGCGGGCCGAGGAGCGCGCCGATCTCGCCGCCCGGCTCGACGCGGCGGCGCGCGCCGACCGGGTCGTCCGGCTCGTCCGGGAGGCGGGCGGGCGGCGGCGGCAGGCCGAGCGGGCGGGGGCGCACGCGTCCTCGGTCCGGGCGCGGGTCGGGTCGCTGGTTCCGCCGGACGCCGCCGAGGACGTCCTCGGCAAGGCCGAACGGGACCGCCGTGACGAGATCGCCGCGCTCGACGGGCGCCGTGCCGTCGCGGCCCGGCTGCGCGAGATCACGCGGGAGCGGGCCGGGCTCGCCGAGTCCCGGTCGCGGCTCGTCGCCGAGTCGGAGCGGCTCGCGGCCGTCCTCGCGGAGCTGCCCGGACGGGTCGAGAAGTACCGGTCGGCCGTCGAGGGCGCCCGGCTCGCGGACGCCGAGCTCGCCGGGGTGCGGGCGCGGGCCGACGAACTGGAACGGCGGCTCGCCGCGGCTCAGCGGCGCGACCACCTGGCCGTCCTGATCGACCAGGCCGAGGACGCGCGCAGCGCCGCCGTCGACACCGCGCAGCAGGCCCGTGACCTGTACCAGGATCTTCAGCAGGCGAGGTTGTCCGGCATGGCCGCGGTGCTCGCCGCCGAGCTGGAGCCGGGCGGGCCGTGCCGGGTGTGCGGTTCCACCGAGCATCCCGCGCCCGCGGCCTCCGACGCCGGCATTCCGGACGAGGACGCCGTCGAGCGCGCCCGAGAGGCGTTCGAGGGCGCGCAGTCGCGCCGCGAGGAGGCCGCGCGGAAGGTCGACGCGCTGCGCGTCGAGCGCGACGCGAGGCTGGAGGTCGCGGGCGAGGAGCCCGCCGCCGACATCGCCGCCGAGCGGGACGAGGCGCGCGTCCGGCTCACCGAGCTGGCCTCGGTGGCCGCCGAGGCCGACCGGCTGGAGGGTGAACTCCGCCGCGCCGAGGCCACGGTCGAGGAGAAGCGCGCCCGGAACGAGCAGGTCGCCGCCGCGATCCAGTCGTCCGGCGCGCGGGACGACGCGCTTGCGGGCGAGCACGCCCGGCACACCGCCGACCTTGCCGCGGCCTGCGGGGACGACCCGTCCCTGGAGGCCCGTGTCGACCGGCTCGACCGGGAGGCGTCCGCGCTCGCCGCCGCCATCGAGGCGCTGCGCGCGGCCGAGACCGCCGCCCGCGAGCTGGCCGCCGCCCGCGAGGCCGCCGCGAACGCCGCCGCCGAGGAGGGCTTCACCTCGACGGACGCCGCGTCCGCCTCCTACCTGGACGACGAGGACCAGGCGCCCCTGCGCGAGCGGATCCGCCGGTTCGAGGACATGGAGGCCGTCGTCCGGCGTGACCTCGCCGACCGGGCGCTGACCGCTGCGGCGTCCCGTCCGGCGCCGGATCTCGAGCTTCTGACGGCGGCCGTCGAGCGCGCCGACGCCGACCGCACCGCCGCCGCGTCCGCCGTGTCGCGGGCCGGGCAGCGGCTGTCCCGGGTGACCGCGCTCGGCGGCGAGCTCGCCGGGGCCGTCGCGGCGTGGCGCCCGGCCGCGGAGGCGCATGCCGTCGTCGAGCGGATGGCGGGCCTGACCTCGGGCAAGTCGCCCGCGAACCGGCACGCGATGTCGCTGTCGGCCTACGTCCTCGCGGCGCGGCTCGAACGGGTCGTCGCCGCCGCGAACGAGCGGCTCGCGCGGATGTCCGGCGGACGCTACGTCCTGCGGCACACGGTCGACAAGGCGGCGGGCGACCGCAGCAAGAGCGGCGGCGGCCTCGGCCTGCGCGTCGTGGACGCCTGGACCGGCAGCGACCGCGACCCGGCCACGCTGTCCGGCGGCGAGTCGTTCATCACCTCGCTGTCGCTCGCGCTGGGGCTCGCCGACGTCGTCACCGCCGAGGCGGGCGGCACCGAGGTGAACACCCTGTTCGTGGACGAGGGCTTCGGCACGCTCGACGACGAGACCCTCGACGAGGTCATGGCCGTCCTGGACGCGCTGCGCGACGGCGGCCGGGCGGTCGGCGTCGTCAGCCACGTCGCCGAGCTCCGCACCCGCATCCCGGCGCAGCTCCGGGTCGCCAAGAACCGCACCGGATCGACCGTCCGCGTGGTCGTCTAGCGGGCCGAGCGGGTCCAGCGCGCCGAGCGGGCCGAGCGGGGTTCACGCCGTGTCGTGTCATGACATCTTGGGTTCGGTTCCTCCCGGCATGTCTTTTCTTGAAACGTTGATAGTTGCGGAGTCACCTAAAACGCTGCGCGGCCCCTCGGGTTCTGGCTAGCCTCCCGTGCGTCTCAAGATCATCTTCTTTGAGTGTGGGTGGAACACGTGCACAAGAGAGCAAGGATCGCGCTCATCGCGGGCGGCTCCGCGGCGGCGGTGGCCGCCGTGGGCGGCGCCGTCGCGCTGGCCGTGCCGGACGCGAGGTCGACGGCCGCGCCGAGCTCGAGCAGCGAGGCCGCGTGGCGGATCGTCCAGCCGTCCGACCGGGCCGGGAAGCAGGTCCTCGGGATGGCGTCGACGCCGGCGGGTGGCATGTGGTCCGCGGCGTACGACTCGTCCACGTACAAACTGACGATGTCGCGGCTGACCGCCAAGGGCTGGACGCCGGTGGCGGTCCCGACGTCCATGAACCGGACGCTGCCCAAGGGCGTGTCCGCCACGTCCGCCTCCAACGTGTGGGTGGCCGGTCAGCGGACGGACCCGGGCAACAACCGCGTCCTGGAGTGGAACGGCACCGCGTGGAAGGACCACGACCTCGGGGCGGGCTACTTCCCCGAGGGCGTGGTGACCACGGGGCCGAAGTCCACGTGGGTGTACGCGATCGGCCAGACCTACGTCCGCTACTGGAACGGGTCGTCCTTCAAGAACCAGACGGTCGGGATCCGGCCCTGGTCCGTCGGCGGCACCAAGTCGGCCGACCTGTGGGCCGTCGGGCATGCGAACGGCGTCCCGGCCGTGGCGCACTGGAACGGGACGTCGTGGAAGCGGTCGTCCCTGCCGTCGATCCCGGGCCTGGACACGCAGGGGGAGGCCGCCTCGACCTTCCGTGCCGTGACGGCGCTGTCGGCGAAGAATGTGTGGGCCGCCGGAACCGTCCACGTGAAGCAGAGCGGGAAGACGGTCGCGAAGGCGCTGCTGGCCCACTGGAACGGCACCGCCTGGAAGGTCGCGCTCGGCGCGTCCGGCACGTACTACACGGATATGGCGCCGGACGGCGCGGGCGGGATCTGGATCTCCCAGGGAACGACCATGCGCCACCGGACCAGCGCGGGTACCTGGACGAAGGCCGCCCTGGCCGTCCCGGCGGGGGTGACCACGACCTACGTCAGCGTCATGGCCAACCAGGCCGGAACCAAGACGGTCTGGGCCGCCGGCGGTCTCTACACCAACGGCAAGATGCAGTCCGCCTACTGGCACTAGCGGGTAGGTGAGCGGGGCCCGGCCTGGTTCGCCAGGCCGGGCCCCGCGCCGTTTCCAGGCCCGCGGACGGATGAGGGATGTCCACGCCGGGTGCTCGGCCGCGGACGCCGGATCAACGGGGCTGGACGCTGGATCAACCGCGTGCCCCCGTGCCGCTGAAGTCTGGTGGGCATGTTCGGTGATGGTTCACATGGCGGCCGTGGCGCCGCGCTGGTGGCGATGTTCGCGGCGAGTCTCTCCCTGGTGACCTCGGAGTTCCTGCCGCCGGGACTGCTCACCACGATGGCCGGGGACCTCGGCGCGAGCGACGGGGCGGTCGGACTGTCGGTCGCCGCGACCGCCCTGACCGCGCTCATTGGCGCGACCTGCCTCGGCATGGCCTTCCCGCGGGCCGACCGCCGCCTGCTCGTCGCGGTCCTGGGCGCGGTGGCGGCGGTGTCGAACGTGGTCGTCGCCGTCGCCCCGACTCTGTGGGTGCTGCTTCTCGGACGGCTCGTCCTCGGCCTCGCCGTCGGCGGCTTCTGGTCGCTGGCCCTGGTGGTCGTGAGCTCGTTCGCGGACCCGTCCAGGATCGGCCGGTCCATGATGGTGGTGAACGCCGGGACCATGACGGCGACCGTCGGCGGCGTGCCCCTCGGGATCCTGCTGGGTTCGTCGCTGGGCTGGCGGACGGTCTTCCTGCTCGCCGCCGGGCTGTGCGCGCTGTCCGCCGCCGCCGTTCACCTGACCGTGCCGCGTGTCGAGCCTGGAGCGGCCGGACGCGGGCGGCTTCTGGAGGCCGTCCGGCTGCCCGGGGTTCGGACGGGTCTGGCGGGCGTCGTGGCGGTGGCGGCGGCGCACTTCGCCGCGTACACCTACGTCCGTCCGGCGCTCGAACTCGATCCGTCCGTGACGTCCCGGGGGAGCGCCGCGCTCCTGGCGCTGTTCGGAGTCGGCGGCCTGGTCGGCAACCTGGCGATCGGTGTTCTGATCGACCGGTGGCCGGCCGCCTTCCTCGTCCTGATCCCGGTGACCGTGGCGGTTTCGGTGCTGGTGGTCGCCGTCCTTGGCGGGAGCGTGCCGGCGGTCGTCGTCGCCGTCCTGGCCTGGGGTGTCGCCTTCGGGGGCGTCATCACCATGGTCTCCACGTGGGTCGCCAGGGTTGCGCCGGGGCGGATCGAGCCCGTCAACGCGCTCGGCATCGCCGGTTTCCAGCTGGCCACCGTGCTCGGCTCGTCCCTCGGAGGGCTCGCGGTGGACGTCCTGGGCGTCAGGGCGGACTACGTGCTGGCCGCGCCCTTGGCGGCGCTGGGCGGCGTCCTTCTGCCGTTCTCGGTGCGCCAGCGCGCCGGGGACGTCCCGACGGCGCGGGTGAACGCGCGGGAGAACGCGGCCGAGGATCCGTACCCGAGCTGACGGGCGATCCGTTCGATTCCGAGGTCGCCGTCCCGCAGGAGCCGCTGGGCCCGCTCGACCCGGACCGCCGTCACATGACGGACGGGGGTGTCCCCGACCGCGCGGCGGAACCGGGCGGCGAAGTCCGAACGTGACAGCAGCGCCACCCGGGCGAGCTCGGCGACGGACCATGCCCGTCCCGGGTCGTCGTGAATCGCGGCCACCGCCCGGGCCACGTCCGCGTCCTCGACCCGCATCAGCCAGCGGTCGGGCGCGCAGCCGCGTTCGAGCCACGAACTGACGGCCAGCGAGGCCAGCAACGTCGCGGAGTGCCGCAGGACGCCCGACCGGAACTCCCGCTCGCCCTCGAGCAGCTCTCCGAAGAGGACGTCGACGAGGGGCTCGTGCCGGGCCAGGTCCGTGAGCAGGATGCGCGAGGGCAGGCCCGGCCCGCTCCCGTGTCGCGCCAGCCCGACCGTCCGTAGGCGGGCGTCGGCCAGCGCGTGCAGCTCGTGGCGGACGCCGGTGGGGAAGCAGACGAGGTCTCCGGCCGCCAGATCCGTCGTCCCCTCACCGCGAACCCGCACGAGCCCCTGCTGGACGAGCGTCACCCGGCTCGTCCCGGACGGCATCTCGCGCCAGGTCCCCGCCGTGAGCGCGATGTCATCACCGCCCGCGAAGTCCCAGCTCAACCCGGATGCCCACTGAACGCCGTCGCGCTGACCGTCCACCACCCCTCCGACAACACCCCGATCCCGACCGCCATTTCCACAGGTAGTACTCATATTGAGAAGAACTGTCGTAGGCAGGTGACAGGGTTCTGGCATGCCCATCCTTCTGGCCAGCAGGCGTCGCACCACTCTCGGCCGCGACTTTCCCGACGCTCTGATCGTCGACGTGACCTCCCGGGGCCCTGAGCCCTGGGTTCGCCTCAGCCCGTTCTGGCCTCACGGCGGCATCCCCGTGCCCGGCCACCCCGAACGGACGTCGCAGTCCGTCGAAGGGGTCTGGCAGGCGCTGAAGGTCTTCGCCGGAGAAGGGGAGGATTTCGGCAAGCTGGACATCGTTGCGATGAAGGGCATCAAGCGAACCGTCCGCCGTCTCGGCCCGCCGCTGGGCCACCGGCTCGACGGACGCCTCCTCGGGTACGAGGAGGCACGGCGAACGATCTACCTGCCGACCTACCGCTGGATGCTCGAACACCGGGCCGCTGATCTCGTCGCCGAACTCCGAGCGCTGAGCGCCGACCGAACCGTCATCCTGCTCGACTACACCACCAACGGCGACGTCGCGAACCTCGCCACGCCTCTCTCCCACGCGGCGCTCCTGGCCCAGCGCATCCAGGAATCCTGAGCGCCCATCCCACCTGAACAGCGAACCTTACTACGTCAAGGCGGCGGGCCGGTCGCAGCGTCCCTGGTCCGGAAATCTGGTGGTGCACGCGTCCCGCCACCTGCCATCGTGCCGAGATGAGCGAGCCGGACCTTGCCGCGAGCCTGGGCGAGATGGTCAAAGAATCGAACACCCACGGCAGCCCTGGGAGCGCAGAGGCGTTGGCCGCCCGGCTCTCCGAGCTGCCCGACGAGGACGGCGTCGCCCGGATCGTGCTGGAGGCTCTGCGGGGCGCCGGTCCACGCGCGTGGGTGCGGCTGGATGACGAGCTGCGGTACTGCGACAGACAGCGGCGTGCCGCCGAGCGGGTGGAGCCGTCCAGCGCGCTCGGGGTCCTCCGGGCTCTGTGCTCGGCGGACGGACGCGTCCGAGAGGAGGCCCTGCGGCGTTCGGATGAGCTGCCGCGGCTGCTGCCGATGGTGGTGATCCGGGCGGCCGACTGGGCGGCGCCGGTCCGCGACGCGGCGCGCGCGGCGCTGCCGGGCTTGCTGAGGGACGCGCTGGGAACGGCGGACGGGCGGGCGGTCGGGCTCGTGGCGCTGGCCACGAGCCTGGCCGGCCGCCGACGCGGCGGCTTCGTCGTCGAACTGGTCGCGAGGCTTCTCGCGGACGTGCCGTCCGAGGTGCTCGCCGCTGTCCGGCGCGCGGACGACCGGTTCGTGCGGCGCATGGCCTGCGATGTCTGGTTGGGCCGTCCTGACACGGACGTGCTGGACATCCTGGACGCGGCGCTCACCGAACCCGACAACGTCTGCCGTTCGCGGTGTGCACGGTTCGTGGTGGAGCAGGCGCTCGCGGAACACCGTCCTGACCTGGTCGAACCGCTTCTGGCGGCGGCAGGCGGTGACCTGCGCGCGCTGGCGCTCGAAGCACTTGTCCGGATGGGGCGTCCGGGGAAGGGACGGGCGTTTCTCGGGGACCGCTCTGGAGGGGTGCGTTCAGTCGCGCAGTGGGCGGTGCGACGTGACGGCGAAGACCCGGTGTCCTTCTACAGGGAGGCATTGCCGGCGGGCGCGGACGATGGGACGGCGGCGGTCGCCGGGCTGGTCCTGGGCTTGGGGGAGTGCGGGACCCGTGAGGACATGGCGATCGCGGCGCCGTTTCTCCGGCATGGGACACCCCGCGTCCGTGCGGCGGCGGTTCGCGCGGTCTCGGCGCTGGGCGGTCGTGGTGGCGGCTGGGCGGCGCTGCTGGCCGACCCCGCGCCGGCCGTCGTCCGCACGGTCAGCCGGACGATGCTCGCGTTGGAGGTGACCGTCCCGGTGGAGGAGCTTCGAGAGCTGTTGGCCGCGGCGCGGCCCTTGCATGTGCGGAGGGCTGCATATCTGTTGCTGATACGCCGCGACACCTGGACGCGCCTCGACGCCGATCTGCGGCTGCTGGCCGCCCGTGACCCGGAACTCGGGGAGGTGGCGCGGGCTGACCTGCTCGATTGGCTGCGGCGTGAGGCCGCCACCGCCTACGGTCGTCCGCTGGGCGGAGGGTTGGAGCGGCTCGTCCGGGATGTCGGTGGTGTGCTGCCCGAGGAGGCTGAGCGGCGGCTGCGCTGGCACCTCGGCCTGTAGTGGCTGGTGCCGGGGAGGCGGGCGTGGAACGGTGGGACGTATGGGGAGATCTCCGGTGTGGCCTGTGTCCGTGAAGGGTGTCGCCGCCGTCGACGGACGGGTGGTGTTGCTGAAGAACGAGCGGGACGAGTGGGAGTTGCCCGGCGGGCGCCTTGAGGCGAGCGACGCGACTCCTGAGGGGGTGGTGGAGCGGGAGATCGAGGAGGAGACGGGCTGGGGTGTCGCGGTCGGGCCGTTGCTGGACGTGTGGATCTACGAGCCGTTGCCCGGGGCGCGGGTCGTCATCGTCACCTATGGATGCACTGTGCTGACGCCGGATGTCGCGCCTCTGGTGAGTCATGAGCACAAGGAGGTCGGGCTTTTCGCCGCCGACGAGATCCCGGGGCTCCGCATGCCTGAGGGATACAAGAGGTCGGTTTCCGCCTGGTTCGGCCAACGGGAGATGGGAGGACTCTCCGGGGAGCCGGGCTGAACTGACTTTTGGCGAGTGTTTGGCCGGTCTCTGCGGTTGAAGGCGTAGATGCCTGGAACATTCAGGTCATGGCCGGTTCGCCGCGTGAGGAGTACAAGGCGGGCAAAGCGCTGCGCAAACGCGTCAAGAGGAGCGCGCACGCCGAGTGGGAGCCGCTCGCGCACCGCCGGGACCCGACGGCGGTGATCTTCGCTCAGGACGAGAGCAGGCTGCGGGACCTGGTGCCGATCCGGCACGAGCGCATGGCGGCCAACCCGTTCGCGTTCCTGCGGGGCGCGGCGGCCGTCATGGCGGGGGACCTCGCGACGACGCCGTCGACGGGGCTGACCGTCCAGGCGTGCGGGGACGCGCACCTGATGAACTTCGGCTTCTACGCCTCGCCGGAGCGGATCCTCGTCTTCGACGTGAACGACTTCGACGAGACGTTGCCGGGCCCGTGGGAGTGGGACGTCAAACGGCTCGTGGCGAGTTTCGCGGTGGCGGTGCGCGACCAGGGGTTCGGGGACGGCGTCGCGCGGAGGATCGCCCGCCAGGTCGCGACGTCCTATCGGGAGCGGATGCTGGACCTCGCCGAGCGGACGAACCTGGACGTCTACTACACGATGACCACGGCGGAGGACATCTACGCGCGGATCACGGGGAAGGGCGCGCGCAAGCGGGCGCGCAAGCTGATCGACCACACCCGGGGACGCGACAACCTGCAGGCGGTCGAGAAGCTCACCCGGCGTGACGGCGACGCGCTGCGCATCGTCGACCAGCCGCCCCTGCTGGAGCACGTCGGCGCGTTGGAGGTGGCGGACATCGTCGGGCGCAGCGTGGACGAGTACGCGCGCTCACTGCGCGACGACGTCGGGTTCCTGCTCCGCGAGTACCGGTACATGGACGCGGCCCGGAAGGTCGTCGGGGTCGGCAGTGTCGGGACGCGCTGCTTCATCGTCGTCCTGCAGGGGCGGGACGTCGGGGACCCGCTCGTCCTGCAGATCAAGGAGGCGGGACGGTCCGTCCTGGAGCCGTACCTGTCGCCGAGCGCGTTCCGGAACCAGGGACGGCGGGTCGTGGCCGGGCAGCGGATGCTCCAGTCGGTCAGCGACGTCTTCCTCGGCTGGTCCGCGGACGGCCCGCACGACTACTACTGGCGGCAGCTGCGCGACATGAAGGGCTCGGTCGACATCACCGACATGAACGAGTACGGCCTCGGGCTCTACGCCCGCTTGTGCGGCGGCACCCTGGCCGTCGCGCACGCCGGCACCGGTCCGCGCATCCGGATCGCCGGGTACCTGGGCCGTTCGGACGCCTTCGACCAGGCCGTCGCCGACTTCGCGATGGCCTACGCCGACCAGAACGACCGGGACCACGCCGCGTTCCAGGCCGCCGCCCGGCCCACCTGATCACGTTCCTCGCCGGGCCCGGAAGTCCTAGTGGACGACGTCGAGGACGTTCAGCTGGAGCCCGTTGGAGAACGCCTGGTGCTCGACCAGCTTCAGGTGCTGGGTGTCCTTGTCGGTGGTGCTGAACAGGCGCTTGCCCGCGCCGAGCAGCACCGGGAAGACCAGCAGGTGGTAGCGGTCGATCAGCCCGGCGTCCGACAGGGCGTGGTTGAGCGAGGCGCTGCCGTGCAGGATGATCGGGCCGCCTTCGGTCCTCTTCAGCTCGGCGACCTCGTCGATGGAGCGCAGGATCGTGATGTCGGCCCAGTCGTCGACCAGGTCGTCCTCGGTCAGGGTGGTGGACACGACGTACTTCGGCAGCGTCTTGTACCGGGCGAACTCGGCCATGCCCGGCCAGACCTTGGAGAACGCCTCGTAGCTGGTGCGGCCCATCAGCATCGCGGCCGCCTCCTCCTGCTCCCGCCCCTTGATCTCGAACGCCTCGGGGACGAAGTCGACGCCCTTGAACGTCCAGCCGGAGTTGCGGTAGCCCTCCTCGCCGCCGGGCGAGTCCACGACGCCGTCGAGCGAGATGAAGGCGGTGCTGATCAGGGTGCGCATGGGTCTCTCCACAAGTGTTTCGTCGGCCATCCGAAACTGCCACGGAACCTAGCGCGGCCCTCTGACAGTGACCGGTCGACAGTGTGCAAGTGCAATGTGTAGTGGACCTGTCACTATAAGTGCTCACTGTTCGACCGTGTCCCGGGAGGGGCGGCCCATGCGCCGATCCATCGTTCGCTGCCAGCGGCGCCAGAACGTCGGCGCGATTCTCCTCGCCCCTGACCGCGGTAGGCCCCTTGAACAGGGCGGAGGGCGTCAGAGGTAGAGGCCGGTGCCGTGTTCGGTGCGCTCGCTGGCGATGGCGTGGAGGTCGCGTTCGCGCATGACGAGGTAGTCCTCGCCCTGTATCTCGACGACGTACTGGTCCTCGGGGTGGAACAGGACGCGGTCGCCGACCTTGACGGTGCGGACGTGGTGGCCCACGCCGCAGACCTCGCCCCAGCTGAGCCGGTTGGACTGCTCCACGGTGGCGGGGATGACGATGCCGCCGGTGCTGCGGCGCTCCCCGCTCTCCTTCTCGACCTTGATCATGACGCGGTCGTGGAGCATCTGGACTTCGAACTTGGCCTGGTCGGACACCCTCGGAAGATACCAGTAACGGGGGGTCCGTCCGGCTGCCTCAGCAGGTGGGAGGGATGGACGCGATCGTCAGGACCACGGTGGTCAGGGGCGCGACGACGGACGCGGCGGCGGCGATCCGGGCCAGCGGGCGGGTGATCGGACGGGGGGCCGGAGCGTCGTCCAGGCGGGCCAGGCGGTGGGTCAGGGGACGGTCCCCGGCGGCGGCCAGGGTACCGGACGGGCTGGGCAGCAGGACCAGGTTCTGCAGCGCGGACCGGACGGCCTCCGGGCCGTGCCGCCGGACGGCGGCGTCGTCGGCGGCCATCTCCAGCAGCAGCGGGACGGTCGTCATGGCCCGGCGGAGGGTCGGCAGCCACGGCAGCGCGGCATGGCTGAGGTCCAGCAGCATCAGCAGGGCGTGGTGGCGTTGCCGCAGGTGGGCGCGCTCGTGGGCGAGGACGGCGGCCAGCTCGGCCGGGGCCAGCCGGCTGCGCGCCCCGCTGCTGATCACGATGGAGCGGGCGCCCGCGGGCAGGCAGTAGGCGACCGGCAGCGGGTGGTCGAGGAGCAGGACGTCCGGGTGCCGGTCGTCCGCGCGGGCGACGAGGCGGAGCATGTCGCGGTGCCGCCGGCGGCTCCGGACCGTCCGCCAGGCGCGGGGGACGCCGCGCGACAGCCGCACCGAGCACAGCACGACGATGGCGCAGCTGCCGAGGCCGCTCCACAGCAGGCCGGGGTGGGTGTGCGGGGTGAAGCAGGTCGACAGCATCTCGGCGAAGCCGTGACCGGCGGCGCCGGGCCAGAACAGCAGCAGCGTGACCAGGCCGAACAGGGACGCCCACAGGCCGAGGACGGCGCCCGTCCAGCACAGGACGGCGCTCGCCGGATGGTGGCGCGCGAACGACATCCCGTCCAGGGACGTGCCCGCGCACCACCCCAGCGCGGCGATCAGGAAGACCAGCTGGACGCCGAGGAAGACCACCCCGTCAGCCCCGAGCCCCGCCGGAACCGGCTCCGGGGCCGGTGTCGGTGTCGCCGTCGGTCGTGCGGGCGTTCAGGGCGTCCAGCATGCGGCGCGCGTCGGCGTCGGGGACGCTCTCGACCAGCCGGGCCAGGATCGCGCCCTGGTCCGGGGAGTCGGTGAGGGCGTCCAGCATGATCGCGACGGTGAAGTCGTCGCGGCTCTGCGTCGGTCCGTACCGGAAGGCCTGGCCGTCCGGGACGCGGCGCAGCAGGCCCTTGCGGGTCAGCCGTTCGGCCACGGTCTGGACGGTGTTGTAGGCGAGCCGCCGTTCGGCGGTCGCGTTGAGCAGGTTGAGCAGCTCGCGGACGCGCAGCGGCTCGTCCGCCGCCCACAGCGCGTCCATGACCGCCCGCTCCAGCGCGCCGCCGAGATCGCCCACGTGGCCCTCCTTGCCGTTCCCGCCCCCGCCATTGTCCCGCATGGCGGGGGAGCCCGGTCCGGCCGGGACGGTCACGACAGCCGCACACCCCCGGCGAACGGGCGTCCGCCCATCGGGCTGATCTTGACGACGTCGCCGGTCTGCGGGGCGTGGACCATCTTCCCGTTGCCGACGTACATCCCCATGTGGTGCAGGTCGGAGTAGAAGAACACCAGGTCGCCGGGCTGGAGCTGCGCCTGGGTCACGTGCGTGCCCGCGTTGAACTGGGCGCCGGTGTAGTGCGGCAGGTTGATGCCGACGCGCGCGTACGCGTACAGGGTCAGCCCGGAGCAGTCGAAGCCCTTGATGTTGGCGCCCTGCGCGACGCCGAAGCTCGGCCCGGACGCGGTGCCCCCGCCCCACGAATAGGGGACGCCGAGCTGGGCCAGCGCGTACCGCAGCGCCTGCGCGCCCTTGCCCGACCCGGGCACGGACGGCGCGTTCCCCGGCTTCTGGCCCTGGCCGGACTTGGGGGCCTGGGTGTCCAGCTGCCCCTTGGCCTTGTCGTACAGCTTGGCGGCGGCGTCGCGCTTCTTCGCCAGGTCCGCGCGGAGCGCCTCGACCTGCTTCTTGCGCTCCTGCGCCTGGAGCCGCGCCCGCTGCGCGCCCTGCACGGCCTGCATGAGCGCCGAGATGCGGGTGCCGTTCTGCGTGGCGAAGAACCGCAGCGTGGATGCCTGGTCGAGCAGCGACTGCGGGTCGGAGGTGGCGAACATCCGCTGCGTCGGGTCGGTCTCGCCGTTGATGTAGCTGGTCGCGGCGACCCGGGCGATGTCCTTGCGGACGGCCTCCAGTGACCGTTCCTGCTGCCGCGCGATCCCGTCCGCGGCCTTGGCCGCGCGCCGTGTCTCGGCGAGCTTGACCTTCAGCCCGTTGTACTGCTCGGACAGCTGTTCGAGCTGGTCGTGGAGCTTGTTCACGTCGGGCTTCGGCTTCGCCGGTGCGGCCGGTGCGGCCTGCGCCGGCGGGACGGCCACCGGGGACGTCAGGGCGACGGCGGTGATCCCGAGGACGGCGATCGCCCGATGCCGGGGGACCGGACGTCTGACCGTGCTGGTGGAGCGCACGTGCTCTCCCTTCGCGAGCCGCCGCTCGGGGCGGCCGGGGGTGTGCGGCTGGCGGAGGCCCCGGGATCACGCCACCTCGGGGTGGCGGCGCGGTCCCGGGCCCTGTGGACTCCCGGCGCGCCCCTGGGGAAGGGCACGGCGGCGCCGGCGCGTCCGCCGGATGATCCGGGCGGACGTGCCGACTCCTACGAAGCGTAGGAGCTCCGGCGAGCGAACGCCACCCAACCCCCATCAGTCACGCAAGTCCGACTCGTCCCTTCCGTGTGGGACGGCGGCGAGGGGCGACGGCTACGGACGGCGTCGGCGCGGGCGGGAGCGCACGGCGGCGAGCAGCTCCGCCGCCTGCAGGGTCGGCTCGGCCTGAGGCCCGAGCGTGTGCGCCGCGACCTGGTGGACGTACTCGGCCTGCGCCTCCGCGTCGGCCGTCTGCCCGAGGCTCAGCAGGATCCAGCCGATGAGCTGGCGCGTCTCGAGCGTGTCCTCGTGGTGCTCGCCGAGCGCCGCGACCCGCGCCGGGAGCAGGACCTGCGCCTGCGCCATCGCCTCCTGGTTCCGGTCGAGCATGTGCAGCGTCCACGCGAGGGTGCTGCGCGTGTCCATCGTGGCCGGGTCCTGCGGGCCGAGCGCCGCCTCCCGGTCGGCGAGGACGCCCGCCGCGACCGGCAGCGCCTCGGCGTGCCGTCCGAGCATGTAGAGCGAGGTCGCGACCAGGTGCCAGCTCGCGAGCGTGTCCGGATGCCGCTGTCCGAGGACGCGCGTCCGCCCCTGGGCCGCGGACGTGAGCAGCGGCAGCGCCTCCGGCTCCCGGTCGAGTTCGTAGAGCGTCCGGCCGAGCAGGTGCCGCGCCGCGAACGACGCCGGGTGCTCGACCCCGAGCAGCCGCTCGCGCTCCCGGACGATGTGGTCGGCCAGCGCCAGCGCGAGCTCGGCGCGCTGCTGCTCCAGGTGCTCGTTCGCCACCTCGAACTCCCGCTCCAGCGGGACGGCCCCGGGCACGGCCGCGTGCGGCGGGACCGGAGCCTCCGGCGGCACCGGCCCGGCAGGCGGAACCAACCCCGGCGGTGTGGTCGGAGCGGCCAGGGGAGTGGCAGGAGCGTCGGCCTTGAGAAGGGCTTCGAGGCGCCGGACGACGGTGTCCGCGTCGGCCGGACGGCCCGACGGATCCTTCGCCAGCAGTTCCAGGACGAGCGCGTCCACGTCCTCGGGCACGTGCGGGTTCACCGCGCGCGGCCCGGACGGCTCGACGCTGAGGTGCGCGTTGATCAGCGCCGGGATGCCCTTGTCGGTCGGGAACGGCGGCCGCCCGCAGAGCATCTGGTGGAGCAGGCAGCCGAGCGCGTACAGGTCGGTGCGTCCGTCGATCTCGCCGGTGGAGATCTGCTCGGGCGCCATGAACACCGGGGACCCGACGACGGCGCTGCCGGTCAGGCCGGTCGCCGACTGCATGAACCGCGCGATGCCGAAGTCGCAGACCTTGATCCAGCCGCCCGAGGTGAGGAAGAGGTTGGCGGGCTTGACGTCGCGGTGCACGATGCCCCGCGCGTGCGCGGCCGCGAGCGCGCCGCCGATCTGCACGGTGTGCCTCAAGGCGTCTTCGAGGGGCAGGCCGTCCGGGTGGCGGGCGAGGTGGTGCGCCAGGTCCTCGCCGTCCAGCAGTTCCATGACGAGGTACAGCAGCTCGTCGTCCACGTCGATGTCGTGGACGACCGTGATGCCCGGATGCTGGAGCGCCGCCGCGAGCTGCGCCTCCCGCCGGAACCGCGCGACCATGCCGGGCCCCGCCTCGGACGCCGCGGGCAGCACCTTCACGGCGACCGGACGGTCCAGGCGCCGGTCGGACGCCCGCCAGACCTCGCCCATGCCACCGCGCCCGATCCGCTGCTCCAGCAGGTACCGCCCACCCAGCTCACGCCCCGCGTACACCCGCACCCCTCCCCGCGTCCGAGGTTGCGATTGTGCCGTGGACGGCCCGCCGACGCGGCACCGGGTTCCACTCGGATCGTCCTCACAGCCCTCTGACCTGCGGAATCATCAACCTTGGGGTGATCCCCAGAACAGACCCGGGGGAAGGCCCCACTGTGCCGCGACGCCCTTTTTCCTAGCGTCGGAGGCATGAGAATCCCCCCATTGATCACCGTTGGCGCGGCTCTTCTCGCCACCGTCCTGGTGCCGCTCCCGGCCCAGGCCGCCCCCGCCGCGCCTGCCTGTCCGACCGACCACACGGCGGTGCGGAAGGCGCTCGACACGCTCACCTCGTCCGGGGAGACGCCCGGCGTGACCGTCCGCGTGGACGACCCGCGCTGCGGCTCCTGGTCCGCCGCGTCCGGGACGGCCGACCTCGCGACCGGACGTCCCATGGCCACCGGCGAACGCACCCGGATCGGCAGCATCACCAAGTCGGTCACCGCGACCGTCGTGCTCCAGCTCGCCGCCGAGCACCGGCTGTCCCTGGACGACACCGTCGACCACTGGCTGCCCGGCCTCGTCCGGACGCCGCGCTACGACGGGCGGCGCGTCACGATCCGGTCCCTGCTCCAGCACACCAGCGGCCTGCCGGATTACTCCGACGGCCTGCCCGATGACGTCCGCTGGCGGCACTTCGACCCCGGGGAACTCGTCGCGATCGCGCTCAGGATGGACCCGCCGGACAAGCCCTGGAGCTACGCGTCCACCAACTACGTCCTCGCCGGGATGATCGTGCGGAAGGCGACCGGGCGCGGCATCGAGGACGAGTCCGCCCGGCGCGTCCTGCGTCCGCTCGGCATGCGCGACACCTACTGGCCGGGTGACCGGACGTCCATCCGCGGCCCCCACCCGCACGGCTACGTCCACGACGAGAACGGCCGCTGGACCGACCACACCGACCAGAACGTGTCCTTCGGCGGCGCGGCGGGCGCGCTCGTCTCCACGACCCGCGACCTCGACCGCTTCTACACCGCGCTGTTCGGCGGACGGCTCCTGTCGCCGCGTCAGCTCGCCGAGATGCGCAGCACCGTCGCCGCCGACCCCGACCGCGTCTGGACCGGCGCGCGCTACGGCCTCGGCCTGATCCAGACCCCGCTGACCTGCGGCGGCACCTGGACCGGCCACGCGGGCGGCGTTCCCGGGTTCGGCACCGTCGCCGGGGTCGGACCCGGCGGACGCGCCGTCGCCGTCTCCCTCAACGCCGATCCCGACAGCCTCCAGGCCCAGACCCACATGCTCGACGTCGTGCAGGCCGCCCTGTGCGAACGCCACTGAGAAGGAGCCCCTCGTGCGTGTCCTCATGACGCTCGGCGCGTCCGTTGGCGCAGCCGCCGCCCTGTTCGTCCCGTCCGTCTCCGCCGCGGCGGCCCCGGCCGATCCGCTCGCCGCGTTCCACCACCAGAAACTCAGCTGGACCACCTGCGACCTCAAGGAACTGGACGACGCGGGCGCGCGCTGCGCCGACGTGACCGTCCCGCTCGACTACGCGAACCCACGCGGCAAGACCATCAAGATCGCGATCTCCCGCCTGAAGGCGACCGGCCCCCGCCTCGGCGCCATGCTCATCAACGGCGGCGGACCGGGCCCGGCCATCGACATGCCGCCGTACATCCGCGACATCACGCCCAAGGCCGGACCGCGCTTCGACCTCATCGGCATGGACCCGCGCGGCCTCGGCCGCAGCACCCCCGTCGACTGCGGCTGGCCCAGCGGCACCTGGATCCGCTCGGCGGGCGTCGACCGGCGCGGCTTCGACGCGGGCGTGACGTTCGCCCGCACCCTCGCGCAGCGCTGCGTCGCCAAGTACGGCTCCTACCTGCCGTACATCAGCACCCGCAACATCGCCCGCGACATGGACGTCGTCCGCGCCGCCCTCGGCGAGAAGAAGATCTCGTACAACGGCGCGTCCTACGGCACCTACCTCGGCGCGGTCTACGCCGCCCTGTTCCCCGGACGCCTCGACCGAGCCGTCCTGGACAGCAACGTCGACCCGGACCGCTGGTCCGCCCGCCTCCTCCAGGACGGCGAGCAGGCCAACGAACAGGGCCTCGCCCGCTGGGCCGACTGGGCGTCCCGCCGCGACGCCACCTACCACCTGGGCCGCACCCGCGAGGACGTCCTCGCGACCGTCCGGAACACCATCACGCGCGCCGGCCGCTCCCCACTGCTCGTCGGCCCCTACAAGGTGGACGCCTCGACGATCCCGACCGTCCTGTTCAACCTGCTCGGCAACGACCACGACGAGCACCGCGCCGCCCTCGCCGCGGCCGCCTCCGACCTGAACCGCGCGGCGCACGGCGTCCACGTCCCCGCGACGGGCGCCCTGGACGAGTCGCTGGCGTTCGTCCTCACCGGGACCGACTCGCTCTACGGCAGCGGCCAGTCCGCGATCATCTGCGGGGACGCCCCGGCGACGCGGAACCCCGAGACCTACTGGCGGGACGTCCAGCGGCAGCGCTCCGTCCACCCGGTCTTCGGCCCGCTCGGCGAGAACATCAACCCGTGCGCCTTCTGGCCGGCCCCGCGCGAGTCGCTGACCAAGGTCCGCACGACCCTCCCGAGCCTGCTCATCGGCGCGACCGGCGACACCCGCACCATCTACGCCGGAAGCCAGGCCCTCCACCGCGACCTGAAGGGCTCCCGCCTCATCACCCTCAACGCCGACGTCCACGCCCCCTACCAGGCCTCCTACGGCAACGCCTGCCTGAACAAGACGGTCGACGACTACCTGCTCACCAACCGCCTCCCGGCAGCCGACACCACCTGCGCCTGACCGGCTACCCGCTCGACGGGCGGTCGTCGTCCTTCCGGACCGTGGTCAGCAGGATCGCCACGACCCCCAAGGCGCCGACCGCCCACCCCGCCATGAACCCCACGCGGATCCCGGCGGCCGCACCGCCCGCCGCCAGCAGTCCACATGTCCGCCACCCAACCGAGAAGCGCCAAGACGAGGAGTAGAGCGTAAATCTCCCTCGGCTTCCGCCTCTAGCCTTGCTTCTCATGGATCGGACGGAACGGGCGATCGCCACCGTTGTCGGCTCCGCGCTGGGCGATGCGCTGGGCGCTCCCTACGAATTTGGTCCCGCCGACGCGTTCTCCCAACGCTTCCCGACAGGCCCCGGCGAGATGCGCGCGGGTGGTGGCTGGGACCAGGGCGAAGCGACCGACGACACCCAGATGGCGGTCCTCGTCGCAGAGTCCCTCCTCGACCGCGAGGGACCCGACCTGCCCGACATGTTCGCGCGTTTCCAGCGCTGGGCCGCCTCCGACCCGAAGGACATCGGCCTCCAGACCGAAGCCGTCCTGACCAGCGGCGACACCTGGAACATGGCGGCGGCGATCCACTTCCAGACCAACCTGCGCGCGGCCGGGAACGGCGGGCTGATGCGGGCCGCGCCCTCAGCGGTGTACTTCGCCGCCCACGGACGCGAGGCCACGATGGACGCAGGACGCCGCATCACCGCGCTGACCCACGGGGACGGCGCGGCATGGGAGGGGACGGCGATCCTCCACGAACTCGTCCGCGTCGCGCTCGACGGAGCGAACCCCCTCGACGCCATCCCCGACACGCTCGCGCAGGTCAAGCCCGTCCACCGCGAGCGGTACGCGCGCGTTCTCGACCCCGCCTGGCACCCGGACGACGCGACTGAGTTCAACGGGGCCGTGTGGCCCTGCCTCGGGTCCGCCGTGTGGGCGGTACGGAACACGAGCGGGTTCGCGGAGGCGCTGCGCGCGGCGATCGACCTCGGCGGCGACACGGACACCGTCGCGGCCGTGACCGGCACGCTGGCCGGGGCGATGCACGGCGTGGCCGACGTCCCCGAGTCCTGGCGCAGCGCGCTGCACGTCCCGCTCCCCGGATTCGGACGCGTCCTGCGTTTCGACGAGTTGTGCGAGCTCGCCGAGAAGCTGGTGCGACAGCCCTGCTAAACCGTGTGGACGCTCCCCGGAGCGGCATGGGCGATCGGGCCGTCGTACCTGGTCGCGGCGTGCGCCACGGCCTCGGCCGGGGTGAGGGAGGGGCCGACGTGCGTGACGAGCAGGCGCCCGGCCCGCGCCGCCCGCGCGGTGTCTCCGGCCTCCGTGGCCGTGTGGTGGACGCGCTCGTCCCCCTCGACAGGATCCGCGCTGTCGGCCTCGCAGAGCAGCAGGTCGCAGCCGTCCGCGAGCTCGGTGAGCGGCGGGCAGGGCGCGCAGTCGCCCGAGTAGACGAGCGTCCTGCCCGCGGCTTCGGCGCGCAGCGCGAAGGCGGGGAGGCCGTGGGAGACGGCGCGGCTGGTCAGGACGATCTCGCCGACGCGCGCCACGTGGCCGTCGTGCAGCTCCTCGACCGCGAAGGCCGACTCGATCGGGCTCCGCACGGACGAGTTGGTGAGGAAGCCCGCCAGCCGGTCCGCGATCCCGGACGGCCCGTGGAGCGGGATCGGGGCGGCGAGCCGGACGTCGGCGTACAGCGCCCCGTAGTAGGCCGTGAGGAGGTCGGCGGTGTGGTCGGCGTGCAGGTGCGAGATCCAGATCGCGTCCAGCTCGTCCAGCCGGACGTGACGGCGGAGCTCGGCGAGCGTCCCGGTCCCGGCGTCCACCCACACGCGGGTGCCGCCCGCCGACAGCAGGTAGCCGGAGCAGGGGTTCCCGGGCGCCGGATACGGGGTCGCGGAGCCGAGAACGGTCAGGGTGAGGGCGTCGCTGGTCATCCGCGCAGGTTAGTCGGAAAAATCTTGGAAGGTAGTGTCCATTTCCGCGTCCCCCGTCCGTGGAGGGGGTGTGCGGCGAGCGATGGCCGCACGTCGACGAAGCGAGGGAGCACGACGATGAAGTACATGCTGATGATCTACGCCGCTGCCGTCGAGGCGGACGGGACGACCCCCGAGCCCGGCGACTTCGGGGCATGGGTGAGCTACCACAAGGCGGTCCAGGACGCGGGGATCATGGTCTCCTCGGAGTCGCTGGCCGACCTGGTCACCGCCACCACCGTCCAGGTGGACGAGGCGGGCGCCCGCACCGTCACCGACGGCCCGTTCACCGAGTCCCGCGAGGTGCTCGGCGGCTTCTACGTGATCGACGTCCCGGACCTGGACGCCGCCCTGGACTGGGCCGCCCGCTGCCCCGGGGCGCGCGAGGGCGCGGTCGTGGTGCGTCCGGTCGCCGAGTTCTGAGGCTGACCGGTGAGCGACGAGCAGGCGTCCGGCGAGGAGATGTCCGGCGAGCGGACCTCCGGCGCCGGCCCCCGGATCGAGGACGTGTTCCGCGAGGAGCACGGGCGCCTGCTCGCCGCGCTCGCCCGCCGGTTCGGCGACCTGGACCTGGCCGAGGAGGCCGCCGCCGACGCGCTGGAGGCGGCGGTCACCCGCTGGCCGGTGGACGGCGTCCCGCCGAACCCGGGCGGATGGCTGATGACGACGGCGCGGCGGCGGGCGGTGGACCGGTTGCGCCGCGACCGGGCCCTCGCCGTCCGGCTGGCGATCCTGCAGGTGGAGGCCGACCGCGCGGAGTCCTCCTCCGAGACGTCCCACGACGAGGACCACGTCCCGGACGAGCGGCTCCGCCTGTTCTTCACCTGCGCGCACCCGGCCCTGCCCGCCGACGACCGCGTCGCGCTCACGCTGCGCTTCCTCGGCGGGCTCGGCACGCCCGAGGTGGCGCGCGCGTTCCTGGTGCCCGCCGAGACGATGGCCAAGCGCCTCACCCGCGCCAAGAAGAAGATCGTCGAGGCGCGGATCCCGTTCCGCGTCCCCGGCGCGGACGAGCTGCCGGACCGCCTGCCCGTCGTCCTCCAGGCCCTCTACTCGATCTTCACCGAGGGCTACGCGGCAAGCTCCGGACCGGGCCTGCAACGCGTCGACCTGGCCGAGGAGGCCCTCCGCCTGGCCCGGATCCTGCACAACCTGCTTCCCCGCGAACAACGGGAGACCGCGGGACTACTGGCCCTGATGCTGCTCGTGCACGCGCGCCGCGAGACCCGCCTCGACCCGGACGGCGCCCTCGCGCTTCTGGACGACCAGGACCGCGCCCGCTGGGACCGCGACATGATCGACGAGGGCCGCGCGCTGACGGTCGCCGCGCTCACCGGCGGCCCGCCCGGCCCCTACGGCGTGCAGGCGGCCATCGCCGCACTGCACGCCGAGGCGCCGGACGTGGCGTCCACCGACTGGCCGCAGATCGTCCTGCTCTACGACGTGCTGCTCACCCTCACGCCGTCCCCGGTCGTGGCGCTCAACCGCGCCGTCGCCATCGCCATGCGGGACGGCCCCGAGGAAGGGCTCGCGCTGCTGGACGACCTGCGAGACGAGCCGAAACTCCGCGCGCACCACCCGTACCAGGCCGCCCGCGCCGATCTCCTGGATCGCCTCGGACGCCGCACCGAAGCCGCGTCCGCCTACCGCGCAGCCCTGGAACTGGCCGGAACCGAACCCGAACGCGCCTACCTACGCAGCCGCCTGGCCGCCCTGGAAAACCACCCCTGACAACCGCCCTTGCAAGCGCCTACCGGACGTCGAGCCAGATCGGGTTGGTCAGCGCCGCCATCGCCCCCGGCGCCCCGTCCGCGCCCGCCGCATGCCGGACCTCCGCGCGCACATAAGCCGCATAGGACGGCGTGGTCTGCCACTCGAAAGTCCCCGCGCCCGAGTCCGGCACGGCGGATCCGAACAGCGGCCCCTGGTCGGTCAGGAATCGGACCGTGCACCCCTTCCCGACCCCGGACACCTGCAACCGGACGGTCACCGGAGTGTCGGCACGCGCCCGGAGCCGCTCCCCGATGCCCGCGCGTCGCCCAAGGCCGCCGCCCGACACCGTGAAGTCCAATTCGACCTGCGACGACTCGGCGATCCAGCTCCGTCCCGCGCGCAGTCCCGCCAGGATCGCCGGACGCGTCAGGTCGTCGGCGAGGACGACCGTCTGCGGCAGCCCGACGACCTGCGGCTCGCGGTGCGCGTCACTGTTGCCCATCGCGGGCAGCCACCGCCCCTGGCCGCGCGCGGCGGCGACGAGCTGGTTGTCCCAGTCACCGATCGACATCTCGTCGTCGGGGGAGTAGGTGGAGTTCCAGACCTCCATCGCGTCCGCCTGGTCGTAGCCGTACTTCCAGAACGACCCGATGGACGTCCCGTGCGGGTGCGCCGGGACCACGATCCCGCCCGCCTGCCGGATCCGCCGCGCGTACTTCTCCCACTCCTCGTCGCGCGCGCGATAGCGCCAGTCGATGAACGTGCCCGGCTCCACGCCGATCGCCAGGACGTGCCCGTTCCGCGTCGTGACCTCCTCACCCGGCAGGATCAGCAGGTCGTCGCCCCACAGCCCGCCCCAGGCACCGTGCGCGGACGAGGTGTTGTGGTCGGTCGTGGTGATGAAGTCGAGCCCCGCGGCGCGCGCCGCGGCGGCGACCTCGGCGGGCGTCCGCTTCCCGTCCGAGTGGACGGTGTGCAGGTGGCAGTCGCCCCGGTACCAGGCGCGTCCCCGGCCCTTGGCCCGAGCCGGCGGGTACACCGGACGCGCCGTCGCGCCCGCCGTCCCGTACCGCAGGGTGATCGTCACGTTGTAGTTCAGGCCCTGCGGAGCGACCGTGTACGGCCCGAGGACGATGTGCCAGGTCCCGGCGCCGACCGGACCCGCCAGATAGCCCGGCGTCGCCTGCTCCGCGCTGATCGCGAACTCGGTGCGCGCCCCGCCGGACCAGCCGCGGAACCCGCGTCCGCCCAGCTCCTCGCCGCGCTCGTCGAAGACGCCGATGTCGCACGCGTTCCCCTGCGTCCCGGACGGCACCGACGGCCGGTCGTAGGAGTAGGAGACGGCGAACTCCCGGACCCCGCGCGGCACCTCCACCGGCAGGTACACGAAGTCGGCCGCGCCGGTCGGCAGGTGCCCGCTGACCGTCCGCGTCACCTCCCCGGACCCGGGCGTGCCGCCCGTGCCCGCGCCTGGCGTGTCCGCGTTCGCGAACGTGACGGGGTCGAGCGTGAGCACCCCCGCGCCCGCGATCACCGAGAGTCTGAGAACGTCGCGACGCCGCATGCGTCCCTCCAACCGGATAGAGAACCGCTGGTCAGCGTCGTCCCCGCCGGTTACGCCCGCGCGACACGTTCGCGATCATCACATGACCCCTGGACGAACCGCCGCCCCACGCCCGGGCGATCAGGCGGACGCGTCCACGCAGCACCGCACGAAGTCCCGCACGACCGGATCGTCCTCGGCGTCCGTGGGCCACGCGACCCCGACCCGACTCGGAGAAACCCCCGTGACCTGCCGGTACACGACGCCCGGACGCGCGTAGAACCGAGCGGCGGACTCCGGGGCGAGGGCGACCCCATAACCGTTGGCGATCGCGTTGAGCCATTCGTCCGGCTGCGCCGTGACCGCCCCCACCCGTGGCGCCCGCCCGTCGCGTTCGTCCACCGCCAGCCAGAAGTCGCGCCACGCGCCGGTCTCCGCGGGGGCCGCGACGAACGGCTCGTCCCACAGCTCCTCGAACGCGATGACCTCCCGATCCGCGAGCGGATGCGTGCTCGCCATCGCCACGCACCGCGCCTCACCGAACAGCTCGCGGACGTGCCAGGCGTCCTCGCCAGGGAACGGAAGACGGACGAGCGCGACGTCGACCTCCCCGCCCGCGAGGCCCGCCGTCGGGTCGCTCCACGGAGCCTGCAGCGTGTCGACGCGCCAGCCGGGCCGCCGCTCCGTGAACGCCGCGATGATCCGCCGCGTGGCCTCGTTCGCGCCGGACGCCATGAACCCCACCCGCAGCACGTGGACGGCCCGCCGCCCCTCGGCCCGGGTCTCCCGCATCGTCCGGTCCCACTCCGCGAGCAGCGCGGGGACGCGTCCGGCGAGCGCCCGCCCCGCGTCGCTCAACGCCATCCCCGTGTGCGACCGGACGAACAACCGCACCCCGAGGATCTCCTCGAGCCGCTTCATCTGCTTGGTCAGCGCGGGCTGCGACACCATCATCAGCTCGGCGGCGGCCGTCAGATTGCCCTCCTCGGCGACCACGGCGAAGTGGCGCAGCAACCGCGAGTCGAAGTCCATTCCAGCAGGTTATAGCCGCAGGCATTGGACGGTTCCGAGGCCCGCGAGAAGGCTGTGAACCCAAGACTTTCCGACAGAGGAGGCCCCATGTTCACCGTCTACGCGGCCGTGACCGCCATCGCGATCGCGGCCAACCTCGGCATCGCCGCCGCCGACTTCGCGCGCGCCCCGTTCGTCCTCGCCAACTCGGCCGAGGTGCGGATGCCGCCGCGCCTTCTCCCGGTCGTCGCCGTCCTCAAGGTCGCGGGCGCCGCAGGGCTGCTGATCGGGCTGCTCGGCGTCCGCTGGGTCGGTGTCGCGGCGGCGCTCGGCCTCACCCTGTTCTTCGTCTGCGCGCTCGCCGCACACGTCCGCGCCCGCGTCTTCCACAACATCGCGTTCCCCGGCATGTACTTCGCGGTCGCGGCCGCCGCGCTCGGCCTCGGCCTGGCTCGGCTCTGACGGTCAGGCGCGGGTGGCGGTGAAGTGGAGCATGACGTCGGCGGGCGCGCTCGCGGACGCGGCGTCCCGCGCGACGGACGTCGAGATCTCGTAGACGACCTCGTGGTCGTCGCCGTCGCCGCGGCCCGTCCAGCGGCCGAACGCCTGGTTGCGCCGGGCGAGGTCCAGCAGGGACCCGCTGAACACCGGGAACGGCATCAGCTCGCCCGCGTGCTCGAACACCCCGACGTGCACGTCCCGGGACGCGGTGGAGGGGTCCGCGCACTCGACGCTCAGGGCCACCACGGCGTCCTCCTCGGCCCGGTACCGGACGATCACGGTGTCCCGGTGGTGCTCCCCGGGTGCGAGCGCGTCCAGATGGAGGTCACTGATGATCTCCTCGCCGGGGCTCAGCGAAAGCACGGGCGGCGGCGAGACGGACGGGGAGGGGACGGACGGGGAGGGGAGGGACGGGGAGACGGACGGGGACGGGGTGATCGGGGACGGGACGGACGAGGTCTGAACGGTCATGGGGCGGCTCCTCCGACGCTCTCTCTTTAGTTGCACTAACCAAATCGAGAGCCCGAATATTCCCAGCTCAGCCGGTGTGCGGGCCCGCCTCAGCGAGCGTGCAGAGCCTCCCAGGCGCTCCCGATGACCTCCGGAAGCCCGGACCGCTCGGGCGCCCAGCCGAGATCGCGGCGGATCGCCGCCGCGTCGCACAGCAGCAGCGGAGGCTCCGGCGACGGTGGCCGGTGGACGACCGGGACGTCCCGTCCCGTCACGTTCTCGACCGTCCCGATCACCTCGGCGACCGACGCCCCGATCCCCGAACCGACGTTGTACGTGCGATGCGTCCCGGGCGTCCCGGATGCCAGGGCGAGCTCGTACGCGCGCGCGAGGTCGTCCACATGCAGGTACTCCCGGACGGCCCCGCCGTCGCCGTTCACCTCCAGATGCGGAGCGTCCCCCTTGGCCACGGCGAGCGCGCGCGGGATCAGCCGCGTCGGGTCGGGGTCGCCGCGTCCGTCCACCGAGCCGGACACGTTGAACGTCCTCAGCACCACCGCGCCGATCTGCCCCGTCGCCGCGTGGTACCGGACGGCGTCCTCGGCGGCCAGCTTGGACGTCCCATACGGACTCGACGGCGAAGCCGACTGCGACTCGGGAATGGGCTGGCTTTCAGGCGTGCCGTACACGGCCGCCGTCGATCCGTACACGACGGTGGGCGAGCCCTTGAGCGCATCGAGGAGATGCACCGTGCCCTGGACGTTCGCGGTGAAGAACCGCAGCGGTTCCGTGAACGACTCGCGCACGCGCGTGAGCGCGGCCAGATGGCACACGGCGTCGTACGTCTCGTCCAGGACGAGCGGCCCGAGCAGATCCCCGACGACAGGACGCACCCCTTCCGGCAGCACCCTGTCGGGCGCGCGCACGAGCCCGTCCACCTGATGCCCGCCCGCGATCAGCCGACGCCCTACCGCGTACCCGACGTAACCCGCCGCCCCCGTAACCAACACGCGCATTCGCCCAGCATGACGACCCATGCCCGACCGGGCAACGCCACACGCACCACCCGGCGTGTCACACGCACAACCAGGCGTTCCACACGTGCCACCAGGCGTTTCACATGCGCCACCAGGCGTTTCGCGCTGGCGACCGGTTCACACGCGCGCGTAAACCCCGGGGTATCCAGGACGTGCGCACCCGTACGCCCACGAGGTCAGCCCAACGACACGACCGTTCACCAGCAGCGGCCCGCCGCTGTCGAACTGACACGTGTCTCCCGCAGGGGAACCCGCGCACAGCATGTCGGACGCGTCGAACGACGCCCCATAGGCCGCCGCGCAGGCGGCATTCCCACGCAGCGGAACCGAAGCCGCGTGCAACCGCGTGTTGAACAAGTCCGACTCGGACGTCGTCCCCCACCCGACGACCTCGCCCGCGCGCGCGTCGCCCGGACGTCCCGTCGCGATGGTCGGACGGTTCACGCGCCGCTTCAGCGTCAGCACGGCGACATCGTGGTGCTCGACGGCCTCGGTCTTGAACTTCGTCTCGCGGTAGCGCGGATCCACCCAGACGCTCTTCACGTCGACCGCCTCCCCGCCCTTGCCCCGCAGGTCGCTCAGCCCGAACGTGACCCTCAGGACACCGGGCAGGCCCCGCACGGCCGTGACGCAGTGGGCCGCGGTCAGCACCTTGTCGGGCGCGGTGAGCGCGCCGCCGCAGAACTGCCCGGCGGGGCGCAGGAAGAAGAACGGGGATCCGACGGCCCCCAGCCACGGGTACCTGGCGGCGGACACCTCCCGTCCGTGCACGACCGCCGAGGCGGACGCGGCGGGCAGCAGGGCGGTGAGGGACGCGGCGGCAGCGGCGGTGAGGGCGGCACGACGCAGGGGGGAGGAAAGTGCCATGCAGCGAATGTAGGAAATTACAGGACTTGTCGCACGGTGTTCCGCTCGTCCCGCGGTCCCCGCACCTCCCGCCGCTCATGCCGCGGGAAGTTCAGCAGCGCCGCCAGCGCGACCACGAAACCGCCCGTGCGCAGCGCGAACGGCACCGGGTCGGACGGCCAGCCCTCGTGGAACAGCACCGTGCTCGCCAGCACCAGATAGCTGCGGCCGATGACGGTCAGGACGGTCGCGATGATCGCCATCCGGCACCGCTGCAGCGCCACCTGCAACTGCCCGAGCGCCAGCGCCGCGAGCACGAGCGTCAGGTACGGGTACGGCGTGTTCAGGACGGCCAGGACGTCACGGCCCGAGTCCTCGAACACCAGCGCCATGCCCCGGATGCCCGCCTCCGCCAGCCCGGCGCACGCTCCCGCCCCAATCCCGTACGCGACCCCGGCCAGCCGCCGCGCGTGCCGTCCGCCCGCCCGCCGGTCCCCGACCAGCCAGACCAGCCCCGCGACCAGCAGCGCCGGCGCGGTCACCGCGAGCATCGGCCACGGATCGTCCAGGGTGTGCCGCCACCCCCGGCCCGCCGACGCCGTCGACGCCCCCTCCCCGGCGGACAGCCCCACCAGCACCGTCGCCACCACGAACAGCGCCACGCTCGCCCACTCGCGTCCGGTCATCCGCTCGCCGAGCACCCACACCGCGTAGATCACCAGCAGGACGAGGCTGACCGCGAACACCGGCTGCGCCACCGCCAGCGGCAGCTCCTCGAACGCCACCACCTCGCCGGCCAGCCCCGCGAACAGCAGCAGCCCGCCGCCGAACCACACCGGGTCGGCCAGCATCGTCCAGGCGACATGGAACGGACGACCGCCCCGCAGGGGCGGCATCCGCCCGGCCGCCGTCCGGAACACGACGAAGGCGACGTAGTACGTGCTGGTCGCGAGCAGGGCGAGCGCTGCGTATCCGAGGTCGTGGCCCATCGGCGGGACCTTTCGGGGGCGATGTGGCGGGGAGTCTCGGGGTGACACCATTCCGTGTCCGCCCGTTCCCTGACAATCCCCTCACGCGAATTGCGACGGCATTCGCGTCATCCGGCGACCGCCCTCACGCGTCCTATCGTCCGCGCCGCGCCCGTCCAGCCTGCGAATCGACGCCCCGGCGCACCCTCAGTCCCACTTGCGCCCGGACCGCGAGAACCGTCCGACCAACGACGACGGGACCAGCCGGGTCAGCCCCACGAGCGCCTTGTACTGCGCGCCCGGGATGCTGACCTCGACCCCGCGCCGCAGGTCCCGCAGCCCCTCGTCGACGACCCGGTCCTGGTCGAGCCACATGAACTCCGGGACCTCCGACATGTCCATCCCGGCGCGCTCGTGGAACTCGGTGTGCACGAACCCCGGGCACAGGGCCATGACCCGCACCCTCTCCGCGCCCGGACGCCCCGCGACCTCGGACGCCGCGCCCTGCGAGAACGACACGACCCACGCCTTGGACGCGCCGTAGGTGCCCCGCGTCGCGAACGCCGCCACCGACGCCACGTTGACCACGCCGCCGTGCCCGCGCTCCAGCATCGGCGGCAGCGCCGCGTGCGTCAGCCGCAGCACCGCCTCGCAGTGCACCCTCAGCATGACCAGCTCGTCCGCGACCGGCACGTCCAGGAACGCCCCCCGGTTCCCGAACCCCGCGTTGTTGACGAGGAGGTCCACGCCCTCGCGCAGCCGTTCCTCCGCCTTGCCGATGCCCTCGTCCGTGGACAGGTCGGCGGGCAGCGCCTCCGCGCGGACGCCGTACTTGTCGTGCAGCTCGCGCGCGCACGCGTCCAGCCGCTTCGTGTCCCGGGCGAGCAGCACCAGATCGAATCCGTCGGAGGCCAGGCGGCGGGCGAACGCCGCGCCCAGCCCCGCCGTGGCACCAGTGATCAGAGCAGTCGGCATGTCGCGAGCCTAGGCCGTCCGGTCCCGGACGGCCCGCCGCGGCCCCTCGCCCGCGCGCCCACGCCAGAAGTCACGGGGGTCCGGACGGCGTGTCGCGTTCCGATAGGCGAACGTGAATCCTGGCCAGTTGTTCACGATCCGCCCGTCCTCCCTCATGTACCAGCTCAGGCACCCGGCGTTCCAGACGGTCGCGCGCATCAGCTCCTGCATCCGCCGGTCGAACGCGTCCTGGACGTCCGGACGCACCTCGATCCAGTCCAGCCCCGCCCGCCGCATCGCCTCCACGCAGCCGACCACGTACCGGAACTGCGACTCCAGCATGTAGATGATCGAGTTGTGGCCCAGGTTGGTGTACGGCCCGTACAGCAGGAACAGGTTCGGGAACCCGCTCACCGTGATGCCCAGATGAGCGGACGCGCCCCCGTCCCGCCACGCCTCGCCCAACTCCCGCCCGTCCCGCCCGACGATCTTCATGGGGGCCAGGAACTCCGTCGAAGCGAACCCCGTGGCGAACACGATCGCGTCCAGCTCGCGCGTGAGGCCGTCGGCCGTGACGACCCCGTCCGCGGTGATCCGCGAAACCGCCTCCGTCACCAGCTCGACATGCGGCTCACCGAACACGGGGTAGTAGTCGTCCGACAGCAGGATCCGCTTGCACCCCATCGGATAGTCCGGCAGCAGCCGTTCCACCAGCCCCGCGTCCCGGACCTCGTCCTTCAGCCTCCTCCGGAACCGCCGGGCCATCAGCCCCAGCAGCTTCGGATACTTCACGAACCCCAGCGCCCGCGTCTCGAACTGCGCGTAGACGCGCGCCCGGCTCGCCGCGTACGCCCCCGGCACCGCCCGCAGGACCGCCTTCTCCCACGCCCGGTACGGACGGTCCGGCTTGCTGATCACGTACGGCGCCGACCGCTGGAACACATGCAGCCGCCCCGCCACCTTCGCCAGCTCCGGGACGATCTGGATCGCGCTGGCCCCCGTCCCGATCACGGCGACGCGCTTACCCCGCAGATCGACCCCGTGCTCCCACCGGGACGAGTGGAACGCCGCCCCCGCGAACGAGTCACGGCCCTCGATCTCCGGCAGGACGGGCCGGTTCAACTGCCCGCACGCCGAGACGAGCACCCGCGCGCGGACCACCCCGGTCGAGGTCGACACCCGCCAGACGCTCTCCGCCTCGTCCCACTCCGCCCCGGTCACCTCCGTCCCGAACCGGATCCGGGGGAGCACCTCGTACTTGCGCGCGCAGTGCCACAGGTACTCGAGGATCTCCTCCTGCGGCGGGAACCTGCGGCTCCAGTCCGTCTTCCGCTCGAACGAGAACGAGTACAGGTGGGACGGCACGTCGCACGCCGCCCCCGGATACGTGTTGTCCCGCCACGTCCCGCCGAGCCCGTCGGCCTTCTCCAGCACCACCAGGTCCTCGACGCCGGCCCGCCGCAGCCGGATCGCCAGCCCGATCCCGCCGAACCCGCTGCCAATGATCACCACGTCGTGCGGAGCGCCCATGCCGCCACCCGAATCTCGTTCAGTCCGGACGTTCCGAGCGTAAGTGAGCAACCGGTCACCTGACCAGGCGCCCGCCTCGCACCCCGACCTCCGCAACCGAGTTGCAGGCACCCGAACCCTCGGGTAGTGTCCTTCCTTGCGCCTTGAGGGATGCGGGACGCCGCTGAGCGGTGGCCGACCCGTTGTGCGCGACCATCAACGATCATGCGGATTCGATCCGTCGTACCCGCATGTCCTGATGGCGTCGGAAAAGCTCGATTTTGCGAATCGGTGCGGATCTGGTGAAATAGAAGTGCTGCAGGGAACGGCCGCGAAAGTGGACGGGAACTGCGGAATCGGGATCGGCCGGAAATTGACAAGCCGGGCGGAACTGATAAAGTAAAT
>NZ_JBFAUU010000032.1:0-84518 GCF_040679435.1 Spirillospora sp. NPDC052269
GTCACCTCAGTCGGCCCATACAGGTGGTGCACGATCGCTTCGGGACAGGCATCCATGACCCGGGCCACCGCCTCGGCCGGAACCACATCCCCACCAGTCAGAACATGACGCAACCCGGCAAAGCACTCCGGAGACTCCTGCGCGAGCACCCGAAACAACCCCGCCGTCACATGCACCGCCGTCACGCCGGCCCCGGCAATCAGGTTCTCCAGGACGCGCCCATCAACCTCGCCTGGCGGAGCCAGCACGACCGTTCCGCCGTTCAGCAGCGGCACCCACAACTCGAGAGTCGACGCATCAAACGCATGCGGCGCGTGGAACAACACTCGCCCGTGGCCGATATCACCCCAACAACCATCCAGCGCCAAGCCCGCTACGGCACCGTGCGTCGCGATCACGCCTTTAGGCACACCCGTCGACCCCGACGTGTACATCACATACACGCCATCCTCAGCCGACACCCCAACAGGAACCGGACCTTTCGAGAATCCCTCATCCGCGCCAAGAAGATCCGACGTGACCGTCAGAACCGGAGCGGAATCCTCCAACAGGAAACTCACCCGCTCAGCCGGATACGCCAGATCAACAGGAACGAACACCGCACCCACTTTGACGATCCCGAGCACGACCACGATCAAATCGGCCGAACGCGGCAACATCACCGCAACCCGATCCCCGACCCCGACACCACGCGATCGCAGGAACCGGGCGAACCCGTTCGACCGGGCATCAAGCTCGCCATAGGTCAGCGACACGTCCCCGTCAACAACCGCGACCTCATCCCGCGAACGCGCCACCACCCGCCCGAACAACCCCGGCACCGTCGCATCAACAACACCGACCCCACCGACATTCACACCCTCGACCAGACGCGACCGCTCACCCTCCAACAGGACGTCGACATCGCCCGCCCGAAGCCGCGGATCCCCCGCGACCTGGATCAGTACTTGGAGGAGCCGGGAGACCAGGGCCTCGGCCGTCTCCCGGTCAAACAGGTCGGTCGCGAACTCCAGGTAGCCGTCCAGTCCGTGTGGACGTCCGCCCTCCGCGCGGCGCTCCCGCAGCCCGACGGCAAGGTCGAACTCGATGGTGGCCAACGGAACCGGGAGCGGAGTCGTGGCCAGTCCCGAAAGGTCCCACGGCGAACTCGGCGTGTCCTCCATGACCATCAGCACTTGGAAGACCGGGTGGCGCGCCAGTGAACGGGTCGGGGTCAGGGCGTCCACAAGGTGCTCGAACGGCAGGTCCTGATGCGCATACGCCGCCAGGTCCACCTCCCGAACCCGGGCCACCAACTCCGCGAACGTCGGATTCCCACCCACATCAGTCCGCAACACCAACGTGTTCAGAAAGAACCCGACCTGATCGTCCAACGCCTCGTCCGTACGACCCGCGATCGGCGAACCCAACGCAATGTCATCACCAGCACCAAGCTGGGACAGCAACACTCCCAAGGCAGCCTGCGCCACCATGAACAATGTCGCGCCGCAATCGCGGGCGACCTCCACCAGCCTGCGGTGTACTTCGGCATCGACCGTGAAGGAAAGCGTTTCACCCTGGTGGCTCGCCACTGCCGGACGCGGCCGGTCGAAAGGCAGCTCCAACTGATCGGGCAGGCCGTTCAGCGCCTCCTTCCAATACGCGAGCTGCTCGTCGAACAAGCCGTTCAACAACTCACGCTGCCAAAGCGCGAAATCGGCATACTGCACCGGCAATGGCGCCCATTCCGGCGGGCCGCCGGCCACACGGGCGGCATACGCCGCCGACAAATCCCGCGCCAGCACCCCCATCGACCAACCATCGGCCGCGATGTGATGCACCACGATCAACAGCACATGCACATCCGCCGCCAACACGAACAACCGCACCCGCCACGGAAGCTCGACTCCCAAGTCGAAGCCCCGGCCGACCTCGGCGGCCATCGCCAGGTCGAGTTCGTCCTCGGTCGTCTCGGCCAGCGCCACGTCGGCGTCCACGTCGTCGGCGATCAGCTGGAACGGAGTCCCGTCGATCTCGGGGAAGATCGTCCGCAAGGCTTCATGCCTGCCGACCACATCAGCCCACGCGGCCTTCAGCGCCGAGGTGTCCAGCCGGCCGGCCAGGCGTACGGCCGCGGCCGTGTTGTAGGCGGCTCCGGCGTCCTCCAGCCGGTTCACGAACCACATCCGCTGCTGCCCGAACGACAACGGCAACCGCTCCGGGCGCCGCTGCACACGAGCGACGGACGGACGGACGGATCCCAGTTCGTCCAGGCGGCCTGCGAGTCCGGCCACCGACGGCGTCTCGAACAACGCCCGAACCGACAACTCGACCCCCAGGACCGCCCTGGCGCGGCTCGCCAGCCGCGTCGCCAGCAGTGAGTCGCCCCCGATCTCGAAGAACCGATCGTCGAGGCTGACCTGCGAAATCCCGAGGACCTCGGCGAACAGTCGGCAGAGGATCTCTTCCTGTGGTGTGCGTGGTGCTCGTCCGGAGGATGTGGAGGTGAGGTCGGGAGCGGGAAGCGCGGTCCGGTCGACCTTGCCGTTGGCGGTCAGTGGCAGCTCGTCCAGGACGACCATCGCGGCGGGCAACATGTAGTCCGGCAACCGCTCAGCCGCGAACTCCCGGACGCTCATCACATCGTCCGCAGTACCGACCAGGTAGGCGACAAGGCGCTTGTCCCCCGGCCGGTCTTCGCGTGCCACGACCGTTGCTTGTGCGATTTCGGGGTGGCTGGTCAGGACGGCTTCGATCTCGGCAGGCTCGATCCGGAAACCCCGGATCTTGACCTGATCATCCACACGGCCCACGAACACCAAACGGCCGTCACGATCCCAACGGACCAGGTCACCGGTGCGATACATGCGCCCACCGAACGGACACGCCACAAACCGCTCAGCCGTCAACCCCGGCCGATCGAGATACCCCCGTGCCAACCCACGCCCAGCAACATAAAGTTCCCCAGCCACGCCAGGAGGGACCGGCCGCAAACAACCATCCAACACGAAAACCTGGACACCATCCCGCGGACCACCGATCGGCAGCACCTGCGGAGGTTCATCGACCGTGAACGTCGTCGCACACAACGTCACCTCAGTCGGCCCATACAAGTGACGGACAGTCACCCCGGGACAAGCCTCGACCACCCGGGCCACCGCGTCCGCCGGAACCACATCCCCACCCGTCAGAACATGACGCAACCCGGCGAAACACTCCGGAGACTCCTGCGCGAGCACCCGAAACAACCCCGCCGTCACATGCACCGCCGTCAGCCCAGCCCCGGCGATCAGCGACTCAAGGCCATTCCCATCAAGCTCCCGCGACGGAGCCACCACGACCGTCCCACCGTTCAGCAGCGGCACCCACAACTCGAGAGTCGACGCATCAAACGCATGCGGCGCATGGAACAGAACCCGACCGGCACCGATGTCCCCCCAACAACCATCCAAAGCCAGCCCCGCCACGGCGCCATGCGTGGCCATCACACCTTTGGGCACACCCGTCGAACCCGACGTGTACATCACATACACGCCATCCTCAGCCGACGCCCCAACAGGAACCGGGCCTTTCGAGAATCCCTCATCCGCGCCAAGGAGATCCGACGTGACCGTCAGAACCGGGGCGGAATCCTCCAACAGGAAGCTCACCCGCTCAGCCGGATAAGCCAAATCGACGGGAACGAACACCGCACCCGCCTTCACCACACCCAGCAACACCACAATCAAATCGGCCGAACGCGGCAACATCACCGCAACCCGATCCCCACCCCCGACACCACGCGACTGCAAGAACCGCGCGAACCGATTCGACCGGGCATCAAGCTCACCAAAGGTCAACGACACGTCCCCGTCAACAACCGCGACCTCATCCCGCGAACGCGCCACCACCCGCCCGAACAACCCCGGCACCGTCGCATCAACAACACCGACCCCACCAACATTCACACCCTCGACCAGACGCGACCGCTCACCCTCCAACAGGACATCGACATCGCCCACCCGAAGCCCCGGATCCCCCGCGACCTGGATCAGTACTTGGAGGAGCCGGGAGACCAGGGCCTCGGCCGTCTCCCGGTCGAAGAGGTCGGCGCTGTACCAGAGGGCTCCATCGATGCCGGTCGGTTCCCCTCCCGGAGCATGCCGCTCGCGCAGGCTGAGGTAGAGGTCGAACAGCCCGAACGACAACTCGTTCCGGGCGGACTCGACGCCCACTCGTTCCGGCGAGACGACCAGTCCCGGCAGGTCCCAGCACGCATCCGGCGCGTCCTCCATCACGATCAGCACCTGGAACAGGGGGTGGCGCGAAAGCGAACGGGCCGGAGCGACGGCGTCCACCAGGTGCTCGAACGGCAGGTCCTGATGCGCATACGCCGCCAGGTCCACCTCCCGAACCCGGGCCACCAACTCCGCGAACGTCGGATTCCCACCCACATCAGTCCGCAACACCAACGTGTTGGCCAGGAATCCGACCAGGTCGTCGAGTGCCCGATCGGTTCGGCCCGCGATCGGGGAGCCCAGCGGGATGTCGTCCCCCGCCCCCAGCCGGGACAGCAGCACCGCCATCGCGGCCCGCATCACCACGAACGGCGTGGTGTCGCTTGAGGCGGCGACCTTCAGGAGCCGTCGGTGGAGATCCGCGTCCACAACGACCCCGACCGACGCGCCGCGTCGGGAGGCCGCGGCGGGGCGCGGGCGGTCGCCCGGCAGCTGAAGTTGCTCGGGAAGTTCGGCCAGGGCGGCGCTCCAGTACGCGCGCTGGCGTTCGACCAGGCTGTCCGGGTCGTCCTCGTCGCCCAGCAGCCGGTGTTGCCAGAGCGCGAAGTCGGCGTACTGCACCGGCAAGGCCGCCCACTCCGGCTCACGCCCGCCGGCCCGCGCCGCGTACGCCACCGACAGGTCCCGGGCCAGGACACCCATCGACCAACCATCGGCCGCGATGTGATGCACCACGACCGACAGCACATGCACATCCGGCGCCAATGCGAACACCGTCGCTCGCCAGGGCGGCTCGGTCCCGATGTCGAAGCGCCGCGCGGCATCGTCGGCCAGCGCCTCGGCCAGCGAGTCCTCGCCGGTGGCGAGGACGGCCGGCTCGATCCGGGCTTCGGCGGGAGTCAGGATCAGCTGGCGGGGTTCGCCGCGCTCATCGGGAAAGATCGTCCGTAGCGTCTCGTGCCGCAGGGTGACATCGGCGACCGCCGCTTGGAGCGCGTCAATGTCCAAGGCGCCGCTCATGCGGACGGCCATCGCCATGTGGTAGGCGGCGCCCGCGTCCTCGAGCCGGTCGACGAACCACATTCGTCGTTGCCCGAAGGACAGGGGAAGAATCTCCGGGCGTTTCTCGGCGACCACAGGTGGCCGGAACTCGCCACGATTCTCGCGGTAACGCCGGTCTGCGCCCATGCCCGCCCTCTTTTGTTCCGCGCCGCCTGGGATCTATTTGCGTCTGCAGCCGCTCAACGCCCTCCGCACAGTAACCAGAACGACCGGGCGTCCAATAGTGCGGAGTTCGACAGGTAATTGACCGGACCAGGAACGGCACGGACTCGAAGGACCGCACCGCGAGAGGCATTGAGTCGTACGGGTCTCCCGTTTACGGAACGATCCACAAGCTGAAATGCCATGCGCGGGAAGACCGGTCCGGCGGGTTCGCCCTTGGCGGGGTCAGGTCACATCCGGGGAAAGCGGACGGCGACCTCGAGGCCGCCTTCGGGGGGTGCCTCGGCGTGCAGGTCGGCGTCATGCGCGGTGACGATGGCGGCGACGATCGAGAGGCCGATGCCCTGCCCGTCCCGGCCGCCCAGCCGTGTCGCCGCGAGCCGCTGGAACGGCTGGAAGATCGTGTCGACCTGGTCGGCCGGGACGACCGGGCCGGTGTTGCGCACCACCAGTTCGGAGCGTCCGTCGCGGACCCCCGTCCGGATCGTGATCCGGCCGCCGGGCACGTTGTGCCGGACGGCGTTGTCGACCAGGTTCACGATCAGCCGTTCGACCAGCGGTGGATCGCCTAGCACGTGGGCGGAGTCCAGTGCGACGTCGAACGTCGGCGGATCCGCCACCACGTCCCGCCGGGCGAGGTCCAGCACCTCACCGGCGATGATCGCAAGGTCGAGACGGGTGCGCCGGTCGAGGCCGCGCTGGCTGCGGGCCAGCGTCAGCAGCGCCTCGATGAGTTTGCCCTGACGCTGGTTGCTGCCGAGGACGCGCTTGCAGGCGTCCCGCAGTTCCGCGGCCGTGGCGTTCGGGTCGGCGAGCGAGACCTCGAGCAGGCTGCGCTCGTAGGTGAGCGGGGTGCGCAGTTCGTGCGAGGCGTTGGCGACGAACCGGCGTTGCGCCTCGAACGCGCCCTCCAGGTGGTCCAGGAGGTCGTCGAAGGTGTCGGCGAGACCCTTGAGCTCGTCGTCGGGGCCCGTCAGGCTCAGCCGGCGATGCAGGTCGTTCGCCGAGATCGCCCGCGCGTTGTCGGTCATGCTGCGCAGCGGGCGCAGCGCCCGCCCGGCCATCAGCCAGCCCAGCCAGACCGAGCCGACCGTCATGACGGCGAGTGCGATGCCGGACGCGGTGAGCAGGTCGCGCAGGTAGTCAGCCCGCTGCCGCGCAAGCTCGGCCCTCAGGTCGGGCATCGTCGGCGCCTTCGGTCCGGGCCCGAGCCCCCCGGGCGGGCTCGGCAGAACGGGCGCCTTGGGCGGGTCGACCGCGGACCAGGGCGAGGCGTGCGCCACCAGCACGTAGACCACGGTGAGCAGCACCAGGCCGCTCACCAGGAACAGCACTCCGTACAGGAGCGTGAGACGCAGCCTAATCGACACGGTGGGCGCGATCCATCAGATCCGGTAGCCGACCTGGGCGACGGTCTCGATCAGCGGTGGGTCGCCTAGCTTGCGCCGCAGCCTGCTGACCGTCACCTTCACCGTGCCGGTGAACGGGTCGGTCGCCTCGTCCCAGGCCCGCTCGAGCAGTTCCTCGGCGGACACGACCCTGCCGCCCGCGGCGAGCAGCAGCTCCAGGACCGCGAACTCCTTGGGGCTGAGGTCGAGCCGGTTGCCGCCACGCAGGACGACCCGCCTTCCGGGATCCAGCTTGAGCTCCCCGTGCGCGAGCACCGGCGGAACCGCGGGCTGGGCGCGCCGGGCCAGGGCCCGCACGCGCGCCACGAGCTCGGCGAACGCGAACGGCTTGGGCAGATAGTCGTCGGCCCCGAACGCCAGGCCCTCGACCCTGTCCTCGATGGTGGACGCGGCGGTCAGCATCAGCACCCGCGCCGGGTACCGCTGCGAGACCAGGGTCCGGCACACGTCGTCGCCGTGCGTTCCCGGCAGGTCGCGGTCGAGCACGACCACCTCGTACCGGTTCACCGACGTGCGCGCCAAGGCCGCCGTCCCGTCCAGGGCGACGTCCACGGCCATCCCCTCGCGGCGCAGGCCCGCGGCCAGCGTCTCCGCGAGCTCCTGATGATCCTCGACGACGAGAACGCGCATGGGGCCACCGTTTCCAGACAGCTGGACGTGTCCATTCTTACCGGTGAGCGGTTACAGCGGCGTAACGGCCCTTGTTCCGGGGTGGTAACCGCTCTCTTGGTGCACTGGTCTCTCCACCACCCGACGACATGACGGGAGCGAACAATGGACGCGCCTTCCGAGGAGGAGGCCCGCCACCGGTGGACCGGCCGGCGGATCACAGTGCCAGTTTGCCTCGCCGCGGCGGCCGTCACGGCCTTCGCGGTCGCCCAGACGACATCGGTTCACGCCGGGGACAACGATCGGCGGGTGAGTCTGAGTGCTCAGTCGCAGGCACAACCGGCAACACAACCGAAAGCGCGGTCGCTGGAACGGTCGCGGCCGGCACAGGGGAAGGCCGGTGGCCAGGACCGGGCCGAGGCGTTCACCGCCTGCATGAGGTCGCACGGGGTCACGGACTTCCCCGGGATCACCGTCGGCAAGGACGGGACGGTCCAGCTCAGGAACGGCGGGTCGGTCAACCCGCTCTCACCGACCTACAAGGCCGCGGCCAGGGCATGCGCCTCGCTGCTGCCGAAGGGCAGCGCCCTGCCGGGCGATCCCGCTCCACCGAGCCCGTCGGCGCCGACGCTGACGCCCGCGTGTGAATCGGGATGCCCGGCGCCGCCGAAGGCGCCGGAACTCCCCTTCTGACCTGGAGGTAAGGGCCGGAACGCCTTTCTTCTCGGCCCACAAACCGGGCGAGTCCAATTGCGCAAATTGCGCAGTTGGACTCGCCCGAAGCTCGATGTGCGGGACGCCACCGGACGCCCCGCGTATTCGCATGTCCACACACAAGGGACGCGCACGAAATCCGGATTCTTGCCATGCCCGAACGCCGTCAACTTCGAACGCGCGCCCCATGTCCTACCAATCCCCTGTCACCTGCATGTAACCGGCATGCCGTCAGGCTTGAGACGTGATAAGAAATCGCTTTCTCGCCACGGCAGTGCTTTCCATTCCCCTCGTCCTCACGGCGGCGACCGGCTGCGGATCCGGAGAGAAGCAGTCGGCCACCCCCACCCAGTCGGCCGCCGCCGAACAGGACAAGCTGACGAAGTTCGCCCAGTGCCTGCGCCAGCACGGGCTCGACGTCGAGGACCCCAGACCCGGCTCGCCGGGCATACAGATCAAGTCGGGCCTCGACGACAAGACCAAGGTCGACACCGCCACCAAGGCGTGCCGGGCGTACAACCCCGTCGGCGACATCGACTCGCCGGGAATCGCGCAGCAGGACCGGAACCTCAAGGTCGCTCAGTGCCTCCGCAAGAAGAACATCCGGGTCTCCGACCCCAAGGACGGCCAGGGTGTGCAGATCGAGGGCAAGCCGGGTGAGCAGCCGAGGGCCGACCAGGCGATGAAGGAGTGCCTCAAGGAGGTACCCGACTTCGTCCCGGGCGCCGGGGGCTGACCCGATGACACTGCTCGAACCCGGCGCGTCCGATGCCTCCGGCGCGCCTGGCGCGTCTGACGCGTCCGGTGTCTCCGGCGCGTCCGAAGCGTTCATCCCTGAAACCGACACGCCCGACTCCGGATCGCCGGTCCGGCGTTCATCGCCCCACCGGGCCCTCCGCTGGGCGGTCGCGCCCGTCGTGCTCCTGGGCGCGGTCGGCACCGCCGTGGCGCTGCGGGGTGGATCGGACGACGGCGGTGCACCCGCGCCCGCGACGACCACCGTGGAGGTCGTCCGAACCGACCTCGCGGCCCACACCAAGCTCGACGGTCTGCTCGGCTACGCGGGCGCCTACACCGTCCTGGCGATCGGGCCCGGCAGTCTGACCTGGCTGCCGTCGATCGGGGCGGTGATCAGGCGGGGCGAGGCCGTGTACGGCCGCGACGCCGACAGGATCCCCCTGTTCTACGGTGCCATGCCGTTCTGGCGCACGTTGCGCCCGGGGATCGCGGACGGCCGCGACGTCCTGGACCTGGAGCGCAACCTGGTCGCGCTCGGGTTCGGAGCCGGGATGAGCCCGGACGACCACTTCGACGCCGACACCGAGGCGGCGGTCCGGCGCTGGCAGCACCACCAGGGCATGCCCGGGTCCGGGACCGTCGAGGTCGGGGACGTCGTCGTCCAGCCCGGGGCCCTGCGGGTCACCGGCGTCCAGGCCGTCCCCGGCGACCCGTCGCGGGGGCACATCATCACCGCGTCCGGCGACCGGCGGGAGGTGACCGTGAACCTGCCGGTCGGCCAGCAGGAGATCGCCTCGCGCGGCGCGGCCGTGCGCGTGGAACTGCCCGGCGGCCGGACCGAGGCGGGCCACATCGCGATGGTCGGCACCGTCGCCAGGAGCGCGGGAGGCGGGGGTGGGGGTGGAGGCGGGGGTGGGGGTGGAGGCGGAGGTGACGTCCGTCAGTCCCAGGCGGGCGAGGGCACCCAGACGGCCACGGTTCCCGTCTCCATCACGCTCGACCGTCCCTCCGGCGCAGGGCGTCTCGACGGCGCGCCCGTCACGGTGGCGTTCACCAGCGACCGGGTGGCGAACGCCCTCGCCGTCCCGGTCAGCGCGCTGCTCGCGACGCAGGACGGTGCGTACGCGGTCAGGGTGATGGACGTCCAGGGTCGCCCAAGACTGGTGAAGGTCGCACTCGGCCTCTTCGCCGACGGCAAGGTCGAGGTCAGGGGCGACCTCACCGAGGGACAGAAGGTCGAGGTGCCCCGCTCATGACCGGCTCACTCTCCGCCGGAGGGCCCATCGTCGAACTCCAATCGGTCTCCAAGGACTACCCCGGGGGCGTGCGGGCGTTGCGCGGGGTGTCGCTCAGCATCGGGCCGGGAGAACTGGTGGGCGTCGTCGGGCCGTCCGGCTCCGGCAAGTCGACCCTGCTCCATCTCATCGGCACGCTCGACCGGCCGAGCGCGGGCCGGATCCGCATCCGCGGCCACGATGTCGCCGGGCTGCCCGACCGTCGGCTGGCGGCGATCCGGGCACGCTGGATCGGCTTCGTGTTCCAGCAGTTCATGCTCACCGACCATCTGACGGCGGTCGAGAACGTGGCAACCGGCCTCCTCTACCACGGTGAGTCGCCCCGCCGCCGCGAGGCGCTCGCCCGCGAGAGCCTGGAGCGGGTCGGACTCGGCCACCGGATGCTCCACCGCCCAGGCCAGTTGTCCGGCGGCGAACGGCAGCGCGTCGCGATCGCGCGGGCGCTGGCCGGGCGGCCGCCGCTGCTGCTCGCCGACGAGCCGACCGGCAATCTCGACTCGGTCTCCAGCGCCGGGATCGTCCGCCTGCTCACCGAGCTGCGCGAGGACGGCACGACGGTCGTGGTCATCACCCACGCCGCCGAGATCGCGGACGCGATGGCCCGCCGCGTGGAGATCCTCGACGGCCGTGTCGCCGCGGACTCGGCCACCGGCCCGTACGCGGCGTCCGCCCAGGGGCCGGGTGGCGCGGTGTCGGAGGCCGGGACATGAGCGACCCGGTGACCGCGCCGCTCCCCGAGCCGGCCCGCCTGCGGGCCGGGGATCTGGGCCTGGTCGGGCTGGCCGGGCTGCGGGGGCGGCCCCTGCGCGCGGTGCTGTCGGCACTGGGGATAGCGATCGGGATCGCGGCGCTGGTGGCGGTCCTCGGCCTCAGCAGCGTGAGCCGGGCCGGACTGCTGGAGCAGATCCACCGGCTGGGCACCAACATGCTGACGGTCCAGCCCGGCCGGACGATGCTGGGCGAGTCGGCCTCGCTGCCGCTGGACGGGCCGGACATGGCCCGGCGGGTCTCCGGGGTGACCTCGGCCTCGGCGGTCGGCAACGTCCCGGACGCGACGGTCCGCCGCACCGACAGGATCGATCCGTCGGAGACCAGTGGGATCGCCGTGCAGGCGACCCGGCTCGATCTGCTCGCGACGTTGCAGCGCGAGGGCGACGGCACCCGCGTGGTGCGTTCCGGCACGTTCCTGAACGAGGCGACGTCCCGCTATCCGGCGGTCGTGCTCGGCTCGGTGGCGGCTTCACGACTGGGCGTCGACGGGGCGGGCCGGCAGGTCTTCCTGGGCGGGCGGTGGTTCACCGTGATCGGCGTCCTCGGCAGCCTCCCGCTCGCGCCCGAGATCGACCGGTCCGCCCTGATCGGCTGGCCGCAGGCCGCCGGGCTCGGCTTCGACGGCCACCCCACCACGATCTACGCCCGAGCGGACGACGCGGCGGTGCCGTCCGTCCGCGACGTGCTGGGCCGCTCCGTCGACCCGGAGAACCCCGAGCAGGTGCAGATCAGCCGTCCCTCGGACGCGCTCACCGCCGCACTCGCCGCCAAGTCGACCTTCAACACGCTGTTCCTCGGTCTCGGCGCGGTCGCGCTGCTGGTCGGTGGCATCGGCATCGCCAACATCATGGTGATCTCGGTGCTGGAACGCCGCCGGGAGATCGGGCTGCGGCGGGCGCTCGGCGCGACCCGGCGGCAGATCAGGCTGCAGTTCCTCACCGAGTCGGTGACCCTGTCACTGCTGGGCGGGACCGCCGGGTTGCTCACCGGGATCGGGATCAGTCTCGCGTACGCGCTCCATCGCGGATGGCCACCGGTGCTGCCGGTCCAGGCGATCGCCGCGGGCGCCGCGGCGGCGGTCGCGATCGGGGCGGTCGCGGGGCTGTATCCCGCCCGCCGTGCCGCCGCGCTTCCGCCGACCGAGGCCCTCGCGGGCTCATAACCGCCCGTGTCCAGGTTCCGCCGTTGTCGCCGCTCGGCGGCTGCTACACAATGACTTCCATTGTCAATCTCTTGTTTCACATAGTGTTTCGACAGGAGAAAAGCGGCATGGGAAATTCCTCACTCGCCGACATCTGGCCGATGACGGCAATGCAGAAAGGAATGCTCTTCCACGCCGAATACGACCCCGAGGGCACCGACGTCTACCGGAGCCAGACGATCCTGGAGTTCCAGGGGCGGCTGGACCTGCCCGCCCTGCGGGCGGCCGTGGACGCGCTGGTGCACCGGCACGCCCCGCTCCGGGCGGGCTTCCAGATGCTGCGCTCCGGCGCGAGTGTGCAGGTCGTGCACCGTTCGGTCACGACCCCCTGGGAGGAGATCGACCTGCGTGGGGCGGCCGACGCCGAGCTCGACGTGGTGCTGGACCGGGACTGGACGCATCGATTCGACCTTTCGCGGCCACCGCTGCTCCGGGTGACAGCGATCCGCGGAGACGACGAGCGACACCGGATCGTCCTCACGGTGCATCACATTCTCTGCGACGGATGGTCCTTGTCGATTCTGCTGAACGAGTTGGTCGAGCTTTACCAATCCCGCGCGCTCCCTCCGGTCACCCCGTACACCGAATATCTGGCGTGGCTGGCCGAACGCGACGACGACGCGGCGATGCGCGCTTGGGGGACCGCGCTGTCGGGGGCGGAGCCCACCCTGGTGGCACCCGGCCAGTCGCTCCGCGCGCCCGCCGATCCCGGCTTCCTCCGGATCGGCATCCCCACGTGGGTGACCGCGGGCCTGGACCGGCAGGCGCGCCGTCTCGGCGTGACCACGAGCACCGTCATGCGGGCGGCCTGGGCGATCCTGCTCGGCAGGCTGACGGGGCGCCACGACGTGCTCTTCGGCGCGACGACCGCAGGGCGGCCCCCCGACGTCCCGGGGATCCACACGACGGTCGGCCTGTTCATCAACACCCTTCCGGTGCGGGCCCGATGGGACCCCGGCGCATCGGTGGAGTCCCTGCTCGTCCGGCTCTTCGAGGAGCAGACGGCGCTCCTCGCCCACGAGCACGTGGGCCTGACCGAGCTGCAGGACCTCGCGGGATCCCGCGAGCTGTTCGACACGCTCGCGGTCTTCCAGAACTACCCCGCGGGCCTGCTGGACGTCGGTGAGTCGACGGCCCGGTCCTTCGGTGACGGGCTGAAGCTGGTCGAGGTCACCGGGCGGGACGCCGCGCACTACCCCCTGGTGTTCACGGCGGACTCCACGACCCTGCGGCTCACCTACCGAACGGACCTGTTCGATCTCGAGAACGCCGGTGCGCTCCTCCACCGCCTGGAGAGGATCCTGTCGCAGATCGCCGCGGATCCCTCCGTCCAGGTGGCCGACCTCGACCTGATGCTCGACGGCGAGCTCGACCTCGTCTCGCCGCGGGGCGACGCGTCGGCCCACCGGTCCGCCGAGACGGTGCTGGAGGGGTTCGGGCAGGTGGTCCGGCGCGCGCCGGACCGGCTCGCCGTCGTGTCCGGCGACGTCCACCTGAGCTATGGTGAGCTGGACGAGCTGACGGACCGGTTCGCGCTGTTCCTGTCATCGCGCGGCGTGGGCGCCGGTGACCGGGTGGCGGTCCTGCTCCCGCGCTCGCCGGACCTGCTGACGGTCCTGGTCGGCGTCGCCAAGACGGGCGCCGCGTACGTGCCGATCGATCCGGACCATCCGGCTGAACGGATCGAACGCCTGCTGTCGGAGGCCGAGCCCTCCTTCGTCGTGACCTCCTCCGTGCTGGACGGCTGGTCCGAGGACCTGCCCGGTGGCCCGGTCCCCCTCGCTGCGCCGGGCGGGGTGTCGCCCGACTCGGCGCTGTACGTCATGTACACCTCGGGCTCGACGGGCGTTCCGAAGGGGGTGACGGCGACCCACCGGGGTGTCGCGGCGCTCGCCGCCGACCCCGCCTGGGGCGACTGCTTCACGGGCCGGGTCCTGTTCCACGCGCCGCACACCTTCGACGCGTCCACGCTGGAGATCTGGGTGCCGCTGCTCAACGGCGGCTGCGTCGTCGTGGCTCCGCCCGGGGTTCCCGACCAGGACATGCTGACCGACCTTGTGTCCCGGGAAGGACTGACCACCGTCCATCTGACGGCGGGCCTGCTCCGGATTCTGGCGCAGGAGACGCCCGAGTGCCTCACCGGGCTCTCGCACCTGCTGACGGGCGGCGACGTGGTGCCGCCCGAGGCCCTGGCCAGGATCGTCCGCGCCTGCCCGGACCTGTCGATCCGCCATCTGTACGGGCCCACCGAGACGACCGTGTGCGCGACGCGGTACACGCTCGAACCCGGCGCGGAGACGCCGCGCGTGCTGCCCATCGGTGACGCCTGCGACGACGCCCGGCTGCTCGTTCTCGACGAGCGGCTGCGCCCGGTGCCCACCGGCGTGCCCGGCGAGCTCTACATCGCCGGGCACGGCCTGGCTCGCGGCTACCTCCGCCGGGCCGCCCTGACGGCCGAACGGTTCGTCGCCCACCCGTCCGGTGAGCGGATGTACCGCACAGGCGACAGGGTCCGGTGGGTCAGGACCGGGGCCGGGCCGCAGCTGGAGTTCCTGGGCCGCTTCGACGACCAGGTCAAGATCCGCGGATACCGGGTCGAGCCCGCCGAGGTCGAAGCCGCGCTGGCCGCCTGCCCGGACGTCGCCCAGGCCGCCGTGGTCGTCCACACCGACGGGCCCGGCCCGTCCGGCGGGTCCGGCGCGTCCCGCGGCACGCGCCTCGTCGCCTTCCTCGTGCCCACCGGCGACGGAGACCGGACCGGCGAGGCCGCCCGGCTGTTCGCCGCGGCGCGGCTGCCCGAGTTCATGCTGCCCGCCGCGACGGTCGTCCTGGACCGGCTTCCCCTCACTCCGAACGGGAAGGTCGACCGGGCCGCGTTGCCCACGGTCCCGCGCACCGCGGGCCGCACCGTCGGGCGGGCCCCCCGCACCGACGCCGAGCGCGCCGTCCACCGGATCTGGTGCGAGGTGCTCGGCCGGGACGAGTTCGGCGTACGGGAGAAGTTCTTCGACGCGGGCGGGAACTCGCTGGCGCTGCTGACGCTGCGGAACCAGGTCGCGGGCCTGTGCGACGAGCAGTTGCCCGTCGCGTTGTTCTTCGAACACTCGACCATCGAGGCGATGGCGGGGATCGTCGACCGTTCACGCCGTTCCGCCCCCGCTCACGAAGCCGGCCATGAACTGTGAACGCATCGGAGGACGCCATGAGGACGGGCGACGTCGCGATCATCGGAGCCGCGGGGATCTTCCCTGACGCCGACGACCTGGAGACGTTCCACGCCAACCTGCGGCAGGGACGGAGCAGCGTCGGCCGGCCCGGCGACGGCCGCGTGCTCAACTGCGGCGGCGAGCGAGGCGTCCGGTACCTCGCCATGGGGTACCTGGACCGGCCGGACCTGTTCGATCACGACCTCTTCGGCATCCCGCGGCGCGAGGCCGAGCTGATGGACCCCCACCAGCGCATCCTGCTCCAGCTCACCCACCAGGCCATCGAGTCCGCCGGGTACGCCCCGGGACGCCTGGCCGGGTCGGGCACGGCCGTGCTGGTCGCGGCGAGCGACGCCGGAGCGGGACCCGCGGACGGCGAGCGCGACGTCGTGGAGATGCTCGGCACGTCGGTGGCCACACTCGCCGCGCGGATCAGCTATCTGTTCGACTTCCGGGGGCCCGCGCTCGTCGTGGACACGGCCTGTAGCAGCGGCCTGACCGCGCTCGACCTCGCGGTCTCCCGGCTGCGCGCCGACAGCGCGCCGCTCGCCGTCGTCGGCGGGATGAACCTGTTCCCGGCGCTGCTGCCGCGGGAGGGATGGGAGCCGCTGCCGGGCCTGGAGTCGCCCGACGAGACGTGCCGTCCGTTCGACGCGTCCGCCAACGGCATGACCGCCGGGGAGGGCGGCGGCGTGCTGGTCCTCAAGCCGCTCACCGCCGCGGTCGCCGACGCCGACAACGTGCTCGCGGTGCTGAAGGGCATCGCGGTCAACCACAACGGCCACCGCGCCGCGGGCATGGCCGCGCCGAGCCAGGTCGCCCAGGCGAGCGTGATCACCCAGGCATGGCGCGACGGCGGGGTCGAACCCGCCACGGTCGGCTACGTCGAATGCCACGGCTCGGGCACCCCGCTCGGCGACGTGGTCGAGGTGGACGCGTTGCGGCGGGCGTTCAGCGACGCGGGCGTCACGGGACGGCACTGCGCGATCGGATCGGTCAAGGCCAACATCGGGCATCTCGGCAACGCGGCGGGCATCGCCGGGCTCTTCAAGGCCATGCTGGCGCTGCGCCACGGCGTCCGATACCCCGCCGTCAACTTCGCCTCGCCCAATCCCCTCATCGACTTCGGCGGCGCGGTGTACGTGGGCGAGGAGGACGACGCCTGGCCCGAGCCCGCGAACGGGACGGCACGCCGCGCGGGAGTGAGCAGCTGGGGGATGACCGGCACCAACGTGCACGCCGTTCTGGAGCAGGCGCCACCGCCCGCGCCGGAGCGGGGCCATCCCGCGACGCGTGGCGCCGAACTCGTCACCGTCTCGGCCCGGACGCCCGCCGCGCTGCGTCGCTACGTCGCGCGGCTGGTCGACTTCGCCGAGGACACGGGCCCCTCCGTGCGCTCCCTCGCCCACGTCCTGAACCGGGGTCGCGACGACCACCGGTTCAGGCTCGCGGTGACCGCCGCGACGCCCGGCGAGCTGGCCGCGGCGCTACGTTCCGCGCCCGTCCCCACAGAGAGCGCGGACACGGCGCCCCGAGTCGTCCTCCTCTGCTCCGGGGACGCGCTCCCGGACGACTCGCTGTGGTCACGGCTGCTGGCGTCGTCGCTCGGCCTGCCCCCGGCGGAATGGGCGGAGCTGGCGGAACTCGACGCCGGCGCGCCCAATCCGGCCGCCCGCCTGGTCGTCCGCCAGTACGCCCTGCACCGTCTCGCGGAATCGCTCGGCCTGTCCGGCACCGAAGTGATCGCCTCCGGTCCGGGCCACCTGGTGACCCGGGTCGTGCGCGGGGAACTGCCGCTCACCGACGCCGTGACCCTCGCGGCGGCACGGGAGCTTTCCGACGAGCTCGACCGGCCCCGGCTGGCGGCGCTGGCGGCGGGCCTCGTCCGGGACGGCGCGACCCTGGTGGAACTCGCCGGCGAGGGAGTCCTCTCACGCGAGCTGGGCGCCACGGCCCCAGAGCTGCCGACGGCCGATCTCGCCGGGGACGGTTCGCGCCGCGACGTGCTCGACCGCCTCGGACGGCTCTACACGCTCGGCGCCACGATCGACTGGGACCGGCACTACCGCGACTCCGCGATCAGGCGGATCGAGGTGCCGACCTACCCGTTCGAGCCGACGCCCGTCTGGCGGGCCCGTCCCGCGACGACGGCTCCCGCACGTCCCGAACGCCCTCCTCAGGACGGACCGGCCGGCCTCCAGGAGGCCGAACGCCGGGTGGCGGAGATCTGGTCGGACCTGCTGGACGTCCCCGGCCTCGGCCCCGAAACCGACTATTTCGCGGCCGGAGGCACCTCGCTGATCGGCGTGGGGCTCCTGCGCCGGCTCATGCGGGACTTCGGCGTGGAGGTCACCTTCGCCGACCTCTACGCCCATCCGACGGCCCGCGCCATGGCGGCGCGGCTTCAGGAGCTCGCCGCCGAACGCGCCGCCGTGGCGCCCGAGGCGCCGATCACTCCGATCGAACGCGGCGACCGGCTGCCGCTGTCCCCGGGCCAGGAACAACTGTGGTACCTCGACCAGGTCAATCCGGCCAGCCCGCTCTACAACATCCCCGGCCACCTGCGGCTGGCCGGCCCCCTCGACGAGGCCGCGCTGCGCGGGGCGCTGCTCGACGCCGCCACCCGGCACGAGGTCCTGCGCAGCGCGTTCGGCATGGACGACAACGGCGCCCCGTACGTCTCGATCACGGCCCCTGAGCCGGTCATGCCCGTGTTCGATCTCAGCCGGATGCCGGAGCGGGATCGCGACCAGCGAGTGCGCGTCCTGCTCCACGAGGCGACGACGCGCCCGTTCGACCTCGCCCGGGACACCCTCTTCCGTCCCGTCCTGGTCAGGCTCGCGGGCGACGACCACGTCCTGCTGCTGACCTTCCACCACATCGTCTGGGACGGCGGCTCTCCCCCGGCCTTCTACCGTGACCTGCGGGAGTTCTACCGGGCGAGGACCAGTGGCGGCGAGCCGCGGCTCCCGGAGCTTCCCGTGCAGTACCAGGACTACGCCGCCTGGCACCGCGCCCGGCTGGCGGGGCCCCGGCTCGACCGCGCCACGGCGTTCTGGCGGGACGAGCTATCGGGTCTGCGCCGCGGCGAGCTGCCGCTGGACCACCCGCGGCCCGCCGTCCAGTCGCATGCGGGCGGCGTGGTCCGGCTCGCCATCGGGCGCGAGGTCGCCGAGCGGGTCCGGGCGTACAGCAGGCGGACCGGCGTCACCACCTTCGTCACCATGCTGGCGGCGCTCCAGGCGCTGGTGCACCGGTGGGCGGGCTTGAACGACGTGGTCATCGGCGTCGCCACCTCCGGTCGCATCCACCCCGACACCCAGGAACTCGCCGGATACTTCAACAGCCTTCCGCCGTTCCGGACCCAGGTCGCCTCGACGCTGCCGTTCGCCGAGCTGGTCCAGCGCTGCGCCCGCACGGTCGCCGGGGTGCTGGACCACGAGGACATCCCGCTCAACAGGATCCTCGCGGCGGGCGGGATCGAGCGCGACCTGTCCCGGCATCCGCTGTACGACGTGACCTACACCTACCAGAACGTCCCTCCCTACCGGGGCGGCATGGGCGACCTGGAGATGTCCCCTTTCAGCGACGGCGAGGTAGGCGGCGCCGCCCCGGGGACCGCGAAGTTCGACCTGTCCGTCGGGCTCGTGGACACCGGCGAGGGAGCGATGGCCGGCGAGATCGAGTACGCGACGGCGTTGTTCGACCGGGCGACGGCGGAGCGCCTCGCGGCTTGGTTCCCGGCGCTGCTGGCGGAGGCGATGGCCGACCCGGACGGCCTGGTAGGAGACCTCGCCGAACCCGCCACGGCCACGGTCTCCGACGCCGACTCCGTAACCGACTCCGTCACTGCCTCCGACGCCGGGCGGGCGGCGACCGCGCCGCTTCCCCGTCCGCCGGAGCGGACCGGCGGGCCGGTTCCCGCGGAGGGCACGTTGGAGGTGTTGCGGGGGCTGTTCGAGCAGGTGCTCAACGTCGATCGGGTCGAGGACGATGACGGGTTCTTCGCCCTAGGCGGTGACTCGGTCCTGTCGATCCAGCTCGTGGCGCGGGCGCGCAAGGCCGGAGTGGTGATCACGCAACGGCAGGTGTTCGAGAGCAAGACCCCTGGGGAGCTGGCGCGGTCGGCGGGCGACCGGGTGCCGCTCACCGTCGTCTCGGCGGACGACCGGAACGGGCCGGTGCCGCTGACCCCGGTGATGCTGGAGGCGGCGGAACGGTCGGGGGTTCCGGCGCGGTTCACACAGTCGATGCTGCTGGTCGTGCCCGCCGGGCTCGACACCGGCGGCCTCGAGGTCGCCGTCCGCGCGCTGGCGGAGCGGCACGAGACGCTGCGGGCGCGCCTGGTCCGGGCCGACGAGGACGATCCACGTTCGTGGACGCTGGAGGACTCTCCCCCGCAGGCGGGCTGCGTCCGCAGGGTGGACGCGGCGGAGCTGAGCACGGAGGAACTGGCCGATCTCGTCCGAACCGAGGGCGAGGCGGCGGCGGGAAGGCTCGACCCGCGCACCGGGGTCATGGCGCAGCTGGTGTGGTTCGACCCGGGGCCCCGGCGGGAGGGCCGCGTCCTCCTGGTCGTCCATCATCTGGCCGTCGACCTCGTCTCCTGGCAGGCGCTGGTCTCCGATCTGGAAGCCGCCTATGCGGCGGCCGGCGAGGGAACCGCACCCGCACCCGCACCAGAGGAGACGTCTTTCGGAGAGTGGGCGCGCCGCATGGCGGAGATCGCGGTCGAACCGTCGGTGACCGCGACCCTGCCGGAGTGGCAGCGAATTCTGGCCCCCGGCGAGCCGGTGCCGGGCGGACGCCCCCTGGACCCGCGCACCGACACGATGGGCGACACCCGGCATGTCTCGGTTCCCCTTCCGGCGCCGGTGACGGACGCCGTCCTGACCACCGCCCCCGACGCCTTCCGCACCGGGACGAGCGACCTGCTGCTGGCGGGCCTGTGCGCGGCGACGGCCGAGTGGCGGGCCGTGTGCGGCGACGCGTCCGGGCCGGTGCTGGTCGACCTGGAGAGCCATGGACGTGAACCGCTCACGCCGGACATGGACGTCTCTCTCACGGTGGGCTGGTTCACCTGCGTGCATCCCGTGCGGTTCGATCCCGGGCCCCTGGACTTCGCCGAGGTCCGCGACGGCGGCCCCGCGGCCGGGAGGCTGGTCAGACACGTCAAGGACCGGCTCGGAGCGGTTCCCGGCAACGGCCTCGGCTACGGCTTGCTGCGTTTCCTCAACCCGGCCACCGGCCCGGCCCTGGCCGACTTGCCCACACCATCCATCGGATTCAACTACCTGGGCGCCCCTACCCGGGGGGCAGGTCCCGCCGGCGACTCGACCGGCTGGCGCCCGATCGCCACAGGTGGGGACGTCGACGCGAAGGTCCCCTGCGCGCACGCGCTCGAAGCCATGGCCGCGATCGTGGACACCCCGCGCGGGCCGGAACTGAACCTGTCCCTGTCGTCCCCACGGCGGCTTCTGGACGAGGAGCCGCTGCGGGACCTGTGCGAAGGGTGGGCCGCGATGGTCACCGGGCTGGCCGCCCATGCCGGACGGCCCGGGGCGAGCGGTCACGTTCCCTCCGACTTCCCGATGGTGTCGTTGAGCCAGGACCAGATCGACCAGATCGAGGCCGGGATGACGGAATGAGCATCGCCCTGAGTACCACCTCGACCCACCTGCCGGGCCGCGTCGCCCTCTCCGACCTCCCTGAGCTGGACGAGCTGGACGACCGGGAACTCGCCGCCTGCCTCGCGCTCGGCATCGAGCGCGTCGCGGTGGGCGAGGGCCTGACCGCGGTCGACCTCGCGGCCCGGGCGGGCCGGCACGCCCTGGCCACGGCGGGTGTGGACCCCGCGGAACTCGCCGGGCTGATCATGGTCGAGCCGCGCGCGCCGGGCGCCCTGTCCAGCTCGGAGGCGACCGCTCTGCAGGCCGCCCTCGGCGCGGACCGGGCGGCGGCCTTCTCCGTGGGCGGGCTCGGCTGCGCGTCGATCGTGCCCGCCCTGCGCGCGGCGGCGGGCGTGCTCGCCACCGATCCACGCGCGCCGTACGTCCTGGTCGTGCACGGAGCCAAACCGGTGACCGCCCGACGGTACCGGCATCCCGTGACCGTCAACGGCGACGCCGGCCAGGCGGTGCTGGTCGGCCGGGACGGGCCGCTCCGCGTGCGCGACATCCTGCTGGAGACCAGCGGCGCGTACTGGGATCTGTTCCGGGTCGACTACCGCAACCAGGAGCCGGGGCGATGGCGTGAGGAGTGCACCGACCTGCCCAAGTACTCGTTCCGGCTCGCCGTGGAGACCAGGAAACGGCTCGCGGCGCTCCATGACCGCCTGCTGGAGAACAACGGCGTGCGCCGCGAGGACGTCTCCTGCTATGTGGGCCAGAACCTGTCCACCGCGGCCCTCCGGGTCGTGGCCGAGTCCCTCGGCGTGCGGATCTCGGAGGTTTGCGCCGACAACCTCCGCGAGTACGGCCACCTCGGGCCGGGCGACGCGTTTTTCAACCTCTCCACCGCGATCGACCGCGGCGAGCTGCCAGAGGGCGGACTGGCCGTCGTCCTCAACATGAGCCCGGCGGCGGCGTGGAGCGCGATGCTCGTCGAGCACGGCGCGCGGGACACCGGAACAGTCTGCCTGTAGCGCGACGGGAGCCGCGATGAACGTTCAGCCGAACACGACCGACGAGATCACCGGCGAGGTCCTCGCCATGCTGACCGGATTCCTCGGCGGCGTACGTCTCGCCCCCGACCAGGACTACATGGCCGAGGGCCTGATCGACTCGATCATGGCACTCGAGCTGGTGACGGGGATCGAGGAGATCCTCGGCGTCGAGATCGACGTCGACGACCTCGATCTGGACAACTTCCGCACGGCGGCCCGGATCTCTTCCTTCGTCAGGCGCAAGCGAGCCGCCACCGCCGACGGCGGCTCGGTCGACGGCGGCTCGGTCGACGGCGGCTCGGTCGGCGGCGGCTCCGGAATCCCGGCATGAGCGAGGACGACACCGCGAAGCCCGACACCGGCGGGTTCTCCCGATCGGTACTGGCCCTGGCCGACTCCGTCCGCGCGGAGGCGAGCGCCTGGGACGCCGCGGGCGCGATTCCCACGGAGGTCATCGCGACCATGGCCGCGGACGGCCTGCTCGCGGCCGACCTCCCCCGCGCGCACGGCGGCCTCGGCCTCGGCCCGCACGAGCTCGGCGAGCTGTGCGCCGAACTGGGCGGCGTGTGCACCGGGCTGCGCAGTCTCGTCACCGTCCAGGGCATGGTGTCGGCGGCCCTGCTCCGCTGGGGGACCGAGGAGCAGCGCTCGGCGTGGCTGCCCGCGCTGGCGAGCGGGGAGCTGATCGCCGCATTCGCCGCCACCGAGGAGGGCGCGGGCAGCGACCTGAGCGCGGTGAGCGCCCTGGTGACGCGCACGAGCCGCGGGTACGCGATCCGCGGTCGCAAGTTGTGGGTCACGTTCGGGAGCCTCGCCGCCGTCATCCTGGTCATCGGCCGTTGGGAAGGGCGCATGGTCGCGCTGCTGGTCGAGTCCGACCGTCCAGGGGTCGTGGTCGAGCCGGTCCACGACGCGCTGGGGCTACGCGCCGGCCATCTGGCGCACATGCGCTTCGAGGACGTCCGCGTCCCGGCGGCCCATCTGGTCGCCCGGCCGGGGTTCGGGTTGTCGCACGTCGCCGCGTCCGCGATCGACCACGGCAGGCACACCGTCGCCTGGGGCTGCACCGGCCTGGCCGCCGCGTGCCTGGACCACACGGTCGCGCATGTCGCCCAGCGTGCGCAGGGCGCGGTGCGGCTGGCCGATCACCAGGCGGTGCGCGCCGTCGTCGGCCGCGCCTCGGTCTCGGTCTCGGCCGCGCGTGAGCTGTGCCGCCGCGCGGCCGACCTGCGCGCCCGCGGCTCGGCCGCGGCCATCCCGGCGACCGTGATGGCCAAGTACGCGGCGGCGGACGCCGCGGCCACCGTCAGCCAGGACGCGGTCCGGCTGCACGGCGCCACGGCCTGCGAGTCCGGCAGCGCGGTGAACCGGTTCCTCCGGGACGCGCAGATCATGCAGATCATCGAGGGCTCCCGCGACGTGGCGGAGGTGCAGCTCGGTGACGTCGCGCTGAGGACGGCCGCCCGGGGCCGTCCGGCGCCCGGGTCCAGGAGGAGGGCGGAACGTGCCGAAGATCAAGTGCACGGTGTGGGATCTCGATGACACGCTGTGGGACGGCGTGCTGCTGGAAGGCGACAGGGCCTCCCCCCGCCCCGCCGTGGTGGAGACCATCAGGGAACTCGACAGGCGAGGCGTCCTGCACGCGGTCGCCAGCCGGAACGTACCCGAGCTCGCACGTTCCCACCTGGCCGAGCACGGCCTCGCCGACTACTTCTGCGCCCTGGAGATCGGCTGGGGCGCGAAGTCGGAGTCGGTGCGCCGCATCGCCGCCGCGCTGAACATCGGCCTGGACACCATCGCGTTCGTCGACAACGACGATCTCGAACTGGCGGAGGTCGCGGCCGCGTGCCCCGAGGTGCGCGCCTACCCGGCCGACCTGGCCGCCGGACTGGCGTCGCTGCCGGAGTTCCAGCCGGACCACCAGACCGCCGAGTCGCGTGACCGCCGCAGCCGCTACCAGGCCGAACAGGGGCGGACCGCCGCACGGCAGGAGTTCCCCGGGACGTCCGCCGAGTTCCTCGCCTCACTGGACCTCGTCATGACCGTCCTCCCCGCCACCGACGACGACCTCGTCCGCGCCCACGAGCTGACCGTCCGCACCAACCAGCTCAACACCACCGGGCTCACCTTCGACGAGGACACGCTCCGGAAGCTCACCCGGTCACCCGGCCACGAGGTGCTCGTCGCGAGGCTGGCCGACCGGTTCGGGCACTACGGCACCGTCGGCCTCGCGGTCACCCGCCTCACCGCCACCGACGCCGAGCTCCAGCTGCTGCTGATGTCCTGCCGGGTGATGTCGCGAGGGGTCGGCACCGTCCTGCTCCATCACGTGATGGACCGAGCCCTCCGCCGGAACCGCCGCCCCCTCGCCTGGTTCGCGCCCACGCCGGTGAACCGGGTCATGCTCGTCACCCTGCGCTTCGCCGGCTTCGAGCCGCTGGAAGAACGCGGTGACCGCATGCTGCTGGGATACGCCCCCGGCCGCCCCCTGCCTCCGCCGCCCCCGCACGTCAGCCTGATCACCGGAGGAACGTCATGAACGCGATGGCCCCGATCGGCGTCGTCGGCGCCGGGCTCATGGGAGTCGGCGTGGCCCAGTGCTTCGCGGTGGCCGGGCACCCGGTCACGGTCGTGGAGCCGTCCGAGGAGGCCCGCGCCACCGCCCCCGGACGTCTGGCCGACGGGCTCCGCATGGCGGCCCTGGCCGGACGCGGCAAGGCCCGGCCCGCCGAGGTCGCCGCCCGTGTCGTATGGAGCGGCTCACTCGACGACCTCCGAGACGCGGCGTTCGTCGTCGAGTGCGCCGTCGAACGCGAACCGGTCAAGCGCGAGATCTTCCGGCGGCTCGGCGAGGTCTGCCGGCCCGAGGCGATCCTGACGTCCTGCACGTCCGCCGTCCCCATCTCCCGCCTGGCCGCCGTGACCTCCCTGCCGCACCGCGTCGCCGGCACGCACTTCATGAACCCCGCCCCGTTGAAACGGGCCGTCGAGGTGATCCGCGCGAGGACCACCTCCGAGTCGGCCCTCGGCCGCGTCCTGGAGCTCCTCGAGTCGATCGGCAAGTCCCCCGTCGTCGTCGCGGACGCGCCCGGCTTCGTCACCAACCGGGTGCTGATGCTGACGATCAACGAGGCCGCCGCCGTCGTCCAGGAGGGCACCGCCGACCCCGACGTCGTCGACCGGATCTTCCGCGACTGCTTCGGCCACCCGACCGGGCCGTTGCGCACGGCCGACCTCATCGGCCTGGACACCGTCGTCGACACCCTGGCCGTTCTCCACGCCCACACGGGCGACGCGAGGTTCCGTCCCTGCCGCCTGCTGGCGGAGCTGGTCGCCGAGGGCCGGACCGGCCGCAAGTCCTCGGCGGGCTTCCACACCTACGGCGGAGCCACCCGTGCCACCGGTCCGAAAGGCTCTTTCAGGTCCCGCTGACGCGCTCTTCAGCCGGCTGGAGAACGTCGCGCCAACTTGAAAGGTGGGAACTCCTTGGCGCTGACGGGATCGTCGAGTTCGTCGTAGGGCACGCCGAGGGCGCTCACCAGCCGGTCGACGTCTTCGCGCGAGTAGTAGTGGCCGGAGTACACCTTGGCGAGCAGGCCGCCCTGCGCGTCCAGGACGAACAGGATCTCGGCGGGGGTGGTTCGGCGTCCCTCGATGATGGACGCGCGCACCACGCGCGCGGCGCTTGTCCGTGGGTGGCGCTGCTGCCGGAACAGGCCGCGGACAAGGAGCTGCTGTGGGGTCAGGACGATCCTGGAGCGGTAGGTGTCCACGATCGCCACGACGAACAGGACGGCGGACACCGCGCCGACGACCGCGGCCGCCGTCCGGCCACTCCGAGATCCTCAGCCTCCCGGCCGGCCATCCCGACGGCCTGCACCCCAAGGACATCGCCCGAGCCCTCGGCCAAGACCCCACCAGCAAGAGCACCGTCGAAGGCATCCGGGCAAAGCTCAAACGCCTCGTCGGCCGAGACCTCGCCAACGAACCCAGAAGGGACTCTTCAACGCCAAAGCGCCCAAGTGCTAATAAAAAACCCTCTGCGGGAGAAACAGGCATCAAATCGATCTGGATCGACGGAAGCTTAGCGTGACTACACAAAGTGATTAACGGCAGTAATGGAGTGATGTAGATCACTTCGATGCCGGTTGCCACTTTGGCCGGCCTTCAGGTGTTGTTCAGATCGGACAAAAGCACATTCCATGGAACGAATCCCTCACATAACTACATACAGTCACCATCCTGATCGCCGAGTGGTCGATCAAGGTGATGTGAGTCACGCGATGTTCGGGTAAACGTGGATTTAGGTAGGAGCGTCTTTACCTTCCGATCACTTGGCCGCGCTCGCCTGGTAGATGCGCTGAGTAATCACGGGGGTTGAATGTTGGATGACTGGGGCTGGCTGTGTCAGGTGGTCGACGTTCCGGACGCCGGTGTGGGGGATCAACTCGACTCCGGTGGTGGACGCGTTGATCGCGGCGGCGCGGCCCGGGCGTGGGTGGGCATGCAACGGATCCCGGGCTACCGGACAAGTAAAGACATGACCCTCTACAAGAAGCCGGCCGTGGCGCTGGGGACCGACAAGGCCAAGCCGTCCTGGGTGGTGCCGTGCTCGCCCAAGGACCCCGCCGACGCCACCAACGAGGGGTCTGTATCGGGTCGGCGGGCACGCTTGAGCACCACACCAGGTTCCACCTGTTCTCCATCACCCGCGGCGCCGTCGCCCGCAAGCTGCACGACCTGGACCAGGCGGGCTGCTGCGTCGACGTCGTCCACACCACGATCGACGGCGGATCCCACAACGAACCGACCAGCCCGTTCACGGCCTGCGGCGGCGCGCGTGCGCACTTTCTCCGACCCTGATTAGGGCAACGGTGTCCACTTGAAGTACCTGCTGATCGAGAGAGGCTACGACAACGTGATCAACGAGAAAGTCGTCATCATAGGCAGCCATAGCCACACCACAGCGGCTCTTCATGAGAATGACGAAGCCCTTCTTAGAATCAACGACAACGCAATCCACGACGCCTACAGGCCAATTTCAACAATATGGGTGGCGCGACGGACGTAGGGATCGCCGACGCCAGGGCATCGTCACCTGGCCGAACGCGCCGTCCACTTTCACACCGGGCCAGGACACCACCGTCCCGGGCGAAATCGACCAGGACGACCTGCACGGACACCGGTAGCAGTATCGCTCGCCGCCCAGGGGTGGGGCGGAGGGCGAGGACCGGCTCGAGTGGCGAGGGGCGTTCGCCGCAGGGACCTGGCCGACACTCTCGCGCCGCCACCGGCCGAGCCCGGCAAGCGCGAGGTAAATCACTGTTTTCGCCACATCCACTCAATGCGGCCGGTGGTTCCAACGCTCTGTTTTGAGCGACTCCAAGCCGCCACAGAAAGGAGTTCCGCGTGTCCGTGACCGGGGATATTGGTCGCGCGGGAAGCGCATCGGAGACCGACTCTCAAAACTCTTCGCCGCGAGAGTCGGGAAGTACGGCCAAGCAGCGGTTCGGGGCGTTTCTGTCGCCGGAAATGCGGTTGAGGATCTCCAACTCGCTGTTCCAGCGCCGTCACCGTCGTCTGAGGGACGGTTACGTGCTGCTGCCGGTGAACGGCCGTCTGCGGGTGGTCGCGGTGCGAGAGGACCCGTCTCCGTTGCAGGCGTGGCGAGAGACGCTGGAGTTCGTCTGCTCGACGCTCGCGGCGGCGTCGGTGCCGTTCTTCTGTCTGCGGCCCGTGGACTTTCGGGCCTCGGGCGTCGCCGTGCCGAAGGCCCACCGGAAACAAGCCGTGGAGGCGCTGGCCGAGGCCGCCGAGCAGGTGTACGCGCAGATCGGCCCCGTGAACGACCCGGACGGCAGCCGGGCCACCAGTGCGCGGGAGGCCTGGGACCGGCTGGGCAAGCGCAAGGCGTTCCGCGTCTCGCGGAACTACTGTGCGCCCGACGGGCAGATGATCCTCGGGCCTGAGCACGGTTGCGTGGTGGAGTTCTGGGAGTCGCAGGACGGGGGACTGGTCGCCCCGCGCGCCAACCGCATCACCGACGTGCTGTCCCCCGAAGGGGAGATCACCTACGTCGCCGCACCCGTCCTGACCCCGATGGCGAACAAGGCGGACACCGAGGCGCGCTACCCCACCCGGGCCGACTTCCTCCTGTCGGTGGTGGACGAGGTCACCTTCCCCATCGACGTGGTCTACACGTGGGTGGACGGCGGCGACCCGGCGTGGCGGGCCCGCCGCGACGCGGCCTACGAGCGGTTCACCGGCGAGACGCTGCACGAGCAGGCGGCCAACGAGTCCCGGTACACCAGCCGCGACGAGCTGCGGTACTCGCTGCGCAGCCTCGCCCTCTTCGCGCCGTGGGTGCGGCACATCTACCTCGTCACCGACGCGCAGGTGCCGTCCTGGCTGAACACCGACCATCCGCAGATCACGGTGGTGGACCACAGGGAGATCTTCGGCCACCGCGGTCTGCTGCCGACGTTCAACTCCCACGCGATCGAGTCGCAGCTGCACCACATCCCGGGGCTGTCGGAGCACTTCCTGTACTTCAACGACGACGTGTTCCTCGGGCGTCCGCTGGTCCCGACCTCGTTCTTCCATCCGAACGGGACCGGCAAGTTCTTCCCGTCCAGCAAACGGGTGGACCTGCGTGACCCCTCGGCGGCCGACCTGCCGGCGACGGCGGCGGGCAAGAACACCCGGCGGCTGATCGAGCGGACCTTCGGAGGGGTGCCGCTGGCGCGGATCAAGCACACTCCGCACGCGCTGCGGCGCAGCGTGCTGTCGGAGATCGAGCACCAGTTCGCCGAGGAGAGCGCCGAGACCGCCGCCCATCAGTTCCGGCACCCGGACGACGTGGCGATCCCGTCGTCGCTGTACCACTACTACAGCTTCTTCACCGGCCGGTCGGTCGAGGCCGACATGGCGTACCGGTACATCAACCTGGCCTCCCCGGAGGCCGCCGAGCGGCTGGACGTGGCGTTGGAGCAGCGGCCGTACGAGGTCTTCTGCATCAACGACACCGAGTTCGATGCGGAGGCGGCGGCGCGGCAGCACGAGCTGGTCGAGCGGTTCCTGCGGGCGTACTTCCCAGTGCCGAGCCCGTACGAACTCGGATCGGGCGAATGAGGCTGTTCGTTCCGACGCGGGCGCAGGCCCTGATCGGTATCGGCCTGCTCCTGATGCTCCTGCTGGGCGCGGTGGTGGTCCGCGAACTGGCCGCTCGCCGCAGGACCAGCACGACGCGGGTCGCAGGGCCGTCCTCGGTCGCGTTCATGCAGGTCGTCGCGCATCCGGACGACGATCTGTACTTCATCAACCCTGACCTGGTCCAGTCGGTGCGGTCGGGTGCGCCGGTGACCACGGTCTACGTCACCGCGGGGGAGGCCAACGGACGGAACGCCAACGCTCGGGACATCGCCCGAGGGCAGCCCACCGTCCCCATCGACTATCCGGGCTACATCGCGGCGCGGCACGCCGGGCTGCGGCGCGCCTACGCGCAGATGGCGACCGGGGATCCGAACGCGGTGTGGACGCGTGGCCTGCTGCCCACCACGAAAGGGCCGGTCGAGTCCGACACCCTGGCCAAGCGGCCGAACGTGCGGCTGGTGTTCCTCAACACCGGCAACTGGCGCGGCCCCGACGGCACGATGCAGCGGCTGATGGGGATGTGGGAACACCGGGTCAAGCAGTTGCAGACCCGTCCGGCGCTCGGCAGCCCGGTGAGCAAGCCGACGTCGTACACGCTGGCCGAACTGATCGCGCAGTTGGACGAGCTGATGCGGCGGTTCCATCCGTCGGTGATCCGCACTCTGGATCCAGCCCCGGAGCGCGGCACCGACAAGAAGGGTTTCGAGCAGCGCATCGACCATCCCGACCACACCGCCACGGCGCTGATGACGCGAGAGGCGGCGCGCCGCTACCAGAAGCAGGTGCCCGGGCCGGTGGTGACGGAGTACTACCGGGGCTACTACAACCGGCACTGGCCGGCCGACCTCGGCCCCGACGCGTTCGAGGAGAAGATGTCGTTCATCCGCACCTACGGATGGGCCGACAAGGGCCGTTTCCCCTGCCGGGAACCCGGCGGGTGCGGCGACCTGCAAACCGGGGACTCCGGCGACCGCAACGGCTGGCCGCAGAGCACCCACCCCCGCTACACCGGTTCCACCCGCTGGATGCAGCCGCAGGCCGATGGACGGCTGATGGCGTTCGCGGTGGTCAGCGACCGGGTGACACGCTGGGAGCAGGACCGGCCGGGCGGCGGATGGCATCCGGGCGTGCCGATGTCGGATCCCGGTTTCGTCTCCGACCTGGACGTCGCGCGGCTGCCGGACGGCCGTCTGGCGGTGTTCGGGCTGCGCGTGCTGCGGACCACCGCGCTGACACAGCCCCGCTACCGGATCATGTACGCGGGACAGGACCGTCCCAACGGGCCGTTCGGTGACTGGCGCGACCTGGGCAACCCCGCCGGATCCACCGTGGTTCGCGAGGAGGACGCAGGCGCTCCAGTGACGGCCGTGGACGGCGCGGGCCGAATCGCGGTGTTCAGCCGCAACTCCGGTCAGGGGGTCAGCGTCCGCTACCAGAACGCCGACCAGACCTTCGGCCCGTGGACCGACCTCGGCGGTAAGCGCATCCAGGACGGGTTGACCGCCGGAACCGACGCTTCGGGACGTATCGAGGTGTTCGGCGCGGCGATCCCGGCCTGGGCCAAATGGCAATGGAACAAGCCGCCGGGCACGCCGAGCCTGTGGCACTGGCGCCAGCCCGCCCCCGGCCGGCCGCTCGAAGGACCCGGGGCGTGGACGCCGACGAAGGTCGGCGTGACCGGTCCGCTGACCATGGCCCGCGACGGACAGGGGCGCTTGAGCCTGGTAGCGCGGCAGGTCGGCGGGCCCGGCGCACTGGTGTTCCGGCAGCAGACTCCGAACGGAACATGGCCTGACCAGCCCAAGACCCTGCCAGGCCCGGGCGGGGTCGGCCCGGTCGCCGCAGTGGGACCGGCTGGAACGGCGGGGAGCGGTCCGCTGCTGGTCGGACGGGACGCCTCCGGCGGCGTGGGCGTCTCGGCGGGCGGAACCCGCTGGCAGGACGCGCCGGGCCTGTTCATGCACGCCCCCGCCACCGTGTTGGACGGGCAGGGCAGAGCCGTCACGGCCGTGCTGGATCCGTTAGGACGGCTCAAAGTGACGCCCCCCTACACCCCCTCCGGTTCCGGAGGGGGTGTCGCCCCATGGCAGTGGCAGACCGTAGGCGTGCGAGCGCCCCAGTGACAAATGAGAGCAGGAGACGACAGGCGATGAACGCGTCGCGGTACTGGCGCATGGCGCGCAACGATCCGGGCTGGTTCGCCCAGCGCCTGCGCGAGGAGGCCGAGGTCCGCACAGCGGTCGCCCAGCGGCGTGTCCGCCGCGAGACCGACGAAGCGGTCCGGGCGGCCATCGCGCGCAGCGGCCTGGCCAGAGTGGTCGCCTCCGGACCGTCGGCCGAGGTGTCCTACTTCGCGGTGCTGGACGGCTGCACCCTCAACCTGCACGCCCGGCTCCCCGAAGCGGTGGACGGCCCGGCCGAACTGGAGTTCGTCCGCGCGGGCCGGCGCCTTCGCGCGCCCGTCGACCCGGTGGTCGCCGGGGAGCTGGCCGCCACCGTGCCGCTGGGTGAGGCCACCGGCGGGGTGCGGCTGACGCGCGGCGGCTGGCGGATCGGGCTCCGGGTGCACACCACCACCGGTGAACGCGCCTTCACCCTGCTCGGCGGCGCGCGCGTCCTCGGCACCTGGGACGGCCCGACCACACTGACGCCGCCATGCCCCCTGACGGGGATGCGGTTCGTCCCCGAGACCTCGACGACCGGAATGTGCCTGCTGCGGGTCGCCGACCCCGAACCGTCCGCCGAGATCGTCGGGCTGGACCTCACCTTCGCCCGGATCACCGTCGACTTCGAACTGGTCGGAGCAACGGCCGCCGCGCAGGCCGCGGTGCGTTTCCAGTCGCGCGGCAAGGCGGGTGGCTCCGCGCCCGCGCACACCGTCGCCGCCACGCCGGTCGAACGTCCCGGCGCGCGCGGCCCGGTCTTCCGCGTCACCGTGCCGCTGCGGCAGATGGCCTCCGGCAGCGGCAGCCGGGAACGGCTGTGGCACCTGTTCGCCGAACCGTCCGGCCATCGTCCGCTGCGGCTCGGCCGCCGCCTGCACGACGTGCGCGACCCGCGCCGCGTCCTGCGCGTGGCCCAGCGGATGCTCGCCGTCACCCCCGGCGCGCTGCTGCGCGTCCGCCCCTACTACACCGGCTCCGGTGATCTGGTCCTGGCCTGCGCGCCCGTCCAGGCCGGCGCCCCCGCCGCTTCCCCGGAGGTCTCCTCGTGAAGATCACGTTCATGCTCACCTGGGCCGACGCCATGGGCGGCACCGAGCGCGCCGTCTACACCCAGGCCGAGTACCTGGCCGCGCGGCACGACGTGGAGATCATCAGCGTCTTCCGGACCAGCGCCGAGCGGTTCTTCGACACCCGGATCCCCGTCCGCTACCTGGTGGACGAGACCGGGCCGGTGCCGCGCCCCGTCCGCGACAGCGGCATGAGCGACGAGGTCTGCCGCACCCTGGCCGCCGCGCCCTCCCGGCTGATCGAACCGCGCTGGGAGAAGGCGTTCCACCGGCTGTCGGACATGGAGATCGAGCACGTCCTGCGCGAGGCGGACACCGACGTGCTGGTGTCCACCTCACCCGCGCTGATGGCGGTGACCACCACGCTGCCGCCCGCGCGCGTGCTGACCGTCCACCAGGAGCACCGGCCGTCGCAGATCCGCGGCGGCACCGGCGAGCCGCTGTTCCGGTACGCGCCCCGCCTGGACGCCCTGGTGGTGCTGACCGAACGCACCCGCGAATGGTTCGCCGAGTCCCTGACCGACTGCGCGCCCCTGCTCGAGGTGATCGTCAACCCCGTCCCCGCCGGATTCCGGCCGCGCTCGTCGCTGTCGGCCAAGGCGGTCACCATGGCGCGGCGGCTGGTGCCCGACAAGCAGGTCGACCACGCGATCCGCGCGTTCGCCCAGGTCGTCGAGGCCCACCCGGACTGGGTGCTGCGGATCTTCGGCGACGGCCCGCAGGCGTCCGCGCTGCGCCGGCTGGTCAACGCGCTCGGGCTGCACGACAACGTGCAGCTGCTCGGCCCCACCGGGCACATGGCCGAGGAGTGGGCCAAATCCTCGGTCTGCCTGCTCACCTCCCGCGACGGCGAGGCGTTCCCGCTGGTGCTGGGCGAGGCGTTCGCCGCCGGGGTCCCGGCGGTGAGCTACGACTGCCAGACCGGCCCCGCCGAGATCATCAGCGACGGCGTCAACGGGTTCCTGGTCGCCCAGGACGACATCGACGGCCTGGCCGCCGCGCTGCTCAAACTGATCGACGACCCGCAGATGCTGAACGACTTCGGCGCCGCCGCGCTCCGCCAGGCCGCCGAGTACGACATCGACCTGATCATGGGCCAGTGGGACGCCCTCTACCAGCGGCTGCTGACCGGCCGCGACGCCCCCGCCCGGTCGGCCGCCAAGACCGACCGGCTCGCCGCCTGGGGCGTGCGCACCGGCGGCTCGGGCTTCGCACCCGCCGTCCCGGCCCCCGCGACCCGGCTGGACGGACCGGCCGCCCGCCACGAGAGCAAACTGGCCGCCGCGGACACCGGGCTGGTCCGATTCGGCGGACGCCTGTGCCGCGTCGCCGACGACCTGATGCCCCGCGACATCGTCCAGGCCAACCTGAAGCTGGTGGCCACAGCGCTGGAGGACGCCGGGATCCCCTACCAGGTCCTCCGCGACCCCGGCCCCCGGCACCGCGTCGTCACCGGCGCCGACAAACGGGCCGCCGCCATCGACGCGCTGGCCGCCGCGTTCGCCGACCGGCCCGTCTACGCCGACCGGATGCATCCCGGCGGACGCCCCGGCCAGGCCACCCTGGTCGCCGAACTGACCGGCGACACCGACATCGCCGGGCTGCGGATCTTCCAGCCCGTCGTGTCGGCCTCCCGCACCCTCAGCTACGGCGCCGCCTACGGCTGCGACCTGGAATTCTGGACCGAGGAACCGGACAGCGGCGACCTCGTCCCGCTGCGTCGCACCCTGATCGGCGACACCGTCCCCAGGGCCGTCCTGGCGGGCACCGGGCGCGTCACCATCGGCGACCGCGCCTACCCCTCGGTCGCCGCCCTCGACCGCACCCTGGTCGCCGACCTCACCTTCCCGATCGACATCGTCTACACCTGGGTGGACGGCGACGACCCCGCCTGGCGGGCCCGCCGCGACGAGGCGTTCGCCGCGATGGGACGTCCGCCCGTCGAGGCCGCGGGATCCGAGGCCCGCTTCCGCTCCCGCGACGAACTGCGCTACTCGCTGCGCAGCCTGGAGATGTTCGCGCCCTGGATCCGCACGATCCACCTGGTCACCGACCGGCAGGTCCCCGCCTGGCTCGACACCGACCACCCGAAGATCCGCGTCGTGGACCACAGCGAGATCTTCGGCGACCGGGGCCGGCTGCCCAGCTTCAACAGCCACGCGATCGAGTCCCAAATCCACAACATCGACGGGCTGTCGGAGCACTTCCTGTACTTCAACGACGACGTGTTCCTCGGCACGCCCGTCAGCCCCGACCGGTTCTTCCACCCCAGCGGGACCACCAAGTACTTCATGTCACCGACCTCGGTCGCGCTCACCCCGATCGACGCGGACGACGACTTCAACTTCGCCGCCGGAAAGAACAACCGCGTCCTGATCGAGGAGGCGTTCGGCCACACCCTGACGCACGCGTTCCTGCACGCGCCCCACCCGCTGCGCCGCGACGTCCTGACCGACCTCACCAACGCGTTCCCCGAAGCGGTCGCGCGCACAGCCGCCGCGCAGGTCCGCTCGCACACCGACATCTCCATCCCGTCCTCGCTGCACCACTACTACGCCCACTTCACCGAACGCGGCGTGCCCGGCGACATCCGCTGCGCCTACGTCAACGTCGGCGACGCAAGCCAGCACCCCAGACTCACCCAGATCCTCACCCAACGCCGCCACGAGGTGATCTGCCTCAACGACACCCACCACGGCGACCTGTCGGCCGAAGAACAGAGCCAGGTCGTGTTCGGCTTCCTGGAGGGCTACTTCCCGATCGCCAGCTCCTTCGAAAAGCACAGCAAGCGCAACCACCACCTCCGCAACACCTGACCCACCCCGCCCCAAACCCCTGGGGGCCGGTCACTCCCAACCGACCGGCCCCCGGCTTCCAGCCCGCCATGCTCCCGCCCCGGAAAGCCCCCCCCCGCACGCCGCCGTCCCCGCGGCCCACGCCCACTCGTCCGCACCCCGACCCCGGCCGCCTACCTTGGACGGCCTGCGATTCCTGGCCGCGCTGTTCGTCGTGCTGTACCACTACACCGCGATCTCCGGCGGACACTGGCGCGGCGAATCCCCCAAGGACCCGTTCCCCCACCTGAACCTGGTGTCGGCCAACGGCTGGATGGACGTCCACCTGTTCTTCGCCGAGCGACCACAGCGGCAAATGAGGTTCCCCCGTAGCGCTACGGGGGAACCTCACCTCGGCTGCTCCGTGACCATCGGACACATCGTCCTTGGGCTCCCCCTTGGTGGCCAGGGCCTCAATTCCCGAACTCAGGAGACGGCACCCTGCGCGGTACCCCGCCGTCGGAACGGCTGAAATGGGTGCAACTGGATCCCAGGTTCCACCGCTGGCCGTACGAGCAGCTCGCGGCCTGGCATCGGCAGAACGGACGTGACGGCCTTGCCCGGGAGGTCCGACTGGCCATGATGCGGGTCCGCCGGGACGTACAGGGGCCGATCCACCAGCTCCCCGAGATGCTCCTGGACTGGACGGTCGGGTACGGCTACCGGCCCTGGCGCGCGGTCTCCTGGTTCGCGCTGGCACTGGCCACGGGGACGATCGTCTTCACGCTGGCGCCGCCTCACCAGCCGCACAATCCGCAGGACCAACCGCCGTTCCACGCCTTCTCCCACACGCTCGACCTGCTAATGCCCGTCCCGCTGTTCGGTCAGCGGGAGCATTGGATCCCGGTCGGTTGGACGCTCTGGCTTTCGTATGCCCTGATCGCCTCTGGCTGGATCCTCGCGACCGCGCTGATCGCGGGGGCGACCCGCGTACTGCATCCGGACTGACGCGTCGGTCCGATTGCAGACGACTTCTGGCATCCGCGCAGAGGACTCTGGAAATCAACAGGACGACGGGAACGGCGGACCCTTTCGAAGGCCGTGACACAATCCACCCGAGTCGCCGTCGGACGGCCGGACCAGGCCGCGCCGGTGAGCGGGCCCCACCAGGGGGAGACGGTCGGGCGCAGCCAGGGCCATGTGGGCGAGCGGCGCGGACCAGCCGAGTCGCGAGGCCGTCAGACATCGGACTTCTCCTCAGCCTCGAGTGAAGGATCTGGCGGCGATTCGGCTTTGGTGACGGTGTACTCCACGCCGCCCGTACCTCGCAGACGGTGGATGGCGCGGAGATCCCGAGTGAGAACGCGGGCCATGGGCCGCTCATCTGGCCGGAGGCTGCGGCCGCGTTAGCCGCCCTGCAGGTGAACAACATGGCTGATAACACGCTGGTACGGGCGCGGAGTGACGTGATGGACGAGTACGGGCCATGGCCGACGGTCTATGGCTGATTCCGGGGTGAATGAGAGAGAGGTTGAACGGCATGAGCCGGATCGTCTCGCCGCCTCACTCGGGCGGCCTCGGCGGCCTGGTCCACCGCTGCGACGCCGTGGTTCCTATGACCCGCTCTGCGGCCAATGCCCCTGCTCCGGGACACTTGCCACATGGTCCGTCGGCGCGTCCAGCCACTCCCGAACGACGGCGAGGTCCTCCTCGGAGAACACCGTCTCACCGGAATCGCCATCACCACGGTGCAGACCGTCGGCGCGTCGGTCGGGGCGGCCGTCCTCGCGGCGATCCTGCAGAGCCGGGTGGCCCACCACGCCGACGCACCCGCCCGCGCCTTCGCGGACACATTCTGGTGGATCTTCGCCGTCACCCTGTTGACGCTGGTCCCGGCCTCGCTGCTGCCTTTGCGTCGCGGCACGGGGACGCGCTGACGCCTCGTCTCGAGGCCGGATGCGGACGGGAGGGCCGGACCGTGATCTGGGGCACTCACGATCACGGCATGACGTCCGACAGTTGGATCTCCCTGGGCCGGTTGCTCCTGGTCACCGCAGGTGTGCTGGCCGTCGTGTCGGCGGGGCTGGTGTTCGCCTCGATCGACAACACCACCATCATCAGGCTGCCGCAGGACCCGAACGCGGTCCCGCCGCCCATGATCACCAACTTCAGCAGGTTCATGGCCGGGCTCGTGGTGGCGGTGCTGGCGGGGGCGACGTTCATCTCCGGGCTGGCGTCGTTCTCCTGGGCCGCCGCCGTCCGCCGGCACGATCTGCTGGAAGAAATTCTGCGCAAGTTGCCTGACTAGGCGACGGGTGAGGGCGTGTCGCGTCCGGCCGCGCTGCTCGATATCGCCCCGGTATAGAAGCCCGCGCGAAGATGGCGGGCGTTCGGTTCGTGCTCGCTTCGACGGACGAGACTGGGGTGGCCGGTGCGCATCGGTAGCGATCGGCGTGCGAAGTGGTGACGGCGGAGCCCGTGGGGACGCCGGAGCCGGTGGTCCGGCTGTCGGCGATCCGCAAGTCCTTCGACGGAGGGGGCGGCCGGGTCACGGCGCTGGACGGTGTCACGCTGGATTTCGAGGCGGGCACGTTCACCGCGATCATGGGTCCGTCCGGTTCGGGCAAGTCGACGCTGCTGCAGTACGCGGCGGGCCTCGACCGGGTGGACGAGGGCCAGGTCGTGATCGGCGGGACCACGCTCAACGGCATGCGGGAGAAGGCGCTCACCGAGTTCCGGCGCCGCCGCGTCGGGTTCGTCTTCCAGTCGTTCAACCTGATGCCGTCGCTGACCGCCCGGCAGAACGTCGAGCTGCCGCGGATGCTCGCCGGTGGAAGGCCCGAGCCCTGCCGTGGCGCAGAAGGTGCTGGCGGAGGTCGGGCTCGCGGACCGTGCCGGGCACCGGCCGAGCGAATTGTCGGGCGGGCAGCAGCAGCGGGTCGCGATCGCCCGAGCCCTGGTCACCCGGCCCGAGGTGCTGTTCGCCGACGAGCCGACCGGCGCGCTGGACTCGCGCACCTCGCGCGAGCTGTTGCACATGCTGGCGGGGCTGGCCGGGAAACTCCCCACCAGCCACATCGCCGGCACCCGCCCTAGGCGGGAGGGCCGGGCCGCGGCGCGAAGGCGAGGGTCGTCCAGTGGACGCCGGGGCGGCCGTGCAGATCGCCCCATGTGCTCTGGTGGACGGCACGGAGGCCCGCTTCGGCGGCCTGCCCGACCGTTTCCTCCGCCGGGATGTCGAACATGTGCCGTCCGGGCGGCGTCGGGCCGTGCCGCAGGATCAGCACGGCGAGCCCCTCGGGCGCGAGCAGCCCGGCGAGACGCCGCATCGCGCGAGGGCGTTCGGCCTGGTCGAGGTGCATCCAGACCGCGACGAGCGTGACCAGGTCGAACGTCCCGCGGACGGCGGCGAGGTCGGGGAGCGTGTCGTCCAGCCACGCGATCCCGGCGCCCGCGTGCAGGCGCCGCCCGTGCGCGAGCAGCTCGGGGGTCGGCTCGACCGCCGTCACCGCGTGACCGCGCGCGGCGAGGGCGGCGGCGTCCCGGCCCGTCCCCGCGCCGATGTCGAGAACCCGGCCGGGTTTCTCCGGGATCAGGTGCAGCACGTCGCCGAGCACCTCGTCGCTGGTCAGCGACTCGTACTGCGTGACGAGCGCGTCCGCCTCGGCGCCGTAGCCACGTGTCCCCTTTGCGTCCATTCCGCCGAAATTAGCAGGTCAGTGGCCGGTGATGGCGTCCGCAACGCGGGCGATGACCGATGTGCGGGGCGTGTCCGAGGCCGCCTCCCGGCCGTCCGCGACCTGGTAGAGCGCGTACATCGCCTGGACGCCGAGCCAGCGCAGCGGCTCGGGCTCCCAGCGCCGCACGCGCCAGTTCACCCAGGGCAGCGCGGTGAGTTCGGTGTCGCGGCGGAGCACCAGGTCGCGCAGGGTGCGTCCGGCGAGGTTCGTGGCCGCGACGCCGTGCCCGGTGTACCCGCCCGCGTGGCCGAGGCCGGTGCGGTGGTCGACGACGGCCGTGGAGCACCAGTCGCGTGGGACGCCGAGGACGCCCGACCAGGCGTGGTCGACGCTCGCCTCCCCCGCGACGGTGGGGAACATACCGGTCAGCATGCGCCAGAGCTGGTCGACCGTCTCGGGCCGGGTGACGCCCGCGTCGTCCACGCCCGAGCCGTAGCGGTACGGCTTTCCGCGGCCGCCGAACGCGATGCGGCCGTCCGCCGTGCGCTGGGCGTACATGTAGTAGTGCGCCATGTCGCCCAGGACCTCGCCCTGCCGCCAGCCGATCGCGTCCCACACGGCGTCGGGCAGCGGGGTCGTGACGACCATGGAGCTGTTCATCGGCAGCCAGTCGCGGCGGTGCCCGGCGAGGCGCGCGGTGAAGCCCTCGGTCGCGCGGATCACGTGCTCGGCGGTCACCGTCCCGTACGGGGTGACGGCGGCGGCCGGACGCCCGTCCCGGCGCGGGACGACGCGCAGCACCGGCGTGTCCTCGTAGATCTCCACGCCCAGCGCCCGGACGGTCGCGGCGAGGCCGCGCACGAGCTTGGCGGGCTGGACGCGGGCACAGTGCGGTGAGAACGTGGCGGCCCGCTGGCCCTCGATGCCGATCCGCTCGTCCGCCTCGCGCCCGGACAGCAGGACCATGTCGTCCCGCGTCCAGCCCCATGCGCGGTTCTCCTCGACCAGCGCGCGCACCCGCGCGGCCTGGGCGGCGTTCCGCGCGGTGCTGAGGACGCCGCCTTTGACCAGGTCGGCGTCGATGCCCTCGTCCTTGGCCACGCGCAGGATCTCGTCCACGGTCGTGAACATGGCCCGCTGGAGCGCGACGGCCGCCTCGCGCCCGTGGCGGTGCGCGTACCGCTCCCGCGACCCGGCCAGCTCCCCCACGACCCAGCCGCCGTTCCGGCCGGACGCGCCGAACCCGGCGAACTCCTTCTCCAGCAGGACGATCCGCAGGTCGGGCTGGGCCTTCTTGAGGTAGTAGGCCGTCCAGAGCCCGGTGTAGCCCGCGCCGACCAGGCAGACGTCGGCGGTGCGCGGGCCGGGCAGGCGGTCGCCGGGCGCGGGCAGGCCGGGCTCGCGGTACCAGTGGGACACCCCGCCGTTGCCGAACGCGGCGGAACGGGGGGCGGAGGCGGGGGCGCCGGACGCAGTAGGCATGCGCCAATACTGCTGTATTCGGCAGCCTAAAGCATCTCTGGCGACGGATTCTGTTGTCTTCGTGCCAGAGTATGACGCGTTCCGATCCACTGCGTCCGGTCGATCGCGTAGATCGCGGTGCCGCCGACGCCCATCCCCCGGTGCCGCATCCCGAGCTGCTGCGCGACGCCGAGGGACGAGGCGTTCGCCATGTCGATCTCGGCGATGACCCGGCGCAGCCGCGCGGTCGTGAACGCGTGCCGCAGCACCGCCAGGCCCGCCTCGGCGGCAAGGCCTTGGCCCCAGCGGTCCGGTTCCAGGCTGTAGACCATCTCGACGTCGCCCGCCACGTCCGGGCCGCACAACCCGGCCACGCCGACCAGCGCGCGGTCGGTCACCCTGGCCGGCGCGCGGCTGGTCACCCCGGACTCGCCGAAGCGGCGAGCGGCCGGGCGCAGCACCCACAGGCCGTAGCCCTCGGTGGCGAAGTCCCGGCGGCTGGCCTCGATGATCTCGGTGACCTGCTGGGCCGAGACCCGGCGGTCGCCGAACAGGTGCCGGCGGACGAGCGGACCCGTCCAGTGCGCCAGCAGCGCCGTCTTGTCGCCCATGCTCACCGGACGCAGCGCCAGCCGCCCGGTCCGCACCTCCTCGCTCACCGCGCCGCGCGGCGGAAACCTCCGCCGGGGCCGGACAGAACGCAGATCACTTACGAGACGCTAGGCGCTCGCGCGGGCCCGCTCAAGGCCGGGGAAGAAGGTGAAACTCTCAGCTCACGCGGGTGTAGCGCTTCCGTAACACCGGCGGGCGACAGTGGCCGGACGAGAACCCGCCGGGCCCCGGAAAGGACCAGTTCATGCCGCTGCTGCGCATCCGTACCGAGATCGAGGACCGCCCCGGCCGGCTGGCCGTCCTCACCGCCGCGCTGGCCGCGCGCGGCGCGAACATCCTCGGGCTGACCGTCCAGGTCGGAACCGAGGGCGTGGTGGACGAGTTCGTCGTGGACGTGCCGTCCGGCGGGGCGGGCCCGGACGAGCTGGCCAGTGCCGCGGCGTGGGCGGGAGGCGTCCGCACGACCATCGTTCCCGCGCGCCCGCGCGAGCTGGTGGACGAACCGACCCGCGTGCTGGCCCTCGCCACCCGCGCCCGCGTCGAACCCCACGCGCTGCCCGAGATCCTGGCCGAGCTGTTGCGCGCGCACGAGGCCGCCTGGACGACCGCCCCGGCAGCCGGTGACGACGAGGGCGAGGTGCTGACCGTCCACGCCGGACGCCGCTCGGTGCGGATGCGCCGTCCGGGGTTGCCGTTCACCGCGACCGAGGCCGCTCGCGCGGACGCCCTCGTGCGCGCTGCCCTTCCTACCGGGCCGCCGTCCGCCGCGTCCGCATCTGTCTCCCTGGCCGACGGGACTCGCGTGACCGTCCGGCCTATCGAGCGGGACGACGCCGACGCCGTCCGCGCCATGCACGAACGCTGCTCCCTGGACAGCCGTCGCATGCGGTACTTCAGCGCCAAGCCGTTCCCGCCGCGCGCGGCCATCGAGCGGTTCTGCGAGCCGTGGCACGGGCTGACCCTGGTCGCCGAGGGCCCGGACGGCTCGGTCCTCGCGCTCGCCCACCTCATCCACGTGCTCGACCCGGGCGTCGCGGAGGTGGCGTTCCTGGTCGAGGACGCCTGGCAGGGCCGCGGCCTCGGCCGGGCGCTCGCCGAGCTGCTCGCCGTGCTCGGCCGCGAGCGTGGCCTGGTCGAGCTGCGCGCCACCGCGCTCGGCGAGAACACCCGGATGCGGCGGCTGCTGGTCTCCCTCGGCGGCCGAACACGCAAAACCGGCGAACCCGGCATCGTCGAGATCCGGCTCCGCCTGGACGGCCGCCCCGCACCCGCCACCTCCGCACCCGCCACGCCCAGCGCGTCCGCGCGGGAACGGTCCACGCGGGGCTGACGTCCGAACGTGTGAGGCCCGCCTGGCAGGATTGGGGATCGTGAGCGGCATCTACGACGATCCCTGGGCCTACGAGCTGGCGTGCTCCTTCCGCGACGTGTCCGCCGAGGTGGACGCGCTGCTGGAGTGGACCGTCCGGCACCGCTCGTCCGGCGCGGCGGCGCGGACCGTCCTGGAGCTGGCGGCGGGCCCCGCCGAGCACGCCCGCGAGTTCGCCCGGCGCGGCCTCACCTCCACCGCCCTCGACCTGCACCCGGCCATGTGCGCCTACGCCGACCAGCAGGCCAAGGACGCGGGCCTCGAGCTGGACGTCGTCCAGGAGGACATGACCTCCTTCGCCCTCGGCCGCCGGTTCGACCTGGTCGTGACGATGCTGGACTCCACGTCCCACCTCATGACCCTGGACGCGTTCGTCGCCCATCTGGACCGCACCGCCGACCACCTGGGCCCCGACGGCCTGTACGTCCTGGAGATGTCGCACCCCCGCGACCGGCTCACCGACGCCCCGTCGGTCTCCACCGGCTGGACGGTCGAGCGCGACGGCGTGGCCGCCACGGTCCGGTGGGGCGAGCCGTCCGACGAGCTCGACCCGGTCACGCAGATCGCCGACGACCACGTCACCATGACCATCACCAAGCCGGACGCCCCGACCCGGGTGATCGAGGACGTGGTCCCCTACCGCTTCTGGACCGCGACCGAGCTGACCGCCGCCGTCCGCCTGTCCGGGGCGCTGGAGACCGTCGCGCAGTACGGCGACTTCGGCGACGTCGCCCTCACCGACTCCGGCGCCTGGCGCATGATCACCGTCCTCCGCCGCACCTGACCGGCACCGCCTCAGCTCCCGTCCGGCCCAGGGTCGATCAGCTGGGCGGCCAGCGTCGCATGGGCCCATTCCTCCCACCGGTCCGGTGACCACCCGCGTTCCTGGACGAACAGCAGGTACAGCTGAGGGCTGAGGAGGCCGAACAGCAGGTCCGCGGCCGCGTCGGCGGAGACGCCGGGCCGCGCGTCGGGCTTCCCGACCAGCGTTTCGGCCGCGGCATGATGCACGGTGTACCGCGGATCGGGGCCGTCGGGCCATTGCTCGGCGATCTGCGGGTCGGTGGCCGCGGCGGCCGCGACCATCGGCGTGATCGGGGCGATCCGCCCGAGGATCCCGCCGGTGCCGCGCACATGCGCGCGCAGCTGCTCGGCCGCTGTCGGCGCGGCGCAAGCGGCCTGGAACCACTCGCGGTCCATGGTCGCCACCGGCTCGGCGTCGCCGGCGATGGCCGTGTCGACGACGTCCTTGAACAGCGTGCGCTTGTTGCCGAAGACGAAGTAGAGCGTCTGGACGGCCAGGCCCGCCCGGTCCGCGACCTGCTGCAGGCTCGTCGCCCCGTACCCCTGCTCGACGAACAGCTCCCGCGCCGCCTGGACGGCCCTCTCCCGGGTGCGGCGTGAGCGCTCGGCCCGTTTGTCCGGCCGCTTGACGGTCTCCATGGCGCGAGTATATGTCTAGAGTTGAACACTAGAGTTCGACTCTAGTTACAGCATCCGGCGAAGGGAGACCCGATGCGCACCGTGGTCAACGTCCAGCAGGCGGAAGCGTGGAACGGATGGGAGGGAACGTCCTGGGCCGACAAGGCCCCCCGGTACGACGCGATGGTGGCCGGTTTCAACCAGCCGCTCCTGGACGCCGCCGCGATCGGCGAGCACGACGACGTCCTCGACATCGGATGCGGCACGGGTCAGATCACCCTGCTGGCCGCGCGCCGGGCGACGCGAGCGCAGGTCGTCGGCGTCGACATCTCCGCGCCCATGCTGAACCGCGCCCGCGCGGACGCCGCCGAACAGGGCATCGCGAACGTGCGGTTCGACCAGGCCGACGCCGAGGTCCACCCCTTCGACGCGGGCGGATTCGCCACCGTCATCAGCCGCGGCGGCGTCATGTTCTTCACCGACCTCACGGCCGCGTTCACCAACATCGCCCGCGCTCTGCGCCCCGGCGGACGGATGGTGTTCATGGTCCCCCAGCCCGGCCGCCCCGACGGCGAGTACGCCCGGGCCACCGCCGCGCTCGCGCCCCTGTTGCGCGGCCCTTCACCCGCGGCCCAGGGAATGGGATCGCTGTCCGACCCCGACCGCGTCCACCAGGTCCTCGGTGAGGCGGGCCTGACGGAAGTGGACATCCAGCCGGTCTCGGCGCCGATGGACTACGGGCGCGACGCCGCGGACGCCGCGGAGTTCATCCTCAGCCAGGGCCCGGTCCGCTTCAACCTCCGGGACGCCGACCAGGCCACCACCACCCGAGCCCGTGAGGAACTCCAAGCCGGGCTCACGGCCTTCGAGACCCCGGAAGGAGTCCGCATCAGCGGCTCCGTCTGGCTCGTGAGCGCCACCCGTCCCTGAACCCCGAACACAACGAAGTCAGCCGTGCGTGGGCTTCTGCCTGAGCCCACGCCAGTAGCGGTCCGCGCGCCGATGGCCGCGGACCGCCATGCCCCTGGCGTGCCGGTCAGCCGACCGGGTGCGGCTGGGGGTCGCCTTGCTGCGGGACGACCATCAGCCCGACCGAGGTGGAGCTCCGCATCCACGCGCCGATGACGCGGCGCTCACCGGAGGGACGCCACGTCACGGGCGATTCCCAGTAATGGCTCGACCCGTCGGCCTTGAGCTCACCGAGCGTGAATGCCGAGGTCAGGCCGCGACGGCGCAATTCCGCGAGAACTTGGGCGACGGTCCGGTCGGCCAGGCGCAGGCCCTTGGCACCATCACCACGAGCCGGATGCGCGTCGAAGAAGACCTCACCGGGCGCGGCCTTCCGGCCGATGACGATGTCGGCTCCTCCCAGGCGGTACATCGCGCCGCTCAGCCGGACCCTCAGCGGGCAGGCGTTCTGGCCCGGCGGGCACTTCAGCACGGCGTCGGACGTCCCCGTCACGCCTCCTGCGGGCATGCCGCCCTTGGGCGCGTGCAGCTCACTGATCTGGACGATCTGGCGCTCATTGCCCGGCATGACCGGAACGATGCGCAGCCTGGCGTCCAGCCCGACCTTGGCGAACGCCTTGCTGAACTCACGCTGGTCGGCGTAGGCGTCCTTGACCTCGACCTCGTACTCGGCGCCCTTGACCTCGATCGACATGGCCGCGTTGGCGTAGCTGCGCAGCGGCGCCGCATGCCCGCCGTCCGACATCCAGATGGCGACCGCGGCGGCCGCGGCCGAGACCGCCACCACCCCGCTCACCAGCCCGGGAAGGCGCCGGGACCGACGGCGTCGGGGCGCCGGCGCCTCTTCGGCGGTGATGGCCGCCAGCAGGGACCGCGCTCCGGCGCCGTCCGGTTCGCTCGTGATGTCGCTGTCGCGCACCGTGGCCAGGCCCGCCACAAGATCGTCGATGCGGGACGTCATGCCAGCTCACTCTCCTGGAGAACGGGCCTGGGCTGCACGGCCGCAGGCGAAGGGTCGATGCCCGCGGACCGCAGGGCACGCGCGAAGCGCTTGCGGGCCCGGTGCAGGCGGATGCTCACGGCGTTGGACGAGCAGCCGAGCACCGTCGCGATCTCTGTGTTGGACAGCCCTTCCCAGGCCACGAGCGCGAGAAGCTCACGATCGCGATCCGGCAGGCGGCCGAAGACGTCGGCGACCGCCGAAGAGCCGTCCCGCGACGGCGCGTAAACCGACAACTCGGATACCAGCGCGGCCGTCTTCAACCCGTGGCGCCGCGCCCCGCGCCGCTGATTGGCCAGGACATTGCGCGCCACGCCGTACAGCCACAGCCGCGCTTCTCCCCCGGACGGCATCTCCGTCGCGCGCCGCCATGCGATCGCGAACGTCTCGGCCACCACATCGGCCGCGTCCTCGGGCGAGTCACAACGACGCAGGGCGTACCCGAGCAAGGGCTTGTAGGTGGCGGCGTAGACGTCCGCGAACTCGTCCTCACCCATCCGGGTTCCTCAACATCCGACCTCCTGAACATGTGATCCCTTGGTGAACGATCACCTGCACATGTCCAGGCCCCGCCCGGATCTTTCACCCCCACGGGAAAGAAACGACAGTCCCGTGCGGCGGCCACGGCCTCCACTGGATTCCAGTGGAGGCCGGGTGCTCGCCTACGGCGTGGCGGACCAGCCGGGCATGGGGTGGGCGGCCATCAGGTCGCGGACCTCGGCGGCGACCCGGTCCACCACGGACTCGTCGCCCTTCGCCGCCGCCTGGACGACCTCGTCGATCCACGCGGCGAGCGGCTCCATGTGCTTCTCGGTCAGCCCGCGCGTGGTGACCGCCGCCGTGCCGATGCGCAGCCCGGACGGGTCGAACGGCTTGCGCGGGTCGAACGGGACGGCGTTGTAGTTCAGCTCGATCCCGGCCCGGTCGAGCGCCTGCGCGGCGGGCTTGCCCGCGACACCCTTGTTCGTCAGGTCGATGAGGATCAGGTGGTTGTCGGTGCCGCCGGAGACCAGGTCGTAGTCGCGGGCGAGCAGCGCCGCCGCGAGCGCGCGGGCGTTCGCGACGATCTGCCGGGCGTAGACCGGGAAGTCCGGCTGCGCCGCCTCGCGCAGCGCCACCGCGATCGCGGCGGTCGTGTGGTCGTGCGGGCCGCCCTGCAGGCCGGGGAAGACCGCCTTGTCGACCGCCTTGGCGTGCTCCTCGGTGGACATCACCATCGCGCCGCGCGGGCCGCGCAGCGTCTTGTGCGTCGTGGTGGTGATGACGTCCGCGTGGCCCACCGGCGACGGGTGCGCGCCGCCCGCGATCAGGCCCGCGATGTGCGCGATGTCGGCGGCCAGGACCGCGCCGACCTCCCGGGCGATCTCGGCGAACGCCGGGAAGTCGATGGTGCGCGGGATCGCCGTCCCACCGCACCAGATCAGCTTCGGCCGCTCCTTCAGCGCCAGGTCGCGCACCTCGTCCATGTCGACGCGGCCGGTGTCGGCGCGCACCCCGTAGCGGACGGGGTTGAACCACTTGCCGGTCGCCGACACCGACCAGCCGTGCGTGAGGTGGCCGCCCATCGGCAGCGACAGCCCGAGGACGGTGTCGCCCGGGTCGAGGAACGCCATGTAGACGGCGAGGTTGGCGGGCGAGCCGGAGTACGGCTGGACGTTGGCGTGCTCGACACCGAACACGGCCTTGGCCCGCTCGATCGCGGCCAGCTCGATCGGGTCGATGTTCTGCTGGCCCTCGTAGTACCGGCGGCCCGCGTAGCCCTCCGAGTACTTGTTGGTCAGGACGCTGCCGGTCGCCTCAAGGACGGCGGGCGACACGTAGTTCTCCGACGCGATCAGCCGGATCTTCTCGTACTGACGGCGGGCCTCGGCCTCCACCAGCCCGGCGATCTCCGGGTCCTCGGCGGTCAGATGGGGAATCGACGGAACGTGCACAACTGCCTCCGCGAAGGTCGGGCCGGGAGACTCGGTCTCGGGCACCCCGGCATGGTGAGGTGTCCCGTACACCCAGGCGCGCGGTGTGCGGACGGCGGTTCGCTCCCCGGTGGTCGGCTCCACCTTGACTGCGCCAGTCGCGTGCGCGTCATCATAGCGTCCTCGCCGTGAATCGCCGGTGATCCATGACCCGCCCGGTGCGTTCGACCCACTAAGGTCCCTGGGATGCGTTCCGAACTCCCCCTTCGCAGGCCGGACGCTACTGTTCGGCTCGGCTGGCTCGACGCCCTGCGCGGCGTCGCCGCGATCACGGTGGCCCTGCACCACGCGTCCTACCACTACCTGCCGCACACCCGCCGAACGATCCTCTCCTGGTTCGACCCGGGAATGTTCGGCGTGTTCGTCTTCTTCCTGGTGAGCGGCTACATCGTCCCCGCCTCGCTCGAGCGGCGCGGGTCGGTCCGGCGGTTCTGGACAGGCCGGGTCTTCCGCATCTACCCGCTCCTGCTCGCCGCCATCGCGGTCGTGCTCGTCCTGCACGTGACGGATGCGTACGAGCTGCGCGACGGCCTCGCGACCGACTATCACCCGGTCGCCGTGGCGCTGTCCCACCTGACGATGATGCAGGACCTCCTCGGTGTACCGAGCGCGATCAACGTGCTCTGGACGCTGTCCTACGAAATGGCGTTCTACCTCCTCGTCGTGGCGCTCTTCTCCGTCGGATGGCACCGCAGGTCGGTGGCGACGGCCTCGACACTCGCGGCCGCGGCCCCCGTGCTCGCGCTGGTCCTGCCGACCGCGGCGCTGTCCACCCGGTTCGGGGAGGGCCGGGTCTCGCTCGCCGCGTTCCTGCTGATGGCCGCCTCGATCGGGCTCGCCTGCGCCCGCCGGACCGCCGTCGCCCGCACCGGGGCGCTGCTCGGCGGCGCCCTCACCCTGGCCCTGGTCATGGTCGACGGACGCGTCGACCCCTGGCAGGGCCTGGCGATCCTGGCCGTGATGTTCACCGGGACGGTCGTCCACCGCGCCGAACGCGGCCAGATCAGCCCCCGCATGGGCGTCGCCGTCTTCGTCCTGGTGATGGCGAGCGCGGCGGGCACCGGGTTCTGGCGTGCCCAGAGCTACACCGACTGGGACACCGCCCTGGGAGAGAAGAGGGCTTGGGCCCTCGCCGTCATCGGCGCCTTCGTCGTGTTCGCGATCGGCTACGCGCTGCGGGACCGGCACGTCCCGCGCTGGCTGGCCTGGGCGGGCGTGGTCAGCTTCTCCGTGTACCTGCTCCACGAGCTGCTGCTCATGAGCCTGGACATGGTCTTCGATCGCCCCAAGAGCGACCAGCCCCTGCTCTTCGTCCCGTTCCTGGCGGCGCTGCTGGCCGCGAGCTGGGCGGCCCACCGCTGGATCGAGAAGCCGGGCCAGCGCCTCGGCCGGGCCCTGGCCCGCCGCCTCGACCCGCCCGTCGCCGTGCCCGCACCGGCTCCCGAACCGGATCCGATGCCGACGGCGGCGCCTGAGGAACGGACCGACGCCGCGTCCCGTCCGGCCGAGACCCCGGCCACCCGTCGCTAGTCGGCCCCAGGGCCGCGCACGCGAAAGGCCCGGTCCGTCCGCATTCATATGCGGACAGACCGGGCCTTTCGTGGCTCGCGCCGAAAACGGAACGGCCCGGTTCCACCACGGGTACCGGGCCGGAGGACGCGCGTCAGGCGCGCGCGGCCTCCATGGCGCGCTTCACGGCAGCGCGCTTCTCGCGGAGCTTGTTGAGGGCCTCCTCGAGGATGGCCTCACCGTCGGCGTCGCTGCGGCGCTCCTTCACGTACGCGAGGTGCGTCTTGTAGGGCTCGGTCTTCGGCGGCGCCGGCGGGGCGTCCTTGTCCTGCCCGGCTGGGAACCCGCAGCGCGGACAGTCCCACGTGTCGGGAACCGCGACGTCGGTCGCGAAGCTCGGACGGGTCTCGTGCCGGTTGGCGCAGTAGAAGGTCACCCAGACACGGGGCGCTGCGTCCCCGCGCTCGGCCTCACCCATCGGTCCGGCGCCGACACGGCTTCCCCGAATCGCGTTGCCACTACCCACGGACATACTCCTCGGTCGATACGCCGCCGCCCGCTTCGAGGTCGCTCTGGGGAGCCGGGCGGCGGCTCGGCGGTGTTGGTGTTTCTTCGGCTCAGTGCTACGGGACCAGGCCCGGTGAGCGCGGCTCAGCTGTGCTTGAACAGCAGGCCGAGCACGATGATCGAGGCGAACCAGACGACGCCGACACCGACGGTCAGCCGGTCCAGGTTACGCTCGACCACCGAGGATCCGCCCAGCGACGACGAGATGCCGCCACCGAACATGTCGGACAGTCCCCCACCCTTGCCCTTGTGCATCAGGACGAGAACCACCATCAGCAAGCTCGTGATGATAAGCACGATGGACGAAGCGATGATCACAGTTACGCGCCTTCTCTGGCCTGCCCCGCCGAGGCGGGGCCTGTCTGATGTTGGACGGAGGATCTAGCCGGGCGGTTTACCCGTCACCTCCGCAGGGTACGACGAACTCTTCGCTGGTTCGGCAAGAACCGGCGGGTCGAGACCGAATTGATCTCAAGTCGCCGGCCCCGCACCGCCGGATTCAGGCCGGGAGGTCCCGGTAACGGCAGATCTTGACGAACTCACCCGCATCCAGACTGGCACCTCCGACCAAGGCGCCGTCCACGTCCGGCTGCGCCATGATCCCGGCGATGTTGTTCCCCTTGACCGAGCCACCGTACAGGATCCGCACCTTGGCGGCCGTCTCACCGTCGTACAGCTCGGCGATCCGGGCCCGGATCGCGCCGATGACCTCCTGCGCGTCCTGCGGCGTGGCGACCTCGCCGGTGCCGATCGCCCAGACCGGCTCATAGGCGATCACCAGGTCGGCGACCTGGTCGGCGGGGATCTTCTCCAGCGCGCCCGTGACCTGGTTCACGCAGTGCGGGACGTGCTCGCCCGCCTTGCGCACCTCCAGGCCCTCGCCGACGCACACGATCGGGGTGATCTTGTTCGCGATCGCGGCCTTGGCCTTGGCGTTGACCACCGCGTCGTCCTCGTGGTGGTACTGGCGGCGCTCGGAGTGCCCCACGGTCGCGTAGCTGCAGCCCAGCTTGGCCAGCATCGCCCCGGAGATCTCGCCGGTGTAGGCGCCGGACGCGTGCTGGGAGATGTCCTGGGAGCCGTAGGTGATCTGCAGCTTGTCGGCGTCCACCAGCGTCTGCACCGAGCGGATGTCGGTGAACGGCGGCAGGACGGCGACGTCCACCGCGGCGAAGTCGGCCTCCTTGAGCCCGAACGCGAGCTTCTGGACGAGCGCGATCGCCTCGAAGTGGTTGTTGTTCATCTTCCAGTTGCCCGCCATGAGCGGCTTGCGCGCGGGGGCGTTGGCGGAAGGGGCCATCTCGGTCAGTCCTCCAGAGCAATCAGGCCGGGCAGGGTCTTGCCTTCCAGATACTCCAGGCTGGCGCCGCCGCCGGTGGAGATGTGCGAGAACGCGTCCTCGTCGAAACCGAGCGAGCGCACGGCCGCGGCCGAGTCGCCGCCGCCGACCACGGTGAAGGCGCCCGAGTCGATCAGGCCCTGCGCCACGGCGCGGGTGCCGTGCGAGTACGGCTCCATCTCGAACACGCCCATCGGGCCGTTCCAGAAGATCGTCTGAGCGTCGGCGAGACGGGAGGCGAACAGCTCACCGGACTCCGGGCCGATGTCCAGGCCCATCCGGTCGGCGGGGATCGCGTCGGCCGGGACCACCGCGTGGTCGGCGTCGGCGGCGAAGGCCGTGGCGGCGACGATGTCGGTCGGCAGGACGATCTCGACGCCGTTCTTCTCCGCCCGCGCCAGGTACTCGCGGACGGTGTCCAGCTGGTCCTTCTCCAGCAGGGACGTGCCGACCTCGTGGCCCTGGGCCGCGAGGAAGGTGAAGACCATGCCGCCGCCGACCAGGATCCGGTCGGCCTTGCCGAGCAGGCTGTCGATCACGCCGAGCTTGTCGGAGACCTTGGAACCGCCGAGGACGACCGCGTAGGGGCGGGCGACATCCTCTGTGAGCTTCTTCAGCACGTCCAGCTCGGCCGCGATCAGGTACCCGGCGGCGTGCGGCAGCCGCTGCGGGACGTCGAAGACGCTGGCGTGCTTGCGGTGGACGGCGCCGAAGCCGTCCCCGACGTAGACCTCGGCCAGGGCGGCCAGCCGGCCTGCGAACGCGCCGCGCTCGGCGTCGTCCTTGCTGGTCTCGCCGGGCTCGAAGCGCAGGTTCTCCAGGAGGGCGACCCCGCCCTCGGCGAGGCCCGCGGCGGCGGCCTGGGCGGAATCGCCCACGACGTCGGTCGCGAACGTCACGTCCTGGCCGAGGAGCTCACCGAGCCGCCGCGCGACGGGCGCGAGGGAGAACTCGGGCTTGACCTCGCCCTTGGGACGGCCCAGATGGGCGCAGACGATCACCTTGGCGCCGCGGCCGGCCAGGGCCTTGATCGTGGGCACGCTGGCCCGGATCCGGCCGTCGTCGGTGATCTTGGAGCCGTCCAGCGGCACGTTCAGGTCGGCGCGGACCAGCACCGTGCGGCCGGTCACGTCCAGGTCGTCGATGGTGCGCATCGGAACGCGGTGTCCTTCCGTGAGTCGCGTGCGGGTGTGCCGCGGGCGGCCCGGGTGTGCGGCCGCCCGCGGACGTGCGCCCGCCGTGGTCACGGAGCACATCCGTGGCCACGGCGGGCGTCGCGGCTCAGATCGACGAGCCGACCAGCTTGACCAGGTCGACCAGGCGGTTGGAGTAGCCCCACTCGTTGTCGTACCAGCCGACGACCTTCACCTGGTTGCCGATGACCTTGGTGAGGCCGGCGTCGAAGATGCAGGACGCCGGGTCGGTGACGATGTCGGAGGAGACGATCGGGTCCTCGGTGTAGTGGAGGACGCCGCGCAGCGGGCCCTCGGCGGCCGCCTTGACGGCCGCGTTGACCTCGTCGGCGGTGGTCTCGCGGCCGACCTCTACGGTCAGGTCGGTGGCCGAGCCGGTGGGGATCGGCACCCGCAGGGCGTAGCCGTCCAGCTTGTCCTTCAGCTCGGGCAGCACCAGCGAGATGGCCTTGGCCGCGCCGGTGGAGGTCGGCACGATGTTGATCGCGGCGGCGCGGGCGCGGCGCAGGTCCTTGTGCGGGCCGTCCTGCAGGTTCTGGTCCTGCGTGTAGGCGTGGACGGTGGTCATCAGGCCCTTCTCGATGCCGAAGGCGTCGAGGATCACCTTGGTCATCGGGGCCAGGCAGTTGGTGGTGCAGGAGGCGTTGGAGATCACCGTGTGCTTCGCCGGGTCGTACTGGTCGTCGTTGACGCCCATGACGATGGTGATGTCCTCGTTCTTGGCCGGAGCCGAGATGATGACCTTCTTGGCGCCGTTGTCGGCGTGCACCTTGGCCTTGTTGGCGTCGGTGAAGAAGCCGGTGGACTCGACGACGACGTCCACGTCGAAGTCGCTCCACTTCAGGTTGGCCGGGTCGCGGTCGGCCAGAACCTTGATCGACTTGCCGCCGACCAGGATCTCGTCGCCGGCCGCCTTCACCTCTTCGGGGAAGCGGCCCAGAATGCTGTCGTACTTGAGCAGGTGGGCGAGCGTCGCCGGGTCGGTGAGGTCGTTGACCGCCACGACCTCGATGTCGGCTCCGCTGGCCTTGACCGCGCGGAAGAAGTTGCGTCCGATCCGGCCGAAACCGTTGATGCCTACTCGGATGGTCACGGAACCGCTCTCCTCGTACGTCGTCCACGCCCGGCACGGGTGAATCCGGGCGACCTACCGTTGATCCCTGGGGTCTCCCCCGCACCCGACCCTACCGAACACGGTGCCGCCTCCCCGCACCGGCGGGCCGGATTTCGCCAGGTGACGCGGGCTTGCCCGCCCCGGCTCCCGGACCAGGACAGGCAGAGGTCTAGACCGCACCGTCTAGACCAATCACGCATGTCCCCTGAAACCGACGGGTTCATTCCCGCCGGTTTGGCTCCCGGCACGCCATCGGCCTCCGGCCGTCGGGGCGCGGTCCGGGTGACGAAATACCCAGAAAACCGAACGAAATGCTCAGCCGAGCAGGCCGTGGGCGACCACCGCGAGCCGCGCGCAGCAGATCGTCCGGCCGTTCCAGACGCAGACCGAGCCTCGCCTCCACGTTCCGCAGCCGCTTGGCGACGCTCGTGTGATGCAGATGCAGCTCGGCCGCCGCTGACCGCAGCGACCCCCGCGCCCGCCGCCACGACTCGTGCGCCTCCGCCGCCGGCGTCACCGGCCCCGCTCCGAGCAGCACGCCCGCCGGGACCTCGGCGAACGGTCCGCCCTCCAGCGGCCGGGCGAGCGGCCTGGCCCCAGGAGTCTCCGCGCTCGACGCACTCAACATGCTCGACGTGCTCGACTCGGCCTCGGCGGGCAGGCCGCCGCGAGCCAGGACCACACCCACCTCCCCCAGGAGAGCGGCGCGTCCGCCGAGCCCGCGTGCGACCGCCGCCAAATCCTCCGCGGACAGGCCGCCGCGCCTGGGCCCTGCGGCCTCGCGCCCGACCGCGAGGGCACGGAGCGGGATATCGGGCGCGAGGCCCAGAAGGTTCAGCGCTCGGGCGCGGGCGGGTTCGCCGGTCTCCTCCGCGATCACCAACTCGACGAGCGCCGGGTCCGCCATGGTCGCCGGAACGCCACCGCGCTCCCACACGGCCGCCGCGGCCAGCGCGAACCGCTCCAGCAGCACCTCGTCCAGTGGGAGTGGGCCGCCCGGACGCTCCAGCCAGACCGTCCCGACCCGCGCCCCGGCCACCAGGATGGCCTGCATGGACCCCGAACTGCAGGCCTTCCTCCCGATGCTGCCCCGCGTCGACTTCAGCGACGTCCAGGCCGGCCGCGAGATACGCCGCCGCAGGGCCGCCGCCCGGCCCGCCGACCCCGAGATGACGGCCAGGACCCGCATCACCGACGTGGACGAGCCGCGCGTCCGGCTGTACCGGCCCGAGCGCGTGGCGCCCGGCGGGCCCGCGATCCTGTGGATGCACGGCGGCGGGTTCTGCGTCGGAGACCTGGACACCACCCACAACGAGGCGCTGACGCTCGCCGACACCGTCGGGGCCACCGTGGCCTCGGTCGGCTACCGGCTCGCGCCCGAACACCCCTATCCGGCGGCACTGGACGACTGCCATCGGGCGCTCGTCTGGCTCGCCGACCAGGACATCGATCCGGAGAGGATCGCGGTCGCGGGAGTCAGCGCGGGCGGCGGGCTGGCCGCCGCGCTCGCGCTCCGTGTCCGCGACCTGGGCGGCCCCGCGATCCGGTTCCAGGCCCTGCTGATCCCCGAACTGGACGACCGGCTCGGCACCCCGTCCATGCGCGCCTTCACCGACACGCCCAACTGGACGGCCGCCGACGCCGAGACCAGCTGGCGGTACTACCTGGGTGGACGCGAGGACGTGCCGCCGTACGCGGCCCCGGCGCGCGCCGAGGACCTGTCCGGACTGCCGCCCGCCTACATCACGGCCGCCGAGTTCGATCCGCTGCGCGACGAGGCCATCCTCTACGGGACGCGGCTGCTCCAGGCCGGGGTCTCCACGGAGCTGCACGTGTTCCCGGGCGCCTTCCATGGTTCGCAGGCCGTCCCGTCGGGGGTCACGGAACGGCAGAAGCGTGAGACCACGGTGGTGCTGCGCCGCGCGCTCGGGCTCTGACCGCGGATCAGGGGGCGAGCATCTCGGCGGTCAGGTTCGCCTCGGTGCCGGGGATGCCCTGGTCGCCGGCGCGCTTGTCGGCCATGGCGAGCAGACGCCTTATACGGCCCGCGATGGCGTCCTTGGTCAGTGGCGGGTCGGCGAGCTGGCCGAGCTCCTCCAGGGACGCCTGCTTGTGCTCCAGCCGGAGCCGCCCGGCGCTGACCAGGTGCTCGGGGGCGTCGTCGCCGAGGATCTCCAGGGCGCGGCCGACCCGGGCGCCCGCCGCGACCGCCGCGCGGGCGCTGCGGCGCAGGTTGGCGTCGTCGAAGTTGGCCAGGCGGTTGGCGGTGGCCCGGACCTCGCGGCGCATCCGCCGCTCCTCCCAGGCCAGGACGGAGTCGTGCGCGCCGAGCCGGGTGAGCAGCGCGCTGATCGCGTCGCCGTCCCGGACGACCACCCGGTCCACCCCGCGGACTTCACGGGCCTTGGCGTGGATCTTCAACCGGCGGGCCGCGCCGACCAGTGCCAGGGCCGCCTCCGGGCCCGGGCAGGTCACCTCCAGTGACATCGACCGGCCCGGCTCGGTCAGCGAGCCGTGCGCCAGGAACGCCCCCCGCCAGGCCGACTCGGCATCGCAGGCCGCCCCCGCGACCACGTGCCGGGGCAGCCCTCGGACCGGACGGCCGTTGTTGTCGATCAGCCCGGTCTGCCGAGCCAGCGACTCGCCGTCCCGGAACACCCGGACCACGTACCGGTTGCCCTTGCGCAGCCCGGACGGAGCGAGCACCACCACGTCGGAGGTGTGCCCGAACACCTCGGCGATGTCCCGGCGCAGGCGGCGCGCGGCCGCCCCGGTGTCGATCTCGGCCTCGATCACGATGCGCCCGCTCACCAGGTGCAGGCCGCCCGCGAAGCGCAGCAGCGTCGAGACCTCGGCCTTGCGGCAGCACGGCTTGAGCACCTGGAGCCGGCTCAGCTCGTCCTTCACCACGCCGGTCATAGCCATGGATGTACCCCTCCCCCTATCGAACTTCCAGCAGTGTGGCCGATCGCGGCCCGGCCGGACGTCAGTCAGCGAATATCTGTACGAAGGCTTGGGCCAGCAGGGCGGGATCATGACGTGGGGAGCCGTCCGCGGCGGCCACGTCGGCCAGCACCAGGCGTCCGCCGAGATCACCGACGGCCTTCTCCAGGGCGTCCGGCTCGTCCACCACGCCCTTGTCGGCCAGCACCACGTCGACCCGCAGGTCCGGCGCGTGGGCCTGAAGCACCTCGAGATGGTTCTGCGGCGAGAAGTCGTCGGTCTCGCCAGGCTGCGGCGCCAGGTTGAGCGCCACCGCGCGGCGCGCCGACGTCCGCCGCAGCGCGCGCGCCAGTTCCGGCACCTGCAGGTGCGGCAGGACGCTGGTGAACCACGACCCCGGGCCGAAGACCACCCAGTCGGCGTCCTCGATCGCGGCCAGGGCCTCCGGGCACGCGGGGGGATCGGACGGGATCAGCGAGATGCCGACCACCGTGCCCGGCGTCTTCGCGCAGGCGACCTGCCCGCGCACCTGGACGACCTCCTCCGGGCACGCCGGATCGGCGCCGCGCACGTCCGCGACGATGTCGAGCGGCACCGACGCCATCGGCAGGACGCGTCCGTGCGCGCCGAGCAGCCGTCCCACCCAGTCGAGCCCGGCCACGACTCCCGGGCCGCCGACCGCCGCGCCCCCGGCGGACGGCGGCCCGACCGCCGTGGCCCCGGCGGGCAGGCCGCCGGGCATGTCGGGGACGGCCGCCATAGCCCCGGCGGGCAGGCCGCCGGGCGCGTCGGGGACGGCCACGGGGGCCGACTGGCCGAACAGCTCCCAGAGAGCGACGATCAGCAGGTTGCCGACGGCGTGGTCGTGCAGGGCGCCCTCGCTGCGGAAGCGGTGCTGCACCACGTCACGCCAGGTCTGGCCCCATTCGTCGTCGCCGCACAGCGCGGCGAGCGCCATCCGCAGGTCGCCCGGCGGCATGACGCCCAGCTCGCGGCGGAGCCGCCCGCTGGAGCCGCCGTCGTCGGCGACCGTGACCACGGCCGTGAGGTCGTCGGTGACGCGGCGCAGCGCGGACAGCGAGGCGTACAGACCGTGCCCCCCGCCGAGCGCGACGACCTTGGGCCCACGGGGCTTCACGGGTTCGTCAGTCTCCTCGGTCCTCCCGCGCGGGCGCTCACCCGCGCGGCTCACTCGCGGCCGAGGTCGCGATGGGCGACCTGCACCTCGACGCCCTCGTCCCGCAGCCGTGCGGCGATCTGCTCGGCCATGGCCACACTACGGTGTTTGCCACCGGTACATCCCACGGCCAGCGTCACGTAGTGCTTGCCCTCGCGCTCGTACCCGGTCGTGAGCAGGCGCAACACCTCGGTGTAGGCGTCCAGGAACTGCTTGGCGCCGGGCTGGGCGAGGACGTAGTCGCGCACGTCGGCGTCGCGGCCGGTCTTGGGCCGCAGCTCCGGCACCCAGTGCGGATTCGGCAGGAACCGGCAGTCGACGACCAGGTCGGCGTCGACCGGCAGGCCGTACTTGTAGCCGAACGACACGACGGTGGCGCGCAGCCGCGAGTCGCGGCTGCCGTCCCCGAAGAAACCGATGATCTTGTTGCGCAGCTCGTGCACGTTCAGCCCGCTGGTGTCGAGCACCAGGTCGGCCTCGGCGCGCACCTCGCGGACCAGCTCGCGCTCGCGCGCGATGCCGTCGACCAGGCGTCCGTCGCCCTGCAGCGGGTGCGGACGGCGGACGCTCTCGAACCGGCGCACCAGGTCCTCGTCGGCGGCCTCGAGGAACACCACGCGCGGGTGCACGCCGCGCGCCTCCAGCTCGGCGATCGAGGAGTGCAGGTCGGCGGTGAACGCGCGGCTGCGCACGTCCACGACGACGGCGATCCGCGGCACCGCGTCCTTCACCCGGCCGCCGAGGTCGGCCATGGTCGCCAGCAGCCCGGGCGGCAGGTTGTCGACCACGAACCAGTCCAGGTCCTCCAGGGACTTGGCGGCCGTGCTGCGGCCCGCCCCGGACATGCCCGTGACGATCACGATGTCCGGAATGTGAGTCTCGCTGGTCACGTTCTCCCCCTGTTGTCGGCGTCGCCCCTGTGTTCCGTTCCACCGTCCGCCGCCCCCGTGGCGTCCGGCGTCGTCTTCGTTCCCGTGCCCGTGCCTGGGCTGGTGCCGCTGTCCGGCCGCCGCGTCGCGTCGTCGCCCTTGGACGGACGCGCCGCCGCGGCGCCGGGACCGTTCAGCGCCGTGACGATCGTCTCGGCGGTGCGCAGCCCGATGCCGGGCACCTCCGCGACCTGCTCGGGCGTCGCCTCCTTCAGGCGCTTGACCGAGCCGAAGTGCTTCACCAGCGCCGTGCGCCGGGCCGGGCCGAGCCCGGGCACCCCGTCGAGCTCGCTGACGGTCATCGACTTCGACCGCTTCTGGCGGTGGAAGGTGATGGCGAAGCGGTGCGCCTCGTCGCGCACCCGCTGGACCAGGAACATGCTCTCACTGTTGCGCGGCAGGATCACCGGGTCGTCGTCACCGGGAAGCCACAGCTCCTCGAGCCGCTTGGCGATGCCGACCACGGCGATGTCGTCCACGCCGAGCTCGTCCAGCGCCCGCTGCGCGGCCGCGACCTGCGGCGGGCCGCCGTCCACGAGCACCAGGTTCGGCGGGTAGGCGAACCGGCGCGGCTTGCCGGTCTCCGGGTCGATCGGGCCGTGCACGGCGGGCTCGCCCGACTCGGCGGCCTCCGCCTCCTCGTGGCCGTCGCCGAGGACGGCCAGCTCGCCGGTCTTCTCGCTCTCGGCCAGGTAGCGGCGGAACCGGCGGGTGATCACCTCGTGGATGGACCGGACGTCGTCCTGCCCCTCGACGGCCTTGATCGTGAAGCGGCGGTACTCGCCCTTGCGGGCCAGGCCGTCCTCGAACACGACCATGGACGCCACGACGTTGGTGCCCTGCAGGTTCGACACGTCGTAGCACTCGATGCGCAGCGGGGCCTCGTCGAGCTCCAGCGCCTCCTGCAGCTCGCTGAGCGCGCGGCTGCGGGTGGTCAGGTCGCTGGCGCGGCGCGTCTTGTGCTGCTTGAGCGCCTCGTGCGCGTTGCGCTGGACGGTCTCCAGCAGCGCCTTCTTGTCGCCGCGCTGCGGGACGCGCAGCTTCACCGGCCCGCCACGCGCCTCGGCCAGCAGCTCGGTCATGGCCTCGACGTCCGGCGGCAGCGCCGGGACGTACACCTCGCGCGGCACGGCCTCGCTCTCGCCGTAGATCTGGATGAGGAACTGCTCGACCAGGTCGGCGGTGGTGACCGCCTCCACCTTGTCGACCACCCAGCCGCGCTGGCCGCGGATGCGCCCGCCTCGCACGTAGAACACCTGGACGGCGGCCTCCAGCTCGTCCTCGGCGAAGGCGACCATGTCCAGGTCGGTGTCGTCGGCGAGCACCACGGTCTGCTTCTCCAGCGCCCGCTCGAGCGCGCGGATGTCGTCGCGCAGCCGCGCGGCCCGCTCGTACTCCATGGACGTGGCGGCCTCGCGCATGTCGCGCTCGAGGCGCTTGATGTACCGGCCGGTGTTGCCCGCCATGAAGTCGCAGAAGTCCTCGGCGAGGAGGCGGTGCTCCTCGGGGGTGACGCGGCCCACACACGGCGCGGAGCACTTGTCGATGTAGCCGAGCAGGCACGGCCGGTCGAGCTGGTGCTGCCGCTTGAACACCCCGGCCGAGCAGGTGCGGACGGGGAAGACGCGCAGCAGCTGGTCGACGGTCTCGCGGATGGCCCAGGCGTGCGAGTAGGGGCCGAAGTAGCGCACGCCCTTGCGCTTGGCGCCCCGCATGACCTGGACGCGCGGGAACTCCTCGTTGAGGGTGACCGCCAGGTAGGGATAGGACTTGTCGTCCCGGTACTTGACGTTGAACCGGGGGTCGAACTCCTTGATCCAGCTGTACTCGAGCTGGAGGGCCTCGACCTCGGTGGACACGACCGTCCAGTCGACCCGCGAGGCGGTGCGCACCATCGTCTGGGTGCGCGGGTGCAGGGTGGCGAAGTCGGCGAAGTAGGAACTCAGCCGGGAACGCAGGTTCTTGGCCTTGCCCACGTAGATCACCCGGCCGTGTTCGTCGCGGAAGCGATACACGCCGGGTTCGTCGGGGATCGTCCCCGGAGCTGGTCGATAGGTCGCCGGATCTGCCACATGGAAAGCCTAGTCGGCGGCACCGACAATCAGCGCCCCGCGAAGCCCGGCGACGTCCGGCGACGTGACCCGGATCTCGTCCGGACCGGCCCGGACGCCCCGCCGGACGCCCTGCGGACTCCCCCGCCGGGCGGCGTGAGCGGCTCGTGTGGAAGGGACGCTCGCGCCCGCACCGGCGGGGCGGACGCAATCAGGCGAGGGTGATCTTGCCCGCGGAGATCTTGATGGCCTTCTCGACCAGGGCATTTCCTGCCGGGCCCCGCGCGACCCTGCCGTCCTCGATGTGGAACTCGCTGCCGTGGCAGGGGCATCTGATCAGGCCGTTCGCCACCGTGCCGACCGTGCAGCCCTGGTGCGTGCAGACGGCCGTGTACGCGTGGTACTCGCCCGGCTTCGGCTGGACGACGACGACCTTCGGGCCCGGGAAGACCTTGCCGCCGCCCACCGGGATGTCGCTGGTGGCTCCGAGCGCGGTCCCCGCCCCTGGGCCACCGGACTCCGTCATACCGCCATTGTCCGTCGGCGTCTGCGACGGAGTCGCCTTGTCCTTGGACGACGTGCCGCACGCCGCCACCAGCCCGGCGGCTCCCGCGACGCTCACCCCCAGCAGCAGCCCCCGCCTGGCGAGATCGCCGGACGGGGGCTGCTCGGGTGCGTTTCCGATCGTGGTCTGCTCGGGCTCCTGCGGCATGCCGGCCTCCAGTGCGGTTGGGGGGTGTCTCGCCGTCACTGGGAGTACGTATCGCGTTCGGGAGCGGTTCAACCCACGAGATCGTCCGCGGGCCGCCGAGGATCAGGCGACGACGATGCCGTCGCCCTTGACCTGGACGGGATACTCGGCTAGCGGCTTGCTCGCCGGGCCGTGCGCCACCGAGCCGTCCTCGATCTTGAACTCGCTGCCGTGGCACGGGCACTTGACCACGCCGCCGGCCACCCGGTTCGTCAGGCAGCCCTGGTGGGTGCAGATGGCGCTGAACGCCTTGAACACGCCCTGGCTGGGCTGGGTCACCACGACCTTGGTGTCGGCGTAGACCTTGCCGCCGCCGACCGGGACGTCGGCGACCTTGGCGATCTCCTTGCCCTTGAGGTCCCCCTCGGACGCGGCCTTGTTCCTCTTCGGCCCGCAGCCGGTCAGCAGCCCGGCCCCCAGGGCCGCGCCCACGGCGCCCGTCCCGCACAGCACCATCCGGCGCCCGACGGCCCCCTCAGGGGCCTCCCCGCCTCCGGCGACCCGGCTCTCCCGGCCCCCGCTCGTCGCTTCGTCGTTCATGGTCACCCATCATTCCGGACGCGTCGCCGGACCTTGCGGCAGCCCCGCCGCAAGCCGTCCGGAAACAACGAGACCGCGCGCCCGTCCGGAACCGGACAGGCCACGCGGCCTCGGCACAGTCGCCCCGCCGCCGGTCGACTCGAGCCCTCTGAACACGGGCCGTCCTTATCGGGGGCCCGGAAATGCCACAGGCCGCGCGGAGGGTTCCGCGCGGCCTGATGGTGTGCCCGGTCAGTCGAGGATCTTGGCGAGGAAGTGGCCGGTGTGGCTGCCCTCGACCCTCGCGACCTCCTCGGGGGTGCCCGTGGCGACGACGGTGCCGCCTCGGGAGCCGCCCTCGGGGCCCATGTCGATGATCCAGTCGGCGGTCTTGATGACGTCGAGGTTGTGCTCGATGACGATGACCGTGTTGCCCTTGTCGACCAGGCCGTTCAGCACGCCGAGGAGCTTGCGGATGTCCTCGAAGTGCAGGCCGGTGGTCGGCTCGTCCAGCACGTAGATCGTGCGGCCGGTCGAGCGGCGCTGGAGCTCGGAGGCGAGCTTGACGCGCTGCGCCTCGCCGCCGGACAGCGTCGGCGCGGGCTGGCCCAGCCGGACGTAGCCGAGCCCGACGTCCACCAGGGTCTTCAGGTGCCGGTGGATCGCGGTGACCGGCTCGAAGAAGACCGCGGCCTCCTCGATCGGCATGTCCAGCACCTCGGAGATCGTCTTGCCCTTGTAGTGGACCTCCAGGGTCTCCCGGTTGTACCGGGCGCCGTGGCAGACCTCGCAGGGGACGTAGACGTCCGGCAGGAAGTTCATCTCGATCTTGATGGTGCCGTCGCCGGAGCAGTTCTCGCAGCGGCCGCCCTTGACGTTGAAGGAGAACCGGCCCGGCTGGTAGCCGCGCACCTTCGCCTCGGTCGTCTGCGCGAACAGCTTGCGGACGTGGTCGAACACGCCGGTGTAGGTGGCCGGGTTCGACCGCGGGGTGCGGCCGATCGGCGACTGGTCGACGTGCACGACCTTGTCGAGCTGGTCGACGCCGTTGACCCGCTTGTGCTTGCCCGGGACGGTCTTGGCGCCGTGCAGCTGCTTGGCCAGCGAGTTGTACAGGATGTCGTTGACCAGCGTGGACTTGCCCGATCCGGACACGCCGGTGACCGCGGTGAACACGCCCAGCGGGAACGCGACGTCGACGCCCCGCAGGTTGTTCTGCTGCGCGCCCTTGACGGTGATCTCGCGGTTCCTGGTCCGGGGACGGCGGATCTCGGGCACCGCGATCTCGCGGCGGCCGGACAGGTACTGGCCGGTCAGCGAGTCCTCGGACTCCAGCAGCTCCTCGACGGTGCCGGACACGACGATCTTGCCGCCGTGCTCGCCCGCGCGGGGGCCGATGTCGACGACCCAGTCGGCGGCGTTGATGGTGTCCTCGTCGTGCTCGACGACGATCAGCGTGTTGCCCATGTCGCGCAGCCGGAGCAGCGTCTCCAGCAGCCGGTGGTTGTCGCGCTGGTGCAGGCCGATGGACGGCTCGTCCAGCACGTACAGGACGCCGACCAGCCCGGACCCGATCTGGGTGGCGAGCCGGATGCGCTGCGCCTCGCCGCCCGCCAGCGTCGCGGACGCGCGGTCGAGGGTGAGGTAGTCGAGCCCGACGTCCAGCAGGAACCCGAGCCGGGCGTTGATCTCCTTCAGGACGCGCTCGGCGATGTGCCGGTCGCGGTCGTTCAGCTCCATCGCCAGCAGGAACTTGGCGGCCTCGCCGATCGGCATGGCCGAGACCTCGGCGATCGACCTGCCGCCCATCGTCACCGCGAGGACGACCGGCTTGAGCCGCGCGCCGTCGCAGGCCGGGCACGGGATCTCGCGCATGTAGCCCTCGAGCTTCTCGCGCGAGGAGTCGCTCTCGGACTCGGCGTGCCGCCGGTGGATGTAGGGGATCACGCCCTCGTAGGCCGTGTAGTACGAGCGGGTGCGGCCGTACCGGTTCTTGTACCGGACGTGCACCTGCGTCTCGTGGCCGTTCAGGATCGCCCGGCGCGCCTTGAGGGGCAGCTTGCGCCACGGCGTGTTCAGGTCGAAGCCCATGGCGTCGCCGAGCGCGGACAGCAGCCGCAGGAAGTAGTCGCTGACGTGCCCGCCGGACCACGGCTGGATGGCGCCCTCGCCGAGCGCGAGGTCCTCGTCGGGGACGACCAGCTCGGGGTCGACCTCCATGCGGGTGCCGAGGCCGGTGCACTCGGGGCACGCGCCGTAGGGCGAGTTGAAGGAGAACGAGCGGGGCTCCAGCTCCTCGAACGACAGGTCGTCGTAGGGGCAGTAGAGGTGCTCGGAGTACATCCGGGTGCGGTTCTCGTCGTCCTCGGGGAGGTCGACGAAGTCGAGCACGATCGTGCCGCCCGCGAGGCCGAGGGCCGTCTCGACGGAGTCGGCGAGCCGCTGGCGCGCCGAGTCCTTGACCGCGAGCCGGTCCACGATCACGGAGATGTCGTGCTTCTCCTGCTTCTTCAGCGTGGGCGGCTCGTCCAGGCGGATCATCTCGCCGTCGACGAGCGCGCGGGAATAGCCCTTGGACTGCAGCTCGCGGAACAGCTCGAGGTACTCGCCCTTGCGGCCGCGGATGACCGGCGCGAGCACCTGGAAGCGGGTGCCCTCGTCGAGCTCCAGCACCCGGTCGACGATCTGCTGGGGGGCCTGGCGGCTGATCGGACGGCCGCAGATCGGGCAGTGCGGATGCCCGATCCGCGCGTACAGCAGCCGCAGGTAGTCGTAGACCTCGGTGATCGTCCCGACCGTCGACCGCGGGTTCTTGCTGGTCGACTTCTGGTCGATCGAGACCGCCGGGGACAGGCCCTCGATGAAGTCCACGTCGGGCTTGTCCATCTGCCCGAGGAACTGTCGGGCGTAGGCCGACAGCGACTCGACGTACCGGCGCTGGCCCTCGGCGAAGATCGTGTCGAAGGCCAGGCTGGACTTGCCGGACCCGGACAGGCCGGTGAACACGATCATCGCGTCCCGCGGCAGGTCGAGCGAGACGTCCTTCAGGTTGTGCTCGCGTGCTCCTCGCACGATGAGTCGGTCATGCACGGCGTCGATTCCGGTTCCTCTTCTGGGGCGCGGCGATGGGACGGGTTGTCCCCACGGTAGTCAGGGGGTCCGACAGAACGCGGGATCGCGCGGACTCCCCCGTCTTGACAACAGAAAAACGGCCCGCCGAATTTCACCTCGGCCGTCCCGCCCCCACGAGACCTCCGGGCCCGCCCGAACCGTACACGTGTTCGAAGATCTACCGCCACCAGAACGCGCCTGGTCACACAGCGTGTCCGCCAGGCCGGGCCGGGGACGCCCGGGCCGGGCCGGGGCGCGCGGCGCCGCCGGCCCTTGCCGCCCAGGGCCTGCGGCCCCCTCAGGCGTCCCTGCGGGCCCAGACCTCGCGGGTGATCCCCCAGCGCATCCGCGGGCCTTCCTCTGCCGGGGCGTCGCGGACGTGGTCCTCGATGCAGAGCAGCGTGTAGCCGAGCTTGGGCGGGACGGCGGCGCTGCGCTTGTTGGCGATGTCACAGTGAATCTCGACGCGCTCGACGCCGGGCAGGCCGAACGCGACCTCGGTCACCGCCTCGGCCGCCCTCGTCGCGAAGCCACGCCGGGTGTACCCCACGTGCACCCAGTAGCCGATCTCCAGGGCGCCGGGACCGAGGCGGCCGTGGAGGCCGACCGTGCCCGCGATCCCGCCGTCCGGGCCCTCCATCAGGTAGGCGTAGTCGGTGCCGTTCTCCCAGTTCCGGCAGGATTCGGCGGCCCAGGCGCGCTCCCCCTCGAGGGTCTGCGGCTGGGCGGCCCACGGCATCCAGGGGTGGAGGTGGTCGAACGAGTCGTTCAGGGCCTTCACGAGGGCCGGGGCGTCGTCCTCGGTGGCGCGGCGGAGGGTCAGGCCGGGCAGGACGATCCGCTCGGGCGGGCGAACGGCCTGGTCGGACGGGCCGTCCACGGGGTCGGACGGTCCGGAGGGATCGGCGGACGGTTCGGGCGGGCGCTCGGTGCTCATGGACCGATGCTCCTCAACGACGCGGGGCCGCTCCAGTCATTTTTGGCAACCGTGACAAGCTGGCCCAATGGATCTCCAGCCCCGCCCCCTGGATCTTCGCCCGCGCCTGAAGTCGCGCGGCCCGGCACGTCCGGACGCGGTGGCGCTCATCCTGCACGGGGGCCGGGAGTCCAGCCGCGAGCCCGCCACGGCGCGGCAGGGACCCGCGCTGCGCATGGTCCCCTTCGCGATGCACCTGGCCAGCGCCGGACGGCGGCGGGGCCTGGCCGTCTGGTCGCTCGGCTACCGCTACCGGGGCTGGAACGGCGACGAGGCGTCCCCGCTCCCGGACGCCCGGTGGGCGCTGGACGTGATCCGCAAGGCCCATCCGGACATCCCGGTCGTGCTGGTCGGCCACTCGATGGGGGCGCGGACGTCCCTGCGCGTCGCGGACGACCCGCAGGTGGCCGGTGTCGCCGCGCTCGCCCCGTGGGTGCCCCGGGACGAACCGGTCGAGCAGCTCGCGGGCCGCCGCGTCCTGATCATGCACGGGACCGAGGACGGCACCACTCCGTTCCGGGCGTCCGTCCGGTACGCCGACCGGGCGCGTCCGGTGGCCGCCTCACTCGACTTCGTCACGGTGCCGGACGAGGGCCACGCGATGCTCCGCCGCCCCGGCCTCTGGCACCGCCGCACCACCGGCTTCGTCCTGAACGTCCTCACGAAGGCCTGACCGGCGCCGGGGCGGAGCTTTCGGAGCCGCGAGATCCGCACCGCCCGCCTGAGGTTCAATGCGGGCCGCGGCGTGTCAGGATGAGCTTTCCTGAGTTCGCGAGGAGGCGGGATGGGCGGCGTGACGAGCGGATCCGCGCAGGAGCGTGCGGCGATGCTGGCGGCGATCGAGGAAGGCGCGGGCCGGCTCTTGAAGAGCGTGGCCGGGCTCGGCGACGCGGAGCTGCGGGCGGCCTCCGGCCTGCCGGAATGGACGCGCGGGCATGTCGCGACACATGTGGCGCGCAACGCCGATTCGCTGTGGAACCTGCTGGAGTGGGCGCGGACCAGGGAGAAGGTCCCGCAGTACCCGAGTGTCGAGGCGCGTGAGGAGGGAATCCGCGCGGGCGCGGGACGCGGCACGGACGAACTGGTCGACGACCTGCGGACGTCGACGGAGCGGTTCGCCGAGCAGACGCGGGCGCTGCCGGACGACGCCTGGGACTTCCGCGTGCAGGGCGGGATCGGGCCGGAGATGCCCGCCTGGTTCGTCCTGCACCGGCGGTGGCGCGAGATCGAGGTGCACCACGTCGACCTCGCCACCGGATACGGCCCCGCCGACTGGCCCGTGGAGTACGTCCGCGCGGAACTGGGCCACACGCTGCGCGGCCTCGGCGAGGTCGGCCCGGACAGGCGCGGCGGCCTGCAGGGGCTCCGGCTGCGCGCCACCGACACCGGGCAGTCCGCCGACCTCGGCGACGGCCCGGAGGTGACCGGGTCGGCGGCGGCGCTGCTCGCGTGGATCACCGGGCGGTCGGGCGGCTCGGGCCTCACCACCCGTCCGGACGGCGCGCTCCCCACCCCGCCGAGGTGGCCCGTCGACCCGTCCTTCCCGTAGCACCCGCGACCCGCTCGAGGCGGGCGGGCGTGGCGAGCGCGTCCGCCCGCGCGGGGTGGGTCAGCCGGTGTCGGCGAGGTAGCCGTCGGGGTCGTCGCCCGCGAGGCGGTCGAGGACCTCGGGTGAGCGCAGGGTGATCGCGGTGCGGGTGACGACGATGCCGTCGCCGAGGCGCTCGCGGGCGAGCAGTTGCGCGACCTTGCGGCGGCTCATGCCGGCCCAGCGGCCGAGGTCGCGCTGGCAGAGCGGGATGCGGACGACCAGGCCCCCGGTCGCGACCGGGGTGCCGAAGCGCTCGGCGAGGCGGCGCAGCCGGGACGCCAGGCGGCGGCCCGGGGCGTCGGGGTAGTGCGCGGTGCGCAGGTCGTCGGCGTCGCGCAGCTTCTCCGACAGCACCGCGGTGAGCGCCCAGATCGCGGCCGGGTGGCCGGAGAGGACGACGCGGAAGCGGTCGCCGGGCAGCGCGAGCGCCTCGACGCGGCTCAGCGCCTCCACGTTGGCGTACCGCTCGCCGCCGTCGGCGATCTCCATCTCGCCGACCAGGTCGCCGGGGCCCAGGACGTCCAGGATGACGCTCTCGTCGTCCCGGTCCACCCAGACCTTGGCCGCGCCGGAGCGCAGCACGTACACGTTGGTCGAGCGCGTGTGCTCGCGCGCGAGGAAGGCTCCCGGCCTGATCAGCGCCACGGTCCCGGCGTGTTCGAGCGCCTCCTGTGCGTCCCCCGGTAGCGCGTCCCAGAACGCGGCCGGCATCGCTCCCATCTCCTTCCCGCGCGGCCCGGCTGGGGCGGCCGCGCGCACAGGTCTCCCTGACCTAGATAGTGAACGCGCGGCGACCCCCCGAAACCCGGTAATTCGGCACAGAGGGCCCGGGGGCGCGGACGTCACGCCGGTTCCGGGCCCTCCGACTCGAGCCACTGGTCGATCGCGCGGATCCGGCGGGCGCAGTCGGCCGCGCCGGTGTGGTCGCCGAGCGCGGCGAGGGAGGCGCGGCGCCGTACCAGCGCGCGCCGCAGGCCCACGTTGTCGCCCATGTCGCGGCGGATCGTGATCTCCACGTTCAGGTGTCCGGACGCCTCGGCGTGCCGTCCGAGCAGCTGGCAGGCGTGTCCCATGTGGTGCAGGACGCGGGCCTGCTCGCGGGTGTCGCCGAGCTCCTGCGCCAGGTCCAGGCCGCGCCGCCCGGCGGCCAGGGCGTCCTCGGCGTGGCCGAGTTCGAGGTGGATCCGGGAGAGGTGGACGAGCGCGGCGCCCTCGCTGTGCCGGTCGCCGACCTCGCCGAGCACGCGCAGCGCCTCGGTCTGCACCTTGAGCGCCTCCTCGGGCCGTCCGCCCGCGCGCAGGGTCGCGGCGAAGGTGTCCAGGCCGATGCCCATCCCGTAGGAGTCGCCGATCTCGCGGCGGATCGCGAGGGCCTGGCGGGCCGCGCCCTCCGCCTCGTCCGGCAGGCCGAGCATGATGTAGGTGCGGGCGAGGCTGCCGAGCGTCCCGGCCATGTTGCCGCGGGCGCCGAGCCGGTGCCACAGCTCCAGCGCCTCCAGGCCGTGGACGAACGCCTCCTGGTAGCGGTGCAGGCGGCGCATCACGACCGACAGGTTCTCCAGGTCGTGCGCCTCGCCGTGCTGGTCGCCGATCTCGCGGCGGATGTCCAGCGCCCGGCCGAGCCGCTCGCGCGCCTCGCGGTACCGGCCGAGCCGCCAGCACACCACGCCGAGCTGCGCGAGCGTCTCGGCCTCGCCGTGCCGGTCGCCGGTGTCGCGGTGCATGCTCAGCGCCTGCCCGCAGAACGTGAACGCCTCGGCGAACCCGGCGGCGTCGCAGGCGAGCCGTCCGAGCGTGGTGAGCGCGCGCGCCTGCCCGTGCCGGACGCCCAGCTCCCGGTAGATGCCCAGGGCGCGCTCGGCGTCCCGGCGGGCCAGGTCGCGCAGGCCGAGCGTGGCGTACATGCGGGCCAGCTCGGTCAGCGCCTGCGCGGACCCGAACCGGTCGCCGTCCTCCTCGCGCAGGAACAGCGACTCCAGCGCGTTCGCGACCGCGTCGTCGACGACGCCGCGCCTGCGGTGGACGAGCGCGGTGGTCAGCAGCGTCTCGGCGATGCCGCGCCGGTCGCCGAGCCCCTGCCGGATCGCCAGCGCCCGGCGGGCGTGCCCGAGCGCGGTCTCGTAGTCGGCGAGCGCGAGGTGCGCGCGGGCGAGCGTCTCGTGCCCGCGTCCCACACCGCCCTGGTCGTCCAGCTCGCGGTGGATGGACAGGGACCGCCGCGCGTTCTCGATCGCGGTCAGGTAGCGGCCCTGCGCGGCGTGGACGTCGGCGAGCGTCGCGAGCGCCACGGCCTCGCCGTACCGGTTCGGCGGGTCGGCGGAACGGAACGCGCGGCGGGCGTCCTCGCCGTACCCGATCGCCTGGACGGCCCGTCCGACGTCGAAGTGCGCGACGGCCAGGTTGTGCAGCATCACGGCCGCCGCCGCCCAGTTGTCCTCGGCGCGCGCCGCGCCCAGGCCCGCCTGGTGGACGGCGATGTTGTCCTCGCTGTAGCGGCGGAACTCCTGGAAGCCGAACAGCGCGTCCGCCAGTTCCCAGCACGTCCGGTGCAGGCCGAGCCGGGCGGCGAGCTGGACGGCGGCGACGAGCGTCCGCCGCTCGGACTCGAACCAGGCGAGCGCCTGCGCACGCGCCTCCGCCGGGACGGGGTGCGCCGGATCGGGGATGTTCCGCTCGTCCAGGGACGGACGGCGCCGGCGGTCCAGCGCGCGCGCCGCCGAACGCGCCGAGGCCAGGGAGGACGCCAGGAACCGGCGCTGCGCGGCGAACCGGTCGGTGTCGGCGTCCTCGGCGAGGCCGCGCTCGTGCGCGAAGTCACGCAGCAGGTCATGGATCCGGTAGCGGCCGGGCCCGGTCTCGTGCACCAGGAACGCCTGCCGCATCCCCTCCAGCGCCTCCGCGGCCGCGTCGGTCGTGCCGTCCAGCAGGGCGGCGAGGGCGGCGGGCGTGACGTCCGGGCCGGCGGCGAGGCCGAGCATCCGGAACGCGGCCCGGTGGTCGCGGCGCAGGCCCCGGTAGGCCAGGTCGAAGGTGGGCCGCATCGGCGCCGGGTAGGGAGCCCCGGACCGGTCCGCCAGCGTCCGGACGGTCTCGGCGATCGGCACGTCCGGGTTCTCGGCGAGCGCGCCCGCCGCGACCGCGAGCGCCAGCGGCAGGAACCCGCACTCCCGGGACAGCCGCTCCACCGCGCGCCGCTCCTCGCGCGGGCGCGGGTCGCCGGGCCCGAGCACGCCCGAGACCAGGTCGGCCGCCTCGTCCGGGCTCATCTCGCGCAGTTCCAGGACGCGGATGTCGCCGTCGACGCGTCCGTCCTCCCCCGCCAGGTCGGGCATGCGGCGCTGCGCCGTCAGCACGACCAGGCCCGCGTTCACGGCGTCCAGCAGCGGACGGACCTGCCTGGCGCTGGAGGCGTTGTCCAGGATGAGCAGGAGCCGCCGGTCCGCCAGCAGCGACCGGCACTGCGCGGCGAGCTCGAGCTCGGTGCGCGGCAGCTGGTCTCCGGGCACGCCGACCCCGCGCAGCACCTGCCCCATCGCCTCGTCCGGCGTCGCCGGGCCGCGCGTCCCGTTCCGCAGCTCGGTGAAGATGACCCCGTCGGGGAAGCGGTCGGCGACCCGGTGCGCCCAGTGCACCGCCAGCGTCGTCTTCCCCACCCCGGCCATGCCCTGGATCAGCACCGCGCGCGGCCACTGCGACTGCGCGAGCAGCAGGTCGAGTTTGCCGAGGCTGATCGTCCGGCCGGTGAAGAACGGCTTGTCCGGCGGCAGCCGCCTCGGCGGGCCGGACGCGCCGATCCGCACCGGCGCGCGCCGCGCCAGGCCGACGGGACGTCCCGGGTCGGGCTCCGGCGCGTCCTCCCGCTGCGGGACGGCCGGCCACTCGTCCCCCCACGGCGCCGCCTCCCGGCGCAGCGCCTCCGGGTCGAGCAGCGTCAGCGGACGCGGCGTCAGGATCCCCTTCGCCCGCCACCGCCGGTACCACCGCACCAGCGTCTCGCGCGACACGCCCGCCCAGTTCGCCAGGTCCGCCTGGCTCAGCCGGGACGGCACCACGATCCCGTCTTCCCGCCCGCCGGACGGCTGGGTCTCCGGGTCGCCGAAGCGGTGCGCGAGCTCCAGCAGATGATGCGCGAGCCGCTGCGGGTGGTCGGCGACGCGCACGGCGTGCCGCCGCCCGCTGTAGTTCTCCTGGTGCGCGAACGCGTCCATCGCGGCGGCCGCGACCTGCGGATTCGCCGCGAGCAGCCCGCCGAACTGGCGCCGGTCCACGCGCAGCGCCGCCAGGTGGTCGAGCGCGGCGACCGTCCCGCGCTGCGGGTGCCCCCACGGCGCGAGCCCCGCGACCAGGTCCCCCACGCCGAACAGCTCGATGATCGACTCGTCGCCCTCGCCGTTGGCGACGAACTCCTTCGCCAGGATCCGTCCCGTCGTCCGCGACCCCGCGGGGAACAGCACGACGACCGCCGGTGAGGCGACCCCCTGATGGCAGAGCATCCCGCCGGGCGGGACCTCGACCCGCCGCCCCATCGCCCACAGCGCCTGCTGGTCCGACCGGCTGAGCATGCTCCAGAACCCGCCGGGACGCCCCTCGATCGCGCCCACCTCCACCTCCGCCCCCATGGTGCGTCCCTCCGCCGGACCATTCCGCCTCACACGACACGACTCCGATGAGTCCGCTGACTCATTCCACTCGTGCAGGCGCGATAGGGGAAGATGCCTGGTGGAGGAATCCAGGATCGGAGGAGCGATGACCTACACCGGCAACGTCGAGGTCGGCGGACCACCGGACAGCCGTGAACTGCCCGGGCTCACCATCACCAAGGTCGCCGTCGGCCCGTACGACAACAACGCCTACGTCCTGCGCTGCACCACCACGGGCGACCAGCTGCTCATCGACGCGGCCAACGAGCCGTCCCGCCTCCTGTCGATCCTCGGCGACGGCCCGCTGAGCCGCATCGTCACCACCCACCGCCACCAGGACCACTGGCAGGCCCTCAAGGACGTCGTCGACGCCACGGGCGCGCCGGTCACCGCCCACCCGTTCGACGCCGACCCGCTCCCCGTCCCGGTCACCGAGACCGTCCAGGACGGCGACACCATCCAGGTGGGCGATGCCGCGCTGGAGGTCATCCACCTCCGGGGCCATACGCCCGGCTCCATCGCCCTCCTCCACACCGCCCCGGACCGTCCCCACCTGTTCACCGGGGACAGCCTCTTCCCCGGCGGCGTGGGCAACACCTGGGGAGACCCCACCCGCTTCAAGCAGCTCCTGACCGACGTGACCGAGCGCGTCTTCGACCGCCTCCCGGACGAGACCTGGGTCTACCCGGGCCACGGCAAGGACACCACCCTCGGCCGCGAACGCCCCAGCATCCCCACCTGGTGGGAACGCGGCTGGTAACGAAGAACCGGACCTGCGCGACCAGAACGTGCGGGCTACGTCCCCGGTGGTCAGCGCTGGATGTCGGGCTCGTCGATGACGTACATCCAGGTGCCGTCGGGCTGGCGCCGGACCACTTCGACCGAGACGCCCGACCTGGAGTCGGAGCCCACGGTGAAGGTCCAGTCGGACGTGATGAGGGCGAGGTCGTCGCCGCAGGAGAGGATCCGCCGGGCGCGGGAGTCCATCGTCGGGGACGAGGCGAGCATGGTGGCGTAGTGGTCCCGGATGGCCTCGCGGCCGGTGATCGGACCCGTGGACGTGTGGAAGACGGCGTCCTTCTCATAGAGGTCGGCGATCGGCCCGGCGTCGCCGGCGTTGAAACGCTCGGAGAAGATCGGGTTGAGGTCGCGCGGATCGGTCATGACTGGTGCTCCCTTCGAGAACGAGTGCTCGGACGCTACGGGACGTCCGGCGAACGATCTTGTAAGGAGTTCACCTGCCTCACGCAGCCGCAGGGCAGCGCGGCGCGCAGGTACCGGCTCGGGGTGGTGCCGGTGAACTCGCGCAGGTCGCGCGTGAAGTGCGCCTGGTCGAAGTAGCCCGCGTCGAAGGCCGCCTCCTGCCAGCTCCCCTCGGCCCGGACGCGTCGCAGCACCGCTCGGAGCCGCAGCAGCCTCGCCAGGTTCTTGGGCGGCTGGCCGAACGAGCGGCGGAACATCCTGACCAGGTGCTGGGAGCTCCAGCCGACCTCGTCGGCCACCGCTCCCACGGGGACGGTACCGCCGGAGGCGACCAGACGCCGCCACGCCAGGAGGACCCCAGGAGCGGGTGCGGTGCCCGATGTGAGGTGGGTGGTGAGGAGGTCCTGCATCGCGGCGAAGCGCCGGTCCCAGGTGGGGGCCTCACCGACGCGTTCGGCGAGTTCCGCCGCCAGTGCGACGCCGAGCACGTCCGACAGTTTGAGCACCGGGCGGTCCAGTTCCCCCAGACGGGCGCCGAGGAGGCGGTACGCGCCCGGCAGCGTCAGGGTGAGCGATACCCATGCCTCGGGTTTGGGCGTGGTGGGGGCGGCGCTGCGGTGCATCCGTCCGGCCGCGGTGACGAAACCGTCCGATCGGGCGCCGTTCAGGTCGATCACGAGGGACACGGTGGGCTCGGCGGGCACGATCAGGGATCCCGGGGAGGACGCGGTCTCGGTTCCGCTCAATCCGTGCGTCGCCAGCAGGTCCCTGAGTTGGGGGTGGGGCTGGACTGCGACGTACCTCCGGGTGTTTCCGGTTGTGCTGACCGCGATGTCCACGCGTCCGATCATGCCGGAACGGAGTGGGGGCGGAATTCTTCGGCTCGTACGGGGTGAGCTAGGCGGCTGTTCTGGTGGCGAATTGTTGTAGTTCGGCGGTGCACATCATGAGGGTTCGGGTCGGGAGGTGCCGCAGGTAGTGGTCCAGGTCGGCGCCCAGCGCGAACACGTGCACCGGGACACCGGCGGCTCGTCCGGACTCGACGGTTTCGCGCAGAGCGGCCAGGACGGCCGGATGGCGGGTCTGGTAGACGGACGAGACCAGGTGGTTGCCCCGGTCGGCGGCCAGGTAGAACTGGATCAGGTCCTTGGTGCCGACGAACAGTTCGCTGGCCCCGGCGGCGCAGAAGGCGGGGGCCGAGTGGACGGCGGCCGGGGTCTCCACGAAGACGCCCAGCGGTGTGTCGTGTCCCAGGTCGAGGTGCCGGCGTAGGCGCACGAACTCGTCGGGGTCGTTGATGAACGGGACGGCGAAGCCCACCCGGTCCGCGTCCGCGCCGAGGCGCTCGCGAAGGTGGGTGCGCAGCGTCCGGAAGGCGCGCGGGTAGTGGCGTTCGCGGAGCAGCCAGCGCGCGCCGTGACGGCCCATCTCGGGGTTGGGTTCGGCGTCCACGGGGACGCGGACGGTGATCTTGGCGGCATCGTCCGAGCGCAGGTCGAGCAGCCTCATGATCAGGCGCTGGCCGGGCAGGAGCTCGGCCGCCATCGAGCACAGCTCCTCGGCGACGCGTGCGCCGTAGCACTCGGCCTCCCGCGGGCCCGTCCGCAGCGAGTCGATCGGGCTCAGGCCCGCGGAGAAGCAGAGGAACTCCTCGCGGATGAACCAGGAGTTCGCGCGCCGGACGCGCGGTGTGAGGGCGTTCGTCGAGCGGATGTCGGTGGCGTCGGCGATGACCACGCAGATCGACTCGACGTCGCCGAAGGACGCGCTCCGCGGCCCGGCCGGTCCCGTCGCGGGCTCGACGTCGCCGAGGACCACCGACGCGCGGTCGGGCAGCAGGGTGATCTCGCCGACGAGCGCGTCCAGCTCGGACGGTTCGACCCGGAGGACCGGGATTCCGCGCGACCGGCAGAGGGACTGCATGTGGCCGGTCCGTCCGCCCTTCGCGCAGATCACGGCCGAGCTGGCGAGGATGGCCTCGTAGCTCTCGGGGGTGAGCGTGTCGACCACCAGAACGGCGCCGTCCCCCGGATTCCCCGTGCGGTTGCAGAGGCCGCGGACGGTGCGATGGTGCGAGCCGACGAGCATGACCCCTGGAATTTCTCGAGGGTTCGCGGACATGGTTCGAGGCTGGCATTCAACGAGACGGCGACGCTTCTTCTCGAATGCCGCGGCGGGGTGTGCTCAGTTCGACTCTGCTGGTTCGTCGAGGCGGAGCAGGGCTCGAAGGTCCCGGGGCGTCACCGACAGGTTGTTGAGCCTCGTCATGGCGGCGTTGTTGACGACGAAGCGGAGCGCACGATCCGAGATGGCGGTTTCGTCGTCGAAGGTCAGAACGCGGTGGAGGACTTCGAGGTGCTCCTCGAGCCGGATCGCCAGGACGTCGCGGTCGCGGCGATGGCGAGAGGCCATGCGATGGACGTCCAGCTGCACCGCGCGTTCGAACTCCTCGATCGCCTTCGGGTCGTCCGTTTCGGGCACGGCGTCCGAGGGTTCGTCGAAACGGGCTTCGAGCCGATGCAGCACGGTCGCGGCCACGCCCACCGAATGGTTCTTGATGGCGGCGAGGTTGAAGGCGAAGGCGCCCAGGCGGCCGTTGCGCACGATCTCGTCCCCCTCGCGGGGGCAGCCGACCACGGAGATCGGGCCGGAGCGAGTGCCGTCCGGCCCCAGCAGGACGCCATGCTCGTCCACCTCGACGCCGCGCCCGGTGCGCCGGTGCGGCGTGGCGAGCCGCTTGCGCAGCAGGCTCGTCCAGAGCGCGGAGCCGACGCGTTCGTAGTCCGTCTCCCGCCCGAAGTTCGAGATCACCAGGTCCGCGTCGATCGTCCGCACCGACGCCCGGTCCGCCACCGACAACCTGAGCGTGCCGGCCTCGGTGGGCTGGACCTCCTCGACCTTCCCGGTGGTGATGACGACCTGTCCACCATCGGCCAGCGCCGGGGCGACGACCTCGGTGATGTAGGGGACGGCGCCCACGCGCAGGGTGGCCAGCAGGCTCCCGTGCTCGTCGAGCAGAGCACGCAGGTCGGACGACGGCACGCGGGCCAGGACCTCGGGGAGGTGGGCCTCCCACGACTTGGCGACGTGTTCGGTCACCACCGCGGGGTCGACGCCGGGACACTCCCGGGCGACCAGCGCGCACAGCCGCTGCCACTCGTCCATGAGGCGCCGGACCAGTTGGTCGCGGCCTTCGTAGGCGTCCGCCTGCAGGTGCGGTTCCGGCAGCGTGAGGACGCGGTGGCGGTGGTCCGAGGGGTAGGGGCGGAGCGTCAGGCCCGACCGGGAGATCATGTGGATCTTCCCGGTGTGGCCGCGCCGCAGGAGCATCGAGGCCGAGTCGTGCGCGCTGAGCAGCGTGCCGATGATGGCGACCTCGGCGTCCTTCGGGACGCCGAGGATGCGTTCGATCCCCGCTTCGGAGTAGGGGTGCCGGACGAACGCCGGATGGTCCCCCACATCGGTCGCGAAGGGAAGGTCCCGCTCCTCCAGGCCCGTCGCGAGGACGACGTGGTCCGCCCGGAGCGTCGTCCTGGGGGGTGTCGGGTCGGAGGGCCGCGAGGGGTGTTCCTCCACGACGAGGTCCACGTGGCCGGCGCCGACGGCGAGGTCGACCACCTCGCCGTCGATCGCGCTGAACGTCACCCCGATCGACGCCTCGCGGACGGCCTCGGCGAGACGGGTGGTGACGTAGTCGGCGTAGATCCGGCGGGGAGCCGGCCCGGACTCGAAGAAGGCGAAGTCGCGCCATTCCGGGGGCCAGCCCGCCCGGTCGGCCTCATGGTCGATCCAGGACAGGAAGTCGTCGACGTCCTCCCGGAACATCGACATGCGTCCCACCTGGATATTGAAGACGTGATGCCAGTCGTTGCCCGACGGGTGATAGGCGACCCCGGCGTTCCGGTATTCGGGCCGCCTCTCGACCACCACGATCCGCAGGGGCTCCCTGGCGAACTGCATCAGGCGGATGGCGGTGGCGGTGCCGCCCAGGCCCGCACCGACGATGACGACCGTCTTGTGCGGTCCCGCGAAGCCCATCGAAGTCCTCCCGCATGCGCCGAACGGTCCACGGCGGCCTCAGCGCGGCTTGAACGTATCGCGAAGATCATATCGGCTCAATAGCCGTCAATCGCCCGATTGCCAGTGGTCGGCATCTGTTCACCTCGACAGTCGCCGTCCGCCCGTGCTAATGGCCGCGACCAGCGTTTCGGCAGCGGGTCGTAACGCAGCGCAACCGAAATTCGCGGGCAAGGACGCGCCATTGCCGCGGCCCTTGCCCCGCGTCATGTCCGGTCAGTGGTTCGGAGAACGGTGGACGGGGCCGTGGGGGTCGGCGCAATGGTCGTCCACCCGGGCGGACGCCCCGACCGGCACCACGTCGGACGGGGCGTGGTCGACCTGGAGGGTGGTGTGGTCGATCCCGTACTGGGACCTCAGCATCGCCTCGATCGCGCGCCGGACGGCGTGGCAGTCCCCGCCCACGTCGACCAGGATGTGCGCCGACAGGGCCGGGTAGCCGGACGTGACCTCCCAGACGTGCAGGTCGTGGACCTCGACCACGCTCGGGGACGCCGCCATGGAAGCCCCGACCTCGGCCGGGCTCAGACCGTCGGGGGCGGCCTCCAGGAACACCCGGCCCGCGCCGCGGACCAGCTCGTACCCGGCCTTGAGCATGAGGACGGCCACGATGAGCGCGGCGATCGCGTCGGCCCGGGCGAAGCCGGTGAACAGGACGACCGCACCGGCGATGGTGGTCGCGATGAACGCGAACAGGTCGTTGAGGATGTGCTGGTAGGCGCCCTCGACGTTCAGGCTCGACCGGTTGGCCTTGCTGATCAGCCAGGTCGCCAGCAGGTTGATCACGATCCCGGCCAAACCCGTCGCCACCACCAGGCCGCCCTCGACCTTCGGCGGATCGATCAGGCGGTCGACGCCCTCGTACACGAAGAACGCGGACAGGAGCAGCAGGCTGATGCCGTTGATCAGGGCGGACATGATCTCCGCCCGCTTCAGCCCGTAGGTGAAGCCGCCCTCCGGCGGACGCGCCGACAGCCGCATCGCCACCAGCGCCAGCACGATCGACGCGGCGTCGGTCAGCATGTGCGCGGCGTCGGAGACCAGCGCCAGCGAATGCGCCAGCAGACCGACCACGACCTCGCCGACCATGAACCCGGCGATCAGGACCAGCGCGCCGGTCAGGTAGCGCCGATCGGCATCCGCGGACACCCCGTGACCGTGACCGTGGCCATGCCCGTGACCATGTCCGTGGCCGTCCCCGCCGCCGCTCTCATGGTCATGATCGTGGTCGTCGTGGGCCTCGCCGGTCGCCGTGGCCGCCGCTTCCCGCGTGCGTCCAGCCGGGTTCTCCATGCATCGCTCCAGGGGGTCGGGCCCGGGCTAGCGGGCTTCGGGACCGGAAGGGGTCTCACGGTCCGCTGAGGAGGTCTCGTGTCCGAAGTGGGTCAGGGCCAGGTCGAGCAGCAGGCGGACGTGGGAGTCGGCCAGCCGGTAGTAGGCCACCCGGCCGGACCTGCGGACCGTGACGACCCGTCCCGCGCGCAGCAGGCGCAGGGCGTGGGAGACCGCCGACTCGCTGCTCGCGCAGACGGCGGCGATGTCGCAGACGCACATCTCACCGCCCTCCAGGAGCGCCGTGATGATCCGCACGCGCCCCGGGTCGGCGAGCACCGAGAAGACCGCGGCGAGGTCGTCCACGACCTCGGGGGCGGGCATCACGGCACGGACGGCCGCCACGCGATCGGGGTCGACCATCCGGACGTCACAGCCGTCCAGCGGGGCCGGGGCCTCAATATCTGCACGCTTGCTCACATGTGGAGATTAGTACCACTCGCCCGCGCACTGTCAACCGTCGCCTGCGTCCGCCCACCCCACCGGACCTCCGAGGACGTCCCACCCGTCCGATACCTGACAGGCGCATCGACGACTCCTGGCGAGGGGTCAGTGGTACTTCTGCACTCCGATGTCGGGTCGCTCCCGTTGGCGGGGAGGGAGATGTGGTCGTCGGCGGGCAGGCCGAGTGATCGCCGCGCCGACCGCCACTAGGCAACCTGTGGGCGGCCTGCGGAAGCGCGGGGCCGGCTCGGCCGGAGGACGGGTCCGTTCGACCCGCATCCACTCGGGCACCGCGCCGATCTCCCGCTCCGCGCCTGGGGGTTCCGGTGTGGAGGCTCGGAGGGTGGGAGTATGCGGCCGAGGTATGACGGGGGCGGCCGGGGTGTTGGACGGCTGAAGGTCGGGGCGGGTTTCCGGTCGGGGTTCGTCGGCGGTTGTCGCCTTCAGGCGCTCCGTGGTCTCGGACGCATCGGGGCGCGCGGCGGGATCGCGTTCCAGAAGTGCGGTGATCAGGGGACTCAACGGGCCGGAGCGGGCCTGTGGTGCGGCGGTCCCGGCGAGGACGGCCGCAGCAACCATGGCCGGGGTCGTGCCCTCGAAGGGACGTCCACCCTCCACGGCCGAGTAGAGGACGGCACCCAGACACCACAGGTCAGACGGACGTCCGGAGGGCTCGCCGGCCAGGCGCTCGGGGGCCATGAAGCCGGGTGTGCCGATGAGGAGGCCGGAGGCCGTCAGGCGGAGGTCACCTTCGATGGTCGCGATACCGAAGTCCGTCAAGACGACGTGGCCGTCGGGCTCCAGCAAGACGTTGGCAGGCTTCAGGTCGCGATGGACGATCCCGAGGGCGTGGACGGCACGGAGCGCGTCCGCCAGTTCGGCACCGATCCGGGCGGTCTCGGCGACCGACAGCGCGCCTGCCTCGCGGATGCGGTCGTCGAGGGAACGGGCCCGGACGAGTTCCATCACGATCCACGGATGCCCGTCCTCGATCACCACGTCATGAATGGTGATGACACCGGGATGACGGACCCGGGCGGCGGCCCGCGCCTCGGCGAGCGCCCGGACCCGCAAGGCGGCCAACGCCGCCTCGTCCAGGCCGTGCGGCAGCAAGATCTCCTTGACGGCCACCTCACGGCCCAGGAGTTCGTCGTGGGCCCGCCAGACCGATCCCATCCCACCGCTGCCCAATCGGTCGGCGATGCGGTACCGGCCGTTCAACATCCCTCCGTCAGGCATGATCGGACCCTAGTCCGTCATGCCCTATATAGGAGCGAAAAGCGCACGGCGACCGTGAGACCTCGAACGACGAGTCTCCTGGGGGCCGTCCAGCGAAGTGTTCTCCTTGCCGGCGCCCTCGCTGGTCGCCTTGCGCACCGTTCCCGACTCGCGTTCCGCGGCGCCCGCCCCGTCCCCCGGCTCGAGCGTCGCCCCGCCGGACCCCGCCGTCCAAGGGCCCTTCCGCTAGCCCACGCCATCGATGACTCCTGACGCGAGGTCAGTGGTACTTCTGAATTTCGGTGTCGGCCCACTTGGCGACCTGAGTCCCGGCTTCGATCCGGGGAGCGTTGTTGAGCGTCACGGACACCACTCGTTTTCCGCGTCGGAAGCGCAGCATGACGTAGATGCTGCTCGTGCCGCTGCTGCTGAAGCCCCTCGCTTCGTCCCCTACGCCCTTGGGGACGAAGGCGCTGCCTCTGTCGCGCCGTTCGCTCAGGAATTCTCGAAAGGCGGTCTCATCGTCGGGGTAGCGCATGACCTCGATCGTGACGCTCGGGGAAGACTCGTTCTTTGCCCTCCAGTTGCACGACGCCATCCCGTGCTTCTCGTCCTCAAAGGGGGTGGGATCGCGGGCGTCGATGACCAGGCCGAGTGATCGCAGCCGCACATCGCTGACGAGCTGGCAGGGGTCGATCGCGGGCCCCAGGGAGGCGGGATCGACGGAATTGACGGGATCGACGGAATCGTCGGAGTGGGACGAGGGCAGGGCCCACAGTCCCGCCAGCAGGGCGATCGCCACGGCCAGCGCGACCAGGCAGCCGATGCGCCCTCCGGGGAAGACCGAAGGGGGCACGGCCGGGGAACTGGTTCGTTCAGCCTGTATCCACTGGGGTGTCGCGCCGATCCGGCGGCCTTTCGCGGCGGCCTGCGGCGCCGCCGGAGCGGTCGGCGGCACCGAGGCCAGGAGCCTGGGGGTCTGCGGCCGGGGCTTGACGGGGGCCGCCGGGGTGCGGGAAGGCTGAGGATCTGCGCGCGTCTTCGGTCCTGGGGCGTCGGGACGGACCGCTTTCAGGCGTTCGCTGATTTCGGACGCGTCGGGGCGGGCGGCGGGGTCGCGTTCCAGAAGCGCGGTGATCAGGGGCTTCAGCGTGCCGGAGCGGGTCTGCTGGGCGGGGGCTCCGGTGAGGACCGCCGCGGCGACCATGGCCGGGGTCGTGCCCTTGAAGGGGGGTCTGCCCTCGACGGCCGAGTAGAGGACGGCGCCCAGGCACCACAGGTCGGACGGGGGTCCGGAGGGCTCGCCCGCCAGGCGTTCGGGAGCCATGAAGCCCGGAGTTCCGATGAGGAGGCCGGAGGCGGTCAGACGGAGGTCGCCGTCGATGGTCGCGATGCCGAAATCGGTCAGGACGACATGGCCGTCAGGTTCCAGCAGGACATTGGCGGGTTTCAGGTCGCGATGGACGATCCCGAGGGCGTGGACGGCACGGAGCGCGTCCGCCAAGGCCGCGCCGATCCGAGCCGTCTCGGCGACCGACAGCGCGCCCTCCTCGCGGATGCGATCGTCGAGGGAACGGGCCCGGACGAGTTCCATCACGATCCACGGATGCCCGTCCTCGATCACCACGTCGTAGATGGTGACGACGCCATTGTGGCGGACCCGGGCGGCGGCCCGCGCCTCGGCCAGCGCCCGTGCACGCACGGCGGCCAGGGCCGTCTCGTCCAGGCCGTGCGGCAACAGGATCTCCTTGACCGCCACCTCACGACCCAGGAGCTCGTCGTCCGCCCGCCACACCGACCCCATGCCGCCACTGCCCAGCCGATCGACGATGCGGTACCGGCCGTTCAACATCCCACCGTCAGGCATGATCGGACCCTAATCCGTCATGACCCGGAAGGGGCGGCTTCGTACAGTTCCCTCAGCGCCCCTTTCGCACGATGCGAGTGACGGCCCGTCCCTCCTCGATGGTGAGTGGGCCGGTGCTGTCGGACGGTGCCGCGGCGAGTGCGATGGCGAGATCGCGTCCGTGGGTGTCGAGGACCGCCTCGGTGAGATCCGTCAGGGTGTCGATCGCGGCGCGGCAGCGCTGTCGGGCCGCCACGGCGATCACCAGCGAGACGACGGCGGACGGCCACCACCACGCGGCGAGAACGAGGTAGGGCACCGACCACGCGAGGATGTAGACGGCGCCGGCAAACGCGGCCTGTGCCTCGTCGATCACCTTCCGCGCTTCGTCGGGCAGCGCGAGCCACAGCCGCGACCAGCCGAACTCCAGATCGAGTCCGTACCGGTAGACGGACACCTGCCCCAGGGCGTGGATCCGATCGCCCATCCAGGTCGGACGCCCGGGCTCGGCTCGGGCCAGCGCGTTGATCTGGCCGCCCACCTGATCGATCCGGCGCTGCTGCGCGCTGGTCCGCGTGGCCGCGGGAGCACCTCGCTCCAGATCGCGCCGCAACTCCAGGAGCTCGTGCCAGCGGCTGCGTCGCCTGTCGGTGAGGCGGCCTGCGAGGCCGCTCAAGCCGCGCGGCCACTGGCCGAGGCACAGCGCCTGGACGGGACCGCACAGCGCCTGCACTGCCAGCCCGATCGCGCCGGACCCCAGCAGCGCCGCGGTCAGGAGCAGCGCCTGCGTCGCCCCTGGGGAGCGCGACAGCTCAGCGCCGAGCCCGTCCACGGAATGGGAGAGCAGGTGGACGTCGAGCGCCCGCGCCTGGCCAAGCCACGACGCCGTCAGACAGGCGGCCATGAACAGGATGCCGGGCAGCGCGAGCAGCGACATCCATCGCGTCGCGAGCTGCTTGGCGAGTTCTTGAAAGAAGCCGCTCAATCCGGGTCCTGCAAGCGCATCAGCCGACTGTTCAGCCAGCAGCGCGGTACCGGCCCGGCGGGGAGAGGCGTCACCTCACGGCCGCAGCGACCGTCCGGGCAGACGAAGCGCTCCTCACTGGGCGGCTGCGGTGGCAGGTTGGGCAGGCGTGGTGGGCCACCCCGAACCTCATCGTCGTCGAGGGCCGCCTCGAGTTCATCGAGCAGCGCGGCGACAGGCCGCCCGCTACGGGCGCCGTCCTCGATGCGATCGAGGAGGTCTTCGGCCGCGTTCGAGTGCTCCGCGACCTCCCGCCGAAGTGCGGGCAACTGATCACACAGCCGGGCGAGGACTTCCCACTGTGTTGAGGCCATGGCACGGCTCCTCTTCGAATCCTGGCATGAGATCAAAGGTTCGCGGCAGGCGCGGCGACGATACCATCGGCAATACCAGGGAGGCCGAAATGCGGGCAGACCGGGACGAGATCAAGCAACGCCTCTCGCGAGCGGTTTCGATGGTCGACGGCGGGCGGCAGGCCGGCGATCCCGACCTGCTCGCGGCAGGGATCATCACCCTGCGAGAGATCGCCGCGATTCCAGAGCTGAACGACGGCGATCAGGTGATGTGCTTCCACCTCCTGAGCCTCGCGTATGAAGCGCTGTACGATCTGACGGCCGACCTCGGCGCCCTGAAGGCGTGCGTTCGCTACGGGGATGACGCGCTCACTCTGCTCCCCATGGGCCATAGTGCCCGAGCCGACCTGCTCGCCCAGATCGGCACCCACTACCGGACGCTGTACGAAGCGACCTCCCACCTCCCGTTCATTGAGTCGAGCATCGACCGGCATCGGCGGGCCGCCGCCGCGTTCGCCCCTGGCAGCCCGGACCGCGGCCGCTGCCACGCCAACCAGGCCCGCGCCCACCTCGTCCGATACCGAAGTCACCATTCAAACGCCGACGACCTGCGGCACGCCGCCGAACTCCTGCAACGTGCCCTGGAAGACGGGCTTCCCGACAGACGGCAGCAGGCCTACTGCCTGAGCGACCTGACGATTTCCCTCGGCTGGCTGTACGACCACACCCGCGACCCGCAGTGCCTTGCCACCGCCATCACCCATGGTGAGCGTGCCGGCGCCCTGCTGGGACCGGAACAACGGGACGCCAACCTGTCGGCAGCTCTCGCGTCCGTCTACTTCCAGCGCTTCAGACTGACCGGTGAAGCCGCCGACGCCAACTCGAGCATCACCCACGAGAAGGCCGCACTGAGCCTTTTTCAGTGAGTTTGGGCTTCGCGGGTTTGTAGGACGTGGATGGCCTTGGCGAGGTGGCCGGCTCGGTGTGGGCAGCAGCGGAG
>NZ_JBFAUU010000033.1:0-75832 GCF_040679435.1 Spirillospora sp. NPDC052269
CCGAGGCCACCGGCATCACCACACCTGTCCTGTTCTGGCTCCAGGGCCCGCGCCGCGAAGCCAACCTCCGCGCACGGCTGGCCTCCCGCCCCGCCGCTCACCATCTGCCGATCGCGACCGCCTGCCCGTCCGCCCTCGTCGATCCCGGCGACGACTCCCCCGCCGGACGCTTCTGGCTTCCCCTGGATATCGGCTCATCCCGCTGCCGGCTCGCCGCCCTCACCCACACTTGGCCCCAGACGACCTCGAACAAACCCGCACACACGTCGTGATCCTCGCCGGAGCTGGAATCAAACTCGCCGCCGTGGGCGGCGTCCTGGCCGGAGGCGCCGCCGTGGTCACCGGCGCCGCCTCCGGCGGCACCCACCTCAACGACCTGGCCCGCCAACCCGGCACCGTCACCACCATCTGTGACTACGCCTCCTCCAGCCCCGGCATCGCCCGCGACACCAGCACCACCCGCATCCCTGGCCTCGACCTCACCCAGGCCGCCAATGCGCGCATCATCCTCCGGACCGCTGCCCAGCAGCGCCTGCCCACCCGCGCAGCCGTGATCGCCGTCGCCACCGCCCTCCAGGAATCCAACCTCGGCCATGACCTGACCGGCGACCACGGCACCTCCTTCGGCCTGTTCCACCAGAAACCCACCAGCGGCTATGGCACCCGCGCTCAGATCCTCGACCCCCGCCACGCCGCCCACGCCTTCTACTCCCGCCTCACCCACCTGGACGGCTGGCAGCTCCTCCCCCTCACCGAGGCCGCCCAAGCCATCCAGAAATCAGCCACACCCACCGCGTACGCCCACTACGAATCCCAGGCCGCCGACATCGTCCGATCCCTCGGCGCGGCGGCCACAACCACACCGCAGCTGACGGTCAGCGCCAAACACGAGATCAGGGCGGGGCTGATCACCACCGCAGCCGACAAGCTCCCCCGGGCCAAAGCCCTCGCCAAGACCGCTCGCTCGCTGCACAGCGTTCCTCATCCGCCGAGCACCTCCGTCATCGCCGAACAGTTCCAGAAGGACGCCGACCAGCTCTGCACCCAACTGGTCAAAGACAGTCCTGAACAACCCGGCTCACCCACCGGTTCTGGCCGGGGTGTCCTGGCCATCCGCGCCGCCATGACCCAACTCGGCATCCCCTACTCCTGGGGTGGCGGCGGACCAAGCGGCCCGAGCACCGGCATCGACCAAGGCGCCCACACCGTCGGTTACGACTGCTCAAGCCTCGCCCAGTACGCCTGGACCAAGGCCGGCGTCCACATCACCCGCACCACCGACACTCAATGGCACGACGGCCCCCACATCCCCCGCGCCCAGCTCCGGCCCGGCGACCTGATCTTCTTCGCCAGCGATCCCGGCAGCCCCGCCACCATCCACCACGTCGGCCTCAACATCGACGGCAAACGCATGATCCACGCACCCCAAACCGGCCGCACCATCGAAATCACCCGCTGGGCCGGCAACACCTACTACGAGTCCCAATACGCGGGAGCCGTCCGCCCAGTTCATGCAACGAGGCTGCGGTCACTTCCCTGAGCAACACGAATTCTCGTGCCATCGGCCCGCGCACCAAACGCCCCGTTGTGTCTCCCATCCCCCTTCAGGTTGGCGATGCCTCTTTGCGGCGTCGGCGGACCTGGTGATCGTTCCGGTTGGGCCGCAAGGAAGGGCGCACGGGCGGACGAACTCGCCCACACGCTGCTGCGTTCAACCCATGAACGCCGAGGTCGCCTTCACCGCCCTGGGCCGCATGACCAGCCCGCCGGTAGAACATCCGGCCAGGAAGCCTAGGCGGTCCACTGTGCGAACAGTGGCCAGTGCGGTGGCCTGCACGCCGGTGCGCACGACGAACTGCCAGACCAGCGGCTAAGGGCGGGATTAGGGCCTGTTCGCAGTTCAGATCATGGTGTTCGCCCTACGGGCGAACACCATGGCTGGTAGCACGCTGGTATGGCGCGTGGTGATGTGACGGACGACGAATGGGCGCTGATCGAGCCGCATCTGCCGTTGGGTGAGCGGGGGGCCTGTCCCTGACCTGCGCAAGCAGTTCAACGGGTGATGTGGAGGTTCCGGACAGGCACCCCGTGGCGGGACGTCCCGGCCGAATACGGGTCGTGGTCGACGATCTACGACAGGTTTCGGACGTGGGCGATCCAGGGCGTCATGCAGACGCCAGCGACGACGGAGGCTGATCCGGCTCAAGACCGCGCTGCTGGGGCGCTCTCGAGGCGGGTTGACCACCAAGACCCACCTGGCGGCAGACCGGCGCTGCCGCCCGTTGTCGTTCGTCCTCACCCCGGGACAGGCCACCGACAGCCCCAGTTCCAGAAGGTCATCGCCCGCATCAAGGTGTCGGTACGGGCCTGGCCTGGCTCGCCCTGCACTTCGGGATCATCGTCGACCAGGACGCCTCGTCCGGGCTGAAGCTCGGTGCGGCTGGGGTCGTCATCGCCGGGTACTACGCGGTCGCGCGGGCGGTTGAGCACCGCTGGCCTGTGGTCGGCCGGTTCCTGACGTCCCTGGCGTTGACCAGCCGGGGCCCGACGTAGAGGTAGCCTCACGCTGTCGGCGAGTGGGGAAGCTCGACCGGCACGACGGCCCGCCCTCCTTCGGGAGGGCGGGCCGTTGCTTGGACTGTCGACTCAGGCAGGCCAGACCTGAATCATGAATTGCTCTAGCCCCTCGGGGAAGCCGCGCGTGCGTCCCTGAACCTTCTTGCTACCCCGGCAGTAGATGCGGAGCCAATACCAGCCCGGACGCACCGTCAGGCTCGCCTGCGACGGCCCCTGCGTGACTGCCCAAGCTTCCAGCACGTCACCGTCAACCCTGGCGCGGATCTGGCCAAGCTGCGACCACGAAGCTGTGACGGGGCCGGGCTCTTGCTCCCACAGTTGAAGGGTTACCTGCGGGTAATGGTCTTCTCCTGGACTGATGACGTACAGGAAGGGCGCAATGAAGTCCAGACGCTCGCCAAGAGCAGGGGGCGAGCCCTCCGGCCCCTGGAGTTCTGCGATTTCCTGCAAGGTGAACTGATGGGCCTCGACCAGGACAAGGCCACTGCTCTCCTGCACGGGAGACGGCACCAAACCTCCACAGCTACCGGGCTCGTCAACGGGTGAGGCTCAGGGTACGGCTATCGGACCCAGATGACGAAGGGGTCACGCCAAGTGGTGCGACTGACGGGATCCTTGCCGCTCCAGTCCAGGATGCGGTCCTGGGTAAACCAGCCACCGAGCTTGGCACCGGCCCTCCGGTTGTCGGACAGATTGACCGGCCAGACGGAGTAGTTGCCAGGTACAGCCTTGGGATCCCAGGCCGGCGCGTCCGACCCCTCGTAGGTTGCGGCGAAGGGAAATTCATCGCAGTCGTCTCCGTGCGAGGGGTATCCCGGCCACTTCGCCTCACAGGTCCTGACCGACATTGCCCGATTCTCTTTGTACCGGTCGAGAATTCTTGTTTTCCTGCCGACCTTGATCTTCTTTGTTTGAGGATGGTAGAGGCGATGGAGCGGGTTGTTATTATTGCAGCCGGGAATCTTCTTGTTCTTGACGGTTGGGATTGTGGCCGCAGTGTTATGGCAGGCTTGCCACATATGGTTCGCGGATTCGGGCACTCCGTCACGCTTGGCACGACTGAACAGCAGATGTGGTGTCACCTGGTTGAAAATGGCACCCATCTTGCCGGTGATGTAGGCAGCTGAATCGAAACGTGCCGTCTGGTCAATCAAGGGCCTGTCGTTGGCGATAACCATCTCCGGGCTGTTCACCAGGAGTTGCCATCGCGTGAAGTTAACCTTCTCGGCGCCTTGGCCGATGTTACTGGGCGAGGTCATCTTCATGAGATTGTCGTAGGGCGCGTGCATCCACGTCGACACGCGCTTCATCGTGGTTGGACTAGCTCCTTCCTTGCACCCGGCATCGTTGCTGCGCATGGGGCCGCAGTAGATGTAGAACTGGAGACGAATGTCCAGCTTCGTCATGTCTCCGTAGGGTACGATGTCGACAACCTTGATTTGGAAATTGATCTCTCGCTTTCCATTGTGTCCCGCCCCCGTGACGGTGATGTGATAGTGAATTCCCCCTGTAATCTTCTTGTTAATTTGGTGGACGATCTCCCCATTGCCTTTTGTGCAGAAAAGAAAATGGCTTTCGACGATCCCTCTTTGGGGATTGCTGACTTTCTGCTTGGCGCAATCGGCAAGTGGGTCTGCGGCTGCCGCTGCGCTGAGTTCGGATCCAGGGTTGGCTGCATCGACCTCGTAGGAGTTCTCCTGGGTTCTGCGCTGAATCTCCTGAAGGGACATTGATTTGGGGCGCGCGCGAGGATCGGGAGGCGACTTCAGGGGCGCGGGTCGCGATGGATTGATCTCTAGAGGGCGCGAGTAGAAGAATCCAGCCTCCTTCGTCTGTGAAGGAGCTGCGGACGCGGCGGGCGCCCCCAGTGTGAGTGCTGTGATCACGGCCGCGGCCATGGCCACAAGTCGTCTGTGCATGCAGGCTTCCTTACTTCGCTGGTAAGGGGACGTGTCGTCACCGTCAAGGGTGGAGACCAGCTAAAGATCTTGGATCCTCGACGAAGCCTGCAAGAGGCGCGGCGTTAACGGCCAGAAGCGGCCGTCGACCGGCGGGGAACCTTCACAGCATCCGCTGCAGCCTCATGTGTCACTCGCGTGATGCGCCTGTCGCCACCACAGGTAGTGACGTGACGGCCGCAGCCCCTGTTGTCTGGTGCTCGCTGTCCTGCCGGACGGCGTTCCCCTGCCCAGGAGGCTCCCCTTGGCCGCTCGCCGTCCTGCCCGCGCCCTGCTCGCTACCGCCGCCATCACCGCAGCGGCACTGTCTCCGCTGACCGCGACAGCCGCATCCGCATTTACCGACCCCGGGACGCCACGGTCCAAGCCTGCACCTGCGGCGGACATCGACCCGGCACCGTGCGCCGAGCACCTCACCCCCAACGCCACTTACCACGCGGACGGCGCAAGCTACTTCACGGACTCCGAAGGCCGCCCCGAGCGGGCCGAAGCCAGCAACGTCACCCACAGTGATGCCGACCGCGGCTCTTGTCAGAGCAAGGTCGGCCACATGGCCGGCACGACGGGCTACGACGGAGGCCACTTGATAGCCGCAACATTGCACGGCGTGGACAGGCGCTATGATCTGGCGCCGCAGTGGGCCAGTGTGAATCGCGGGGCCTACCAGCACATGGAAGCCGGCGCTAAGCGGTGTCTCAAACAGCCCGGCGGCAAAATCCTGCACTACCGGATCAAGCTCACCTACCCCGACGCGACGACCTTGATTCCCGATGCCTTCCACGCGGATGTGGAAGTGGTGACCGCTGGAAATGCCCAGCAGAACATCAAGCTAGACTTCCCCAACCGCGAGCTCACCAAGGCGGAGTACGGGCGGCTGCGTGGCTCATACGAGGGGCTGTACAAAGCTGCCGGGTGTGGCGCTCCGGAGGCGACTGCCACCCATTGAGGTGGGTGTACCTGAGCAGCAAGGAAGCCCCGGCCAGTGGCCAGGGCTTCCTTGTGCCTGCCCTCAGGCGGGCAATGAACGCTGTCGCGAACCCTTGAAGGGGCGATGAGACGTGCAGTTGGGCCGATCAGCCCTGGTCGAGTGCGGCGCGGATCGCCTCGACCTCCTTCTCGGACGCCTCGGCCTCGCGGAAGGCGATCTCCCCGAGGACGTCACCCGCCTCGCTCGCCAGCGTCACCAAGAGGTAGACGTCCGGGTCGTCCACGACGGTGTTCGAGTTGCTGGACATGCTGCCTCCCATGAGTACGGATGGACGGTGATCCCTCAGGGGCGATGAGAGCGGCCTCGTGGGACTCAGCTCGGGTTGTGCGCCTTGGGGACTCCCGTGGATCCTCGGCGGCTCGATTCATGCTCGCACTCTGCGGAGTGCCACGTCTTGCTGTCAGCGGTCCGAAGGATGCCGCCCCCCGCACTCCGCCTCCTACTCAACGCACACCCCGCACACCAGACGCCCGAGCTTCAGCTCGGGCGTCTCGCTCCCGCTGAACGAACCGACCACGACATTCCCGCCAGACCGGATCACCGCAGAGCTTCAGAAGATCGCGACGGCCCCGCAGCCCCATTGGGAGCCGCAGCTCCGCGGGGATCTGCTTGCCCGGACCGCTGGCCGCATCCTCGGTGCCTCGGCTGGCGGGGTGGATTGCCTCCGCGAGCAGGCGCAGCTTCGCCACGACGTTCTCGTCGAGGCGGGCGCGGACCCTGCCGAGGTCAGGCGCTGGGTTGAGATCGGCCGGGAGCGGGCCGCGCGTTCTGGGCCTCCGCTCAGCGGGCTCTGATCGCGTCCCTGAGTGACGGGCCACAGTCGGCCCAGCCCGTGGGAGGGCATTGCCGCCGCGGCAACCTGGCCAACTGGAGGGGGAGGACGGGAGACATCGCAGGCGCCGCCACCGCCCTCCAAAGACTGCTACCCGACATGGTGCGGGTGCTGGGACCCGACCACCCCTACACCTTCCACACCCGCAGCGACCTGGCCAACTGGCAAGGGAAGGCGGGAGATGCCGCAGGCGCCGCCACCACCCTCCAAAAACTGTTGGCCGACCGGATGCGGGTGCTGGGCCCCAACCACCCCAACACCCTCAACACCCGCAGCGACCTGGCGTACTGGCGGGGCATCGCGGGTGAGGAAGGAGAGACTGCCCCCTAGCGCTCTCGTAACGACCGATTCCGAGAGAGCCCGGCAGGTGGCTCGAGAACAGGCCCACCGCCCCAGAATGTTTTCCTCGGGTGGCGCAGGCCTGAGCACCTGGCCATCCGCAGTAGGCCAGGCGGCGCCGTGCTGCGTCCAAACGCCAACCGCCCTTGAACAGGATCCACACGGCCCTCACGTACGAGAATCGACCGTGAGGACGTGAAGCAACACAGAGCCGACTGTGGAGCGGGTGGGGCGGAGAGCGATGGTGACGATCTCGGGGCCGTCGAAGGCGGGGGTGCTGTCAGGGCGGCGGGTGTAAGGGACTCTGCCGTAGTCGACGCCTTCGTTCAGGTCGCCGGTGGTCCACATGATGACTTCCTGTTCGCCCTCACGCAGAGGGAGGTTGGAGACCGGGCGGGTGGCGATGGAGTGTTCGGTGATGAGCCAGACCATGGGGACGGCCAAGGCCCAGCGGGTGGCACCGGTTTCCTTGGCCTTCTCGGCGGCGCGGAGTTCGAAGGCGCGGGCGGTGGTGTCGTCGCGAAGGTAGTCGTAGTCGCTGAGGATCACCCGGGGACGCCCGTCCAGGACGACGATGGCGGGACAGTCTTGGGCTCGGATGGCTGTCTTGACGCGCTCCACAACGTCGAGCAGTAGCGCCTCTGTGTGTTCGTTCATCCGGGCCTCCTGGATGGGGCGGCCGTGCGGCCTGCTGTCCTAACGGTAAGTGGACGCCAGGCCGCACGGCGGGATACGACGCGATCAGGTGAGTTCACCTCGGGCTGTTCCACCGAGCTTGCCGTCGCCGAGGTCGGCGGAGCGGCCTGCGGTGTGGCCTTGCCGGTATGCCTGTCCGTCGAATTTGCGGGCGCGCGGGGCTTTGCCGAGCTTGGGGAAGCGGCGTGTGAACTCGGCGTGGACGAGCTGCTGGCGGTTCATGAGCACCAGCTCACGGGATGCGGCGCCGGTATCACCGGCTGCCGCTTCGGTGTCCAGTTCCTCGGCGAACCGGGCGCGGGCGGCTTCCAGCTTGTCCTTGATGCCGTTGCCGAATCCGCGCATGAAGCTGCGGCGGACGGTGGAGGTCTCCGTGGTCCTCTCGCCAGGGGTGAGCCAGGCCGGCAGGTTCCGGGAGTGTGCGCGGGCAGCGTTGGCGGCGCTGTTCTCCATCTGGATCAGGACGGCGGGCAGCAGGAGCTTGAGGTTGTCGATCGTTGCGGTTGGGCCGACGATCAGGATCCAGCGGATGCGGTTGCTGGAATCGTTGGCGCGGAAGGCGACCTGACAGCCCATTCCTTCGGCTACGTCGCCGAGGGCCCAAGCGCGTTCCCTGCCGTGGCCGCCGCGTCCGGGCACGGCGTGTTCGTACAGGACGATCTCCTCCCGGGCGTCTCCGTCCGCGGCGGCTTCGAGGTCGGCGTCTTCGATCTCGTACTTGAGCATGAGCATGCCCGCCCGCGCGAATGCCGCCTGGCGTTCGGAGTCGGGGGTGTCGGGATGTTCGGCGAGAGTCAGGAGCTGTCTGATCCTCTGGATCTGCTTGGGCTTGTCCGCAGCCATGGAGAACCTCCGTCCGCTGGGATGCGAGAGGCACGGGCCGCCCTGGTGGGCGGCCCGTGGTGGAGATGGTCGGGGTCCTGGTCACCGCGCATACGACCGGTGCGTAACCCGCCGGCTTGCTCAGGTCGACCTGGGCGGGGTGCCGTAGGCGTCGCCGAGATTCTGCTGACCAAGGAGGTCGCGCAGCTTCGAAGGAGGGACGGCCTCGCTGACCACGACGCGAAGGAGAGCGGCAAGCGAGTAGGACGAGTCGGCCTCGTCGGCACGCTCAAGCGCGACGAGCGCCATCGCACCATTGCCCGCCATGTACGCCGCGAACGCGAGCAAGGTCGCGGGCGGGGCGGCGAAGTCGGGTGAGGTGCGGCGAAGGACATCGGCCCACAGGTCGATGTCGGCGTTGTCGCCTTCGCCGATCCTGACCACGGCCTCGTCCCGAAGGCGCAGGTTGCCAAGCAGAACGCTGAGCTCCGCGATCTCCTCGATACTGATCGGATTCTCCCTGGCGCGCGTCCTCGAACGCAGGTCTTCGAGCCGCTGGACGAACTCGGACACCGCTTCGGCCGGTGTCTTCCTCGGATCGGCGGACCAGACTCGCCAAAGGCGCCGTTCGGCGCGGCCGATGGCCTCCTGGACCTCCTCCTGGATGGTCTGGTCCGGCTCGATCATCTCGGCGAGAGCCTCACGCGAGGGCGCGGCGGCAAGCCCCATGTAGGTGGCCGTCGCGGCGACCACGGAGCCGGTCGCGTCGAGGGGCTTCCCCTCCAGCGGGCAGCAGGCGAGGTTGGCGCAGGTGAGCGACCACCAGCGTCCCTCGTGGACGCGCAGGCAGTCAGCGACGCTCACCCCGGCCCGCTCGAGCGCTTCATGGGCCCGATCGGCACAGGGCAACACGGCCTCCTCGGTGCCGTAGCCGATCAGGACGGCCTTTGCGAAGTGGTGGCCCGTGAGGATCTTGGCGATGCCCGCCTCGATCTCGAGTCCGAGCGGCTTCGCCTCGGGGCCTGGAAGGTCGATCCGGATGGCGGCGAAGTTGCGCGGTCCGTCGAAGGCGGCGACCACGAGGCTGTCCCGGGGGTGGAACCCGAGGAGGTAGGGCACAACGTTGATCACGTCCTCCGGCGTCCGGATCTTCATCGGTTCCAGCGGCTCACCGTCGGGACGGCCAGGGGTGGGAGGGAGCGGAGTGCTCATGTGTTTGCCCTTTCTGTTCGCCGGGCCGCACACGCCACGGCGCGCACAGGCCCAGCGAACGGGATTCGGAACGATCGGAGACCGCCGGAAGGGGCAGCGGCCGATGGGGATATGGCTGGTGGAACGGGCCGGAAACCGTCGGGATCAGCAGCGTTCGACGCGGAGGCCGTCGCGCGGTCCGCAGTGGATCCGCCGACGGGGGCACGCCAGGTCGGCGTCTGGGATGAGATGGACGAAGGTCTCGCCCTTGGTCGCGACCACGGGCAGAAACACCCGCTCGGATTCGTGCTCGACGGAGCCGAAGGTCTCGCTGTGGTGGCCGTCGCTGCGGTTTCGGCTGTACAGGGCGTCCTTCGCGGTGGACGGGTTGGTGAACCGCTCGGGCTCCCCCAGATAGGGGCGGCTGTAGCTGGGGCCGCCCCACCTCACGCCGTAGACCGTCATCACGGCTCCCGCTCGCGCATCCAGCGCCGAATGATCGCCTGGTGGCGCGTCGTCGTGGCCGAGTAGTACTCGTCCGGGATGACGGTCTGGCCGTCCCGCCGCACCCACGCGATGGGCGTGCGGTACGACAGGGCGACGTATCCGATCCCGGGCTGCTCGAAGTCGGCCCGGTAGCGGGTCGCCCACTCCTCCGGAAGGCGTCCTACCGCGTAGGGAGCGTCGGTCACCGCTGAGAGTCCACTGCCGGTCCTGAACGCCTTGCGGTGGGCGAGAAGCCGCCCGAGCATGCTGGAACGGCTGGAGATCTTGGGCATGGGTGAATCTCCTGTCGGCGTCGGCGGACGGGGATGGCTCAGCGGTTGGAGCACGCGGGCGAGATGTGCATGGGCGATCCGCAGTAGCCGCACATGTCGTCGAAGCTGAACGGTGCCAGCTCCTCGGCGTGCTCCTCACGCCAGTCGATCTGTTCAGGGGTGAGGTGCTCGGGGTCCTCCGAAGGCGTGATGAGGAAGGTCAGGATGGCCTTCGCCGCCTTCAGGTAGGCGTCTGTGGACAGTCGCTCCCCGACGGGCGAGCCCACGTCGCGCGCTTCGAAGATCGCCTTGCCGTCGCGGGTCAGCCGGTAGCCCCAAAGGATGCGGTCGTCGTCGGTACGTTCGGCCGGTTCGAGTTCGAGTGTGTGGGCGATGTCGATCGGCCAGCAGGCCGTGAGGTGGGACGAGATGCGCCACTTCGGCGGAAGTTCGATCACGTGGCTGGACGTCATGGGTCACCGTCCTGGGTGTGGTTGCGGGTTCGAGTGGCACGGCGCCCCCGGAGTCGTGGGCTCCGGGGGCGCCGTGTATCGGCCGTGAGTGGCGAAGGCCGCGCCGCTCGCGTGGGCTTCAGGTGAGGCGGACGGCCTGAACGTTGGCTTGGTAGCGCTGTCCGCGCACCGTGACCTTGCCGTTCGCCAGATAGCCCGATCGGCCGGATCGGAAGTTCTTGTGAGCGAGCGCGCGGGATGTGAGATCGACCAGCGCCGTCCCGATCTCTTCCGTCGACGCCTCGGGCGTCAACTCGGGGTCGCCCTTGGAGCCGACCAAGATCGCTTGTGCTTGCGCCTGGTAGCTGATCCCTTCGAGGACGACCCGCCCGAACGCATGGAATCCCTTGGATCCGGTATTGAAGGTCCGCTGTTCGAGCCTGTTGGAGATCATTCCCGCAAGGGCTTCCCTCATGTCCATTCTCGCCTCTCAGCGATCTCAGCCCGAAACAGTCTTCGGGACACGCGTTCAGGGAATCGAGGTTCGATCGCCAGAATGGAGCGCGGAGCGGGCTGGCGAACTCACCGTCACTTACATACGTCCGCGATCTCCGCTGGAACGTCCACCGCCATCATGATTCTTTTGAGATTTATGTCGATCAACATGAAACGACCCCCGGAATCTCCGGGGGTCGTCGAGGAAATCTCTAGGTGTTGCTCTGACCGTCACCCGCTATGCTTTCGCGCACCGCGTCCAGTCGGCTGGACAGCTCATGCCATTCGGCCTCGGCTTCGCGACGTGTGCGGATGACCTGGCGGCGCGAGCCGTAGGCTCCGCCGTGGCATTCCTGTGCCACGGCGGCGAAGACTCCCGCACGCCTGAGGTCGTCGGACTTCTCGGCCGTGTCGAGCATCTGTCGAAGCGTCGGGAACTCCGAGCCGTTACCCCACGCCGTCCGGAAGGTGATGGCACTGTTCTGCGCGAACGTCGTGTCGCGCAGGAGAGCGTGAAGAGTGCCGTCGGCAGGCTGCTGCGTGACCCGGTAGCCGTTGCGCTGTGCGGCATCCCGCACGGCCCAGCGGCGCAGCGTCGCACGCGTGATGGCCATCTGTTCGCCGTCACGACGCACGTAAACCCACTCCTGCGTCTCGGGCCCGGCGCCGCTTTCGGGGGTCGGTTCGCAGCGTGCGATGACGTCGCGCAGACGCTGAGCGAAGATCAGCACGGAGTCCTGGGCCGTGTCGTCGGACGCGTCGTCGGTACCGAACAACGGGTACCCGTTCTTGGTCACGGTCGCACTGCCGTTGGCCAGCTTGCGCGAGCGGGTCGCATCCACCTTGCGGCAGTATCCGCGCGCGATCGACCGGATCTCCGTCCAGTCGAAATCAGTGACGCGCGCCATGTCCTCGAACGTCAGAGTCTCACCCGGGATCTTACTCGGTCCATTCTCTCGAAAGTTCACGACCATGACCATTCTCCGTCCTGTCGACGCGCCGTGACGCGTGATCCTTTCTGGCCGCTCCTGGTGGGATCTTGATTGACCGGACACCGCGTCCGACCAACCCACTCGCTGATCAGACGCCATCTTCGGCCTTGACGTACTCGCACGCCGGTTTGGCGGTGCGACTCATCCGGTGAACGACCCACGTCCAGCCACTTCCGCACTGGTCCTCTTCAAAGCATCTGACGCACACCATCATTCGATTGGAGACCGAGGGGTCGGATATCAGGGTGCGCGTCACGTCCAGCCAGCGATGCGAATACCACAAACAAGAACGGCAACGAATCACTTCGACATCCATCGGAATCCCCTCCCTTTCGCCTTCTGATTCAATTGTCCTCCATCGGGTCACAGAAAGCAGGTGTGCGCGAAGGAGTACTTCTATGACCGAAAGGCAGGCACGCCTTCATCACCCCCGGAACTCACCCACGATCCGCGACTGCCGAATGGCCCCACCCACCAGCCGCCCGCCATTCGATCAGGGTTGACAGCGATCGATGCCCTCAGGACAGCGAAATATTCAAACGAATAGACCACCTCAGATCGACTTGAATACATTAAAGAACATCCCGTCCAATATTCACTGCGACGGGACGTTGGCGCATCCCCCACCCCGCCCTCTATCTCTCCACGGTCCCAGCCAGTCGGAGCGCCCAGCAGGACACCTTGCAGGTGATTTAGCTGGGCGAATGCACCCGGCAACCCACCCACCTGAGCAGGATGCGAAAGGGGGAGGTATTAGGGCACCACGCGGGAGAGCAGGTCGGCATGGCTGGGAACAGCCGATGACCTGGACAAAAGCCCTCCGCCCGCTCCCCCGGCCAGGCAGGCAGACGGGGGAGGCAAAGGAATGTCAACTGGGCGAGCTGGCAGTGCGGCTCGCCTGGCCTTGAACCGCCCCGAGCAGCCGCCGGTTCTGTTCGCACGTCCGTATATGCACAGGGCGCGGGGAACGGTGCCCCTGCACGCGGCTGGGGCATGGACTTGGCCAGGATTCCTGCACGGCACGGCCTTCTCATCCAGGCTAAAGAAGCTTTAGATCGCCACGGAACACGCCGATACAGCGTGACCTTCTCATCCGACAAGAATTCACCTGGCATCCCCAGGAACGCAGAGCCCCACCGACTACGAACAGCGACCACCGGGAGCGCCCGCCACCGGTGGCGAGGGTCCGGTCAGATCGGCGGCCCAAGATCGTCTCAGCGCAGACCCTAAGCAGGTTCGGTGCGCTCGGCGTCCAGGGGACCGAACAGCGGTCTTCAGCCTTGTCGCCACCGTGCTCGGTCTGGTCCTGGCGGCCTGGCAGAACTTCCTTGCTCGGTGCGCCAGGCGTGCTCGGCTTGTTTTTCTCCCTTGGGCGGCCAGGTGGCCGTACGATCGAATCGGCCTTCTCTTCTGCGGTGGAACAGGAGTCAGGATGTCCGACCTACCGATGACTGTCGATGAACTGAACGGCTTGGCTGAAAAGGGCGCCATCGCCGTGGTCGGGGCGTTCGCTACCGGCCTTTTCGCTACGGCGCGTGCGGGCATAGCCAGGCTGTTCGCCCGTGGCGGTGAGGATGCCTCGGCGGTGATCCAGTTGCTGGATAGCGATGAGGACGCGGTCAGCGGTGAGGAGGCGGAACGGCAGGAGGAAGCTCGGCGCATGCTCGCGCCCGCTTGGCAGTTGAGGTTGACTCAGCTGCTGCGAAGAGACCCTGACGCGCAGTCGGAACTCGACGACCTGTTGACCGAGCTTCAGGCCGCGCTGGCCGGAGAGCAGGCGACGTCGGTTCTGAACGTCGCCGTGCGTGATCACGGCACTGCCTATGCGGCTCTGCACGGCAACGTCATCCACCACGAGAGCGGGACCTACCGCGAAGGGCCGCGTGAATGACGACCCAGCGCATCCGGGTCGCCAGCGGGTTCGCCTACGGGGCGGTCGGGGCGGACATCCATGTGTTCGGGGACGGGACGCCCGTCTATCTGCTGCGACGACGGGTCGACGGGATCGAGCTCGATTCGGCGTGGATGCGGGCGCAGCCGAGCAGGCTGCTGGACGCGCGGGCCGAGGTCGTCGACTTCACCGGGAGAGATGGCGAGCTTCAGACGCTGCGGGCCTGGCGGGACGGTGAGCCGCACTTAGCGGTGCGGTGGCTGCACGGCGAAGGCGGTCAAGGGAAGACCCGGCTGGCCGGACAGCTCGCCCGGGAGTCCGCAGCGCGCGGCTGGCTCGTCGTCGATGCCGTGCACGGCACAGACGGGGCCCCGCCCGCCGAAGGCAGCCAGGATCTGAGTCTGGCCGGCAAGAGCGGTGTCCTGCTGGTTGTCGACTACGCCGACCGATGGTCGCAGACCGACCTGACCTGGCTGTTCCATAACAGGATTCTGCGTGGGCAGGTGCCCGCCCGTGTCCTGCTCATCGGCCGCTCGGCGAGCGGCTGGCCCGCGCTGACCGGGGCGCTCGACCGCTTCCGGGAGAACATCGACACCTCCGACCAGTTCCTTGCCCCGCTGCCCGACGACGGCGACGTCCGCAGGCGTATGTTCGATGCCGCACGCGACAGCTTCATCCAGCACTACCCGCAGGCTCGGGGGACGATCGGCCCGCCCACCGTCCTCACCGACTCTGGCTTCGGCCTGACCCTCACCCTCCACATGGCCGCGCTCGCCGCGGTGGACGCCGCCGCGTTCGGCCGCACGCCCCCTTCTGACATGGTCGGTCTCACCACCTACCTGCTGGGCCGAGAACACGAGAACTGGCAGAGCCTGTACGAGAGCGCCGACCGCGGCCTCGACCACCGGACGTCCGGCGAGGTGATGGCACGCGCCGTCTTCACGGCCATCCTCGCCGGCCCCGTCACGGTCGCCGAGGCTGACACCTTCTTGGCCACGGTCATGCCCGCGGCCGACGCCGGGCCGATCCGCGTCGACCACGCGCGCTGCTACCCGTCGACCGATGCCGTGAGCGTGCTACAGCCGATGCTGCCGGACCGGTTGGCGGAGGACTTCCTCGCCCTGATGCTCCCGGGGCACACGATCAGCGCGTTCCAGCCCGACCCATGGGCGACAAGCGTCCCGGGTCTGCTGCTCTCGTCCCCTGCAACGGCTGCCTGCGCACCTCGGACCCTCACGTTCCTGGCGGCCGCCACCGACCGGTGGCCGCATGTCGGGACCTCGGTCCTGTACCCCCTGGTCAAGGACCGACCGGCCACCGCCGTCGGCGCGGGCAGCGCCGCCCTGACCGCAATCGCGGAGATCGGCGCCGCTGACCGCACGCTCGACCCGGACCTGCTGGCCGTCCTCCAGGCAATCGAGCCGCTGCTCCCCGAGCACGAGCACATCGACCTCGACATCGGCGCCCTGCACGTCGCCGAGCGGCTGACCGCGCACCGGCTCAGCCACACCACCGACCCGCAACACCGCGCCCACCTGCATGCAAGGGTCGGCAGGCGCCGGTCGAGGGCGGGGTTGTGGAGCGAGGCTCTGTCCGACGCGGAGGAGGCCGTGCGGATCTACCGGCGGCTCGCCGACACCGACCAACGGTACCTCCCTCCCCTGGCGATGGAGCTCGACTTCCTGGCCGACACCCTGTCGCACCACGGGCGTTCGCGGGAGGCGCTCGTCCAGGCACGCCAGTCGGTCGCGATCCACCGAGGCCTGTCGGAGTCGGCGCCTGAACACGCCGGCACCCTCGCGACCTCCCTGCTGAACCTCGCGAGCCGCCTCACCGACCAGGGCCTGGCTGACGACGGGCTGATCGCCGCCGCGGAGGCCGTCGAGATCCGCCGCCGCCTCGCCGACGCCGACCCCGTCCACCTTCCGGACCTGGCTGTCGCCCACAACGACCATGGTGCGCTGCTGAGCGGTGCGGACCGGCACGAGGAGGCCCTGGCGGCGGCGGGGATGGCGGTCGAGATCAGCCGCGACCTGGCCATGACCTGGCCGGCGGAACACCTCCACCTCCTCGCCGGATCGGCGACCAACCTCGGTCGGCCCCTCCACGCCCTCGGACGGCACGCCGAGGCACTGGCCGCGACCGACGAGGCGATCGGTGCCTACCGCCGCCTCGCCTCCGCCAACCCGGCCGCGTACCGTCCGGCTCTGGTGCTCGTCCTGCTGAACTCCGGCATGATGCTCGGCCACCTCGGCTCGGTACCCGAGGCCCTCCAGCGGTCGGAGGAGGCCGTCCAGCTCGCTCGGCAGCTCGCCGAGATCGACCCAGTGCTCCATCGCCCCGTCCTGGTGAAGGCCCTGGCCGGCCACGGCGGGCTGCTGCTCAAGGCCGGGCGCAAGGACGAGGCCGTCGCAGCGCTGGATGAGGCCGTCCGTCTGGATGAGGTCGTCCGTCTGGACGAGGACCGGCGCGAGGCAGGGACCAGCGAGGAGGAGCAGGCGTATTGGCGCCGCATCCACCGCCTGGCAGGGCTCTATGAGGACCTCGGTGACCGGGCGAACCAGGCCCGCCTCCTGCTCAACCTGACTGCCGCGAGGTGGAGCAATCCGCAGGATGTCGTGGCCGTCGGCAGGCGAGCCGCGCAGCTCTACGCCGAGCTCGGCGACCGTGAGAGCGAGGTCGTGGCACTGACCAACCTCAGCGTTCATCTGGAGCACGTCGACCGCGAGGAGGCCATCGCCTTGAACGAGCGCGTGGTCCAGCTCTACCGCGAGCTCGGCAACCGAGATTTTGAGGCGGCGGCGCTGACGAACCTCAGCTCGATGCTGATCGGCGCGGGCCGTCACCAGGAGGCGGTCACAGCAGCCCGGCTGGCGCGCGGCCTATTCGCCGAGCTCAGCCATCCCGACACCGAGGGCGCTCCCCTCTACAACCTCGGCCGGGCGCTGCTCAACGCGGGCGAGACCGACGAGGCGATCGAGGTACTGCGGCTGGCGGCGAACGCCGACCGGGAGAAGGGGCGCGGCGAGCACGAGGACAGCGGCAGGCCCCGCGCTGAGGCCGACGCCCTTGAAACGCTCGCCGACGCCCTGGCCGCCGTCGGAAGGTTCGATGAGGCGGCGACCGCTCAGCGGCAGGCGGGGGTCCTGTTCGAGCAGCTTGGGAACAGCAACGAGATACGCCGGGCCCACCTGCGGCGCTGCGGCCACATGATCGAAGGGGGCAGGCGGACGGAGAGCATAGCGCTGGCGGAGCGGGTGATTGCCGCGTCTCGCTCGGCAGGGGACGGGGAGAGCGAGGCCCAAGCGCTGTCGTACTGCGGCGTCGCACTGCTAGATGACGAGCGGATCCAGGAGTGCCTGCCTCCTCTCCGCGAAGCAATCGCGATCTTCGGGGAGCTGGACGATCCGGCTCTCGCCGACCACGAAGCGGCCGCGCTGAACAATCTCGGCCAGGCGCTTGGTTCCCTCGGCCAGAAGGAATCTTCCGCCGCGGCATACAAGCGCGCCGCACAGAAGTGGCGGCAGTGCGGGCGGCGGGCCGATGAGCAGGCCGCGCTCTACCAGGTCGGCATGCAGAGCTTCGCCAATCACCGGCCGGAGGCAGCCGTACCGGCTTTCGAGGCCGCCGCCGAGATCTGCGCCGACTTGGGGAACGCCCCCGGCGAAGCCAATGCGAGGGTCGGCCTGGCCGCCGCGCTCAAGGAATCCGGGAAGTTCACGTCCGGAGCCGCCCAAGCCCGCCGTGCCCGCGAGCTGTTCATCGCCGAGGGCGACGCCAGCGGCTCAGACTTCGCGCTGCACATCCTGCGCGCTGCCCTCCACCGGAACAACCCACCGAAGGACGCCAGCCTCGAGCTATTGACGGCACGCCGATTCGCCGAGGCTGCAATCGCTGCGGAGCGCTCGGCAGCCGCCTACCGAGCGCTCGGCGACGACTGGGGCGAGGCGGACGCCCTGATCCGGTTGGGGATGGCGCTCAACGCGATCGACCGCCCCGCCGACGCGATCGCACCGCTGACCCGCTCGGTCGCCTACTTCAGTGCGACCGCCGATCCGGAAGGCGAGAGCCGGGCACTGTTCAGCCTGGGCGACTCCACGGCCGCCGTCGGCAGCCTCCGCGAGGCCGCCGCGCTCTACCGCCGCTGCTACGGCCTGCTCCGCGTCACGGGTGCCGAGTCCCTGCAGAAGCCGGTCCTGTTCGGCGAGGCCCGGGCCCTGTTCACCTTCGCGGCCAAGTTGACCGCCGCCCGGACACCGGGTTCGACCGCCGAACGGATCACCGCATTCCAGCGCGCGGCCGAGTGCTACAAGCTGGGAGGAGACCCGGTCAGCGGCGCAGTGGCCCTGGCCAACCTTGCTTGGGCGTTGATCGAGGCGGGCAGCCCCGACAAAGGGATCGAGGCGGGGCGCGAGTCCTTGGCCGTTCTCGGGGCGGCAGACTCTCCGAAATACGAGCAAAAGGCCCTCGACGTCCTGGGCAGGGCGCTGATGGCGGCCGGACCCGAGCACTACGAGGAGGCGATACCTGTGCTCAAACAGTCCGCCGAGCTCGCCCGCCGCCTCAACGACGACATCGAGGAGGGAGTCACGCTGATGCTCCTCGGCGCGATCCTCGTGGACACGGGACGGTACGCCCAGGCCCTGCCCGTCAACAAGCGAGCGGCGGAGTGCCTCGTCAGGGCGGGCCTGCACGGCCAAGCGCAGATCGCGATTGAGCAGGCGGACAAGGCGGCGAGCCGCCTGCGGAACGCGCCCGGCGGCCGCTAACCGCGTTCGTGTCCAGCGGCGCCTACGGCGTGTCCAACCGCCGCAACTCGGTGTTCTCCGCGAGCAGGCGCTTGATCTCCTCAGCCTCAGCTGTGGTCACGCCCGGCCGCTGCCCGGCGTCGATCTCGGATTTCCGCGCCCACGAACGCGCCGTCTCCGTCGTTTTGCCCCCAGCTTGGCGGCGACGGCCTTCATCGCCGACCACTCGCTGGGTAGTTCTGACGCACTTCCGCGAGCATGCGGACCGCACGCTCACGAAGCTCAGGAGGGTAGGGGACGGACGTGCCTTGGCTCGTTCTTCTCAGGGAATCGAGCCTCCATCAGAGCCGACGCGGTTCAGGGTCTTCCGGCGGATGGTTCGCCTCGCGCCAGTGCCCAGCCATCAGGTCCTTCACTGGAAGCCTGTGCTCTGGATCATCAGCGTGGGCGTCCAGACACTCCCGGCTGATGGCGAGTGTGGCGGGTCGTTTCAAGGAGGGCGAGTGTTTCGCGTTCGGGTTCCAGGCCGATCTCGTGCAGCCGCTTGCGGAGAAGGTGGAGCGTTCGTTTCGCTGCGTCGGTGCGACCGAGGCCAACCTGGATCTGGATGATGCGGCGGTAGACCTCCTCGTTGTCGGGGTCTAGATCGCGCGCAGACTCCAGCATCTGGAGCGCTCCTTCAGGCCCCTCGGATTCGGAGAGTTCGGCGAGCTGAACCAGCGCGTCGCATTGGGCGCGGGTGGCCGGGTAGCGGTGCTCGTCAAGCCACTCGTAGTAGGCGCCTTCGGCCAGTTCGCCCCGGCAGAGGGCGCTTGCTCGCTGGAGAGCGGAGACGCGCTCGTGGTCGGTGCGAGCGTTGCGGGTGTCGGCGAGGGCTGCATGGAAGTTCCACAGGTCGACGCTGATCGCTGTGCGGTCGATCCTGTATCGCTCGGACTCGGCGTAGACGAAGCGTGATGGGCTGTCGACGGTGTCGCGAAGCGCGTCGCGCAGGTGTCGCAGGGTGCTGTGGAAGCGGTCGCCAGGGTCGATGTCTGGCCAGAGGGCGGCGCAGAGTTCGTCGCGGGTCGCGCCTTCGGGGTGCAGGGCGAGGTAGATGAGCAGTTCCATCGCCTTGCCCCGGGCGCTGAGGGAGACGGATGCTTCTGCTTCCAGACGGGGGCGGCCAAGAACACGCAGGTGAATCGGCTGCGTCTGCGCAGGTTCCCTGCTGGTCGGGCCATTGCCGGACGCGACGAGGATGTCGCCTTCCTCGGAGAACATCGGGCGCTCGTCCGTGTTGGGAGAGCCGTCGGGCACATCGTCGATTTCGGGGTCGAGTGCGGCGTCGCCTGCGTTGATGATGCGAAGCAGTTCGGGAGCGTCGTCCTCAGTGACCAGGAACAGCGTGCTGCCTTGCAGAACGTGGGCCAAGGGGCCGGTGGCGCTGGTGACGGTGCCGTCCGTGCTGATGGTGCAGGTGGGAGCACCCACAGGGGCAGGCAGCAGGACGGATCCAACGCCCTGGCATCCGGCGTCGGGCAGGCCACGGACCACGTTCTGACCGGTCTTGGCGAAGCTGCCCATGGTGACGATGGTGGGTAGTGGTTCGCCCGGGTCGCCAGCCCTAAGGTCGTCGATACCGCTGGCGTGAGTGCTGGCGGCCATGGCTGAGCGGGTGCGCAGTTCGCGGGTGATGCGTTGGGCGACAGCGTCAGGGGTCGGCAGGATCTTCAGGCCGGGCATGGTGAGCCCGAGGGCTGCCGGGCCGAAGAGGGCTTCTGCGTCTGCGGCGGCGATGAGCAGGCGCGCGCGATGATGGCCGGAGTCGTTCAGGACGGCCAGGGCCAAGGCGCGGGCGACGTCCTGGGCGCCGGGGCCGTCCAGTCCGAGTATGAGGCCGCTGAGGTCGAGTTCGAGCGTGGAGCCGTCTGGCCGGACACCGACGGCGATCTGGGTAAGGGCGTTGATGGTGAAGGCGGCGCGGACCCGCTCGTAGTCGGTCGGCGGCGGGCCGGAGTCCGGGTCGTGGGCTTCGAGGCGGCGATGGGCTTGGCTGGTGTGGTGGACTGCGGGTTCGGCGGCAGGCTCGGGTGTGATCTGGACGCCGTGCGATGCCGGTGGGGTGATGTGGCGCCTGCGCCTGCGGAGTCTGGTGGCCGCGAGTGCGGTGGTGATTCCGGCGGCGAACGACAGCGCCAGCATGCTTCCGGACGGAAGGCTGACAGCATTTCCCGAGCCCCGCTCTATCCCCTGGTCGTGGTCGGGGGTGTGCTTGGCGTTGGGAGGCTTGTCGGGGATCCGCGGGAACGGCGCGACCACCGGGGCACGAACATCTTCGCGTTCGGGTGAAGGCGTGAGATGCGTCCGTGTCGGGGTTGCGGGAGCAGGTGTCGGCCCCGGCTGGCGCGTCGCGGCGGCCGGAGAGGGCGACGGCTTGGGCCGGCTCGGCGGGGCCTTGTGCGCTGGATGGGGATGCGGGGTGGGCCGTGGGTTCGTCGTGTGGGGAAGGCGGAGTTTCCAGCCTGGCCGGATCAGATCAGGGTCGCTGGCGACTTCCCCGTCAGGTTGCCGCCGGTCCTGGTTGAGATGCCAGACCTGCCTCCAGCGGGAGGCATCGCCGAGGTGGTGTTCGGCGATGCCCGAGAGGGTATCGCCTGGTTCGACCTCGTAGCCGTCCCCCTGCCGAAGGGCCTCCAACCCTGCGGAGGCTGGGGCCTGAACGTGGCCAGGCGGGGCAAGTTCGTGCGGCGGCGTGGTGAGCGTGACCGGCGGTGGTGTGCCCGCGGTCGCCGAGGAGGCCATTGCGGGCCCTCCGGCACCGAGCACGGCCGCAGTGACCAGGCTGGCCGCCAAGCGCTGTGGCGCTCCCAGACCAGGAAGCCTGGGCACTGCCGACAGTCCTCGTAGGCGCGCGATGATGTCGGTGGCAACCGCAATGGCGAAGGCTGTCCAGGCCGCCCACGCGATGAGCTTCAGGGCATCAAGCAGCAGCGTCCCGTCGTCTGGGCGCAGGAGCCGTCCGCTGACTTGGGTGAGGTCCGGAACGTGGCCAGGGACGGGCGAGCCCGCTGCGGCGAGCAGTCCGAGTGGCGCGCCAATCAGCAGCACGGCTAGGAGGGCCTGGGCGAGGACGGCGCGGATGATTCGAGTGGCCTTGATCCTCAACGTTGCTCCCCTTCCACGCCGGTCGCGAGGTCGGCCGTCGCGGCGGCGGTCTGCGTGACCGAGGAGATCCCGACGACGGACAACATCCAGGTCGGTTTGGTTACCGTCACGCGGACTTGAAGGGTCCGTGGTCCAGTGACGCTGACGTTGCCGCGGTGTCCCGTGGCGCTCAGGTAAGACTGAGCGGCCCGCGTCGCCGCGCCTCGGTCGACGACGAGGCGTTTGCCTGCGTAGGCGGCGGAGCGGTCGATTTGGCCGGCTCCGGCGCGAGCGGCTTGTTCGGCGACGCCGACGGCTTCCCATCCGGCGCGGAGTTTGGCTCCTCCGTCGACGGCCAGGCCGATGAACATGGTCAGGATGACGATGAAGATCAGCGCGTACGGGGTGATTGAGCCTTGGTCGTCGCGCAGGCATCTCATGTGCGCCCCCGGAAGGGGTCCAGGGGGCTGATGGAGTGGGCGCGTTTGGTGAGGCTGCCGATCATTCCGGGGAATCCGAGGTCGGAGAGGGTGATGCGGCACGAGACTGTGGCCGCGACGGTCGCGGGAGTGCCGGCCGGGCGGGCGAATCCGGCGGTCTCGACGTCGACGGCGGTGGATGCGCAGTGAACGCCGCCGCTGGTGAGGGAGGCGCGGGCCCCGGTGACGGCGGCCTGGCGGGCGGCCCACGGAGTGCGGGCGATGGAGGCTTCGCGGGCGGCGTCGCGCGCGGCGGCTTCGATGGTGCCAAGCGCAAGGGTCACTCGTCCGGCGGCGACGGCCAGCAGCAGGAGTAGGACGACGATGGGGAGGACAATCATCGTTTCGGCGGTGACGCTGCCGCGGTCGCCGGTGAGGGTGCTCATCGCGACGATCCGGTGGGGGTGGTGAACTTCTCGATGGCCCCGGCGGCATCGGCGTGGATGGGTAGCGATGGCAGGAACGGCACGAGAGACAGAGCTCGTCCGCCGACCCGGACGTGGACGGTGGTCGCGTCCGCGCGGGAGGTCGCGGTGACCGAATGCAGGAATCCTCCGGCTGTCTGGACGGCATAGCGCTGCGCGACCGAGCCACCCGACCTATGGGCGGCATGTTCGGGACGGGCCGCGCGGACGCCTTCCTGGGCCGCTGCCAGGGCGATGGAGCGGGCGAGGAACAACAGGCAGACCTGCGTGCACGCGAGGATCGTCATCATCAGGACAGGGACTGCGAGCACGGTCTCGACGCTCATGGCGCCGCGATCGTCCACCGTCGAGCAGCTGGCCCAGTTCCGCCGCCTCACTTCAGGTTGATCGAGTTGGCTTTGGAGATGATCTTCTGGCCGATGATCCCCAGGGCAGTGACCGCGGTGGCGACCAGGATCCCGATGATGATCATTGCTTCGGCCGACATCGCACCCTGGTCTTGGGCGCGGAGGCGACGCCAGCGGTCCCGGGCCAGCGTGACGGCGGTTGCCAGGTAGTCGAGTTCCCAGGGGAGCATGGCCGAGGTCCTCCTATGCGATGAAGAGGCGGTAGATGGCGGGGTAGGTGACGAGCAGCAGGAAGCCGCCGATGGACATGGCGATGGCCACTGGCATCTCGCTGGTGCGGGAGTTGGCACGAGCTCGGGCGTCGGTGAGGGCGGCGGTGCGCATGGACTGCGATTTCGCCAGCAGCGTTGGCAGGACCTGGGCGCCGATCGATCCGGCGTCCTCTGCGATGTCGGCGAGTTCGGTGAGCTCGGGAACGCCGACGCGTTGGCCGAGTTCGGCGAGACCGCGCCAGGGCTGTTCGCCAGAGCGGCGGGCCTGGCGCAGGACGGCAGAAATACGCTCAAAAACCCAACCTGTGCAGACGTCCGCCGGAGCGTGCAGCGCTTGGCTCGGCCCGGATCCGGCCGCGCGTTCCAGCGCCACCAGGTCCAGGTAGATGGACAGTGCGGCTCGGAACTCGCGGCGCAGTTCTGCCGCCTGGCGACGAACCGCGATATCCGGGGTGACGCCGAACGCCGCTCCCAGAAGCACCCCGGCCAGGGCCGGAAGCTGCCACGCCAGTGCGTTGCCGGTCGCGAGTGTGAAGGCGAGGTTGAGCAAGGTCGGGAACACAAGGCCGAGGAGTGCGTAGCCGAGGCGTTTGAGTACGAACGCCTCGACCGGCAGCCCGAGGACGTCCAGGTCAGCGTGCGGAACGTGGAAGCTCACCCAGCGGGTGAGCTGCTGAAGCCGGCCTGTCGCTTCGACGGGTGCGGCGCCTTCCAGGCGGGCCAGCGCGTCGGCCAGCCGCGGCGGTGCTGGGTAGAGCTCGCTGACCAGCACGGTCACCCCGAGGCCGATCAGCCCTCCTCCGGTGAGGGAGAGCAGGCTCATGTCCCCTCCCGGTCGGCGGAGGCGGGCGGGCCGGCCAGGAAGCGGCGTCCGATGTCAGGACGGCCGAGCCGGTGCAGCCAGGTGAACGCCCCGGCGTAGCACGCCGCGATCACCGCCAGGACGCCCTGGCCAAGCGCCGTGTCGAAGGGCTGAACATAGGAGCGTTGACACACGGCCGCCGTCGTGAGCACGAGCAGGATCCCGATGACCCAGCGGACGGTGGTCCGGTGCTCGGCGCGCGCGGCTTCGACTTCGCGGCGATCGGTGACGTCGCGGGCGACGAGTTCAGCCAGTCCGTTCAGCACCGCGCTCGCGCCGGTCCCCCGGCGGCGGGCGACCAGGATCAGCGCGGCAACGATCCGATCGGCGACCGGATCGTCCAGCTCCTCGGCGAACAGCCGGACGGCCTGCTCAGTCGGCATCCTCGTCACCGTGAGCCGCCGGGCGAGCGTCCGCACCTGCGGGGCGATCGGGGCCGGGACATTGCGGGTGGCGCTGGACTCAATGGCCTGCTCAAGCCCGCGCCCCGCCGTCAGCATGTCGGCGAGTCGACGCGTCCACTGCTCGAGCGCTTCCAGTTTGCCAATGCGGTCGCCGGCAGTGCTGCTGTTGACGATCCGCGGGACCACGATCGACGCCGCGGCCGCCGCAAGTCCCGCCACCGGCCATTTCGTCAGCGCCAGGACGACCAGGCCGACGGTGCAGGCGACGAGGAGACGTCGGAGCGAACGCGGGTCGGACAGGCGGCCCAGCATCTGTCTTGGCCCGGTCGGTGCGGGCCGGTTCTGGGATGGGCTCCAGCCATTCCAGCCCGCGATCACCAGCCAGAGTCCTCCCAGCACGGCGGGCACGCCCAAGGTGATCAGCAGGACGGACGCGTTCATCGCCCACCGCCTCCCGAACCCACCGGCGGCCAGATCGCGGCGCGAGCGTCCAGTGCCGCCGCGTCCAGGCCTGCCTCGAGCAGGTCTTCCAGGCACTGCGGGGGAACGTGCGGGACGGCGCGTCCGCCAGGTCCGGTGGGCCGGTAGATGTGGTTGCGGGCGGGCAGGTCACTGTCGGCCGGGGGCAGCACCTCGATCACTTCGGACACGACGCGCTGGTTGGTCCGGCGGTCCACGCGCAGGTGGACGACGAAGTCGATCGTCTCGCCGGTGTTGAGGTGGATCACCGAGGCGGGTGTGCTCGCGCCGCCAGCGCCGCGCGTCCACAGCATGACGATCCGGTTGAAGATCTGCTCGGTGCCGTCGGCGTGGATGGTGCACATCGATCCGGGGTGGCCGGTGTTCATGGCTTCGAACATCGGGATGATCTCGTCCGCACGGACCTCGCCCACGATGAGCCTGTCCGGGTTCTTGCGCAGCGCGTCCGGGATCAGCTCGTGCAGCGTGATCGCGCCCGCGCCCTCGGAGTTGGCCTGACGCGCCTGGTAGGCGACCACGTTGCTATGCCGCCGGGGCATCTTGTGCAGGAACAGCTCGAAGTCGCTCTCCAAAGTGATCAGCCGCTCGGCCGGGTCGATCGCCGCTGCCAGCGCGCGCAGCAGCGTCGTCTTCCCGGCGGAGGTCCCGCCGGTGACGATGATGTTCTTGCGGGCTCGGACGGCGGCGGACAGGAACGCGTGCAGGCTGCGGTTGACCGTGCCGAACCGCATCAGGTCATCCAGCGTGACATCGACGAGGCGATGGCAGCGGATGCTGACACAGGGGCGCTGGGTTACCGACATCGCCGCGCTGAGCCGGACACCGACGCCGCTCACATCGCGCTCCCCCGGCAGCAGTGCGGCGTTGGCCAGCGGGCTGGCCGTCGAGAACTCACGAGGCCTATAGCTCTTGTGGAGCACCCACATCTGGATCATGTTGATCAGGTCGTCATCAGACGCCGCGACCGCCGGGCCTTGCACGCGGGCACCATCGCTGTAGGTGATCCAGACCTGATCGCACGCGTTGATGTCGATGCTCTCCACCTGCGCGTCCCTGATGTAAGGCGTCAGCACACCCAGTTCGAAGCGCTCGTCATAGACCGCGTTGGCGAGACGACGTTGAGTGGCGAACCCGACCGGTGTCTCATCCACGAGCCGATCACGGGCCCAGCGCTGGACGTGCCCCTCGATGAGCGGACGCGCCGCCTCAGCATCGACCGTCTCCACGTCCTGAAGGTCATCGGTCACCGCCCGGGTGATCGCCACGACCGCGCGCCGGAACTCCTTGCCGGTCAGGTCGGCGGCGTCCGGCGGGTCCGGGGGCATCCGCTGAACGCCTGGTTTCGGTGGCGTGCGACTGGTCGCGCGCAGGGCCGGGGTGTTCACCGTCGACGGCGGCCATGTCGAACGCGGCGGTCTGGGGTTCACCAGTTGCCTCCTGCCATGGCTGCGACGTCTTGGTCTCCACGACCGGACGTGGCTTCCACGTGTGTGCGCATCGCCGTCGCCAGTCCGGCCACACCGTTCATCAGCGGCATGCGGCGCGATGCACGCCCGTGCCCGCGACCGTCCGACAGCAAGTCGGCCGAACGCGGGTCGTCCGGAATCTCGGCGATCACGGGTAGTCCGAACAGGGCTTCGCTCACCACACGCGCTGGATACTCACCCCAGCCGACCAGGCACAACGCCACCGGCACGTCCGACCCGACATGTCTCCCGAGCGCATCAAGCCGGCACTTGGCCGCTGTAACCTGCCGCAGGGTCGGACGCAGCAGCATCACCGCCATGTCGCTCGCCGCGACGAGATCCATCGGGGTATCGGCTCCGCCGACCCGCCCGATGTCGGCCACCACGTCAACTCCCGCCGAGGACGCCACCTCGAACGCTCCCCCGACATGGCCCCACGCTCCCTCAAGCTGAGCAGCCTCACGCGGATCACGCAGCCCTGGAAGTAGCAGCCACTCACGAGCAGATCCGTCGAGCGAGATGACGTTGTTCCACAGGCGCGCGGGATCCGGATCGTGCGCGATCGACAGCGCCAGATTCAGAAGGCCGGCGTCCGCTGCCCCCATCCGGCCACGCAGGAAGCCGGCCAGCACGTCGCCGCCCTTGGGATCGCACTCGGCCAGCAGCGCACGGCCGCTCCAGGAGTAGGTGAGCGCCAGCGCAGTCGTGGTCACACCGGGCGACTCCCCCGGCGACATCAACGTGTACAGGGCCATCACTGCCCCCGGCTCGCCAGGACCAGCGCGACCTTGCCATCAGCGGCACGCTGAGCGAGCTGGGGACCGTCCACGCTGGGCACGAGCAGATCGACGACGAGCTGCCCGTCCGCGTCTGGCGTGCCGGTGACCCGGTCCACCGTCCCTGAGACCTGGCCCGGGACGCCCGGAACCGGTGTCTTTTCGCTTGGAGCGTTCCCGCCGTCGTCCGGGGTGGCGACCACGATGACCCGGTCTCCCGGGTTGAGGCCGCGTGCTGGGAGGCGGCTCTGCTTCATCGCGACCGGAACAAGCTGCTGCCCCACAGCAGGACGCGGGTCTCGTGTGATGGCCGCCGGTGGAACGATCGTCCCCCGCCGCAGATCCACGGCCGCGAAGCTGCCGGCAAGACCGGCAGCCTGCTCGCCGGGGACCGCTGCCACCGGGCCTTCGATTCCGACGTCAACGGTGGCCAGGTCCGCCGAGCCGATCTTCTGCCCGATCGCCACGTCACGGGCCATGACTACTACCGAATGACGGTCACTCAACCGCAATGCCGCCTGGTTGGAGATCAGTGCACCACCCGCCATCACCAACACCCCCACCGCGATCACAGCCCGCCTGTGCTGCCGCGGCTGAGACGGCAGTCGCGGTGATCCCGCCTGCAGCGGCCCGCCCCTTCCTCCAGCCGAATCGACGGGTGCCCTCGGAACCCCCGTGCGTCCCAACTACGACCTCCTTTGGGTCAATGCCTGCCCCTCGGCAACCCGGACCGGGAAGCTGGACGATCTCGTTTGTGAAGGCAATGCGCCGCCAGCTCCGCCAGAGCCCACCCAGGTCGCGTTCCAAACGGCCTCGGCTGTGACCCGGTAGGCGGAGCCGGGCATCCCCGCTGAAGAGCGCTGGTAGAGGTAGGTGCAACCGGTGTCCTGTGAGGCTGGCGAGCGCGAGAAATCAAAAGGGGTTCCCGGCCCGTCGCACGTCACCGAAGCGTCGGTGCCCGGCCTCACGACAAGGTGGGATGGGGTCGCCGTGACCTGCGCCCAGACACCACCAGCCTCAGCCCGTTCGGTGAGCGGATGCCATCCCGACTTTGCGGCCCAATAGAACTCCCGCAAACCCACCAGGCTTTCCCGCCCCCGGGGTGGCGCCGTTTGCACCTTGAGCGCTGGAAGCACCAGGCGGCTAAGCGCCTCCTGCGCTAGCTCCTGCGGTGTCACCGAAGCAGCGGCGGACTCTATCGATGCAGCGTGATCCGCCGCGTCCGGCGAAACGTCCCGGCTGCAAACGTCCACGGTCGTCGTCGTGCCAGGCTCCACCACGCAGGTCGGGCGCGTCTCAGTGTTGTCCGTGGCACCTGGGACGTGGCCCTGGATGCTGCCGCCTCTGTGCGGCTTCGATCCCGGGACCTCAACGAATGCTTGGTACCCCCACGGCTCCGTCTTCGCGCCCTGGCGAGGGCCAGGATCAAGGGAAACGGCCGGGACCACAGTCGCCTGCCCAACCAGCAAGACGGATGTCAGGAACGTGGTGCCGAACACGGGCTCTCCAGGATCGATAGTTGCTTGAGCCGCCAGCGACCGTCCGGGTCGTGCTGCATCTCCGCAGCGATGTGCACATCCGCGCTGCCGGTCGTCCCAGAGATCACTGTGTGCGTCTTGGCTTTGGCAACTGCGGCATGCGAGGCGTCCTGGCAGTCAAGCAAGCGAGCCGTAGAACCGTTCACCTTGACCGACTGCACGTGGGCAACGACGTAGCCCGACGGCTCGATCCCCTTCCGCCCCCATTTCGCGACACCTTCCAGAAGCTGACCGGTGTGCTCGGGCTCGGAGTACGGAGTGATTGCCGCCCTTCCCTGATCAAGCGGCATGGTCGCCACCCGGGTCGAGACCGACCAGTACGTTGTGTACGCGTCGACGACTGCCTGTTCAACCGCCTTTGACGAAGTCGAGAGGCTTGCGGACGGGCTGCTGACAGTGCGGCTGTCCGCTGGATGCGCCGAGCATCCAGCGGCAAGCAAAGCTAGGCCTGTCCCTCGGGCAGCCCACCTCCGAGCGAGAGCACGCCGATCCGCCATCAATCCCCCAGACGACATTAAGTAGTCGTGCGAGTGCAATGAGTAGCGTAAGCAAGCGGCCTCTGCCTTGACAAGGACAAACCAGGAGTCCCTCCAGGGCTTGACAAGACCGCAATAAAGAAGCACGAGGATGCAACCTCCCAGCAGCCCCAAGTGCCCAGGCCCACCGGCCGGTCCAGCGCACACGCGGTGGCGGCGATACGGGGCACCTCCAGGCGCCCGGGACGCTGGACTCACCCATCGCGTCGCCGCCTTTTCCAGGCGAACTGCAGCGTTCTGCCAAGTCGCGCCGCCACCTTGGCGGCCAGAGCGCGGTGAGGTTGGGCACCGCAGCGGTCACGTTCGGAATGTGGCTTCGGCATCAACGAGATGGTGCGGGCGCCTTGGCGGTATCGGGAGTACCCGCGTTCCAGAGCGGGGAGCGGCATGAGCGGCCAGATCACCACCTGGCCGGTGACCTTGTCGACCAGAAGCACACGTTCGGACGACGGCTCAACGCGGATGGGTACCGGCGGCGGCTCGATCACCATGCTGCGGACGACATAGGCGTCGGCGATCTCGGTGACCGTGGAAACGACTTCACCGCGATCGGCTGGGCGTCGGCGTGGGTGTGCGCGTCGCCATGCCTCTGCGGCATCCACGCACGGCAACTTGTCCAGCTGGTGAGCGCCGAGCACATCGGCCATACGCCCGAGGGTTCGGCAGGCCGCCACCTTGCTTGTGCCGCATTCGCGGCATCCGGCGCCGGGATCGGGCGAGCCGGCCCAGGGACGGTGAAGGTCCAGGATGGCGTGGAGTGCAGCGGCCAGCACGATCACCGTCCTGGGAGCCTGCTGCAGAAACTCGGCCGATGCCTGGTCCAGAGCCCCGTCGGCGGCCAGACGGCGCCCAGTCCGGTCGAGGGCGAGGTGATCGGCCCGCACAGCCAGTTTCGCGGCAGCGTGAACGTATTTGACCAGCCGGGCATGGCTGTCGTCTGGCGTATCCGGCATGCGAACTCTCCAAGTCACGGGTATCGGCAATGGCGACGGAATGGCCAGGGCGCAGACGCGGCGGCGTTTCGCAGCACCGCGTCTGCGCCCCGGGTGCGCCTCGTCCAGCCCAGCCCTCCCGCCGGGCTGGGCGAGGCAGCTATCGGTGATCAGCGCGCGGTGCGCCGAGAGGACTGCTCCAAGGTGGCGACCACGTGTTCGGCGGTCTCCTGCAGATCGATGTGCGGATGCCGGTGGAGCACGCCACCGCGCGAGGTCCAGGCGAATGTCGTGCGGCACACCCACACGTTCAGGCTGGACGTCGCGACCAGCGAGATCCCGGTGGCCTCACTGGCCCTCCGCGCCGGGACACCGCGAGCAGCCAGGTTCATCGCCAGCCGCTGCGCGGCGACCACTGGGAAAATTGGCGTGGTGAGGCGCGGCCAGGCGGCAGGCAACGAGACCGCCATCCACACCGCCTTGCCTGACACGTGTTGGGTGGCGAGCCGGGGACGAGACGGGTGTGAGCCCCACCGGCTGGTGACCGCATCGACGATCGTCATGCCGCGGCCGCTCTCAGCCAGCAGGTCGCCGTCGTCAGGCTGCGGCAGCGTCTGGCGATCGGGGTCGAACACGCTCACCACCAGCTCAGGTGCAGGCCATATCCGGGCCCACACCGCCAGTTCGGACATGCTGTCCGGCTGATCTGGGCAAGTCCGGGAGGCGTGCAGGTGCGCGTTGGTCGCCAGTTCACTGACCGCCAGCTGGGCATTCTCGACAGCCTCGGTGCCGAAGCGCAGTGTCCGCATGACGTGACCGAGGTGAGTCCGTGCCGCCTGCGCACATCGGTCGTCGCCAGGCAGGGCCCATGCGCAGACGCCTCCGTATGGCAGGTCGGCGGGCTGGTTGATGGTCATCGCGACCTCCCGCTCACATCGGCTCGGTGGGAGTGGCACGGCCCCCGCCACCCCTGGCGGCCCTTCCACCGCAGCAGGCGAGCCAGCCATCCAGCACGCCGAGGACTCTCACCGCATTCGGAGCAGGGGCAGACGGACGAGGGAAACTTTGCGGACGCACGGGCGCCCTTGAGCTCGGGCACGGCTCGCGGCATCGCCGGATGGAGACGGACCATGGCCGTCGGCGTTCGCGTGTGATCCTCGGCCTGGGTGATCTGGTGGGCGAGGTCGTCGGGGTCAGTCGCGTCCCACAGGCGATCACGGCCCAGCGGGCGACGGCGCACCGCCCAGTAGCGGCCAGAGTGCTCTCCGAACCAGAAAGTGCGGGTTGGGAAGCGAAGGTGCAGGATGGCGAGGACCTCGTCCGGATCGCGTTCGACAACGGACCAGGGAGCGTTCGTCGCGTATGGCGGCGGGTTGAACGCCACGACGTGGCCGTGCAGAACTGGATCGCCCCTCACGGCTGCGAGATTCGTAGAGTTGTACATGGGGCTGGACCTCCTAGCAGTCCGGTCTCTAGGCCCCGGCAGGTGGTGCTACACCTGCCGGGGTCGCCCTCGTTCTTGGGCGGGGAACCGAGCGCTGATATGGCCGGGGCTACCCCCGGTCTGCCCGCGCAGGTCGAGCAGCGCGTCGAAACCAGAGGCTCGCGGCTGCGGTCGGTGGGCAGAGCCTGCTAGCCCCTCGAAGAGGACATGGAGAGGCAGGCCAGCCCAACCGACCACGACGACTAGCGGGCAGCGCGATAAGCAGTGCCCCTGCGGGCGCGGACGACAGCTCAGCAGCGGGGTCGGCCAGCAGGAAGCCTGTCAGTTGGCGGCCAGATCGCATGGGCGCCGACAGGTACCGACTGCGGCAGCTGATCACCAGCTCCGCTCACTTACCTGGCACTGAACCCGTTAGCCGGAAGGCAGCGTTGGAACTCAGCAAGTGGCCTGTCCACTCCGGCCACGGCCAACTCCGACGGCTGCCCGGCCGTGGCCGTCATCGCGTCGTCTGCTGCGCTATCGCCTCGGCGGACCTAATCCGCTCGGCCAGCAGGTTCTGCGCTTCGCACAAGATCACCAGCTCACTGACCGATCCTGCGGCGATCTCCTCGAGACAGCCGCGATCAAGCTGGTAGTCCGACAGCCCGCGCAGCCGGCGCGCGAGCAGCCGTTCGCCGATTCGCTCGGTGTGCCAGCCCGGGCACATGGCTCCCAGATCGACCCTGCTGTCGCTGAGCTCATCATTCACCGCCCGTGGCGCGTCTACCATGGCGGCACCTCCTTCGTGAGGTTGGGCCGCGCGGTCAGGCTGGGTTCCTAGGCCAGATGCCTGACCGCGCGGCGATCTTGTTCACCGAGTGCCTTCCAAGAAGCCGCCGACGAGTGCGTTCCGCAGCGCCGGTTAAAGCGCGGCAACGCATAGACCACGTCTCCTCGCTCACGATCAGTGATGTGAGGCACACTTCTAGTAGTGTGAAACAGAATCAGGCCGCGGGCAACATCTAGCGAGAATATTCTCCGAACATCGGAGGGTGGCTATGGGCACAAACCGGAACAACCCATCTCCAACCATGCGGCGACGACGACTTGGGGCTGAGCTGCGGCGACTCCGTGAATCAGCCGGGATGGTCGGCGACGAGGTCTCGTCGCGCCTGGGGTGGTACAGCGCCAAGGTCAGCAAGATCGAGACAGGCAGGATCACCGTCGGCTGGGGTGATGTCGCAGACCTGCTCGATCACTACGGCGTCCCTGCGGGAGAGCAGCGCGATCGCCTCATCGCGCTCGCCCGCGAGTCAAAATCGAAACGGCGTGATGAGTGGTGGCAACCCTTCAACGACATTCTGTCCCGCAACTACAAGACAGCCGTTGACCTGGAGACATCCGCGGTCTCACTCCGGATCTTCGAACCCTTCGTGATCCCCGGGCTACTTCAGAACGACGACTACGCACGAGCGATCATCAAGAGCCGCCAGGAGTACAACGAGGAGGAGGTCGAGCGGCGTGTCGAACTCCGCATGAAGCGACAAGCGGTCGTCGCCACCGGCGGCAACCTCGACATGTGGGTCATCCTCGACGAGGCGGCACTGCATCGCGAGATCGGCGGCCCCGAGATCATGAGCAGACAGCTCCGGCGCCTGCTGGAAGTCGCCAAGGCTCCGGGGGTTCAGGTTCAGGTCGTCCCCTTCAGCACCGGTCCGCACGCGGCGATGTCGGGATCGTTCGGGATCTTCTCGTTCTCAGAGGAGGCCGACCCCGACGTAGTGTTCGTCGAGACGATCGCGGGCACTCTCTACCTTGAACGCAAAGAAGACATCGCCGCCTCTAAGCTCGCTTTCGAGCACCTCCACGCGGCAGCTCGCGACCTGGCCGGATCCCTCGAACTGATCTCAGCGGCCGCGCGGACCTATGAGCAGCGATAGGGAGAGCAGAGCCCATGCCCCACAACTTCACAGATGCACAGTGGCGCAAGTCGAGCCGTAGCGCTCAGGCCAACGACCAGTGCATCGAGCTCGCCGACTTGGCGGATGTGGTCGCCGTGCGCGATTCCAAGGACCCCGACGGCCCGAAGCTGACCCTTGATGCCACCAGCTGGCGTACTCTCGCGCGCCGCATCAAGAACCTTAACCACGGCCGAGCCTGACGAGGCATTGGCACATCGAAGGGCCCTCGCCTCTCACCCAGCTGGGGGCCGAGGGCCCTTGAGCGGCGAATCCAGGAAAGCGATTTCCTAGTCGGTCCACGAGACCTCCGGCGTCAGCATGGTCGAGCACGCCGTTGCCACCCAGCCTGTTCAGCAGAATCCCCCAGCGTCATGGGGTGAGGCGCTGACGGATGGAGGTGATGACCAGGCGGGCCGGGCGGGTGAGGAGTAGGAGGCCGGTGACGAGGGCGGCGGTGGTCAGGACGCTGACGAACAGCCAGAGGTCCTGAGAGCCGAGTGCCTGGAGGAGGGCCAGGGCGATGCCGACTGGGACGGTGACGAGGGTAAACAGGACGATGGCGCTGTTGACGTGCCGGTTCTCGTTCTCGCGGCTCAGGCGGTTGAGGTCGTTGATCTCGGCGAGGATCTGGTCGAAGCGGGCTGGCAGCCGGTGGTGGCGGTGCAGGGCGTCCAGGATCGCGTTGGGTGTGCCGGACGTGGTGAGGTGCTGCCACCACAGGCGGTTGCGGAACGTGGTGAGCTGACGCTCCAGTTCCGGAAGCGTCCGCGTGTGGTCGTGGGCGAGCGCGTCGGCCAGGGCGTCTTCAAGAGTGCTGATGCCGTGTAGCTGGAGCAGGCCGATGAGCAGGGCGTCCAGGTAGATCGTCTGGGCGTAGAGCGCGGCGTGGTTGTAGAAGCGGTCGTGTTCGCCGCGGTCGGGCCGGGTGGCCAGCAAGGCGGCGCCGTCGCGGAGGACGAGCCCGCACCAGTCGGCTGAGAGCCAGATGCGTTCTCCAGCGGGGACACGGGTGCTCGGACGGTCGGGTGGGATGTCGGTGCAGTTCGTGCGGGTGGCCAAGGCCCAGAGCCACTGGTCCTGGCAGGACCAGCGGAGATATCGGGGGTGGCGGTAGATGCGCGGAAGCCGTCGGCCGTCGCTGGTGACGAAGGCCAGCGTGTAGGGGACGGCCTCGGGGCGGACTCGTGCCTGGCCGTCGAGGAACGGCTGTGGGGTGAAGCCGGTTGTGGTTCCGCGGCGCCGGGATAGTGACCGCACGACGTCGAGCGGATGCGTTGTCCGGACTGACAGGTGGGCGATGACAAGCCCTGTGGCGTTCGGGTGTGTGTCCGGGCTCAGTGCTTCGAGGCCGAGGACGGTGACGTCACCATCGGGCTGGTGCACGAACTTGTGCCAGCGGCGTGGCCGGTCCGCGGTGCCGAACAGCAGCTGGCTGGTGCGGGCTGGGTAGTAGGTGCTGCGGCCGACGGTGTCGGCGATGACGTCCTGATGGCTGAGTGGGAGGGGGCCTTTCGGCCAGTCCGGCGGGCAGGGGAACGTCGCCGGGTAGATCGCGATGATGATCTGCCGGACTGGGCGCGCCATCAGTAATAGGCCTCCACCTCGGGGAGATCGAGCTGGACGATGTAGAAGGCGTGACCGGGGCGTCCGGGGTCGGTGAGGAAGCGGACGCGTTCGCCCTTGCGTAGGTGGCGGAAGCCTTCGGTCACGATGGCGGTGTAGGCGAAGCCGAAGTCCTCACCGGTCTCATCGTCGTGGACGAGGTAGGTGGCGGCGCGTCCCGACGGTCCGGCGCCGTGGGCGCGGTGTTCGATGATGTGGCCGAGTCGCTGGTTCAATCGAGGTCCTCCACACAGCGGAATCCGACGACGTTGCTCGAGCGGTGGCGTTGGTAGAAGCCCTTGGAGGACGCCTGCATGGCACGGTAGGGGTTGTCGAAGGCCCCGCCGCAGATCACCACCATGTCGTCGTGACCGTTGAGGGTGGTCGAGGTCAGCTCCCATACGTTGCCGACCATATGCCGCACGCCGATCGGAGAGCGGTTACGCGGGTGCGTGCCGACCTTTTCGGGGAGGGCGTGACGGAGGCTGCCGCGTTCGTGTTCGGCGAGCCACGCCTCATAGGTGACCAGGGCGTGGCCAGCGTAGGCGTCGGCGCAGTTGGCGGCGTCGAGGTCGATGTCGTCACCCCAGGGGAAGAGGCGCCCGTCGGTGCCCCTGGCCGCGGCCTCCCATTCCAGGGAGGTCGGCAGGCGTTTGCCGGTGAAGCGGGCGTAGGCGAAGGCGCTCCACCAGTCCACGCAGACCGCTGGGTGATCGGAGTAGGCGGGGTTGAGGTAGTAGTCCTGGAGACGGAGCCGTTCCTGCCACGGTCGGTGCGAATGCCCGGCCGGCGTCTCCGGATGGTCCCATTGCGCCGATCCGTGCTGGTCGACGGCGGCGAGGAAGGCGTTGTACTCCCCCACTGTGACTGGGTACCGGTCGAACCGGACGGGCTGGGTGATCGCGCGGAGCATCAGATGGTGGGACGGGCCGACCAGGTACGTCCCCGCCGTCAGGACGCGGTCATCACGATCGAGGTCATCCTTGGCACGGTGATGAAGAAGGGCACGGATCTGTTCGGTGAGACGACCACCGGCGGCGGCCTGGCGGGCATCTGGTGACCGGAGGTGCTCGGCGGCGAGCAGTTCCTGGTAGGCGAGGTGGCTGAAGGCGACGCGCTCGGCGCCGATGCGGCGGAACAGTGGATTGAGCTGGTAGTTCTCCCAGCTGATGACGCCCTGGTCGAAGCAGCCGATACCGAGGGTGTTGCAGATCTCGGCCAGGCTGAAGGTCGTCCGTCCTTCGAGGACGGCCGTGCCGAAGAGCTCGACCGCCCGGGGTAGCCGCGTGATCAGGCTGGCGTCGGAGAACACTGAGATGAGGCGTGCCCACAGCAGGTCGGGCAGTGACTGTTCCAGGCCGGTGACGGCGGTCAGCTGCCGCTCCAGAGGAGAGATCTCCTCGTGCAGCCGGAGGGCCGAGAAGCGCGGGACCGACAGGGGGTCGATGCCCTGGGCGTGCAGTTGCTGCACCAGTCGTTCCGACATGAGCGTCGTGCCGTCCATCAGCCGCCGCACGTGCGGGGAGTCCTCAAGGAACGACACTCTCGAGCTCATGATGATGGTCGAGTTGGCCGACAGCACCTGTGCGAGCTCGCCGAACAGCTCGAGGAACCCGGCCTGCGTGTTGTCGGCGACGGCCTCGTCGACACCGTCGAGGGCGCACAGGATGGATCCGGACCGGGCGAAGTAGTGGAACACGTCGAAGACGTGCGAGGAGTCCACCGACATGAAGGGCGCGAGCGTCCGGGACACGAACTCGGGGAAGGTCTCATCGGGCCGCTTGAGGCTCATGTCGAAGTAGAACCGGTACCGGCGTGCGTCATCGTCGCGTCCGGCGGCGACGAGCCTCTGAAGCAGGACGGTCTTCCCGCTACCTGATCGGCCAACCAGCAGCAGGTTGCCGCTGCTTCTGGCCACCTCGTCCAGCAGTTGGTGAGCGTCCCCGATCCGGGAGACGCTCATGTCCGCGCTCTGCTGGCCAGCCGTCAGCAGCTCCGCCGCCAGTGGTACGAACTCACCCGGCATGGACAGCGTCACGGCCTGAAGGTGCGCCTCGATGTCGACTAGGGTGTCCATGAACCTGGAGTAGGCCACGACCCGATAGTCCTCGAACGCCCCGGTCACCACCTCGTCCGACTCCAGGACCAGGAACCGGGTCAGTTTGGGCAGGCGCGTGCGCAGAAGCTCGCCGCCGGTGCTGTCCAGCACCTGGTGGACCTCATCGACGTCACGGCTCATCAGCAGCTCGACGTACTCAGTGCGCAACCCAATCTCACGGCTGAACAGCTGGTAGACGGTGTGGGGCGTCAGCTCGAACCGCTTCACAGACTGGAATCCGAGCGTCAGGTAGAGCCCGGCGAGGAACTCAACCTTGGCCGCCACCTCCGGCGTCAGACGCGGAACCTCCCCGGTAAGCGCCTGGCTCCCGGTCGTGCTGAACCACGTCAGCACCTGCACCAGTCGCCGGACAGCCGTCAGACCGTCCTCCTCAGCGATGGTGTACCCGTCGTGCGCCGAACGGTTCCGCAGCGTCTGGATGTCGTGCAGCGCCTCCAGCACCGAGCCGCTCGAGATGTGCGGACGGCACCCCCGGATCAGCTCGCTGAGCGACTTGCCCGCCGGATCGCCCTGCACCTGGTGATGCCGCCACAGCTGCTTGAGGATCCGCTCGGTGATCTTCCCGACCCAGGAGACGGCGTTCTCCGGGTACCCGTCCCCCAGTGATCTGATCGGCCGCTCGAGGTCCAGCCCGAGATGATGAGCGACCCTCGAATGATCGTCCAGCTCGTCCTTGAGGTGCCGCAGGCGGGAGTCCAGCTCCACCGTCACGACGGCTTGCTCCCCAGGACGAACGCGAACCGGTCGACGAACTCCAGCCGCTCGCCGGGATGCTTCTCCTCGATCTCCGCGATGCCGCGTTCCAACTCTTCGTGGCTGAAGGCCGACAGCAGGGACATGTATCGGTTGCGCACCATCTGCAGGTACCGCTCCTTGCCGAACGACAGCGGGAACGACTCATAAGTCAGATGAGCCGACAACCCGGCACGTTCCAGATGATCAGCGATATCCCGCGGATCCGGCTGACGCTCCTCAAACACCCGCAACGCCGCCTCGAACAGCGGATACCCGATCGTGCTCGGCAGCATCACCACCAGCAGCCGTCCACCAGGGGCAAGCCGCTCCGCCAAGCCCGCAAGCACCACGCCAGGATCCTCAACGTGGTGGACGGACTCCTTCATCAGCACCACGTCGAAGCGCTCGCTCGGAAGGTCCACCCGACCGAACACCACGTCCTCGGCCGACGCCGTCACCGGCTCGAACTCGGCCCCGACCGGCAACTGCCCCAGCATCTCCGCCGATGGGTCGGCACAGATCACCCGTCCGGCGGCCTCGGCGAGACCACGCGAGTAGATACCGGTCCCGCACCCGAGGTCCAACACCCACTCCCCTTGCCGGGGAAGCAGCCGTTCCAAGATCCGCTGCGTCATCCACGAGACGAACCCCGGGCTGTACTCCCAGGCATCGTCGTAGTCTGCGGCCAAACGTTCGTAATGCGCCTGCGTCTCACGTGACACCACGGACTCGTCCTCCCAAAGGAACAGCGGGACCGTCCCTCACGCTAACCGCATGCACCCCCGGCATGGACGCCCCCACGATGGCCTCACCCGGACGCCCGAACCCCATACCGGCACTGACAGGAACAGCGGACGTGGACTGCGAATGCCTCTGCCCAGGTACGGCCTCCTCCCTCCGGCACTGCAGAGCTGAGAGGTCGGGAGCGGATTCACGCCAGGCGCGATCACGATGCCTCTCCCGACTCGATCCGTCCCTAAGATGAGTGCCCATGAGTGGGCCTGAGCGCTGGACAGCCGTCCTTGATGAAGTCTGCGCGGAGGTCGCCGCAGCAGCGCTCGGCAGCGACGAGGTGGCCGAACGACTCATCGTCGTCACCAAGCGCCGGGCGAGCATCCCGCACGCCGCAGGACTCGACGTCTACGAGAGCGGCGGAACGCTCGCCTTTGTCAACAGCTCCGGAGCCCCGTTCGTCGAGCAGGCCGACCATCTGATCAGGCGGCTGGCTCCCCTGGAGCCGGAAGCCGTGCTTCTGGCGGGCTCAGCCCTCACCGGACGGCCTGGCGGGCAATTCCGACGCGTCTTGGCGGTGCAGTTGTTCTCCCGTGTCGACGCGCTGCGGATGGCGAGGATCGCGCAGGTGGAGCCGTCCCAAGGCGCTGTCGAGACGATCCTCCCCTGGAAGGATGTGAAGCCTGGTCCCCCCGTGTGGGCCGAGCGGATCCTTCTCGAAGGCGGGCGACGATGACAACGCCGTCCGGTAACACCGCTGATCCGTTCACACAACACCGGATACGGATCATCACGCTCTCTAAAGCTGGAGAGATCACCTCCGACGTCCTTCAGCCCTGGAACTCCGTCTCCGTCACCAACACCCACACCAGCGAATCGCCAGGCTTCCCTGCCGCAGAGATCCCATCCGGAGTCCTCCATCGCACTGCTGACGGACGCGAGATCCTCCTGACCGTCGACGGGATCCGCCTGGAACTCGATGGACACGGCTCCGCCACGGCGCACGACGACCTCGGTGAGATTTCCGGTCCGGGCATCTTCATGGTCGTGGAAGTCCTGCCTCCGGACCCAAGCTGATGGAGGCACTGCCCTCCCCGGCCTCAGCCAGGGCCGCACACTGGGTCTCGGATTGATCGAGAACCGGCCGAACGTCAGAGGGAACTCCTAACCTCCTGGTGTGAACCTCCCACTTGATCAACCTCTGCTGCCCAGTACCGAGACGCCCACACCAGCGCCAGATGCTGAACTGTCGCAGGTCGCCGAAGAACTTCTCAAGCTCGATCCGCGGGGTGAGCGGATCGCCTCAGTCCTGCGGGCAACTTACGATCTGCTGCTGGATGGCCAGCACACAGGCCGGTACAAATGGAGCGAGCTTTACAAGACCGAGAAAACACATTTCGGCACGCTTCTAGAGATCAACCTGCAGCGCGAGTTCGGCTTCGCCGACGGCGACGCAATGGACTTCGCGATCCGTGGCATCGATGTGGACTGCAAATTCTCCGAGCGCAAGGCCAGGTGGATGATTCCACCCGAAGCGATGGGCCACATCCTTCTGGGGCTTTGGGCCAGCGACGAGAAAGGGATCTGGTCAGCCGGGCTCGTCCGCGTCCATGAGGATCATCTGAGCACAAGCAAGGGCAATCGCGATCGCAAACGCAACCTGTCGGCCAAGGGCCGAGACAGCATCCACTGGCTGTTCGAAGACAGGCCTCTGCCCGAGAACGTCCTGCTGCGGATTCCCCCGAAGGACGTCGACGTGATCTTCAACTGCTCGCCCCACGGCACCAAGCGGGTCGACATGCTGTTCCGCCTCGCTCACCAGCGCCCGATCCGCCGAGCGGTCGTGGCCACCGTCGCCCAGCAAGAGGACTACATGAAGCGAGTCCGCGGTAACGGCGGGTCACGCTCCAGCCTCCGCCCAGAGGGAATTGTCATCCTCGGCCAGTACACAAGTCACGCCGCGATCGCCGATGCCCTTGGGCTCCCTGTGCCAGGACCCGGCGAGTTCGTCAGCGTCCGGCTTGCCCGCCACACCAGCGATCACGCCGACGCTCCGTCGGTCCTGCTGGAGGGGACCCGCTGGGTGGTAGCCAGGCCAGACGACCCAGTCGAGTCGGCACCGAAACTTCCGAAGGTAAAGAAGAAGGGCGACAAAACGGACTGACCAACCCAGCATGGTCTGCCCAGCCAGGGATGGCCGATGGGTACGGCCTACCTGCCGGACAGCCACCTCCCTTCCGTCAGTCCTTCCTTGTAACGTCACCCTCACGCGCTGTGGAGGCCGTCGGCCCGACAGTATCCGTCACAACTTCGACAGCCTTCGGGAGAGGGACGTGCTCCCACAGCCGCACTACCCGCCATCCGGCAGCTTCCAGCGCAGCATCGGCGATGCGATCACGTTCGACGTTCCTGCGAAGCTTGGGTGTCCAATACCACTCATTGCTGGTCGGCTGGCGGCCATGTTCGGGACACACATGCCAGAAGCATCCGTCGACGAACACAGCCACCTTGCGGGCTGTGAACACGATGTCGGGCCGGACACGCACGTGATCCGGCAGATCAAGCCGGAAGTCCTTGCGGTACCGGTACCCCAGAGCATGCAGTGCACGCCGGAGGGCGATCTCGGGCTTGGTGTCAGAGCGCCGGTTGGCTCGCATGTTCCGCGAGCGTCCCTCGCTGGCCGGTTGCGGATAGGCTCCGGAAGCCCAAGCTTCCTGCCGCTTCTTGTCGCTGCTGTCGGCGGACACGATGACGTCGCTACTCACTTGTCTGGCTCGTCAGGGGGAGTCGTGCATGAAACTACTGTGTATGAGTACTACCCCGCTCAGCTCAACGCCATCAGGAGGCCGTAGTGTCAAGCTTTAAGGTCGTCGAGATCTGCGCTGGCGCGGGCGGCCAGACCCTCGGCCTGGAGCGCGCCGGCTTCCGGCATCGACTCGCTGTCGAGCTAGACCAGAACGCAGCCCGGACCCTTCGCCACAACCTGGTCCATGTCCTGAACTACAAGGAGAAAGAAGCCGAAGACACCGTTCGTGTCGGAGACGTGGCTGATCCCACCGTCTGGAACCCTGACGAGTACCACGGTGTTGATCTGCTCGCTGGCGGTGTTCCCTGCCCGCCGTTCAGCATCGCCGGCAAACAGCTGGGCGCCAACGATGAGCGAGACCTGTTCGCTTGGGCTGTGGAACTGTGTGGGCGGATGAAGCCCAAAGCACTCCTCCTGGAAAACGTCAAGGGCCTGAGCGGGAACCGGTTCACAGCTTACCGGCAGCACATCATCGACCAGCTCCAGGAATACGGGTACATCGCCAAGTGGGAGCTCTTCCAGGCTGACCAGTTCGGCGTCTCCCAGCTTCGGCCCCGTTTCGTCCTTGTCGCATTGCAGCCTGAGTACGCCGAATACTTCGAGTGGCCGACCCCTCTCACGGAACGCCCTCCCACGGTCGGGGAGTTGCTGCGAGATCTTATGGCCCAGGGTAACTGGAGCGAAGAACAGCTGGACCGATGGGTCAAGCAGGCGAACGGCATCGCCCCTACCATCGTCGGAGGCTCCAAGAAGCACGGCGGGGCTGACCTTGGCCCAAGCCGAGCTAAGGCAGCGTGGGAAGCGATGGGAGTCGACGGCAAAGGCGTGGCTGATGACCCGCCCGGCCCCGCCAACCCTCGAGTTAAGGGCGAGAAGCATCCAATGCTGACCGTTGAGATGGTCGCTCGAATCCAGGGCTGGCACGGCAAGGAATTCGCGGACTGGGAGTTTCTTGGCGGAAAGACTTCGAGATACCGGCAAATCGGTAATGCATTCCCACCCCCTGTCGCCAAAGCCATCGGCGAGAAAATCAGGGAAGCCCTCGAGAAGGAAGGCGCAAAAGTCTCCCTTGTAGAGAACTCTGAAGTCGTCTACGATCCGGTATACAAGTTCCTCCGAACTCGTAAGCGTCCAATCACAGTGGAGCAGCTGGTCGTCAAGCTGGCAGAGAATGGTACACCACTCAGCCAGCCCGAAGTTGAACGTCGCCTGGTGCATATCGAGCATGATTTCGATCTGAACAAGACCGAACGCTCCAACGGCGAGATCGCCGTCAAACTCGGCGACTTCAAAGCCTTCCTTGGCCAGGGAGATCACAGGCGGCACGAACAGTTCCTCAAGCATCGAGCGCAGATCAGCTAGCGTCTCGTATCTCCTGGAATCGATCGCCGAATACTGCCAACGAACTAACGACTCAGGGCACTAGTACTCCAGCCGTAGATCGCGATCTTCATGTTGCTTGGTTGGTCCGCCGTTTGTAGTGGCAGCTCTGGGCTGTGGTTTGGTGGCGATGCTGTGGCCCGCGGCCACCATCTGCTCATCTGTCTTCACACACCGATGATCACTGGTGGCCGTCCCCATGCCCGGGCCCTACCCGACCAACAAAATCACGATCTGCGGCTGGAGTACTAAGCGCGAGCCTCAGCCGAGGCTCAGCATCCGTAGGGCCTGTAGAGGGTGCAGTATCCTCGCCGACCCACGCGCCTCCAAGGGTGAAGGTGTCGCGTAGCAGTTCGGAAGTTTCGGACATCCCCATCAAGGTTGATCGGCTCCTCCAAAAGACTGACTGTCGGTGCCTGCTGCCAGACTGCTGAACATGACGATTCAAGCAGGCCTGCCATTCCCGCAGGATGCCGCTCAAGACTCGCGAGCGTTGGCAGCGGTGCACTCGCGCCGCAACATGTTCCGCACCTGGGAGCTCACAGGTGTGGCTATGAGCAAGATTCCGCGTGAGTGGCGAATTCAGTCTGGTCTTACGCAGCAGGTCCCTGACGACCTGGCCCCGTTCGTGGAGTGGTTCGACAGCCAGCCCGGGGCGCGAGAGCGCTTCCGGTGGGCGCTGCGTGACTCCCTCGATGAGTTGCTCGACGGTCAGCGGACAGGCCGCTGGGCATACCAGCACCTGACGAAAACCGAGAAGACGTATCTCGGCACGGCTGTTGAGGTAAACCTCACCAAAGAGTTCGAGATTTCGAACGGCGTGGACCTTGACTGGTCCATCGCGGGCCTCGACATCGACTGCAAATTCTCCAAGGATCTCGGTGGCTGGGAGATCCCGATGGAGATGTATCTATGTACTGACCACGGCGAACGGAGTGGTCGTGCCGACCACGCGGCAGCCGTGACCTGGATGAATGACGACACGAGCCATTGGGCCGCAGGCATCGTGCGGATCACCGATGAGCGCCTGCGCTGGAGGCAGAGACCGGATGCGAACGGTGACCGCGTGCGTGCATACAACCGAGACAACAAACGCAGGCTCTCGGACAGCGCCAAATCTGAGGTGTACTGGCTCTGGGGCGGCCTTCAGACAGATCTTCCGAGAAACTTGCTGCGCCATCTGGATGAGGATGCGCGCGAGCGGATTCTCACTGCCTCCCTGCCAGGACGCCCGTCGTCGGGCCAGCAGCGTCTGAATCAGTTGTTCCGCGAGGTGCAGGGACGGATCGTCGGCCGGCAGGCAGTGTTGACTGTTGGCCAGCAAGACGACTCGCCGAAGCGGGCCCGCGACACACGGATACATCTGCGCCCGGAGGGCATCGTCGTGTTGGGTCACCAAGGATCACATCCGCACGCCGCCCGCGCGCTCGGACTACCGGTACCAATCAAGGGTGAATGGATTTCCACCCGGCTCGTTACTGTCTCACCCGACGATGCTCGCCCGAAGTTCTCCCTGGACGGAGAGTGCTGGGCGCGTGCTCGTGAGAACGACCCGGTGACTCCTGCACCCGACCTTCCTGATTCACGGAAGATCGATGGACCCCAAAAAATAGATCATCAAATACCGCATGTCCGCGTAGTTGAAACAGTCTCTCGAAGGGAGATGCGCCTACCTTGATCTCCGGGATCTCGCGGCGATGGCCGCTCGGAGGGTGCCGGGCTCCTATCGGGACCAGGTCCAGGCCTTCGCTGCAGCAATAAGGACGACGGCTCGAAGCCGAGGCAGTACCGACGAAGCAGACGCCAGCCCTGACGACAACAGTCCCACACGGCTCACCATCGACAGCCGCTAGACACCGTCTACCTCGGCACGTTGCACGTGATCACGGTGGTTCATACTTTCGAAGAGCGGATGGTCAACTCTTCACCCCCTCCCCTGCCTACCTCCATATGCTGCAGGAATCAGCGTCCGACCTGCGATAACAGAGACGGGCGCCTTCTTGTTCCTCCGGTGCGCCATGGCGAGGGGCGGCAGCCTACGGTCGTCCGCGCCCATTAGTACTCCAGCCGTAGATCGTGATCTTGCTGGCGGGGGCCGCTGCGGGAACGCGAACGGCCACCGCTGATCATCGGTGTGTGAAGACTGAAGATCACGCGGTGGCCGCGGGTCACAGCGTAGACCCTGCCCGTTGGCAGGAGGCGTTCGAGGTCCTGATGGACCGGATCGCGGGACGGTTTGCGCGGGTTGAGCCCCAGCGGCGGGTGCGGCAGTTGGTACTCGGACTGCTTTCGGACCTGCCGCGCAAGAACTGCTGGACGATCGCCGAGTGGGCCGGTGAGGCGACTCCGGGCGGGATGCAGCACCTGCTGGGCCGTGCCAAGTGGGACGCCGATCAGGTGCGTGACGAGGTGTGCGACTACGTGGTGCAGCATCTCCACGACGACCAGGCGGTGCTGGTGGTAGACGAGACCGGAGACGTGAAGAAGGGCACGCACACGGTCGGCGTTCAGCGCCAGTACACCGGCACCGCCGGCAGGATCGAGAACTCGCAGGTCGGCGTCTACCTCGTTTACGCGGGCCGTCGCGGCCACGCCGCGGTGGACCGGGAGTTGTACCTCCCACGCTCGTGGAACTGCGAGCCCGAGCGCTGCCGGGCCGCCGGACTCGGCGATCAGACCGCGTTCGCCACCAAGCCGGAACTGGCCGCCCGCATGATCGGCCGGTTCCTGGACGCCGGACACCAGGCCCCATGGGTCGTCGGCGACGAGGTCTACGGCGGCAATCCGAAACTGCGGGCCGCACTGGAGGAACGGGGTTGCGGCTACGTACTCGCCCGCGCCCATCAGGTCCCCACTCACGCCGGGAAGTTCCGGGCCGACGCTCTGGCCAAGAAGCTGCCGCAGCGGGCCTGGCAGAAGCTGTCCGCTGGGGTCGGCGCGAAGGGGTACCGCTTCTACGACTGGGCCGTCATCGACCTCCCCCACCCCGGCCCCGGCCGCCACCAGCTGCTGATCCGTCGCAACCGCAGCACGGGTGAACTCGCCTTCTACCGCTGCTACTCGGCCCACCAGGTGCCGCTGGCCACGCTGGTGAAGGTCGCGGGATCACGGGTGGAGGAGACATTCCAGTCCGGCAAAGGCCTGGCCGGACTCGACGAGCACCAAGTCCGCCGCTTCGCGTCCTGGTCCCGCTGGGTCACCCTCGCCATGCTCGCCCATGCCTTCCTGGCCGTCGTCCGAGCCGACGAGCACACCCGACACCCCGCAACGGCCGACCTGATCCCGCTCACCTGCAACGAGATCCAGCGCCTGTTCACCACTCTCGTCGTCAGACCGGCCCACGACACAGCGCACCGCCTCCGCTGGTCCAACTGGCGCCGCCGCCATCAAGCCCGCGCGCAGGCAAGTCATTACAGCCGACAAGCCGCGAATCATGGATGAAGATCACGATCTACGGCTGGAGTATTAGGCGCCCAATTTTCCTGCCCAGTCCATGCGCGCAACAAAAGATTCAGGATCCAAGCCGCAAGGGCGCGGTGCCCGATGTACGATCCCCCGGTGACGTTGAAGCAGACGTTGCACCCGTGTCCTCTTCGGAGCGCCGACTCTAGAAGCAGGGCGGTAAGATCCGCCACAGGCGCCGATGAGCGCCGGAGGTCGAACCAGCGGGTGTAGATCTTGCTTCTCTGCCGCTCTCTGCTCACGGGCCCTGATCCGTGGTGTGGAGAAGCGAGAGCCGGTTCGGCGTCTCCCGGTTCCCGCCGTTCAACCTTGCGGGAACAGTTCCCGAAAGGTATGGGAGCCTGCGGAGGCCACCGTGACCAACACTGCGCCCGAACCGCACGATCTTGCGCGTCTTACGCGCCCCCTTCGGCGCCTGCCGGAGCTCGCCAGCCCTGTGGCCTATCGGCAATTGCGTGCGGCGTTCAAGAAGCACGAAATGAGCGATGCTGCTGCTAGCGCGCTGTCGACCATCTGGGTCGATCCTGAGGCTGTGGTGTCGCAGGTCGCCCATCCTCAGCGACGCCGCGTCCCCGGCGGTTATCTGTTGGTCATTACTGGCCGTGTCTGGTCAGGTCGGATCACACCAGACACAGAGAACCCCCGAAACGCCGATCACGTCCAGTTCGCGATCGCCGAGACCCTCGGCATCTCGCCTGTCGGACTGCCATCTGCGCGGGTCCACGGGGTCGGCGAGATGGCTATCCGCGCCAAGAGCCGGACGGCGTTGGCCGAGCAGCTTGAGTGGACGGTCGAGACGACACGATCCCGCAACGAGCCACACCCGAGCATCGCCGAGCAGGGCATCATGGACCCGCCCATCGGGGTGGCAACGACCATTATCTATGAGGACCCGAACGAAGCTCCGACCACCCACGTCTTCGTCCGCGAGGGATCGTCTCGGGTAAGCCATGCGCATTACCACCTCGGCCTGACGGCGGAGAACGCTCTCTTCGGCCTGCCTCGAAACGCTGCGACGATGCAGCAGCACGTCGACGAGATCAACCGTTTTGCCGGCAAGGATGCCGCCGAGATCGAAGAATCGGAGAAGGCAGCCATCCGGTGTGCGATCACAGAGTTCGAGCTGGTCATCGGGGTCGAGAAGGACGCACCTGACAGTACCGATCTCGCTGAGGCGATCAAGGCTCGGGTAGCGCAGGATCACCTCAACCCGAAGAAGAAGTGGACGGAGTCGTCGCGCCTCACCTCCCTCGCTGAAGAGTGTCTGGGTGCGTTGCGGAAGGCAGGCGCCATCCGTTCCGATGCTGAGGCTGATTGGCTCGGCGGCCGACTCACTCGTGCCGAAGCGATAGCCCGCAAGATTCCCGCTCACGGGGACCAGAGAGCCGCCCGTCTCGTCCATCTCTTCACGACGAATGATCCTCAGGCGCATAACGCCATACGCAACCCGATTGCCCTCGTCCTGCTGGACGAAGCCGACGGTAGTGTCACGCGGAACCGGCAAGTCCGTGGGAACACCAAGCTTCCTCTGGGTGTCGAACTCGTAGTTCGTGAGCTGCTCGGCGTTGCACCGGACAGGGCAGTGGCTGGGTTCCGAAAGTCTTTCATCGATGCTCTGCCGACGAACCTCAGCACACGCGCTTGGAGGCCGTCGCGCAGATCTCCCGAAGCTCTTTATGCGGCCGCGGCCCAGGAACTGGCGGCAGACCAGACAGGTGGGCCGGCAGGAACTGAACTGTGGGTGCGCGCCGCCTACGTGCTGGCAAAGCACAACAAGATTGGCGGGGGGCGCCACGACACGGGAGGAGGCGGCGATCGCCGTACCTCACGCGAGTTGATGGAGGACCTCCTGGGGTCGGACCTTGGCCTCCGTCAGCTTCGCCAGGCCGTGGAAGACGACCGCGATGGTAGTGAGCCTCGCTTGATCGACGCTCAGGGCCTTCCACGCCAAGACGCCACGGGCGAGGAAATCCCGATCACTAACGAACGCCTCCGCGTCAAGATCGCCCCGAAAGATGCCTTGAACACGGGCCCTTCCAACGGCGATGCCCAGACTCGCTTCAGGAACAAGGTCAAGGTTATGCGGGACAGTCTGCGTAACATGGAGAGCAGCATGCGCGACGTGGAGGGAATCGTTGACTCGGGCGGTGACCGAGTCATCGAGACGACAGGCCGAGAAGCCGCTCTGCTGATGAGCAAGCAGTTGTACAAGCTCTTCGAACGGGCCAACGCCTGGTACGGGGCAGCCTTCGATGGGCAAGCGAATCCCTTCGCGGACGACGAGCCAGAGAATCAGGACTCGGCCTGATGGACAATGAGACCTACCTCGCACTGTCCAGAATCTGTGGACATCACCTTCTCAGACCCTGCCCTGGGCCCTATGAAATTGACCCCGAAGAGATGCCCACGGCGTCCGCCGCGGTCTACATAGCCGCGGATGAACGTAATCAGGTCTGCTACGTCGGCTCGGTTTGCCGCCCCAGGGACCCCGAGGGTTTGGCATCTCACGTTCGCGAGTACCTCAAAGCGGTTCAGAAGACCGCTCGGTGGCGCTACCTCTATGTGCTCCCGCTTCGGTCCAACACTGCCGAAGCTGAAGTACGGGGAATCGCCGGCGAGGTCTCCGGATGGCTCCTCCCGTACGACAGGGAGCGTTGGTCAGGCTCTGACTAAGTTAGTCGGCAGTAACCGTCCTGGCTACGTGGTGCCAGGACGGTTACCGACCCGCGATCTGCTTCCCAACGCCAGCGAGGCCGGGGCGTGCGGCGTGGGCACTGGTCTCCGGCTACACGCGACCGTCCGCACATCCGCAACGTCCCAGCTCTCCCGCCAACGACCGCCGCCAGGAGCACCACCACCGCCGCCTTCGTCAGCGCCGGTTCATACGGGCTCGTAGCCGCCCTCTGCCCTCGCAGCGAACGCACGGCCCAGAAACAACAAACGGCAGACCAACCAAGCGACATGAGGATCACGATCTACGGCTGGAGTACCAGGAGGCACGCAGAACCGCCTAGTGCCCGGCTCTCTGCACGATCACTGAGGTCGTGCCCGCACCCCGGCCTGCGGTTTCGCCATGCCGTCAGAACAGCACCCAGTCGCAAGAGCCGTCAAGACGCGGACGGCAGAGGAAGACTGCACTCAGCAGTCTATGTAATCTTCTATCCGGATCGGACGCAGTCGACAAATCCGTCCGATCATTCGATTCCGAGGATCTCCTTAAGCTCAGCCTCGGCCATGAACCTGTACTGCTTATCCCTGGCCGTGTTGACGATGATCCTGGGGATGAATGATATGTCGAGGTCGAGCGAATCTAGCCGGTAGGTGTTGGCCCCTGCGACTTTTCTGGTGCGGATATCCAGGCCGAGCTCACGAAGCTCGCGAACGCGGCGCTCGGTGTGTACCGAGTCTTGGGTGACAAGCCGCAGCAGGTCCGCAGGGACCTCGCTTCCTTGACGCTGAAGCAGAATGAGGAACAGCTTCTCATAGAGGGGTGACCCATAGGGGACACTCAGATACGGAGCTGGCACACGGTCGCCGTACTGATCCTCCATGGTGCCGCGGAGCTGTCTTCTGAGGTTATGGAAGGTATCGCAGGGCCGGTCGAGGTCGATCTTGATGCGAGCTTTCATCGCGTCAGCGAGGACATGCTTGGCGTAAAGGTAGACGTCGAAGATGTCCTGGGAGAAGCTGTCGGACTCCAACTGACCGAGGAGGTCCTTGACTGCCAGAACAGCCTCAGGCCGGAGGCGGTTCCAGTCGTCGTGAGGGCTGGATGTGCTCGAGGGCATGCGATCTCCAGTCAGCGCACAGGCGATGTGGGCGGATATCTAAGGATATGCGCATCCTCACCAGCGTCCTGCACAGCTTCGAGGTCGCCCAACCATTCCCGCAGGAACTGCGCTCCTTGTGCGTCCTCGCTGCCCGCTCTGATGAAGCTGACCTTGTTGCCGAGCTTGACCCGGGGCATTCCGGGATCGGACCTGCTGAGCTTGTCCTGGAGGTCCAGGCCGGCGGCGAAGCGGCGGATGTCGGAAACGAAGTCCAGGACGATGACCTTGTCCTTGCCGGGGGCGAGCCGCAGTCCGCGGCCGAGCTGCTGGACGAAGATCCGGCGGCTATGGGTGACGCGCTGGAATACCACGATGTTGACGTCTGGTACGTCAACACCCTCGTTGAGGATGTCGACAGCGCAGAGGATCCCAGTCCGGCCATCGGCGAAGTCCCACAGGATACGGCTGCGCGTGGGTACGTCCATCGCCCTACCGTCGCCGCGCTTGGAGGCGATGACCTCGGCGTGAGTGAAGCCGAGGGCGTTGATCCGTGCGGCCATGCGCTCGGCGTGATCGATGGTCCCGCAGAAAACGATGCCGCGCGGATTGGGCTGCTCCTGCCACGCCTCGGCAAGGCGTTCGACGACGGCATCATCCCATTCCTCGATGAAGAGGGTGCGGTTGATGCCGCGGGGAGACAGGGCCGGGTGCTTGGACGAGAGTCCTTGCGCTAGGGCGTCCCAGTTGATGTTATCGGTGAACATCCGGTAGTCGACGTTCGAAAGGTAACCCTCGCGTAGTCCCCGCACAAGGTCGATGTCTACGACAGGGTGGTCGAACCAGCGGCGCAAGTCCGCGCCATCTGGACGCCAGGGGGTAGCGGTCATACCCACGAGGAAGGCGCCGCCGTCCCCGGCGGACAGCTCGCTGAGGACAGCGTCATATGCGCGGATACCAAGATGGTGGCATTCGTCAACCATGACGAGGTTGAAATCCGGGAGGCCGCGGCCCGCGGTGACAGCGGTGGCAACGCTGTCCACGCATGCGAACACGACATCAAGCTTGTCCAGGGTTCCGGGATCTGGACGTTCGTGCCCGTTCCACACACCAGTGGCTGCGGTGGCGGGAAGCAGCGGCCAGAATGACCGCTCAAGCTGGTAGACCAGTTCATTGCGGTGAGCAAGGACGAGCGTACGCGAGCCTGGACGGAGGGCCGTGAACCGGCGGTGGAACTCGGCAGCGACAAAGGTCTTGCCGAGCCCTGTGGCGAGGACGACCAGAGCGCTGCGGGCGCCATTGAGCAGTTCCTCAGCTATCCGGTCGACGGCGCGAGCCTGGTAGGAGCGCAACTCGTACCTGTCGGGGAACCGCGCCGCGAACGAAATCTCGGGAACCCGCTCTGCCTGCCGCTTCAGTGTCCTGCGTTCCCACAGCTGGAGCGGAATGCCTTGAGCGGCAAGCTCTCGTTGCTGAGCGTGAACCGAGGTCTCAAAGCCATTGAGGCTCACCAGAACGGGAACGTCGGCCTCGTAACGCTGGCATGCCGCGATCGTCTCGGCGACCGCAGCGGGGCCGACGGGCCTCGCCCAGCGCTTCATCTGGAAGAGCCAGCGACGCCCGTGGAAGGTGCCGACGACGTCGGCGCCGCCATCGCCAGACGCGCCGACTCGCTGAACTGCTGTATAGCCCAGGCCCAGCAGGAGTCGCTCAACGACCCGCTCGAACGCCTGCCAGCCGGTGTCGTCGAGGTACCGGTCCGTGATGATCCGCTGGGTCATGCGAGTTTGTCACCAAGAAACTCGGCGGCTGCACGGGCGCGGACAACGATGAGCCGCTCGGGCTGCTGGTAGCGAAGGTAGGAGGCGCAGTCCTCCAGGCAGCGCTGATACTTGGTGGTCAACTCGGACTGGAGGGCTTCGGCGGCGACAGGCAGGAACTGTTCGGCACTTGGCCAGGGATCGCTCCATACCGCCCCGCCAAACCAGGCCGACGGGAAGCGGCTGAAAAAGACGGCGAGCGTCTCAGGGGTGCAGTATCGCAGGTAGCCACCGGCCTTCAGGTGGTCGAGCTCCGCTAGATCCACATCGGCGCTGATCATCTCGTTGGCCATGGCGGACTGCTGCTCGCCGGTGAGCTCGGCGTAGAAATCCTTAGCCTGGCCGATCTCTGCGGCGCGGTCGACGATTCCTGCCATCAGGACTCCGATCGCCTGGCGTACGGAATCGGCGTTCTCGGTCACCGCCTCGCCCCATCCCTGCATCAAGACCTTTGTGGAAAGCGTCCCGATGGAGTGCCCGGGCTGCCCTGCAAGGTTCTGGTGAAGGCTGTAGAGGTACTGAGCAACCTCGGACGCAATCACATAAGCGGGCCGGACTCCGTTGGCGAATACAGCATGCCCGAGGTCGAGGTAGACCGTGAGGTCCCCGGTGGTGCGCTCGGTGATGAGTGGGACGGGCGGCTGTCCATGGCTGGGAAGGATCGGGCGATGGACGTTCCGGACTCGGACGTCGAGCGGGCTGCTGCACTTGCCGTTGCAGAGTTCGATCCACAGACCAGTGGTACTGAGCTCGCTGTTAGCGTCCGATTCGGCATGGAGCACCTGAGGGGTGGCTGGGTGCGGCTCGCCTTCGGTTAGTCCGCAGCTGGCGCACTGGGTGACCCCGGCGGCGTTGTCGGTAGCGCAGAAGGAGCAGGTCCAGGGGAAATTGATCTCGGGTTTCTGGTCTGCGCCGCAGACCGGGCAGAGGTCTGCCTGCTTGGCGATCACCTGGCCACAGTCAGCACTGAGGCACTGCTTGCCGATGAGAATCGCTGCACAGCCACCGCACGTCTCGGCACCCTTGACGTTCTGGAAGCCACAGGACGCGCACTCGGGCAGCTCCTCGATCGGCGGCTCGTTCGCGGTCTCGACCAGCTCCCACCACTTGACGTCGTCGTAGTAGCCGGTCTCCTTGTTCAGGAACCGCTGGTAGTACTCCCGCTCGACCTCGCGCGAGATTCGGACAGCTTTGCACTTCGCCTCGTCATAGACGCCCATGTAAAGGTCGGCACGGCCGAAGTTCCTGACCTTCCGGTAGCCCTGGAAGAGCAGCGAAACTGGTGTCGTGTTCTTCTCACCGTCGGGCCACTGGCTAGGCAGCAGCGAACCGCCTCGCAGATACCGCATGGCTGTCTGCCACTCTTCGGTTGAGACCTGGAAGTTCTGCTTCTGGAAGTCGACAGGAACGTGGTCGAGATGGATTTCCCCGATGATCCTTCCGTACTGCTGGTCGATCGGGTATTCACGTTCTGAAGTTCCCTTGACCTCGTCCTGATAGGTGAAGAACGCGTCCTTCTCATAGGTGCGGATGGCGCGGCCATTTCGGATCAGGTCGATGCCGAAGTCGCTGGCGTCGTCGAAGCGCTGGATTCCGACCCACCCCCGGATGTGCTCGGCGACCTCCCGGCTCTCAGTCCCACCGCAGCGCGGGCAAGCATCGCGGCCGTCGAAATCCGCGCCATCCTTCAAGCATCGCCGGGACCGCGTCAGCTCCTCATCGATGGGGATCCGCGCTGGGATCTTGCCGTGCCCCGTACGCTCGACATATCGCTCCTCCGACCAGGCGCAGTGCTCCAAGCCACGGCAGGGCTTTCCGTTCACGGTCATCTTGACCGCCTTGCCTGAGTCGCTCCGCAACAGCGTCGCGTAACGGCGACCGATCCTCTCCCGCAGACTGTCCTTGGTCATGCGCGCGACGTCACGGATGAAGCCGTGGTTGGCGTCGCCTTGCGGCCACCAGCCTTTCACCTCCACGATCGTGCCGTGCTGCAGGCCGGGCGGCCGTTCGACGGTCTCGGCAGTCACTTCAAACCTCTGGTCCTTGATCAGCTTGGGCAGGTCCAGCGTGACTTGAAGCGCGCGGTCCTCCCCTGCACGGACCGAGATCACGCGAGTGATCCGCCCTAGCTTGCCCGTGGCGATGTTGAACCCCATGCCGAACAAGCCCAGAGTGTCGTAGTGGTTCTTGGAGGTGAAGCCGGCCCGCATCGCATCAGCGATCTGGTCGGCGGTAAGACCCGGGCCGGTGTCCCGTACACGGACGACACCCTCGCCTCGGTCCACCGCGGCCGGCCCGGGAACATCGATAATGACGTGCCGGACCGCCGACGGCGTCCCCGCAACCTCAGCTGCGCGAAACGAATCGATAGCGTTGTCGATCAGCTCACTCAGAGCGTCCAATGGGGAGATCGGCGTGCGTGTCAGCGCGACCAGCACTTCCGGGGTCGGGGTGATATCGAGCAGCTTCTGCGCCATTTGATCCGCTCTGCCTGTTCGTCGGTCGGTGTGCCGATGCCTGCCCGGACTATCAGGCATCCATACTCGGCTGATCCGGGGCGCCGAAACCTGTGACGCTCCCGTGATGGTGGGCAAGCCTGAGCAGACGGGTCCGGTCGACCTGCGGGCTCGCCTTCAAGATCGACGCGAACCACGGAGCGATGAACACCGACATATAGGGCAGCTCGCCAGGCTGGAGGACGTCCCCGGCCAGTGACCATCCCGGGCCGGGATGCGCCTCCGGCCGGAGAACGGCCTGAAGGTCAAAGAGCGGCTCATCCACTCCGGTATCCCGAAGCTCGAGGTCGCGGGTCACACCGATCAGCCACCACTGGAAGATGCGATCGGATGGCCGGGTCAGTGCCTGCCTAATCGCCTTGCTCGACAGGCCCGCAGCGCGGTAGGCAGCCAGTGCAAGGTCCTCGTCGGGGACCCGCTGGACAAGATCCTTCTCGGGCAGGAACGGCTGGTCGTCGCCGACAGGCTCCGGCGCCGGGCGCTTGAGCTCGTCGATCGTGCTTGTCGCGAGCTGCGCGCCGAGGAACCTGGTGACGTCCGCGTAGAAGGCCGCTGTCCCGGCGATAAGGAGCCGCGCCCCGGTCCGTTTCTCGAACTCATCGATCAGGCCCGGCCACGGACGCTCCTCCTGGCCGAACCCCTTGGACTGGTACCAGTCCTGCTTGGTGTCACGCGAGACGAGGACGACCCTGGCACCGGGCGGGAATACCTGGGCGTGCGCGATCAACTCCTCCCAGAGCAGGAAGTCACCCGCGGCTCCGAGGTCGGTCTCCTTCCCGCTGTCCGCGAAACCAGGGGGGATCTTGTTCGGAAACCTGAAGCTGGTGGCGAGTTCCACGCGCGCTCTCAGCAGGCTGTCGTCTGGTGGTTCGCCGACCCGGTCGCCGTACAGAGCAGCGATCTGCGGCAGCAGAGTGTCCTGGCCTTGCGTGAAAGTCGTGGAGCCGAAGTCACCTTCATCCTTGGCTCTCTTGATCCGATCGATCAACTCGGTGCGCCACGGATCCATGAGCTCTTTGAACTGGCTCTCAGTGATCAGCTCGTCGAGCCCGTCCGCAGCCTGGTTCCCCGCGTACTCTTCGAGAAGCTTCGTAGCCTCGGCTACAGCGTCGCCGATCCGGCTCCAAGCCTCACCGAACTTCGCCGACACCCGCTTCGGGGCATTGTGCAGCGCGTCGATCCGCTTCTGGATGACCCCGGCCCTGCCGCGGACGAACTCCAGTCCCACCTGATAGGGCATCCACAGCCGACTGGAGACTTGACCCAGCACAGCAAGCAGCTGCTGCCGGGTGTTAGGCGTGTACTGGTAGAGATCCAGCAGAACATTCGCGTCCAGGACGATCGTCCCGTCTGCGAAGAAACCTCTGCGCTCTGCCTCGGTAAGGCTGCTGTTGGGCTGGATCCATGCCCGGTACTGCTGAAGCAGCTTCGGTTCCTTCCCAGCCTCCCCGCTCAGCACCACAGCGCCTCCTTAACCAGGTCCTCGTGTGATCTTAGAGCGGGCAGAGTCTCAGCTCCGGCGCTTTTTGCTTTCTGCTCCCGCCCGCCCCCGGCCAGCTGGCGGCGTCGGCACTCCGAGGCGACAAGCTCGATCGCACCGCTGATGTGATCTCGGATGCCGATCTGGGCCGGTGATCGAGTGGCGCGTGCCTCCATGCCCCCAGGGAGGCAGTAAACGCGACCAGACCCGCATGGCGACAAGCGGATCTCAACGACACCGAACGGTCATGCCGACAAATATCCTGCGGCTGTGTTCGACATCGAAGGCACGCAAGGTAGGCGGCATCGAACTCCTTGATCATTCTCTTGAAGGCCACACCGATGCCGCCCTCACTCTGCCGGCGCGCTGCGCCGCATAGGAAAGTTGGGTGTCTGGAGCTACAAATTGGCTGCCTCCCGGTTGCGGACGGGTGCTGTGCAATCCTCCAAGCAACCGCGGTGCGCGCGAGCGCGGTGGTATTCACCACGGCCACCGGTCTCGAGTAGGAAGCCGACTCCGGCCTCAGCGCCTGAGACTGCCAGCCATGACCGCAAAGCAGGTTGCGCAAGCGCTGTATGCGGGCAGCCAGCACAAGTTCCGAGCGCCGTTCAGTCGGCGGCCGGGAAACGGTGCTCGAGCCAAGACTGGACCGCGGCTCGCGTGCCGTACCCGTGGCTTCGGAGGGCATCCACGACGTCGCGGGCGCAGATCAGCGCGATTGGGTGCCCGTCCTCACGGACCTCCTTGTAGACCTGCTCGTGGAAGTACGACGTCGTGACGAGGACCCCGAACTGGCGATGCCGGATGCGTGAGATGAGCCGCGCAACCTCTTTAACCCCGACACCCCGGCCTCCCGGGTTGTAGCACTTGGCCTCCAGGGCAAACTCCACGGGGACCTGATCGGCTGTTGGCCCGAGCAGGTACTCACCAACAGCGTCGCGACCGCCGTCACGGCTCTGCCGGGTCACCTCGCATTTCCCTGTGGCAGGGGCAAGCATCCTCCAGATCTCGACCGCGCATGCCTCGAAGCCATGAGGGTCAGCGAAGTGCCGATAGACGGCTTCGATGATCTGCTTGCCCACCGGATCATCGGGCAACTGCTCGGTCTTACTCCGAACCGTGGTCGTCGATGGGGCGAGAAGCGGCAAATACGAGCGCGAGTCGATCCACTCCCGCCATGGGGCAGGGCACGACGAGCCAAGCGCCTCCCCACGGGCAAGCTCGCGGATCCAGGACCGGGCCACTTTCGGAACGTCGAGGACGGTGAAACGGGAGCGGTAGTTCTGGAAGCGCTGGCCTCTCGTGGAGCGCCAGATGGCTTGCAGCTCATCGTCGGGCGTGAGACTCGGGCCGCCAGGCGCGAGCAGCCCGCGGAACCGAACGTTCCGGCCTGTGGGCGCGGCCTTCTCAAACAGGAAGAACGGAGGAACCTTGGCGCGCTCAGCCGGATCATGCGTCCATCCGAAGACGTCACGAAGCAAGACGTTCCCGCCGCGACCGGTCCCGTGGAGCTCCTGGCCAGGCTTGCGGTTGTCCCCGTAGTAGGTGAACAGGCCGAGCTTGGGGTCAAGCTCGTCCGGCCAGTCAGGCTCATTGCCCGTGCTGTAGAGCACGGCAAACCGTACGGCTCCCTTCCTCGCCGAGCCGTGGAGGCGGAATCCCCCTTGGTTGCCGACGCCGGGAAGCAGCCTGGCAAGCGGCTCGTCGTTGATGTTTCCGCTGCTACCGCCCTCGTATATGGCGTCCAGCACGAGATCAGCCTCGGATAGCTTCCCGAAGGGAACGACTAGTTCGTGATCACCCACGGCCGAGAGGCTACTCGATATATACCAATTGTCGCCATTCTTCACATACAAGGTGCCGGTTCCGCAGTGCCCGAGCCACGAGGCGCTGGTGATGTCGCGCCATGCGGTGACGCCGGCACACTATGCACGTTCGCTCTCGCAGTTGCACCCTGCGTTCTGTGACCTGAGTGCGAAGTTGGCTAAAGGCTGTCCCGTAATGATCAGCGGGTGCCGGGCGGTGACGGTGCCGTCGGTTGTTGGTGGGTGGTTCAGTCGGCCAGGGCGAGGTTGCGTATGAGGGCGATGCCGCGGGTGGCGTGCAGGACGCCGCCCGTGTTTGCGGCGGCAGTTCCGCGAGATGTTCCACCACTTCATCTGGGCGAAGGCGTGTTCGACGCGGACCCGGACATGTTTGTGGACGGTGTTGAGCTCGACCTGCCAGGCGAGGAGTTCACGGCCGTCGCGGGGTTGCGGTTGGGCATGATGACCTGCGGGTTTCCCTGGTAGCCGCCGTCGGCCATCACGTGCGCGTCCCCGACCGCCTTCTCCACTCCCGAGTCTCGGTAGGCCGTGCAGTCGTTGTGGTTGCCCGGCACCGGACGGCCGACCGCGGTCACCAAGCGGGTGTTGGCGTCGATCATGACCTGCATGTTCACCGAGAACCGGTAGTTCTTCGACGATGCGGTGATCGTGCGGTCGCGGGTAGGCACCAGTGTGCCGTCCACGACCGCACCGTGTCGGGGCCGTGCCGCTGGGAGGCCGGGGCCAGGTCCAGCAGCGGCGCCAGGTGGTCCACGATCCGGTGCGCGGCGGGCTTGGAGATCCCGAACAACAACGCGGCCTGCCGCATCGCCCGCGTTCGTCCGGTAGTACACCGCGATCAGCAACACCCTGTCGGCCAACGGCAGGCCCTACCGGCGACCGGTCCCGGTCTGCTCACCACCCCGACCTGTAACCACCCGCACCAGACGACGGAACTGCCGCACCGACAACCCCGTGAACGTCGGCACCCACACCCAGTCATCCGCACGGAACGCCTGCTCCACACCAAGATCATCGCCGCCAGGCCTCGACCGTTAGGGGATAGCCCTTGGGCGTTCACCAACTGCCCCGGGCCGCCGAGCAACAATCCTGACCGTGTTTCGGGGCGGGCGCCAGTTGCGCCATCTCATGGCACCAGTTCCTGGCGTTGGTGTTCGTAGAACAGGCAGGTGGGGCCGATCGCGCCCTTTTCGCTGATCAGAGTGACACGCGTGCGACCTTGCTCGGACGGCGTCTTGGGGGTCGACGCCCATCTGCACGGCGAGGATCGCCGCACAGATGATCATGTCTGCGATCTCATCGGCAACGGACTCCTGGGTGAAGCGCTCCAGTTTCTGGGCCTTCTGGTGGCGAACGAATCCCAGCACCTCACTGTGCAGTTCCCCGGCCTCTTCACCGAACTTCAAGGCTTGGGCGAGCAGGAAGTTCTTGCGGTCCTGGTCGGTATCGTCGATACCGCACTGCTCCTTGAGTCGCGCGCTCTGCCGTTAGGCCCCACAGGCCGAGTTCCGCCAGGGTCATCCCGCCGTCGTGTTCGTCGTGTTCGTCGGGGGCGGCGGCGGGTGCGGCTTGGGCGGGTGCAGGGGTGCTCGCCAGGGCCCTCATGCGTCCTCCTGCGGGGCTGGGGCATGGGTAGGTCGTGGGCGTGGAACCCCGCCCACCCGACGCGACAGCCGGGCTACCACCATGCCCCCACCACCGAAAGGCAGCGTTGGTCGAGTCGCTACGCAACCCGACCAACATCACGAAAGATCGAGGTTAGAGCCTTCCGAGTGGCCTGAGTGAAATTGAGGATCGACATTGAGCCTTTTTCAGCGGTGCCTGGAGGGCTGCTGATCACAGCATGATCGCGGGCGGCGCGGCGGGCCGAGAACGCAGCAAAGTCCCTGGTAAGACGGGTGATCTCTCACAACCCACCGCCCCCGCCAGAGGCTTCACATGCTTTTCTATCGTTCTTCGCTGCCGCTATCGCATCAGACCCTTAACTGCACGACCGGGCTGGTCCGACGATACCGCGCCCGGATCGGCGACCCAGGGCGAGCGCTCAGTCCGGGTGCGCAGGCACTGCATCCCCGCCTCAGGACTACTCGAGAACAATAATCTGAGGAGAAGTTATTTCTTATGGATCTTCTCGATGCACTTACTCAGATCAGTGGAGGCTTTTGGGCTATTTACTCTTCTAAGGCTTTTGGCGCCGCCGATATCTTGGAGTGACATCTTGCCTTCAACATATGCGCCCAGGGTACTGGGTTTGATGTAGGCGAACAGCCAGTTGCCGTAACAGGAGAGGAACGAGGCGGACAGAGCCTGGTTGTAGGGGTCGCTCTTGAGCTTGGCCAGCAGGGCGGCCTTTTGGGGGGGCCGCCCAGACGGGTCAATCGTTGGCTTTGCCGTGAGCTGGGGGGGCGAGGATTTGGCCTTGCCAACCGTCGGGCGCTGATTGTCGCTGCCACAGCCAGCAAGAAAGGTTGCGGCCAATGCGATGCCTGCCATTGCAGCAGTAAGAGGGACACGGGCGTGCATTTGAGGCTGGCTCCATCATGATGATGATCTGTTTCCATGCAGGCTGCCAACGGCAAGGTTGGCCCACCTTGCGGGACTCGCCGAAGGGCCCAGCGGGAGGCAGACAGGTACGAAAGGGTGTGGAAGAAGGGGGGATGGGTCGGGTCGTGGCGAGTGACCGCCACGACCCGACGTGGGCGAAACGCGCGCCGCGCGTCTACTGCGCCAGTTTGACCAGGGCCTTACTGGCTTCGCGCCGCACCAGGGCACTGGGGTGAGCGTGCAGGTTCTCCAGCGCCTGCCGGGCCTCGGGCATGGAAGTCTTGGACCTGCCCAGGGAGCCGGCGGCGTTGGCGACGATCGCGTCGTCCTCGTCCCGCAACAGCTCGATCAGCACTCCGGGAACGCGGGCGTCACGGAGCTTGGCCAAGCCACGCACTATCGATTGGCGATTACGCCCGTATCCAGAATCTGCGGCGATCTGCAGGAGCTCGTCGGCGATGTCGTCCCGGGCCAACGAGCGCAGCACATCACCCAGGGCCCATTGGACCTGGTCGTCTGGCCATAGAGGCGTGTGGCCTAGCTCGCGGAACAAGCCCAGGAGTGGTTCAACAACCATCGAACGCGCCCAGGAGGCGTCCAGGGCGTTGATGATGTCGAGCTTGACGCCGAGGTAGGAGACCTGCGGTAGCCACTTGAGCAGCACCGGAATGGCGTCAGGGTACTTGGGCTGGCCGGGCAGCGTTCGGAGCTGCTGCACGGTGCCAACCGGGTAACCCAGTTCGTTGAGTTCAGCGATCACTCCTCGAGCAGCCTCGGCGTACTGGGCGCGCGGATTGGCTGGCCCCCCACCCGGCGGCTGCCCTTGCGAGTGCCGCGTGTTGTCGTCCATGATCAGTCCCCCTGCCTGGTCATGCCCGTTGTTGTGGGCTGGTCTACCTGGTTCACGGCAGGTACTCCAACTCGATCTGACCAGAGCGGACCAGCTCCTTCAACGGACCGCTGAGCTGGGTGGTCTCCCGCACCCACAGCTGGATCTTGTACCCGCCGAGGCTCTTGGCGATTTCCAGGTCGTCCTTCAGCTGCGAGGACAGATACATGTACCGGACGTTCTTGACCTCGACGAGCTTGCCGTTGGCGTGGTCAAGGAAGTCGGGGATGCGGTGGGCTGCCCGCCCGGAGGCGGACGGGAACTGGCGGGTGTTCTTCGCCACTCCGAGGATCTTGCTGACTGCTGATTCGCCTTCCAAGCCGAGCCGGTGGATCTCTTCGGGGTCGAACACAACCCGGCAGCTGGTGGCGGCCAGTACTGCTCCGGCGCCCGGACCGCTCAGGGGGCGGAGTCCGCAGGCGCGTTCGGTGCGGATGATGGTCTGGAAGGAATCCAGGGTCCGCCGGGCGGCGGCGGACGCCTCCATGACCTTGTGGATCCCGCCGACGACCTTCGCGATGGCTTCGGCGACCTTGGGCAGTTTGCCCGCGACCATGACCAGGCTGGCGACATCAACGATGCTCCACAGGCAGCTGGCGGTGTCACCTTGCCCCAGACAACGCTTGACATCGTTGACGCCGATGATCTCCAGCAGGATGTCGCCGCCGTTGGTCTTGAGCCAACTGGCAATGTCGAGGTTGGCGTTGGCGAGGGCGGCCTTGTACTCGTCCACGCACTTCTGCCCGCATTTGGCGCGGAGGATGGCTTCCTCATCGCCGGTCAACTCCGGTCCGCCGCCTTGCAGGGCATCACGCCGTTCTTGCTGCCGCATCTGCTCTTCGGTGCGGTCTGCAGCGGCTTCGGCCTGCTGGGCATAGGTGTCAGCGGCATCGGCTGATTCCTCCGCCGACGTGGCGTCCAGGTCGGCCTGCACCGCTGCCTGGCGGGCCAGGCTCGCGTCGGCTTCGGCGGCGTTCGCCGCGGCCCGAGCACCAGCAGCATCCCGTTCCGCAGCGGTAGCGTCGTTGCGCGCTGCTGCGGCGTCGGTTTCGGCGTCGGTGGCGGCGGCGCGGGCGACGGCCGCATCTGCCTGGGCTTGGGCGTTGTAGCGGGCGGCGTTGACGTCGGCCTGGATCGCAGCCTTGGCGTAGGTGTGAGCGCGGGCGGCGGCGGCCTTGGCGCGGACCAGCGACTTGGCGGCGCTGGCCGCGTCCGCGGCGGCTTCCGAGGCGGCCTGCGCAGCCTCTTTAGCGTCCGCAGCGGCCTTGTCGGCGACCGCCTTGGCGGTCGCCGCGGCCTTGTCGGCGTCGGCCGAGCGTGCCTCAGCGGCTGTCTGCTGCTGCTCAGCGATCGTCTTTGCCGACTGCCCGGTCAGCACCGCCAGCCCTGCAGAGGTGTCGTTGGTGAATGCCGTCCCCAGCGCGATCGCCTGGTTGGCGGGGTCGGCCACGGCTGCAGCCGAGTCCCGGGCGGCAGCCGCCCATTGGGCGGTGGCCAGCGCCTGCCCGGCGGTGTTGTTGGCCTCCACCAGCGCCTGGCCGGCGCTGTCCTTGGCCGCAGCCGCCTCATTCTTGGCGATCGCCGCGTCCTGGTTGGCCTGGATCACCAGGACCTCGGCGGCCTTGACATCGGCCGATGCCCGCGCCGCTTGGGTGATGGCGTCGGCCGCAGCCGCATGGGCCTTCAGCGAAGCTGCCTGGGTCTGCATCGCCGCGTCGGTCGCCTGGTCGGCGGCCGCCCGAGCACGCTCGGCCGCCGCGGTTGCCTTGTCAGCCGCCGCACGGGCGGCGACGGCCGCCGCGGTTGCCTTGTTGGCGGCGTCACGCGCTGCTGATGCGGCCGAGGTCGCCTGGTCGGCGGCAGTGCGCGCCTGGTTGGCGGCCTCCCGCGCATCTCCGGCGTCCTCACGGCCCTGTGCGGCTGCGGCGTTGGCCTCCAGCGCCTTGGCGCGGGCCTGAGTAGCGTCCCGGTTCCGCTCGGCCTCCAATGCTTGATCACGGGCGGTGCGTGCCCGGTCAGCGGCATTGTTGGCGTCGGCCTCCTTGTCTGCGGCGGTGTCGGCCGCAGATTGAGCGGTGGCGCGGGCCTGCGCGGCAAGGGACTGCTGCTGCTGGGCCTGGGCCTCGTACGACTGGGCCTTGGCCCGCTCATCAGCAGCGACCTTGCGGTACTCGGCGGCCTTGACGCGCTGCTGCTGGGCGATGATCCGCTGGTTACGCGCCTTGTCTGCGCCTGCCTTGGCCTTGGCCTCGGCGGCCTGCGCGGTCTCCATGTCGGTCTTGGCGCGCGCTGCGGCCTGGTCCGCGTCATCGGCCCGCTCGGCAGCAGCCTTGGCGGCTGCCTTGGCCTGTGCTGCGGCCTCCTGAGCGGCTGCCTTACGGAACGCGGTGGCCAAACCTTGAGCCTGAGTCTTGGCCAGCGCCTCCAAGGTGGCGGCGTCGCTAACTGAGGCGTTAGTCGCGTTGAATGCAGTCTCGGTCGCCTTGGCCGCGGCTGCAGCCGCGGCCGCGGAAGCCTTGGTGACCTGTGCCGACTGCAGGGCATACGACAGGCCGCGTCCGTAGGGCGTGCCGTTGGTGGTGGCGATCTTGCCCGCGGCGTCCTGGGCAGCGACGACCTTGCTGGCCTCAGCGCTGGCGTCGGTAGCGGCCTTGTTCGCGATCGCCAGTTGCGCCTGAGCGGCTGTCTTGGCCTTGGCGAGCTGGTCCTTGACGTAGGTGAAAGTCGCGGCCGTGGGGTAGTACTGCTCGGTTGGCTTGTGGGTGGACCAGGCAGACTGCCAGGACGCCAGGTAGTAGGCGATCCACGACTGCCCGACCGCCTCGATCATCGCGTCGCTGCCGGTCTCCAGCGCCTGGGCGGCCTTGGCCTCCGATGCCACGATCGCGTTGCGCTGGGCTGCCTGGGCGTCCAGTTCGCCCTTCCACTCCTGACCAGCGGTTTTCACCGCATCGGCCATCGCGTGGTAGGGATCGGCCGGAGTCAGGCTTTCGCAGGCGGCGTAGCGCAGCTTCAGCGACTCAACCTCGTTGCGGAACTCTGCAGTTCCCGGCGCCAGCCGCGTAGTGGGGAATCCGCCGTATTGCAGAAACAGCCGGATGTCGTCGGCATGGTGGTTGCCCTGCATCACCTGGTTGTCCATCCAGGTGTAGTCACCGATCGATTCCCACGCCCGGCGCGCTCTGGCGGTCTCTGGGGTCTGATCGCTGTACTTGTACAGCTTGAGCTGCTTGGCCAGATCCACTGCCGCAGTCAGCGAATCCTTGGAGGCCAGGGGCATCACGTCCCCGGTCCAAATGTCGTTGCCGACGGTCCAGAACTTTTCGTCGTAGAAGCTCGCGCGGGCGTCGGTCACCCACGAGGGCGGGTTGGGGCCTTTGGAAGTGCCCGGCCATGTGACGTCGCTGCGCTGCGCCGTTGCAGCCCACGCGGCTGGCTTGCCCGACAGCTGATCCCGCTTGGTATTGAAGGCGGTCATGTCCTTGCTGTGGGCGGCATCCAGCGGCTGGTTTGCGCCATTGCGGGCGCCAGCAGCCTGCTTGAGCTGGCTGTCGCTGCCCGCCAAGCCGTTCCCCGCAAACGCCTTCATCTGCGGGCCGCCGCTGTGCACGATCCGGCCCAGGTAGCACCGGTCCTGCCGCAGCTCGGTGCCAGCCTCGGTCAGCCGCTCACCATCGCCGTAGGGATCCTCCGGCAGCGGAGGCGGCGCGTGGATCATGTAGCCGCGGGCGACCACCTGGACATGCAGGGGCTTGGAGGTGTGGTTGGCGATGACGACTTGCCCGTGGTCACCCGGCTTGATCAGCTCGAAGCCAGCGCTGCTGCCCGCATTCGAGAAGCTGAGGGTGGGAGTTTGCGGATCGCTACTGCCTCCGCTGTAGACCGAGGCGAAGCCGCTGCCTTCGGCGTCGGCCTTGATACTGAGTGCTGCGCCGCCGATGCGTCGGGCCTCATCCTCAGTGAGGTCTGCGGTGACGGCATCGAAGCTGAGAGATCCGCCAGCGGGGATCGGCTGGGTGTTGCCGCCAGAGACGCCCAACCCGGTTGAGGTGTTCAGCACCGCCGCCGGTTCAATGGACTTGAAGTGGCTAGCGCGCCAGTCGGCGAAGAACGACCATTCGAAGTAGCCGCGCACTGACAGCGAGACGTGAACGGTGCCGGAGCTCGTGTTGTGGATCTTCAGCTTGGCACTGGTGCCGACCTGCACCAGCGCGAACGAGCTGGCGTCCTCACCAGCTTTGAACTCCATGAACGCGGGCGGTTCCTTGGCGCCGTCGGCGCTCTGGCTCCAAACGTTCAGGCTGCCCGACGCGCTGGGCTGCGCGACCATGACGTTGAGCGCCAGGCTCGATGCCAGACCGAGACTGGGTAGTCCGTTCCGGGTGGCGGTATCGATCGTGACAGTTGCCCCGGGCGCCAAAGGCGTGGTCTGGGCGGGTTCCCCGGTGCCGCTACGGCTGTCCCAGAGAACCGACGGTGTCACAGCGTTGAACACCGACGTCTCGATGTCGGAGGTCGAGGTGAAGTATCCGTTGGCAGCCACCGAGACGTCGACTGGGGCGCTGCTGTGATTCTCCACGGTGACCTGGCCGGAGCCGGTGACCTGCGTGAAGTCAGCGACCGTGACGCTCTTCCCGGTGTTGAACACCGCGGTCGGCACGGTCGTGGGCTTGTCGGAAGCGTAGACGCCCAGCCATCCGTCGGTGCTTGGTTGGTGCACCGAGATGTTTGATGAGAGGGCCTGGATCCCGTTCTGGGGGATGTCCTTGAGGCCGGTGGCCTGGAAGGTCACCTTCCCTTCGGCAGGGACCCGAACGGGTTTGTTTCCGCTTTGGCCGATACCAGTGCGGGTGTCGAGCAGGACGGTGGTCGGTAGCGACTTGAACCATCCGTCGGTTTGGGGTGTGTCGTCGGCACGGGCCGCACGATCGGGCGGGGCTACCAGCAGACCGGCGGCCACCACCAACATGATCATCATCGCCAAGGCCCTGATGCGGGCATGGCGCATGGTGATGCGAGTGAGCACGGACTCTCCAGCTTGTGCATGAAGGAGGGCTGTGCCTGGGTGATCACAGGCACAGAAGTCCGCAAAAGGTAAGTAAGCGCCCTTCATGGCATAAACCGGACATAAGGTCACGGATAGGCATCGAGAGTGCCAAACCACCTGCCAGCCAGGGGCTGTAGGGCCTGAAGATCATCTGGATGAACCCTGGACAGTTGCAAGATCGTTACCCAAGGAAGTCCCCCCAGTCGCGGGTACACCGGTCAGCGCGATGCAGGCGCCATGCACCTCGCCACCCCCAGGGAGAACTAGCGATGCCGGTGAACCGAGGTGACGGGCCCACGCCTCCGGCTTCTGGCCGATCACACCGATGGAGCGAACCCCACCCCTCCAAGGGACGGCGGGCGGCACGGATGCCGCAGCCGATGTCATGGGGTGACCAGACAGACCCCACATGTCCAGTTTGTGCCTCAGTGTGCTTATCTTGGTGCCGCAGAAATTCGGACATCAGGGGGATCAGCGAGACTCGACCAGGGAGCGGCTGATGTAGAGGCGAGGACGGTCCACCGCACGATCCAGCAGGTGGCGGCACGGCTAGCCGTTACGACCTCATCACAGCTCGCCGAACGACGTACTTCACGCCGCTTGCCCCCGAGCCCTCCAGGCACCACGGTCTCCGATGCCTAGCGGCGCTCAGCAGCAACCGCCGTCAACGCACTACCCCGCCACCTTCTGCCCTGAATACCTATGCAGGCGTTCGGAAGCTGGCGGCCATCGCACATGCCCCCCAGGGCAGTTGTGTCCCTATCCCGCCTCTGCCGACCCCACCGCGAACCACCCAGCCGCACTTTTATGTGCACGAGCTCGGAGAGCCCCGCCACCATGCAACGCCATCGGCCCCTCGCCATCACCAGCACTATCGGCCTGCTCGCCTGCCTCACCTTGACGGCTTGCGGCGGCACTGCCGCGGACCGCTCTGCGGGCGCGACGCGCCGTAACGCATCCGCGCCCCCCTCCACCGCTCAAGCAGATCCAGCAGCCCCCGGCAAATCCGATCTCGCAACGAAGATCAAATCCGAACCCGACGTCCGCCGCCTGCCACCCGCCTTCGCCACCTGCTACGCCAACTGGCTGTACACCTACATTCAGCCCGCAATGCTGACCGCCTACGTACAGGGAAAGATCGACCTTGGCAGCATCGGCGGCGAGCACAGTCTCAAGAACCCCAAGGATCCGCGCCTTACCACCGACATGCAGGCATGCGCCGCCAAGGCACAGCCCAAGTAAGTCCCTCCTCTTGAGGGATCTCAATTTGGACTTTCTGTCGACGCGCCGCGCCGCATAGGCAAGTTGGGAGCCTGGAGCTACAAAGGTGTGATGTCTCCCGCTGTGGGCGAGCAGCCCCTCAGCCCTAGGCGCCCTTCACCCGGCGACAGGGAAACGGTGCTCAAGCAAGGACCGGACCGCGGACAGAGTGCCGTACCCGTAGCTTCGGAGGCTGCCCGCGACGTCGCGGGCAGATCAGTGCGATCGGGTGCCCGTCCTTGCTGGCCTCCTTGTGCCATGCTCGCGGAAGTACGAGGTGTGAGGAGGGGCCCCGGAACTTGTGGTGCCGGATGCGTGAGATGAGCCGCGAGACCCCCCTTGACGCCGACAGCCCTGCTGCCCGGGTTGCAGCACCTGGCCTCCAGGGCGAGCTCTACGGGGGCGTGATCGGCTGGTGGCCCGAGCGGCCACTCACCGGCGGCGTCGCGACCGCCGTCACGGATCTGCCGGGTGAGGTGCGTCGGATCTTCCGGGCACGTCCATAGCTAGGATTGCGGATGAACCGGAAGATCCGAGGCACCTCAGGTCGGCATCGCCCGACTTCTTGACCAGACGCCCCCAGCGCGGGCTCCTGTTGAATGCTCGCCCGATCTCCGCTCCGGACGGCAGCTGGCCGTCGGGTCCCCGGCGCGCCAGTGCCCATTGCCACGCCTCTTGCTGAAGGTGCTGGCCCCGTGCGGGCAGGACATGTACTCCCTCATCTGCTGCTTCGCCGGGTACTTCTTGCGGGGAAAGAGGATCGGGGCGCTCGCCTCGGCACAAGCGGCCGTGGCGTAGTTGGCTCATGAGCATCTCGTAAGCACCAACAAGCGCGAAGGAAGGCCAGGCCGCCACAACGCGCCCTGTGATGGTCGGTTCGGCCACCGCAATATTCGCGGCGAGGGACGCCAGGCTGCCAAGGATCAGGAAGGTCCAGGCCAGGCAACTCTCGTTCCGGCCCGCCCGGTTGGCAGACAGGATCGACATGGACGCCGCCACAATCATCCCGTCGACCGAGACCGGGATCAGCGCGGCCGTCAGCGCCGATTCGCCGTGGTTCAGGGCCAGCCGGTGCATGTGGCGGTAGGACACGATGGCCGCGATCACGGCGAGGAGGCCCACCGACGCGCTCGTGGTCACGCGAATGACGCGATCCTCGGTGAAAGGCACCTGGCTCATCGCGCGCCTCCCGCCTCGTTCTCATGCGCGGAACGACGGCCTCCACGACGACGCGGCAGCGGACGCTGGACCTCCAGGACCAGTTGCCGGTCTCCGTCAGTGGCGGGAGACACAGGAAGCTGCTGGTCAGGGGTGGTCTGCTTCGCTTCCCTTGTTCGAGGTGCCGGGCAGGGGGCACCTTTCCGGACTAAAGAGAACCTCGGTTGACCAGGCATGACACCTGGCGCCGGGGTTTTTTGTTTGTGTGGTCGAGTGCCGCTCGAAGCAGCCGTTTGTCACCATCCACGGAACGGCTTCCCCGCCATTTCCGCAGGCCAGCACAACCAAAAGAGCCCGACGCGGAAGTGAGACTGCCACCGGCCAAGAAAGCCTGATCCGTACCGTCGACGGCGATCAGCGGTAGACGACAGGGGCACACAGGCCGCTGAACATGCTGAGCGGGTCGGTGCGGGCCGGAAGGTCGGCGCCAACGAGTGGTGCGAGAGAGTGCTGCCCATGGCGGATCTGAGGGTGACGTACGACAAGCAGGCGAACGCCGCATACATCTACTTCAGTGATCCGCAGAAGGCAGCCCCCATGGTGAAGTCGATGTATCCGTGCGACCCGGTCGAGGTCGACGGAATGATCAACTTGGACTTTGATGAGGAAGGGCGTCTTCTCGGCGTGGAGGTCCTGGCAGCCCGCTCCAAGCTGCCCCAGTACCTTCTTGACGCGGCGGAGCGACTGGATGCCGAGCCCGCTTGAACCACCCGGTGGAGCCCGGACCGGCCAGTTCCTCACACCTCAGGTGTAGCTGTCGCCGTAGTCGCCCATGGCTTCGCGGAACTCCGGCGAGCGGACGTGGTCGAGCAGATCCACCAGGTCCTGCAGCCCGGAGGCGTCGATCCAGAGAGGCCGCATGCACCCGCCGCGCGAACTCTTCCCGGGCTGCCTTGCCGTCTTCTTCAAGCATCCAGTCCACGATCGAGGCGTTCCGCCGGGTCGATGCTGCTTCAGCGCGGCGCCAGATCCGGTGGGTCCCGTCTTGGTCAGCAGGCGAAGCAGACGCGCGCGAGCTTCTCGGATCATCGGTTTCCCCCTGCCTTGTCGTGTCGGCCGTCCGGCACGTCATCGGTGACCAGACGATCCAGCGCGTTCCTGGCATGGCCCAACAGCCGCTGTGCCCCACCCAAGGTGTCGGCGGACGAGTTCAGGTTCACCATGGCGTCATCGAGTGCGGGCCGGACCTCTCCGGCTCTTGCCGTACCGTCCCTGCTCGCGGCGTCATAGGCGGACTGCAACTCGCTCTCGATCGCCCACAACACGCCCAGAAGCTGATCGAAGGTCTCAAAGAGCAGGTCCAGCAGAAACCCCGACTTGTCCACCGACCGTGAAGCCCACACGCCGAGCGGAGTTTGGCCGTTACATCGGCCATGGCCTCGGCAATCGGCAGCGCCGACACGTCCGGTTCAGCGGGACGGGTGGTCGCCTGACCGTTGGGGGCGGGACGGCGGAACAGGGCCGCGTCCTCTCGTGCTTGGCCATGGCCATTCATCCGCTTGCGCGCAACTCCCGAGGACTGCTCGCTTCCACCAGACGCAGGCCCCCACGCGCCCGCACCAGCGCCCACCATGAGCGTGTGTGTGTGCCAAACCAGGCCGACACGACGCACCCGAACTCCGACTGGATCGCCCGCGTCACCAGTCCCACATGCACTGCGGCTGGAAGGTCCGACTGAACGAACCCGCTCTGAGTGGCCGGATGCCCTGCGGGTCGAACGGCTGTCGGGTCAATGCGGCGGGGACGGTCGCTGTGCATTACGGCAGCGGGACGTCGGCGAAGGGCACCGCCAGCACATGCGCGATCGCGTCGGCCGCCCGCTTCGATTCGTCCGCCGGGCACAGCGGCTCCAGCTCCGGAGGCGCGTTGCGTTCGCCTCCCGTCCAGGCCCACCACCACCGGAGCTCGTGGCCCGGCCCGTTGGGACGGCACCACACCTCCTGGTTCAGCCCCGGAGACATCAGGGCGCCCAACTTGTCGTCCGGGGCAGGATCACCGGCCGGGTTGCGCGCCCACACCGCCCCATGACTGTGGACCCGGGGCGTCAGACCACGTGCCTCCAGCTCAGCGACCAGGGCACGCGCAGCCGGAGCCCACGCCGCCGCCTCATCCATCGTCAGAATCAACTCACTCACCGCGAACCCCTTCACCGTGGAAGCGGGACCGATGCCAGGCGTCCATCACTGGGTAGAGATGGCGACTCGCTCCTTGGGGGAAGGCAGATCGCGAGCCTTCTCCGATCTCATGCCGTCAGCATCGGTCCCGCGGCTCATCACGTGCTCAGGCACAGCGCGGGTGGGCGGGACCGGCGGCGTTCCTCGTGGATCTTTCTGCACCCCACCGCCGCCGGCCCCGCGGTTCATCACGCCGCTCTTGCCGAGCGTTCCGCGCGGCATTTGAAGAGGTCAGGGCGGGCCGAAGCCCACTTCCAACCACGCCCCCGGCAGCCATTGCACCGTCCGGACTCACACTGATCCGTCATGCCTTCAAGGCTTCTAGTTGATCAGGGCTCTTCCCATTTCCTACTACTCCCTCGCACTGAATTTCACTGCACTGGTGGCCGCGAAACGGACATCTCCCCTGTCAGACTGAGCGCATGGCCGAACTGAATGGTGCTCCAGTGGGACCCGATGAACTGAAGGCGTTGGCTCTGGTCAACTACGGGCATTTCACGTCCATGCGAGTGGAAGATCAACAAATTCGCGGGCTTTCGCACCACATCGAGCGGTTGGTTCGCGACTGCCGGGTTCTCTTCTCAGCGGAATTGGACCGCGACCAGGTCCGCGAGTACATCCGTCAGGCCGTGGTCGGCCGCGATGGCGCGTTCGTCGTGCGTGCCACCATCTTCGATCCTGCGCTTGAGCTTGGTCGTCCGGCGGACTCTGCGGAGCCCAGCGTCCTGGTCACATCCCGACCCTGCGGTTCGCTCCCGTCCCCTCCGATGCGCGTACAGACGGTCCGCTACGTGCGCGATCTCCCCGAGGTGAAGCACATCGGCCTGTTCGGCGCTCTCTGGCATCGCCGCAGCGCCCAGCTCGACGGGTTCGATGACTGCGCCTTCACCGACGCGGACTCGTTCGTCTCCGAGGGAGTGACCTGGAACATCGGCTTCTACGACGGCAGCCGCGTGATCTGGCCCAACGCCGACGTCCTCCCCGGCGTGACGATGCGCCTGCTTCAGCAGGTGCACGAAGAGACCACGCTTGGTCCGGTCAACCTCTCGGACCTACCACGCATGGAAGCGGCATTCGCGACGAACACCACCATCGGCGTTCGTGCCATCACTGCGATCAACAACATCGAATTTCCGGCTGAACATCCCATCTTCGATAGCCTTCGGAAGGAGTACGCAGAGATCCCGGCCGAATCCCTCTAGTGCCCCGTCCGCACCCCACGGAGCATCCTCCGATGAAGATCACGGTCCAGAACTGGACTGGCCGGGAAGCGCGCGCCCTCCGCGAGGCCCGGCGCATGAGCATTCGCGAGTTCGCCGCGAAACTCGGCATGAGCGAGCGGATCATCTCGAAATGGGAAAAGAGGGGCGAAGACATTCGCCCGAAACCCGTCACTCAGCAGACCCTGGATCTCTTCCTGGCGTCCGCCACGGCAGAGGAGCAGGCAAGGTTCGCCGAGATGATCGGGTACCCGTCGTCCGAACGCTCCCCCCAGGAGGCGAGCTTGAACGCCGACCCGGCAGCAGGCGCCGAAGGTGAGCCCGACATCCCCGTTGGGGACGAGCACCAGGTCCGCCACCCCGTCGACGGCAAGCTGATGACCCTGGTCGAGTCCGGGGTGTACTTCGCCGGCCCCGAGAACGAGCCGGTCTACCTTCCGGCGTTCTACATCGACGTGTTCCCGACGACGAACGCCGACTACGCGAGGTTCGTAGCCGCCACGGATGCCAAGCCGCCCCAGCACTGGGAGAATGGCGAACCGTCGTCCGAGTTGCTGAACCATCCGGTCGTCTTCGTGACGTGGCACGACGCCAGCGCCTACGTCCAGTGGTGCACAAAGAGCCTCCCCACCAGCCAGCAGTGGGAAAAGGCCGCCCGAGGAGCCCGCGGAGACATCTACCCCTGGGGCAACCAGCGGCCCCCCGCGGAGGTCAACTGCCGCGAACACGGGATCAGGAACACCACCCCGGTCGACTGCTACGCCAGCGGCGTCAGCCCCTACGGCGTCTACGACATGTGCGGCAACACCTGGGAGTAGTGCTCCACCCCAACAACGTCCGGTCGACACGAGCTAAAGGGCAGCACGTTCACAAGCCCCTTCCTGCGCTGCACACCCTCCGAGTTCAACGACGCCTCAGCCGACATGCTCGACGACGACACCCGCTTCCGCTGCGTCACCCCGGCCAAAACCATGCGTGCCCTACTCAACATGAAAAGCTGACACGCTCGCTGAACCATCGGGCATCTGATCATCCAGTTGTTTGCAACGTTGAACTCAGCGCCCCGGCCCAGAAGCTCAGCCAGCGAATCGATCCGCATCATCTGAGCCCTGTCAGTCACTCAGCTTCACAGACTCATGCCACGTATGTGTCCCGGCCGCCCGTGGGCTCCTGCCGCGCATGGTGATCACGCTTGCCATGCGCGGCTGGAGTGATCACTTCGCGGGGCAGAACAGCGATTTGAGGGCGTTGGCGATGCGCGACGGCACGGTGCCGCGCTCGGCGTTGTCCATGGACAGGGTGAGGGACACGGCGAGCTGCAGGCGGCCGTCGGATGAGGTGAGGGTGGCGGCGGTGAAGCCGGGGGCGCTGCCTCCGCCTCCGGGAGCGAACTCAGGGTCGCCAGAGCACGGGCCGCCCGCAGGCGGCGACGGCTGGCCAGGCGGCGGATCGGTGATCACTTTGGTCAGGGGCGCCGGGAGAAGTTTGCCCTGACGGAAGGCGCGCTGGAAGACACTCATCTCGCGCGCGGTGGAAATCACGCCGCCGGCGCCGAGCATGGTGGTGGCGTTGATCTTGTCGACATCGCGCATCGCGCCCGTGTCGTCCGGGGCGTAGCCGTGCGCGTGCGGGCCTTTGATGCCCTCGGCCGCCTTGGTGGGCAGGTAGGTGTGGCGCATGCCGAGCGGGGTGAAGAGCCTCCGGTTGAGTTCGGTCGCCAGTGACCTCCCGGACAGTTTCTCGATGATCATGCCGAGCAGGATGTAGTTGGTGTTGGAGTAGTTGAAGGCCCCGATCTCGGCGGGCCGGGGGTGCTTGCGCGAGGCGGCCAGCAGGTCGGTCGGGCGGTAGTCACGCGTGGGGTCGGAGGTGTCCGGGCCGATGTAGTCGGGGATGCCCGAGGTCAGCTGGATCAGGTTGCGGACGGTGATCTCGTCGGCCCGCTCCACCATGTCCTCTTCCGCCACCTCCGGCAGGACCTCGCTGAGTCTGTCGTCCAGGCTCAGCTTGCCTTCCTTGACCAGCTGCAGCACCACGGCCGCGGTCATGGTCTTGGTCTGGGAGCCGATCCGGTAGCGGGCGGTCGACGGAATCGCGCCGCCCTTACCGTCGAGTAGCCGGGATCCGGCTGATCCTTTTCCGACCAGCTTGCCGTCCACGTACACCTCGCCGATGGCACCCACCACGTGGCCCGTCTTCACCAGGTCGTCCATCGCCTTCTGCACATCCCCAACCTTGACGGGGGCCGCGGGCGTCGAGGCGGTAGCGGGTGGAGCCGCGCTCAAGAACAGCACCGCGCACGCCAGCGGGGCTGCGCCAGTGAGCGTCGCTCGACGTCGAATCATGAAGTCTCCCTCTTCAGGCCCGAATACTCGGCTGTCGAGCCACAAGTTCTAACGAGGGCGGTGTTTCCTCGGCGTAACCAGTGCAGGGCCAGGTCAGAGCACAGGAGCGGACTCCAGACACCCATGCGCCCCGGCTGTCATGAGCTGGAGGGTGGTGATCACGACTGGCATGGGTGTGGCGCGAGTCCTTGCCGAATTCGGCCGTTTGGGATCAAGGGCGGCGGCGCTCACGCCGTTGGCGCGACCCGCCGCCAGCGCGGCCGGAGCGTGCGGCGTGGGCGCCGGTCACCGGCCCCACGCGCCCGGCCGCGCATCGGCGACGGCCCGGCCCTGCCGTCCGGCCAACGGGCAAGCCCGGTCTTCGGGTGCCTTCGGCATTGGCAGACCGCCTGCTCACGGAGTCGCGACATGTTCAGCGGGGCTGGCCGCCGTGCCTGTTCCACTTGCCGAGGTGGCTGAGGGTTCGTTCGCAGGCGATTCGGACGGCGAGCACGAGCACCAGGCCGACGCCGAGTAGGGCGGGCGCAGCCAATCAGCGACACAGAGTGGCGGCGGTGCAGTGGGTGTGGGAGGCCGGTGGAGCGAGCTCGAACCAAGGGGCTTCGCAGCCCCCTGGACCCCTGCGGGCCGGAGTGCCCGTTCGCGCGATTCTGTCTGTCACGCCGTCTCGCCGTTCGCGCGAACGAGCACTCCGGATGGTCGGGTGAGGTGCGGCGGCACCGGTGTTGGTTCACAATGCTGCGATGACGTCAGACGTCCGGCTTGGTCCGAGAGACCGTCCCTATCCCTGCCCCTGCTGCGGGTTTCTGACGCTTGCCGAACGCGGTGGGTACGAGATCTGCCAGGTCTGCTTCTGGGAGGACGACGGCCAGGACGATCCCGATGCCGACACGGTGCGAGGCGGTCCGAACTACGCGCTCAGCCTCACCGCTGCACGCCGTAACTTCGCCCGGTTCGGAGTTGTGGAGCGTCGGTGGCTCCAGCACGTCCGGGACCCGCGGCCAGAGGAGCACCCCGTCCAGGACCTCGGCTAGTGCGCTGACCACATACGTTCGCCGGGTCTGGTGACACGCCGGATGGCGTCCGCTGTGTCGGGGCGTGTGGGGTTCACTGTCGATGGTGAG
>NZ_JBFAUU010000034.1:0-72404 GCF_040679435.1 Spirillospora sp. NPDC052269
CTACCAGGGGCTTTGTTGCGTTCCCGGCCCGCCGCGCCGCCCGCGATCATGCTGTGACCAGCAGCCCCCCAGACACCACTGAAAAAGACTCACTGCCAGGTCGGTGTGTTCTTGGCGTATGCGACCTTGTCTGGGATTGTGTTGGTCGACCGAGAGCTATATCTCCCAGTTCGTGGCTGGCCGGGGCTGCTGCCGCAGGCGATCCCCGAACCGGTGGCCTTCGCCACCAGGAGTGCTCAGGCGTTGCGGATGCCGGCACGTGCCCTGGACGCCGGAGTGCCCGCGCTGTGGGTGACCGCCGATGAGGTCTACGGCCAGGACTACAAGTTCCGCCATGCCCTGACCGACCGCGGGATGGGGTTTGTGGTTGCGGGTGCCGCGCAGCCGGATCGTCGGGATCGGCCCGGCCGGCGATGGCGTCGGCCCGGATCGCGCGTCGGCACCGCGTCAGCGAAAGGGCCGTACAGGGGATGCTACGAGGCGTCCCATTGCCGCCGATCCGCTTCCATGATCTGCGGCACGGAGCGGCCACGCCGGTGCTGCTCGGCAAGGTCGACATGAAGGTGATCAACGAGACGCTCAGGCACTCGCGTCATTCGTTCACCGCCGACACCTACACCTCGGTATGCCGGAGGTGTAGAGAGCCGCTGCCGAGGCCGTCGCCGTCGTTCCACGCATGTAGGCGGACGACGCGGCAGCCGAGGAGACGGCCTCCCCTGTCCCGCCTAACGTGGTCTCCCTGGCGGACCGGCGTATGGGGCGAGCCGAACACGCAGGGTAGTTGATGCCGTGATCCACTTTGGGAGCTCTGACTTGGGACCGGTGACGTCGCCACGAGATCTCGTGCTCTCCACGTGCCATCCAGAGGCAACAAAGCGGTCATCTGGAACGCGACAGGGGCTCCGTCCAAGATCTCGATCTTGGACGGAGCCCCTGTTCAGAGACGGAGGATCGGGGATTTGAACCCCGGATGGGCGGTAAACCCAAACCGCATTAGCGGAGCCCTCAGGCGCGTGCTTTGTGGTGATACGCCATCCGTCCGATTCCTGTCTTTGCAGGTCAGAAGTCCAGAGGGTGTGCCGCCAGGTTCCGTGATCGCATGCAGTCCGTGCCCACCATGTGCCCACCAGCCTCTGCCCGCTTGCTTGCCGGTGGTGAGAAGGTCTCACGCTGCGTAGTCAACGTCCTGAGGAATCCAAATCGCTGAGGTTGACCAGTCGATCCGGGAACGCGAACAGGGGCTCCGCCGAGGGTCTTGCTCTCGGCGGAGCCCCTGTTCGGGGGAGCGAGGAGGAGGTCAGCGGCAGTGCTTGTGCGGCAGGTAGGCGTGGCCGTGCTCGTCGTAGTAGTAGGTGTCGGCCACGATCGAGACGCAGAGGCCCTTGCCCTTGACCTTCACCGGACCGGCCCACTTCAGGAACTTGCCGCCGTCGTAGTCGGTGTTCACGCCCGGACGGTTGTTGTCCTCAGCCCACGTCGAGTTGTACATGTGGATGCTGATCTTGTGCTTGAACTGCGAGTAGTACTTCGTCTTGACATTGACGGCGCAGTTGTAGCCGGTCTTGGCGTTGTAGTACAGGTACACGTGGCTGAGCGTGTTCCACTTGGACTTCACCGAATAGGTGTCGACCAGATTTCCGGAGCAGCCGTATCCGCCTGCATTGGCAGCCGGCGCGGAAAGGGCCACGGCCGGGGTCACGCTGACGGCCAGGGCCGCAAGGACCGCTGCCGCACGGGCTCGCATACGCATTTCGTCGTCTCCTGTCGTTCGGGTCAGCGGCGCTTGCCGGTCCTGGCCGAGGCTCCGTCCGGAATCCCCGCGATCGCGGGAACCACGAGCAGTGCGGTCACCGCACCCTTGGCGGACGGGTTCATCGGTCGGAGCGTCCCTCGGTCACGGCCCGCCGGAGCGCGGGCAGTGATCACTCTGCCGAGGATCCGCCCATGTCAGGTACCCCGTCTGACAAATTCTGACGTGTTCGTACGCTTACAACGTGTTCGTACGCTTCTGACGTGCTTGGACGCTATCCGACGACCCTGACCTCGAAGTAGATCGGACGGGCCGCGGGCAGGAGTTGCGCGCCCTGGCCGTCCACCATCTTCCAGCCGACCCAGCAGGACCCTGGAGTGTTCGGCGCGGTCACGTGGACGCTCACCCTCGTGTGGCCGCCCGGCTCGGTGTCGGGCAACCGGACCTTCCCGGGCGTCGAGCAGGTGCCGTTGTCCTTGGGGAGTGCCGCGCGCGCCAGAAAGCGGCCGTGCCACGGGACGGTGCCGACGTTGGCGATTTCCCAGGTCTTCACGAATCTCCGCCCGGCCTTCACCTTCGCGCCGTCCGGGATGGTCAGGTCGGCGATGAAGGCGCTCTTGTCCCCGGTGAGAACCGGACCGTTCGCGGTCGTCGCCTGATCCGTGGGCTTCGAATCGGGCTTGTGTTCTCCGGAATTCATTATCGCGTACCCGCCGATCGCGGCGGCGCCCAGCGTTCCACACCCCACGGCGAGCGCGATGCTTCGTCCGCGCCGTCCCTTTGTTTTGGGAGTGGGAATCGGTCCGGTGTCCGCGATCCCGTCGGGAGCGGGTTCGGATGCGGTGACGGTTTCCGGGGCAGGGGCCGTGACATTCTTGACGGCAGGGGCATCCGATCCGAGTGCCGCGGTCCAGAGCTTGCGCCATTCTTCGACGTCACCGCCGCACGCTTCGACAAAGGCCTGCGTCGTCGTCCAGCTCGGGAACCGCGTCCCCCGGGCGGCCTCATGCAGTGTCGTATGGCTGACCGTCCTCGATGCGGCCATCTCCCGGAACGAGGGATTTCCGGCCTCCGCACGCAAACGCCGGAGGCTTTCCGCGAAACGCTCCCGCGCTTCCCGCCTCCCGCCGGACGATGGCATACCGGACATGCTCAAGGTCCACCCACCAACCCGTCATCCACCAACGAGGACGATCATCCTAACCGAGCGCCGGCAGGGCGCCCGGTCCGGAGATCAACCCGGCTGGGACGGCAGGCGGCGGCCGACGAATCGACGCCCGGACACGGCCCCAACGACCATCCCGGCGTGGGCCTCCTCTCCGGGCCACTCCGCTCCCACCGACGCCGCCCGGCGCGTCAGGCGTTCGCCGGTGACTCTGGACCCTGACCACCGCATCACGCAGAGCCCTCAGACGCGTGCTTTGTGGTGATACGCCATCCACCAGATGTTTTCGCAGGTCGGAGGTCCAGATGGTGTGCCGCCACGTTCCATGATCACACGCAGTCCGTGCCCACCATGTGCCCACCAACCTCCGCTGACCTGCCTTGCTGAGCAGGGAAGTTGCCTACGGTGCGTAGCTGAATGTGGACTGGTCCGCAGAAGCCCGTGAAGGTGGGCATCGCTGCTCGCACGGTTCAATCGACCTTTCAAAGCCGAAATGCGGACCGGCCCACACGGGCCGGTGAGGGCGGCCCCTGTCGAGCGGTAGAAGGCCAAGGAGCAGCCGCAATGTGGACCGGTCTGCAGAGGCCGGTGAAGGCGGCACCCCGTTCGGCTTCGCCACCGCCGCGCGGACGAGATGGCCGCAATGCGGACCGGCCTGCAGAGGCCGGTGAAGGCAAGCGGGGCGCTGGCTACTCGCATCCATGGGTGACCGTGCCGCAATGCGGACCGGCCTGCAGAGGCCGGTGAAGGGCCGGACCGGCCGCTCGGTCGGTGTCGGCATCAGCCTGCCGCAATGCGGACCGGCCTGCAGAGGCCGGTGAAGGGCTGTGCGCCCGAACGGCACCGTGGGCGCGTTCGACCAGCCGCAATGCGGACCGGCCTGCAGAGGCCGGTGAAGGAGGACCGGTCCGTGAGGGCCGGTGCCACGCTAGCCGGCCCCTGTCGCGGGGCGACTCTCCGCAATCACGGTGAAGGAGGACTGGTCCGTGAGGGCCGGTGCCACGAAGCGGTTCTCCAGGGACGGGGCTTCGGTCGTGACGAGGGTGAAGGAGGACTGGTCCGTGAGGGCCGGTGCCACGGCTCGGGCCTTCCGTCCCGTCCGACGCGCTGACCTGCGGGGGTGAAGGAGGACTGGTCCGTGAGGGCCGGTGCCACGGTAGATGGCCAGGCAGTATCGCGCTCAGTGAGCACGAGAAGCACTGTGGGCTGCCCGTTTCGTTCCACTCTGGAGTTGTTTGGACTTCGGAACCTCCCAGGGATTCTATGAGAGCTATAGGTTCCGAAGCAGGTTGAGACAGCGCAGCGCGCTTGCGCCGGTCGGCGCTGAGCGCGATCTCCCAATCAGGCGGCGTGGGGAACTGATCAGGTCCAGAAGATCCATATCTCGTGTGAACCTGATGTCGATCCGCCGGCTCTTTGGGTGAGCCTTGGTGATCAGCGGGTCCGCTGCCTTGTCGGCGCTTCAGACGGGTCCATGAGATCTGGAGTACTTCCGCATGGCTGAGTGAACTCAGTCACGCACCCCCTGAGCCGCGAAACCTGGCGACGCCTGAGAGGGTTGGCCACGTGAACACGCTGAGTGACGGCCGTGATGATCCCAAGTGGAGTCTGAAACGGGGGGCGGAGGCGGAGAGGCTCATCCTGTGCACTCCAGTCCCATCAAACCGGATATTCGGGAACGCGACAGGGGCTCCGCCGGTGATCTTGCTGTCGGCGAAGCCCCTGGTCAGGTGGCGGAGGATCGGGGATTTGAACCCCGGATGGGCGGTAAACCCAAACCGCATTAGCAGTGCGGCGCCATAGACCGGACTAGGCGAATCCTCCAGATGAGCCCTTGGGCTCAGCACAGGTTACCGGTCGGCGGGCCAACCGGCAAAGCCGATACGAGGATAGCCTCTTCCGGTCGTGCTCGACGTCAGCCGGTGTAGCCGCAGGCCCGGCCGAGGTCCGCCGCGTCCTGGATGAAGTTGCGGCTCCCGCTCATGTCCGGGGTGCCGCTGCTGCCCGAGCCGATCCTCCCGAGCACCGTGGCCAGCGACTCCAGGTCACCGGCGACCTTGTCCGAGGACGACTGGACGTCCCCGCCGGCCTTGGCGCCCTCACTCCGGATCTTGCTGGCCGTGTCCCGGTACAGCTGGGCGTTCGCCGCCGAGCTGGACCGCAGGTTGCCGGCGTCCGGCTGGCTGATCTTGCTCTTGATCGAGGACAGCTCCGACTTGATGTTGTTGCACGCGGTTTTCTTGTTCCCGCCGGTGACGCTGTCGAGCGGCCCGCAGGCGGCCGACGCGAGCAGGGCCCCGCCCAGGGCGACGGTCCCGATCAGCCGGGTGGCGGACATGCGCATCTGAATGATTCTCCTTGTTCGGGGGGAGCAGGGGTACCGGACGAAACCACACCGTCCGGCCAACCTCCGACTCGGTCCCCCCTTTGGCGCATATCGCCCCCGTTCGGTTCCCCTCACATCCCGGGCGCGACCACCGGTTCCGGTGCCCTACACTGGTGCATGTCGCAAGGACGGAACCCACCGGCTCCAGCCGCAAGGCCCAGAGCTGGTAGACTCCCCAGGCGACAACGCGACAGGCCGAAAACCTGAAGCGAGCACCCGTAGCTCAACGGATAGAGCATCTGACTACGGATCAGAAGGTTAGGGGTTCGAATCCCTTCGGGTGCGCATAAGTGAGAAGGCACTTCCGGTCCTCGGAAGTGCCTTCTTTGCTATTGGGCCTGCTGACAGCGCCCTCTATTCGGCTCCTGCTTCAATCCGCCGAACGAAGCTCTCCGCCGCCTCCGTGAGCTCCTCATTGATCACGTGGGCGTTGCCGGCCCCCTCGAAGCGAGGCTCCGTTCGCCGCTGCGGTGGCGAACCCGCGACAAGCCATCGGCGAGCGGCCGATGGGCTTGACGCTGGCTGTCCTTCGAGAAGTCTGTCGAGTCCTTCGCCTCTCGTCTCGCCCGAGTGGAGGAGAGGCAAATGCCCGTCATCCGTGTTGGCTCGTCGGTGACGCAGATCAACGTCTTCACCGTCGAATCCGGCCGTCAGCAACCATTGATCGACTATCTGGCCCGCGCGGCCGAGGTCGCCAGCGAGGTGCCTGGACGGCACACGCGTCGTCAACTACGCCCAGAGCGAGGACCTCGCCGCCGCCCAGCGGGTGATTCAGCACCTGAGGGCTCAAGGGCTGCTGGAGGGCAACAAGGCGTTCGGCCAAGCCCATCCGGGTCTGTATGAAATCTCGTTCACACTCGATCGAGACGACATCTAACGCTGCCAGCCGTCCCCGTCAGGCGCCACCCCCTCGGTCGCGTCTGACGTAGGGGCGGCGGCGCTCACGGGCCCGCCGCCGCCGGAGCGTGTGGTGTGGGCGCCGGTCACGGGCCCGTGTGCCCGGCCAGGCATCGGATGCCGTTCTGCCGCCATCCGGCGGTGGGCCGCCGCGCTCAGAGCTCCAGTACGGCAGGGCGTTCGCTGGGGCGTCCATGGGTGAGGACGCGGCGCAGCCCTTCGCGGAGCTGCTCGATCTGGGCTTCCTCGACGTCCAACGTCACTTCGATCTCGGGTTCGTCCAGTCCCAGTGCCTCCAGTTTGCCGGGATCCACGACGACGCGAAGGACGCGGCCTTTCATCCGCACCTCCTTGACGCCGCCGTAGGCGGTGCCCTGGTTGGGTGTGACCAGGCAGTAGGAGTCCAGGCCGAGGGCGATGTCCTGCTCGTCGGGTTCGTACAGGCAGCACATGAAGGTCAGCTCGTGGCCGCCGCCGTACTCCTGCTCCGCCACCCCGGCTACGTAGGTCTCGTCGTCTTCGTCGGCTTCCGCCGCGACAGCGCGAGCGGTGAACGTGAACACCATGCCAGCAGCGTAAGACCAGCCGGCGTGCTTGAACCAAGGGGTTGTCGCTGGTCGCCAGCGTTGGGTTCCGCCCCTGGCCTTCCGCCGTGGCGGGTGGCCGGGAGTGGTCGGGTGATCTCGAATCGAGGGTGGTAAGCCCCCGTCCAAGCAGGCGAGTCGCGGGTTGGGCCTCGTTGTCGGGCTTGGGGGCGGTGCGAATGAACGGCACTCGGCAAGGGTCCGCGACGGGCGGGCAGAGTATGCGTCTGGTGGCCGTGCTCACGGCGGTGTGCGGTTCGGTCCTGACAACGCTGCTGGCGAGCGGGGCGGGCGCGCCGCCGTTGGGGACGCTGCTGGCGACCATTCTGGGGGCGGCGATACCGCCGCTGATCGCCACCACCGGGCCGTTCCACATGCTCAGGCTCAGCATGGCCGTGCTGGCGGCCGCCATCGGCCTGGCCATCGCCTACGGCGGATTCTCCATCACCTTCGGGGTCTTCGGTGACAAGCCGAAGAACCTGCCGCTTCCGGGGGACGCGAACCAGAGCGGGCATTTGTCCGGTAAGTCGGGCGGGTCGGGGCACACTGAGAGCGGTGCGCGGCCCGATCTCGAGGTGACGCCGGACAACGTGGAGTTCACCTGCGCCGGCCGTGGCCAGGGCTGCCTGAAGACGATCACCCTCAAGAGCACCGGAGGCGCGGCGCTGCGGATCGGGAACATCGCGGCTGAGAGCGAGGGGGTCCTGGTCGCCGCCGAGGAGTGCGCGCACAAGGTGCTCGCGCAGGGGACGATCTGCACCCTGGCGGTGTGGCTGGTCGCCGAAGGCCCGCCGACCCGCGTGGTGATCCATCAGAACCTCCGGGCAAGCCCAGCTACGTCCAGGTCACCCGCCCGTCAGGGCCGTCCAGTCCGACCAGTCCGAGCAGTTCACTGGTCAGGAGCCCGGAGGTGTCCCTGTCGGACCCGACCACCTCTTAGGTGCGCCGACACCTCCGCACTGAAGGCCGGGGTGGTCTGCCGCGTCGCGCTCCGTGCGCGTCCAGCAGGGGCGATGAGCGGCCTTGTGTTCAGGGACGCCGGGATGGGTCAGTGTTGTCTATGACGGCCTCGGCGTGCTTCGCGGCGGGGGCGCCGTCGGCGCGCACCAGGGCGTCCAACCCCTGCCGGACAGTGTGCGGTTCGACGGCCGCGTGGGGGGTGACAGCGCTGATCGTGATGGCGCCGACGATCACTGCGGACGCGGTTCTTCCTCGTCGGCTGTTCCTCCTGACTGCTTGCCCACGTGGTGACCCCCACGGAACTGGTTGGAAGCGGTGTGCGTCCGGGGCAACGGCAGTGTGTCGGCGTGCGTCCTAGTGGGGCGCGTGAACGTTAGGGGAGGTTGTTGTGTCGTTGGGGCTTGGTGGTCTGGCGGTGCTGGCCGTTTTCGGGCTTGGTGCGTTGCTCGTGGTCGGGCTGGTCGTGGCGCTGGTGGTGGTCAGTGCGCGGCGCTGACGGGATGCGGTGGGGGGCCTGGCGCCAGAGGTGGAGGTCCGGGTCGTCGTCCTCGTACCAGGCTTCGCCGGTCAGCCAGTTGTCGAGCCAGGCCGCCAGGGAGTCGGTGTCCTTGAACCAGGCAAGGGTTCGGTCGTCCGTCACGGCGTTGGGCTCGTAGAGGAGGACGGGGGCCTCCGGGGCGGTGCAGTCGATGGCGGCGTACATGGCGCAGCCCCAGTCGAGGATGGGGAGGACGCCGGTGGGCCAGTCGCCGGTTGCGTGTTGGGCCTGGTAGGTGGCGACGGCGGTGGGCGCCTTCGGGCCGATGAGGGGCATGAGCTGGTAGTCGGGGCCGAAGCCGCCGTTCCCGACCTCCTGGTAGAGGCGTGCCAGGAGTGAGGGCAGAGGGAAGCCCAGTGCGGCTTCGGCTTCCTTGATCTGGGCCGGGGTGGCGCACGGGAGATCGTAGCCGGCTCGGTGCGCGACTCGTTCCAGGAGGTCGTCGTGGTCGGTCACGCGGGGATCGTGGCAGGAGGGTCCGACATGGCCACCGGGACGGCTTGACCGGGGCTTGGGTTCGGTCGGTTTCATGATCGGGAAACACGTCCGCAGAGCGTTCCATGGGGGCCTGGCGGAGGTGGTGTGCCTCGCTCGGCGGTAGTGCGGGGAGACACCATGCGTGGGCTGGTTCGGTGGGGTTGCGGGTGTGCGTTCCTCGTCGTCCTGGGGGCGGGGGTGGACGCGACCGCCGCTGAGGGGCCGTCGCGTTGCAACGGTGTCGCCTATGTGGTGGCTGAGCTGCGGGTCGCCGGTGCACAGCATGGGCAGCGACGTCGGCGGGCGCGGCATGCGCGGCGGGTTCGGGGGGACGGGCGGCGGGTTCTCGGACGGCTCGACATGGTGACCGGGGTCGTCAAGCCGATCGCTCCCAAGCCCGGTCTCGATGCGCTGGGCTATGACCCGGAGGCCAGGGTTCTGTACGGCGTTGAGAACAGTCCTGTGGACGGAGGGGCGCCCAACGTCGTCACGATTGATCCGGAGGATGGGAGCACGAAGGCGTCCGAGGCGCTGCCTCAGGACGTCTACACCGCTGGCGCCGTCTCCCGGGACGGGCTGTTCTACGTGCGCGGACGCAACACGGTTCAGGTCGTGGACGTCAAGGACAAGGCGCGTGTCGTGCGGTCGTTCGAGGTGAGCGAGGACCTGAAGCTGGACGACTTCGCCGTGCGGCCGAAGGACGGGCAGATCTGGGGTGTGGACAACGCGCATGGCGACCTCGTCCGGATCGACCCGCGTACCGGGAGCGTCAAGCGGTTCGGACGGCTCGGGGTCGGGCGCGTGACGGCGGCGTTCTTCGACGGCGACGGGGTGTTCCGCGTCGCGGGCAGCCGGACGGCCAGTGTGGACGTCGCCGGGCTGCGCTCGGGTGCCCGGAAGGTGGACGTTCGCCGGGTCGGGGTGTTTCCGGCGCGTCCGCCGAAGCTGCTCGACGGGGCCGGGTGCCTGAAGGGGGTGCCGCGGCTCGCGAACGACGTGGCCGCCCCGCAGGTGGCACCGGCGCCGGAGCCCGCGGAGGACCTGCGGGTGGCGTCGACGTTGAAGCGCGACGGTGCGCAGAAGCCGAAGCGCGACGGTGCGCCGAGGAGCGACGGTGCGCTGAAGCGCGGACGGGCTTCGAAGCGGGCGGCGTCGGAAAAACCAGTTGGGCATGTCGGTGGTGTTGCCTATCGTCCTGTTCGTGAGCGAGATCCGATACGTGCGCGGTGATGCGACGTCCCCGCAGGCCAAGGGCGTGAAGGTGATCGCGCACGTCTGCAACGACCTCGGCGGGTGGGGGAAGGGGTTCGTGCTCGCGGTGTCCCGCCGCTGGGACGAGCCCGAACGCGTCTACCGCGAATGGCACAGACACCGGGCGGCCAACGACTTCGGACTCGGCGCGGTGCGGTTCGTCCAGGTCGAGCCGTATGTGCATGTGGCGAACATGGTCGCGCAGCGGGGCATCAAGCGCGGCAGCAAGGGTGTCCCGATTCGGTACGACGCGCTGGGTGAGTGCTTGGAGCGGGTCGGCGCGCGGGCCATCGAGCTGGAGGCGTCCGTCCATATGCCGCGTATCGGGTGCGGGCTGGCGGGCGGACGATGGTCCGAGGTCGAGCCGCTCATCGAGCGCCATCTCGTCGGACGCGATGTGCCCGTGACCGTCTACGACACCGACTGACCTGCGGGAAGAGTCACGCGGACGGTCGTCCCGGCGCCCGGAGCCGAGAAGAGTTCGGCGCGTCCGCCGTGGGCGGCGGCTATCGCGGCGACGATGGGCAGGCCCAGACCCGCGCCGGACGCGCCGCCGCTGTGGAAGCGTTCGAAGGCGCGGGCGGCGTCCTCGGGCGACATGCCGGGGCCTTCGTCCGCGACCTCCAGCGTGACCTGGTCGTCCTGCGCCGGTGCGACCCGGACGATCGCCGCGGTGCCGGACGGGGTGTGCACGCGCACGTTGGCCAGCAGGTTCGCCAGCACCTGCCGGATCCGTCCCTCGTCCACGGTCGCGACGAGTTCGGACGGCGCGGTCAGCCGCACCGGACGGTCCGGATCAGCGGCCTGCGCGTCGGCGACGGCGTCGCGGGCCAGCGCGGAGAGGTCCGCGGGGGCGGGCTCCAGCGACGCCTCGCGGTCCAGGCGGGCGAGTTCCAGCAGGTCACCGACCAGGCTGCTCATCCGGCGGGCCTCCTCCTCGATGCGCCGCATCGCGTCGGGCAGCCGGTCCGGGCCGAGCGCGCCCTGCCGGTACAGCTCGGCGTAGCCCTGGATCGTGGTGAGCGGGGTGCGCAGCTCGTGCGAGGCGTCCGCGGCGAACTCGCGGACCCGCGCCTCGGACCGGGCGCGCGCCGTGAACGCCTGCTCGATCCGGCCGAGCATCACGTTGATCGCTCCGGCGAGGCGGCCGGTCTCGGTGCGGCGGTCGGCGCCGGGCATCCGCTCGTCCAGGGTGCCGCCGAGCGCGATGACCTGCGCGGTCGTCGCCATCTGGTGCAGCGGCCGCAGGCCCCGCCGGATCAGCCAGCGGCCGACGAGGGCCAGCACCACCAGGAGCAGGACGGTCGTCGCCAGCTCGGTGACGACCAGGCTGAGCATCGCCGCGCGGATCTCCTCCAGCGGCGCGGCGACCACGACGACGTCGTTCCCGTGGGATGAGGGGGGTGGGAGGCTCGCGACCTCGGTCCGCGGCACACGGGTCCGGGCGACCGCCCGCATTCCGGGCAGCGAGAACGGCTTGCGGTCGTTGGCGCGCCGGGTCAGGACGTCCAGGCCGAGCCGCTGGAGCTCGTCCTCGGCCGCGCCGGGGTCGGGGTCGTCGCCGCTGAGCACCTTCATCCGCCCGGACGGCGCGACGCTGATCACCACGAACCGGGCGGGGGCCATGCCGTCGTCCGGCAGGCCCGGCTTGAGGCGAGCGACCGCCCGGTCACGGGTGGCGGTGAGCTGACCGTCCACCCGGTGCATCAGGTAGTTGTGCAGGACGAACGCGCTGACCAGGCCCATCAGCAGCAGGCCCGCGCAGGTGACCGCGAGCAGCCCGGTCAGCAGCCGCGCGTTCAGGCTCATCCGTCACCCGCTCGGTTCTCGTGCGCGTCGTCCGGGCAGCGTCCCACCCGCATCCCGTGCGGGAGGCGCGCCACCCGCGTTTCTTTCGGGAGGTGTTCTGAGCGCATCATGTGCGCGTTGTGCGGGCGGCGTCCACTGCGCGTTGTGCGGGCGGCGTCCACCGGAATCACGCGCGGAGGGTGTAGCCGACGCCGCGGCGGGTGTGGATCAGTGAGGGGCCGAGCGGGTCGAGCTTGCGCCGGAGGTAGCTGATGTAGGTCTCGACGACCTGCGGGTTGCCGTCCCAGCCCCAGACCGACTCGAGCAGCTGGGCGCGGGTGAGCACGCGGCCCTCGTTGCGCATCAGGCACGCGAGCAGCCGGAACTCGGTCGGGGACAGGTCGATGTCGGTGCCCGCGCGGCGGACCGTCCAGCGGGACTCCGAGAGTTCGAGGTCGGCGACGCGGAGCAGGTCGTCCTCCTCGGGCGCGGCGGGCGGGGTCGTGCGGCGGAGCACCGCGCGGACCCGCGCCACCAGCGCGTCGATCGAGAACGGCTTGGTCACGTAGTCGTCACCGCCGAGGGTGAGGCCGGTGACCGTGTCGGACGGGGTGTCGCGGGCCGTCAGGAAGATGATCGGCACCTGGTCCCCGGCGGCGCGGAGCCGGCGGCACACCTCGAATCCGTCCAGGTCGGGGAGCAGGACGTCGAGGAGGATGAGGTCCGGGCGCTCGGCCCGGGCGGCGCGCAGCGCGCCCTCGCCGTCGTCCGCCGTCGCCACCGCGAAGCCGTGGAAGGTCAGCGCGGTGTCGATCAGGTCCCGGATGTTCGCCTCGTCGTCGACGACGAGCACCCGCCGCTCCTCGTTCATCGGCCTCCGCACATCACCCGCAGCATCCTCATCGACGTTACTGCGGGCCGCCCGTACCGCGCGCCGCCCCCTTGGGGAAGGGGACGGTGGCGGGGCGGGAACCGGCAGCCGCGCCGGTTCAGTTGGCCTTCTTGAGCGGCTCGCGGACGGCGGCCGCGGTGCGGGTGTCACCGCTGCGGGCGCCGAACACGACGACCTGGTCGCCGTTCGCGACGGCGTTCAGGGTGGACTTGGCGCGGGACTTCACGACGCGGGTCTTGGCGTCGACCGTCCACGTCCAGGTCACGCCGTCCGCGCTCTTCACGGTCAGGGTGGCGCCGGTCTTGCCGGTGACCTGGCCGCGCTGCCAGTCGACGACCTTGAACGTGTTGTTCTTGGCCTGGACGGTGGCCTCGCCGTGGACGCCGCGCATGCCGCCGCGGTGACCTCCCTTGCCGCCCTTGCCGCCGTGCCGCCACTGGCCGTCGCGTCCCATCCCGTGGTGTCCCTTGCCGGACGCGGACGGATGCGCGGACGGCGACGGGCTCGCCGCGAAGGCGGGAACGGCGGCGTACAGCCCCACACCGAGCAAACCGGCGGCGGCGACACCGGCCGCCATCGTCTTCTTGTTGGCTCTCATACCGATCACTCAACCGTTGGCGCCTGGGAGTTCGGCCCTGAGATACCTGAGAGAAAGCTGAGAGTGTCCGCAAAGTTGTCCCGACTTTCTTCCGGGTTACCCTGCCAGTCGGGGCGGGCCCGCCCAGAAAGCTCTCTGACCTGCCGCGATACCCTCAGGAGCAGGGTGATCCGCGACGGGACGAACCCGCGAGGAGGACGGCTGTGGACGCGTTCATCGCCGGAATGCCGAAGTGCGAACTCCACCTGCACATCGAGGGCACCCTCGAACCCGAGCTGAAGATGATGCTCGCCGAGCGCAACCACGTGCGGATGCCGTACCGGACGGTCGAGGAGGCGCGCAACGCCTACCGGTTCGACAGCCTCACGTCCTTCCTGGTCGGCTACTACGAGAGCATGAACGTCCTGGTGACCGAGCCGGACTTCTACGACCTCGCCACCGCGTACCTCACCAAGGCCGCGTCCCAGAACGTCCGGTATGTGGAGATCTTCTTCGATCCGCAGGCGCACACCTCGCGCGGAGTGCCGTTCGACCTGGTGATCCGCGGGCTGCGCCGGGCCGTCCTGGACGCGGAGCGGCTGCTCGGCATCCGCGCCCAGCTCATCATGTGCTTCCTGCGCGACTTCTCCGCCGGGTTCGCGATGGCGACGCTCATGGAGTCGCTGCCGTATCGCGAGTGGATCGTCGGCGTCGGCCTGGATTCGGATGAACGCGACAATCCGCCGCTGAAGTTCGAGAAGGTCTTCGCGCGGGCGCGCGAGGAGGGCTACCTCATCACCGCGCACTGCGACATCGACCAGCCCAACACGCACGAGCACATCCGGCAGTGCCTGGACGTGATCGGCGTCGACCGCATCGACCACGGCTCCAACGCCCTCGAGGACGAGGCGCTCACGGCGGAGATCGCCCGGCGCGGGCTCGGCTTCACCGTCTGCCCGGTGTCGAACGGGTTCGTCACGTCCGACATGAAGGCCGCCGAGATCCGCCGGATGCTCGACCTCGGGCTGAAGGTCACCATCAACTCCGACGACCCGGCCTACTTCCTCGCCTACGTGTCCGAGAACCTCCAGGCCGTCCAGGAGAAGCTGGGACTGAGCCGCGACGAACTGCTGCAGTTCCAGCGGAACGCCTTCGAGATCGCCTGGCTGCCACGCGCCGCCAAGGACGCCTACCTCGCCGAACTGGACGAATACGCCGCGTCGAACTGAGCGGCGCGCCCATCGGGGGAACGATGGCGAACACCGAACCGAACGACAACGCGCCCGAGCACGACAGCACGCCCGAGCATGAGCACGACGGCGCGCGTGCGAACGACGGCGCGCGTGCGAACGACGGCGCGCGTGCGAACGACGGCGCGCGTGCGAACGACGGCGCGCGTGCGAACGATGGCGTGCGCAAGGGTGACGGCGTGCGCAAGGGCGGTGATGCGCGTGCGGGGGTCGGGCGGGGGCGGCATCTTGTCGTGTGGCTGCTGCGCGGACGGCGTCCGACTTGGGGAGACGTTGGGCGGCTGCTCGGTTCGTGGGCGCTCAACGCCGGCGTGCTCGGCCTGATCATCTCCCTGCATCCCGGGATCTCGGTGCGGGACGGGGCCGGATCGGTCTTGCTCGCCGCGCTGGTGATCTCCGCGGTCAGCGTGGTGCTGCGTCCGCTGCTGACCGCGCTCGCGATCGCGTTGTCCTGGTTCGGGGTGTTCGTGATCGGGTTGCTCGCCCAGGCCGTCGTCACCTACGTCGGCCTGCGGCTCACGCCCGGCGTGACGATCTCCGGGTTCGGCGCCGCGATCGTCGTGACCTGGCTGACCGCGCTGTTCACGTCGGTGTTCTCGTGGCTGCTCGTGGTCAACCAGGAGGACGAGTTCGTCGGCTATGTCATGCGGCACGCCACCCGCGGCCGTGGCCGTCGCGGCATGAAGCCCGTGGACGACGGCCTGACCGGCGTGGTGTTCGTGCAGCTTGACGGGCTTCCCCGGCCCGTCCTGGAGTGGGCGCTGCGGGCGGGGAACCTGCCGACGCTGTCGCGCTGGGTGCGGTCCGGCGGGCACGTCGTGCGCGGCTGGACGGCCCGGGTCCCGTCCACGACGCCGGTCTCCCAGGCGGGCCTGCTGCACGGGACGACCGAGGGGATGCCCGCTTTCCGCTGGTTCGAGAAGGCGTCCGGACGGATGATGGTCGCGAACCGTCCCGCCGACGCGGAGATCATCCAGAAGCGGCTGTCGGACGGCCGGGGCCTGCTCGCCGACGACGGCGTCAGCGTCAGCAACCTGTTCTCCGGGGACGCGTCCATCCGGCTGCTCACGATGAGCAGCGGCCCGGCGCGCGGCGCGAGCCTCGGGCCGTCGGCGTCCTACGCCTCGTTCTTCACCCACCCGTTCGGCTTCACCCGCGCGCTGGTCCTCACCGTCGGGGAGATGGTCAAGGAGCTGTGGCAGGCCCGCACGCAGCGCAAACGCGGGATCGAGCCGCGGATCCGGCGGGCCGGGTGGTACGTGGCGCTGCGCGGGATCACCAACGTCATGCTGCGCGACCTCAACATCGCGCTGGTCGTCGAGCAGATGATGCGCGGCGCCCGGTCGATCTACGTGGACTTCGTGGACTACGACGAGATCGCGCACCACGCCGGTCCCGTCCGTCCCGAGTCGATGCGGTCGCTGGAGGGACTCGACAGCGTCCTCGGCGTGCTGGAGCGGGTCGCGGAGCGGACGCCGCGCCCGTACGCGTTCGTCGTGCTGTCCGACCATGGGCAGACGCAGGGCGCGACGTTCCGGCAGCGCTTCGGGACGCCGCTGGAAGAGGTCGTCCGGAACCTCATGGGCCGCCCCGCCGAGGTCGGTGCCGCGACGGAGAGCGTGGAGGACTGGGGCCCGGTCAACACCTTCCTCAACCAGCTCGTCCAGCAGGACAGCGTGAGCGCGGAGATCGCCCGCCGTGTCCTCGGCGACCGCGCCGAGTCGGGTTTCGGCCCGGACCAATCGCAGGAAAAGGGCGATGACCTGGTGGTCTGCGCGTCCGGCTGCCTCGGCCTCGTCTTCTTCACCCGGTACCCCGACCGGCTGCACTACGAGGAGATCGAACGCCGCTGGCCCGGCCTGGTCGGCGGTCTCGCGGCGCATCCGGGCATCGGTGTCGTGGTCGTCCTGTCCGGGGCACACGGCCCGCTCGCGGTCGGCCGCGACGGCGTCCGGCACCTCGCCACCGGCCGGGTGGACGGCGCCGACCCGATGATCGGCCTGCCGGACCACGCCGCCGCCGACTTCGCCCGCATCGCCATCCTCGACCACGCCCCCGACATCTACCTGCACAGCCTCTTCGACCCCGGGACCAGCGAGGTCGCCGCGTTCGAGGAGCAGGTCGGCAGCCACGGCGGCCTCGGCGGCTGGCAGACCGAGGCCGTCCTCGTCCACCCCGCCGACTGGCCGCTGGACGCCCACGACCTCCACGGCGCCGAGGTTGTCCACCGCCGGCTCGTCACCTGGCTCGAGAACCTCGGCCACCGCAAGAACCTCCCGCCCGCCGTGGAGCCGCCCGCTGCGGGGCCGCCGGAAGGGCGTGGCGGGTGAGGGCGGCGATCACGTGGTGGGGGCATGCGACGGCCACGGTCGAGGTGGACGGGGTGCGGCTGCTCACCGATCCGGTGCTGACCGGGCGGATCGGACATCTACGCAGGCGGCGCGGGCCGGAACCGGGCGCCGTCGCGTTGAGCGCGGACGCCGTGCTGATCTCGCATCTGCACGCCGACCACCTGCATCTGCCGTCCCTGAGCCTGCTTCCGGACGACGTGCCGCTGATCGTCCCGCGTGGCACGGCCCGGTTCCTCGCCGACGCGGGGCGCGCCGACCTCGCCGACCGCAGCGTGGAGACGCGTCCCGGTGGCGAGACCGAGCTGGACGGCATCGGCGTCCGTGCCGTCCCGGCCGCGCACAGTGGACGCCGCACCCCCTGGTCCAGATACGAGGGGCCCGCCCTCGGCTACGTGATCGAGGGAGTTCGGCGGGTCTGGTTCGCGGGCGACACCGACCTGTTCCCGCAGATGGACGGCCTGGGGCCGGTCGACGCCGCGCTCGTCCCAATCGGCGGCTGGGGCCCGACGCTCGGCCCCGGACACCTCGACCCGGAACGCGCCGCCGAGGCCGTCCGGCGCGTCCGCGCGGGCCTGGCCGTCCCGATCCACTACGGCACGTTCTGGCCGATGGGGCTGGAACACGTCCGGCCCAGCCGGTTCCTCGGCCCTGAGCACGCCTTCGCCGCCCACGCTCGCACGGCCGCCCCGCACACGTCCGTCCGCATCCTCACCCCGGGCGCGACCCTCCAACTCGACTGAGCCAGGTCGCCCAACCCGGCCCTCCCGGAGGCCACCGAGGTGTCATGGGCGGCGGTGGCCGTGGCCGTGGGCATGCACGGCGTGGCGTCCACGACCAGTGTTGATCGTCGGCCCGGGGTGTCGATGGGCCGGATCGGTGCTGGTCGGGGCGGGTTTCGGGGCCGGGCGGGAGTTTCGCTTCCGCCCGGCTCAGAGGGCGGTCACTCCTCGGTGGAGAGGACCTCGAGGACCTGGTCGCCGAACTTGGCGAGCTTGCTCTCGCCGACGCCGCTGATGCCGCTGAGCTCGGCGAGGGAGCCGGGGGCGGCGGTGGCGATCTCGCGCAGCGTCGCGTCGTGGAAGATCACGTAGGCGGGGACGCCCTGCTCCTTCGCGGTCGCCGCGCGCCAGGCGCGCAGGCGCTCGAAGAGCGGCGTGGCCTCGGCGGACAGCTCGACCGCGGCCTTGCGCTCCTTGGACGACCGGGACGTCGTGGCCTTCGCGGGGGCGCGCTCCGGCTCGCGGCGCATCATGACCCGGTGGTCACCGCGCAGCACCGCCGGGCTCCGCTCGGTCAGGACGAGCGTGCCGTGGTTGCTCTCGACGGCGAGCAGGCCCTGCGCGAGCAGCTGCCGGATCACCCCGCGCCACTCCACGTCGCGCAGGTCGGAGCCCACGCCGAACACCGACAGCGCGTCGTGGTCGAACTGGATGACCTTGGCGTTCTTCTTGCCGACCAGGATGTCGACGATGTGGCTGGCGCCGAACTTCTGCCGCCGCTCGCGGTCGAGCCGGTAGACGGCGGACAGCACCTTCTGCGCCGGGATCGTCCCGTCCCAGGACTCGGGCGGCGACAGGCAGGTGTCGCAGTTGCCGCACGGCTCGGACGGCTGCCCGAAGTAGTTCAGCAGCTGGACGCGGCGGCACTCGACCGTCTCGCACAGCGCCAGCATCGAGTCGAGGTGCAGGGCCAGGCGACGCCGGTGCTCCTGGTCGCCCTCGGACGAGTCGATGAACTTGCGCTGGCTGACGACGTCCTGCAGGCCGTAGGCGAGCCAGGCGGTGGACGGCAGGCCGTCGCGCCCGGCGCGTCCGGTCTCCTGGTAGTAGCCCTCGACGGACTTCGGCAGGTCGAGGTGCGCGACGAACCGGACGTCCGGCTTGTCGATGCCCATGCCGAACGCGATCGTCGCGCACACGACCAGGCCGTCCTCGCGCAGGAAGCGGGACTGGTTGGCGGCGCGGACGGACGCGTCGAGCCCCGCGTGGTACGGGACCGCCTCGATGCCGTTCGCGGTGAGGAATTCGGCCGTCTTCTCCACCGACGCGCGGGACATGCAGTAGACGATGCCCGCGTCGCCGGCGTGCTCGGTCTTCAGCAGATGGAGGAGCTGCCGCTTCGGGTCGTTCTTCGGGACGATCCGGTACTGGATGTTCGGCCGGTCGAACGAGGAGACGAACTGCCGGGCGTCGTCCAGCTTGAGCCGGGTCGCGATCTCCTGCCGGGTGGCCGGGGTGGCGGTCGCGGTGAGCGCGATGCGCGGCACGTCCGGCCAGCGTTCGTGCAGGTGGGACAGCATGAGGTAGTCGGGGCGGAAGTCGTGCCCCCACTGCGACACGCAGTGCGCCTCGTCGATCGCGAACAGCGAGACCGTGCCCCGGTCGAGCAGCTCGACCGTCGCGGGGACGCGCAGCCGCTCGGGCGCCAGGTACAGCAGGTCGAGCTCGCCCTGGAGGAACTGCGCCTCGACGAGGCGGCGCTCCTCGAAATCCTGGGTGGAGTTGAGGAACCCGGCCCGGACCCCGGCGGCCCGGAGGGCGTCGACCTGGTCCTGCATGAGGGCGATCAGCGGGGAGATCACCACGCCGACGCCCTTCCGGACCATCGCGGGGATCTGGTAGCAGAGCGACTTGCCGCCGCCGGTCGGCATCAGGACCAGGGCGTCGCCGCCGTCCGCGACGTGCTCGATGATCTCCCGCTGGCCCTCGCGGAACGCGTCGTACCCGAAGACGCGGTTCAGCACCTCGATCGGCGTGCCGTACTCCGGGCGCGGCGGGGCCTCGCCGAGGTCGGCGGGGTCGTACCCGCCGCCCGCCTGCGGGTCGTCGGGGACGAAGCCCGGCGCGTCGTAGCCGTCGTAGGCGTCGGCGTAGGCGAGGTCCGCCTCGCTCAGCTGGTCGTCGTACGGGGGCGGGAACCCGTCGTCCTCGGGAGAAGCCACCGGCTCATACTATGAGCGCCCGCCGACAGCCGAGGCCCTTCCGGCACTCCTGTGGACAACCCCCACATCCCTCTAGGCGGGCCCCTCCAGACCCCTGAGGGCGTCCGGTGTCAGCTCGTCCAGGTTCTTGATCGTCAGCGAGGCGAGCGCCGCCGCGTCCGCCGCCGGGGGATACCGGGGGTGCGGGACGGCCACGACCCGCATCCCGGCCGCGTGCGCCGAGCGGAGGCCGTTGCTGGAGTCCTCGACCGCCACGCACGTCCCGGCCGGGACCTCCAGCCGCGCGGCGGCGGCGAGGTAGCCGTCCGGGGCGGGTTTGCCCAGGTCGACCTCCTCGGTGGAGACCGTGGCCCGGAAGAGCCCGGCGACGCCGAGGTGGCCGAGCACGATGTCGATCAGGGCGCGCGGGGACGAGCTGGCCAGGCCGAGGGGCAGGACGTCCGCCATCCGCCGGACGGCCTCGACCGCGCCCGGCATCAGCGGGATCTCGTCGGCGTAGCGGCGGGACATCCGGTCGACGACCTCGTAGGCGACCCGGTCGGTCGTGAGGTCGCCGCCGATCAGGTCGTTGGCGAGGTAGTCGGCCCACTCGGCGGTGCTCATGCCCATGAGCCGGTCCTGGGTGTCCGGCCGCCAGGCGCCGCCGTTGTCGGCGACGTAGCCGCGGCGGACCTCCTCCCACACGGGCTCGGAGTCGACCAGCACTCCGTCCAGGTCGAAGACGATGGCCTGCGGGGGTGTCATCAGGGGGTTCCTCCTCCCCGGCCGGGACCGGCCGGACGCGAACGGACGCTTGGGGACGATCATTACCCGCCACGGACCCCCGCGAACCCGCTGACCAGCCCTGATAGTCGAAAACAGGCATAAACAAGGCGACTCTGGCATGGTGGGGCACCCGCCAAATGGAGAGGAGAACGCCCAGGTGTTGTTCTTCGGACTGATCCTCGCCGCCGCCGCCGTCGCGCTCGGAGCGGCGGTCGTCATCTTCGATACCGGCCCCGCGCAGCTGACCCTGTTCGACCAGCGGGTCCCCGGGATCACCTCGCTCTGGCAGGTCTTCCTCGCCGGCGCCGTCACCGCCGCGCTGTTCGTCCTCGCGATGATCATGCTGTGGATCGGGTTCGGCAGGATGCTGTCGAACCGCCGCGACCTGCGCGACTCGCTGACCACCCTGGAAATGGAGAAGAAGCAGCTCCAGGACCAGCTCGCCCGCGCCCGTCGCGGCGAGGCCCCCGACCGTCCGGGCCGCGGCCGCGACCGCGGCGAGCCCCGCGGCGGTGAAGTCCCGGCCCGGGGCGACGGTCCCGCCCGTGGCGACGGTCCCCCGGCTCGGGGGGACGGTCCGCGCCGTCCCGACGTCACCACCCCTGTGCCCGCAGGAGCCGGTCCCGCCCGTAGCGGCGCCGCCCCCGCGCCTGGCCCAATCGGCCCCGGTGGACCGGTTGGACCCGATGGTCCCGGTTCCGCCCCCACGCGCCGGCGTCGTCGTCCCGCCCCGGCTCCCGCCTCGGCCGGCGGGCCGACCCCGGTCCCCTCGTCCACGCGCGGTGGCGGAGCCCCGCCCCGTCCCGCGGGCGACCCCGCCGCAGCCGGACGCGGCGCCCCGCCCCGCCAGGCAGGTCCGCGCATCGACGCCTCGTCCCCGTTCTTCGACAGGGCGGATTGATGGAGACGCGGGTCGTTCTAGAAGACGAGTTCAGAGTGCTGGATATCGCCGTGCGGAGGGATGACCGCAGGGTGTCCGGGGGCGGAGGATCGTAACCGTGCGAATCATCATCAAGGTCGCGATCACGGCGGCTGCGCTGTGGGTGGCGAAACTGTTCATCCACGGGATCACCGTCACCGGCGACACCGCCGGGAAGCGCGTGCTGACGCTGCTCGGCGTCGCGGTGATCTTCGGCGTGGTGAACGCCGTCCTCAAGCCCATCATCAAGACGTTCGGGTGCGCGTTCTACGTCCTGACCCTGGGCCTCATCGGCCTGGTCGTGAACGCCCTCCTGCTCCTGTTGACCAGCTTCCTGGCGGGCAGGTTCCACCTCCCGTTCCATGTCGACGGCTTCTGGCCCGCCTTCTGGGGCGCCATCGTCGTCGGTGTCGTCGGCTGGATCCTGCACATCCTGATCCCCGGAGACGACGACAAGGACTGACCCCTCCTTCCACCCCACGAACCACGAGCCACGAACGCGAACACCCGCGCGGCCCTGTCAGGCAGGGCCGCGCGGGTGTTCCTTTTGTCGTGTCAGGCCGTCTCGTTCGTGGACGACTGCTTCGGAGCCTCGCCCTCGCCCTCGGGCTCGGCGGCCTGGGGCGTCGGTTCGGACGGCGGCGGCGCCACCGGGTCGTCCACGACGGGTTGCACGAGGGTCTCCTCGACGGGATCCGTGACGGTCTCCTCGACGGGATTCGCGGCCGGGGGCGTGACGGTCTCGGCGATTGGATCCGGGAGGGTCTCCTCGACCGGCGGCTCGACCGACTCGGGGGCGGGGGCGGGGTCCGGCTCGGAGTCCGGGACGGCGGCGGCCGTGGTGAGCAAGGTCCAGTGGCGGGCGTGGGTGGCGCCGATGAGCAGGTCGTCCGGGCCGAGGCGCTCGGCGCCGCTGACCAGCAGCTCGTCGAAGTGCCCGGGGTTGCCGGACGAGATCGCGAACGGCGAGCCGCCCACGACGCTCGCCAGGCCGAGGAGCGTCTGGCCGAAGTCGGACTCGGTGTCGTGCGGGCTGTCGGCGAGCGCGGTGAGCAGCCCGGTCAGCTCCTCGACCCGGGACATCGCGCGCTCCTGGACGGCGGGCAGATCGGCCATGTCGGGCTCGTCCTCGCCGGAGAGGGCGGCGACCTGGTCGCGGGAGCGCGCCTCGGCCTCCACGGCGACGGTGAGGTCGGCCTCGTCCTCGGCGTTCTCGGTCTCGGCGCTCGAGCGGCGCTCGGCCAGCGCGTTCTCCGTCTGCGTGATCCGGTTCGCGATCGACTCGACGTCCGCCTCGGCGCGCGCCAGGGCGGCCTCGGCGATCTCGCGGGCGGTGCGGGCGACGGCGAGCCGCTCCTCGGCGGCGCGGGCCGTCTGCTCGGCGTAGCGGGCGGACGCGCCCGCCTGCGTCGCCCGGTCGGAGGCCTCGGCGGCGGTCCGCGCCTGCTCGCGGTGCGTGTCGATGGCGCTCTCGCGGTCCGCGGCGAGGCGGGTCAGCTCCTCCGCGAGGCGTTCCTGCGCGTGCCTGGCCGCCTCGAGCCGCTCGGCCCCGTTCTCCAGGAAGTGCTCCAGGCCACCCTGGTGGTGGGCGGCGCGCTCGGCCGCCTCCTTCGTCTCGTGCGCGCGCTTCACCGCGTCGTCCGCCTGCCGCACCTTGTCCTTCAGGTCGGCGCGCGCCTGCTTCAGCTCGGGCGGGGACGGCGCGACGTGCAGCCGCTGCGTCAGCGTCATCTTCCCCCGGGCGGACGCGACCGCCGACTCCGCGGCCCGGACGCGGTAATAGGACGCGTGTCCCTCGGCCATGGCGGTGCTGTCCTCCGCCACCAGCCGCTCGGTCTCGGCCTTGGCGGCGGGTAGTTCCTCGCGCGCCCGCGCGAGGTCGGCGATCAGCTGCCGCTCCTGCTCCCTGGCCGTGTTCAGCTCGTAGTGCGCCTGGGACGACCGCGCGTCGATGGCCGTGACCCGCGCGTACGCCTCGTCCGCGATGCGACCCGCCTCGGCCGCCTTCGCCGCGATCCCGTCCGCCTCGGCCTGGAGCCGCACGGCCTCCTGCCGGGGCTCGACGGCCTCTCCGGCGACCTGCTCCTCCTCGGCCGCCGTCCGCTCCCGCTCCGCCTCGGCGGTGGTCACGCTCTCCTGGGCGGTCACGAGCTCGGCCTTGCGGTCGACGATCGAGGCCTCCAGCGCCGCGATGTCGGCGCGCCGCTCCTCGCGCCGCTGGACGCCCTCGACCTGGAGCCGCTCGACCGTCGCGACGTCCCGGGGCCACTGCTCCAGCCACAGCAGGCCGAGCTGGAGCCCGCGGAGCTCCCGCTCCCAGTCTTCCTTCCAGACGCCCCCGACGGGCCGGACGACGATCCGCCGGACGACCTCCTCTGCCGGACGATCGTCCGGCTCGTCCGGCTCGCTCGGCTCCTCCGCCTGGGGCGGGGCCACGGACGCGAGCATCTCCTCCGAGATGATCCTGTTGGGACGGGTCGTCTCCGCCACGTCGTCCGGGATCACCTCCATGCGGATGGTGCCCAGGTCGCTGACCGTGGCGTCCGGGTCGTTCAAGGACGGGGACGGGGGCTGCGCGCCCGCGCCCTGGGCCTCCCTCATCGACCGGAACTCGACGGTGCCGTTGTGCTCGCGGCGCTTGAACGGCGGCGGCGGGACGACCTCCTCGAGCATCAGCGGAAGCTCCCGGTGGGCCAGCGCCTCCAGGAGCCCGGCGGCCTCGTCCCGGGACGGCGCGAGCAGGAGGATGCGGCCGTCCAGGGCGTCGGTGATCTCCCGGACGGCCGCCCCGACGTCCCCGGCGGGACCCGCGACCGCGACGTCACCGGCGTTCCCGGCGTTCCCCGCGTCCCCGGCGTCCGCGCCGGAGAGGTCGATCATGCTCGCGACCCGCTCGTCGAGCGTCTCCGGCTCGATCATGAGGCGGGCCAGGTCCGTCCAGTCGTCGGTCGGCTCCCGCATCGCGAACACGCGCAGGGTCGCGATCCGCCCGGACCATCCCAGCGGCTGCTCGCCCTCCGGCGGGACCGTCTCGAGCAGCTCGGCCTCCAGGCGCTCGTAGCGCTCGGTCAGCTCCGCGCACAGCTCGCCGACCCGCTCCCGCAGCCGCTCCGTCTCGTCCACAGCGTGCTCCACCGTTGTGCCATCCCGGTAACCGGTTCCGCGAGGGGAACGCGCCGGATCCCCTCCGGTTTTCTCCCTCTCCGTCCATGTCTAACGTCTCACAGGCCGGGAGCGCTCCGGTGCCCCGCGAGCGCCGCGTGATGATCAACACCGTCCCGCGGCTGCGGATCCGGATGGACGAGGGCCCCGGTCAGCCGGGGCAGGGCGTGCATCAGGGCGTGCTCGGCGCGGACCGCCGCGTCGTGCGCCTCGACGAGCGTGCAGCCCGGATCGACGACCACGTCGCACTCGGCGCGCAGCCGGTGCCCGATCCACCGCAGCCGGACGGTCCCGACCGCCAGCACGCCCGGGACGTGCCGCAGCGCGTGCTCGGCGGTCGCGACGAGCTCGGGGTCGACGGCGTCCATGAGCCGCCGCCACACCTCGCGGGCCGCCTGCCACAGGACGACCAGGATCGCGGCGGTGATCAGCAGCCCGACCACCGGGTCCGCCCACGTCCACCCGGCGCCCACGCCCGCCGCGCCCAGCAGGACGGCCAGGGACGTGAAGCCGTCGGTGCGCGCGTGCAGGCCGTCCGCGACCAGCGCGGCCGAGCCGATCCGGCGGCCGACCCGGATCCGGTACCGCGCGACCAGCTCGTTCCCGGCGAAGCCGATCAGCGCCGCCGCCGCGACCGTCCACAGGTGCGTCACAGGCTGTGGATGAGCGAGCCGCTGGAACGCCTCGTACCCGGCCACCGCCGAGGACACCGTGATCGCCAGGACGACGAAGACGCCCGCGAGATCCTCGGCCCGCCCGTACCCGTAGGTGTAGCGCCGCGTGGGCGGACGGCGGCCGAGCATGAACGCGATCCCCAGCGGGACGGCGGTCAGCGCGTCCGCCGCGTTGTGCAGGGTGTCGCCGAGCAGCGCGACCGACCCGCTGAACGCCACGACCACCGCCTGCAGGACGGCCGTCGCCGCGAGGACGAGCAGCGAGATCCACAACGCCCGCATCCCGTCGGCGCTGGCCGAAAGCGCCGCGTCCACCTTGTCCGCCGCCTCGTGCGAGTGCGGTCGGACGGCGTGCGTCAGCCGCTCCCGCAGCCCGCGCCCGTGCGAATGCCCGTGATCATGATCATGGCCGTGCCCGTGACCATGCCCGTGTTGGGTGCCCATGTCCCCACCATGGACCACGGAATCCGTTGCAGCACTTCGACAGGAACGCACCATCCGCAGCCGCGACAGGGTCGCGACTGCGGATGCGTGGTCGTTAGTGCGGGTTGGCTGCCAGGAGCTCGGCGAGCAGGTCGTCCAGGGTCACGATCCCGGCGATCTCGCCGCCCTCCCCGGTCCCGACGACGGCGAGCTGCGCGCGCGAGCGGCGCATCAGCGAGACCGCCGACAGGACGGTCGTCGTGCCGGTCAGGACTGGCGCCGGATGCGCCAGCTCGGTCGCGGGGCGGCCGGCGTCCGGCTCGGTGACGGCGGCCCGGACGTGCACGATGCCGGGGCCCGAGCCGTCCGCGCCGAGGACGACCAGCCGGTTGTGCCCGCTCGCGGTCGCGACCCGCCGGACGTCGGCGGCGGTCGCGTCCGACGGCACCAGGGCGACCTGCTCGGCCGGGACGACCAGGTGCGCGACCGTGACCTCCCGCGCCGAGATGGCCCGGCGGAGCAGCTCGTGGTCGTGCCGTCCGATCAGGCCGAGCCGCCGGGACTCGCCGACCAGGTGGCCCAGCGAGCGGACGTCGGCCGGGGTGTCCAGCTCGTCCCGCGGGGTGATCCGGAAGAGCCGCAGCAGGCCGTTGGTCAGCGCGTTGAGCGCCGCGAGGATCGGCCGCGACACCTTCGCGAACGCCCGGAACGGCACCGCCAGCAGCAGCGCCGACCTGCGCGGATGCGCGATCGCCCACGACTTCGGGGCCATCTCGCCGATGACCATGTGCAGGAACGTCACGACGCCGAGCGCGCAGCCGAGCGCGATGGTCTTGGCGACCGCCTCCGGGACGCCCGCCGCGTGCAGCGGCGGCTCCAAGACGTGCTCGAACGCCGGTTCGGTGACGATCGCGAGGCCCAGCGAGCACATCGTGATGCCGAACTGGGCCCCGGCGAGCATCAGGGACAGCTCGCGCGTGCCCGCGAGGGCGGCGGCGGCCGGACGGCTGCCCCGGGCGGCGGCGCGTTCCAGCTGGGCGCGCGGCGCGGCGACGAGCGCGAACTCGGCCGCGACGAAGAACCCGTTCCCGACCAGCAGCAGCACCGTGATCAGAAGCGAGGTCAGCGGGTCCACGGGCCCTCCCCGGAGGCCGCCATCGCGCCCTCGTCCTCGGTGTCGCCCGCGGAACCGGACGAAACGCCCGTCTTGCCCTGCGCCGGAACCCGCACCGCTCCGTCGGCCTCCAGCACGTCGGTCTCCAGCACGTCGGCGGCCTCGGCCACCACGCCCGCGGCGATCGCGTCGGCGGTCACCGCGTCGGCCGTCGCCAGGGCGCGGACGCGGACCTGGCGGGCCACGCGGCGCGCGACGGAGACGACCTCGATCTCGGCGTGGCCGTCCGGCTCGTCCGGGTCCTCGCCCAGCGGGACGACCAGCCGGTCGCCGGGCCGGGGGAGGCGGCGGAGCTCGGCCATGACCAGGCCGCCGACCGTGTCGTAGGAGTCGCCCTCGGGGAGGGCGAGGCCGGTGGTCAGCTCGATCTCGTCGACGCGGAGCCCGGCGTCCAGGAGCCAGGAGCCGTCGGCGGAGCCGACCGGGGCCTCCTCGCGGGCGTCGTTCTCGTCGGTGATCTCGCCGACCAGCTCCTCGGCGACGTCCTCGAAGGTGAGGATCCCGGCGAGGCCGCCGTACTCGTCCACGACGCAGGCGAACTCCTCGCCCGCCTCGCGCATCCGGTCGATCACCCCGTACAGCGGCTGGCTGCCGGGGACCATCAGCGCGGGCCGGGCGATCGCCGAGACCGGCGTGGACGGCGGGAGCCGGTCGGCCGCGGCCTCCCGGGCGCCGACGACGCCGATCACGTCGTCCATGTCCTGGCCGTAGACCGGGTAGTTGGAGTTGCCGTTCTCGCGGATCAGGGTGATCAGCTCGGCGACCGTGGCGTCCGAGGCGAGGGACCGGACCTGCGGGCGCGGGACCATGACCTCGTCGGCCGTCCGGTCGCCGAAGGACAGCGCGCGGTCCAGCAGGCGGGACAGGTCGGCGGGCAGGTGCCCGGCCCCGGCGGAGCGGTCGATGATGTCGCCCAGCTCCTCCAGGGTCGCGCCGCTGTGCAGCTCCTCGACGGGCTCGACGCCGACGGCGCGCAGCAGCCGCTCGGCGGCCCGGTCGAACAGCCGGATCAGCGGCCCGGCGACGGTCAGGTAGGCCAGCGTGGACGCGGCGAGCGCGCGGGCCAGGCCCTCGGCCCGGGCGAGCGCGAGGTTCTTGGGGAACAGCTCGCCCAGCAGCATCTGGATCAGCGTGGCGAGGACGAACCCGGCGGCGAGCGCGATCGCGCCGACCGCGCCGGACGGGACGCCCGCGGACGTGAGCAGCGGTTCGATCAGCTCGGCCAGGGCGGGCTTGGCGATGAACCCGACCACCAGGGTGGTCATGGTGATCCCGAGCTGGGCGCCCGACAGCATGAAGGAGAGCCGGCCGACGACCCGGAGGGCGCGGCCCGCGGCGGCGTCGCCGTTGTCGGCGGCGGCGGAGAGCCGGGACCGGTCGACGGCGACGAACGCGAACTCCTGGGCGACGAAGTAGCCCGTCGCGGCGGTGAGCAGGATGACGGCGAAGAGGCCCAGTGCGGCGGTCAGCACGGTGCACCGGGTCTATGACTGGGGTCCGACACTGCGGACTCTCAACTCCTCTCGATCGACTGCTCAGCCACGTCCCCCAGGGGGGACGTCATCTACAGAACGTCACTTCACACCACGACGTTCCCCTGACACAAGTCGTGCTGCAGTGACTCTGTGTGTTTTTGCTAACGGTCCCGACCCCGCTGAGGTGGCCGAAGGCGGCCAGTCCGGCCTCCCGGACGTTTCGGTGCGGCGGCCGGGGGTCCGCGTTCACCATGATTCGCAGTTCACGGCGATGCGCTGTTCACCGTGTTTCGCAGGGGCGGGTCGCGAAGCTCCCGAAATGTCGGGGGCGGTGAACACGCTTGTGCCGGAAAGTGCCCCGGATCACACTGAACGGAAGACGGAGGCCCGATCCTGGACGGACGGCGGCCGGAGGGTGCTCGGGAACCCGGTGATCGGGAACCCGCGGGCCGCGGCGCGAATCGAAGTCGGTGCCGGCGCGGTTCGGCGCCGGCGCCGGCACAGGCGTTGTCGGTGCGAGGACGGGTCAGGGACACGGGGCCGAGGTGAACGAGAGCGGAACCGGGGCGGCGCCCATGAGCCGCGAGGGCGTCGACCACGCCCTCACCCAACTGCGCGCGGACGCGGAACGGATCTCGTCGGCGCTGCTCGACCTGGACGCGCACGCCGGGTCGCGGCTCCTCAAGGGCGCGCGGCTCACCGGGGAGACCTGGCGGCGCTGGGACGAGACGCAGCGCAAGGTCGCGACGCTGTGGAAGCTGTTCGACGCCTACAGCCGCGTGCTCGACCAGGCGACCGCGCTGCGCGCCGAGTCGGCCCGTCCGGACGCCGACGCGCTGCTGATCCTCAGCGGGATGCTCAGCGGGCCGTCGGTGGACCTCCCGGACGGCGAGGTCCCGCTCGACCAGCGCACCCTGCTCGGCCCGGACCGCAGGCGGGTGACGCTGGAGGAGGCCGTCCGGCTGATGTCGGACGCCTACGAGGAGGCCGCGGCCGTGGTGGTCGCGGCGGACAACGCCTGGACGGCCCTGCTCCTCCCGCTGGACGACGTGGAGGACGGCTGGCGGCGCGCCGCGCGTGCCGCGCACGAGCTGGACGGCGTCCGGCATCCGGAGCTCGACCGGATCGGCCGGGAGCTGACCGCCCTCGGACGGACCGTCCGGACCGACCCGTTGTCGCTGGTCAGCGGCTCGGGCAGCGAGGCCAAGGCGGACGCCTCGCGGCTGGAGGCGCTCCGCGTCGCGCTGGAGAAGGTCCGCGCCGAGCTGGCCGACGCGGTCGCGGCGCGGGACGGGCACACCGCCCTGATCGACCGGCTGACGGCCGCGATCGACGAGGTCGCCGAGGCCGAGCGGGCCGCCCGCCGGTCCCGGGAGACCGCGTTCACCAAGATCGACTCGCCGGGGCTGCCGGACCCGGTCGAGCCGTCCGCCGGGCTGCGCGACCGGCTCGCCGCGCTGGCCACGCTGTGCGCCGAGGGCCGCTGGCGCGAGCTGGGCGTCCGGGCGGCCGAGCTGGAACGGGCGGTCGGGACGGCGCTGGGCCGGGTCCAGGACGACCACGCGCTCAGCGCCGGGCTGCTCGACCGCCGCTCGGAGCTGCGCGGCCGCCTCCAGGCGTACCAGGCCAAGGCCGGACGCCTCGGCCTCGCCGAGGACGCCGTGCTGTCCGGCCTGCACGACCGGGCGCGCGACCTGCTCTGGACGGCCCCCTGCGACCTGCGCGCGTCCACCGCCGCGGTCGCCGAGTACCAGCGCGCCATCCGGGCGTGCGAGACCGAGACGGGAACCCGCGGATGACCTCGAAACGGCCGCCACGCCGACCGTCCCCCTGCGCCCAGCCCGACTGCACCGGGACCGTCCAATCCGACGGTTTCTGCGATCTCTGCGGCCTGACCCCGCCCGCCGCGAAGGCCCCGGCCCCGAAGGCTCCCAAGCGGACCCCGAAGGCTCCCGGGCCGGACGTGGGGGCGCTGCCGACGAGGCCCGGCGGGCGGGCCCCGAAGGAGCGGGGACCGGGCTGGTCGGTGGCGGCGGGACGGCGCATCGAGGTCCCGATGGGCGGAACGGCGGGGGCCGGGAACGGGACGTCCGAGACGGGCAGCGGCGGTTCGGGCAGCTCCGGATCAGGCGGCTCCGGATCATCCGGTAGCGGCGGATCGGGATCGCGCGGGACGCGCGGCACCGGGCGGACGGCCACGCGCGGCAGCGGCTCCGGAGGGTCGCGCGGCCCCGGGCAGCGCGGTGGGCTCGGCGCGGGCCTGGTCGAGGTGCCGCCGGTGCCCTACCGGGACCCGGCCGACGCGATCATGGAGAACCCGGAGGTCCCGGAGAACCGGCGGTTCTGCAGCCAGTGCGACGAGCCGGTCGGGCGCGCCCGCGAGGGCAAGCCGGGACGCACCGAGGGGTTCTGCCGCAACTGCGGGCACCCGTTCTCCTTCACGCCCAAGCTCCAGCCCGGCGACACCCTCGGCGACCAGTACGAGGTGCTCGGCTGCCTCGCGCACGGCGGGCTCGGCTGGATCTACCTGGCCCGCGACCACAACGTGTCCGGGCGCTGGGTCGTCCTCAAGGGCCTGCTGGACGTCGGGGACACCGACGCGATGGCGGCCGCGACGGCCGAGCGGGCCTTCCTCGCCGAGGTCGAGCACCCCAACATCGTCAAGATCTTCAACTTCGTCCGGCACGGCGGGTCCGGCTACATCGTCATGGAGTACGTCGGCGGGCGGTCGCTGAAGGACATCCTGCTCAGCCGCCGCCGGAAGGCCGGCGAGGACGCCGCGCTGCCGCTGCCGCAGGTGATCGCCTACGGGCTGGAGGTGCTGAGCGCGCTCGGCTACCTGCACAACGTCGGGCTGCTGTACTGCGACTTCAAGCCGGACAACGCGATCCAGAGCGAGGAGCAGCTCAAGCTGATCGACCTCGGCGGGGTGCGGCGCTCGTTCGACTCGGGCAGCCCGATCTTCGGGACGCCCGGCTACCAGGCCCCGGAGATCGCCGCGCGCGGCCCGTCGGTGCCGTCCGACCTGTACACCGTCGGGCGGACGCTGGCGGTGCTGAGCTTCCCGTTCCGGGGGTACACCAAGCGGCACCTGCGCAGCCTGCCGCCGCGCGAAGAGGTCCCGCTGTTCCAGCGGAACGAGTCGTACTACCGGCTGCTGCGGCGCGCCTGCCACGGCGACCCGGCCCGCCGGTTCCAGAGCGCCGCCGAGATGGCCGAGCAGCTCACCGGGGTGCTGCGCGAGGTGCTGTCCGCGGACGGCGCGCGGGTGCCGTCCGCGCCGTCCCCGCTGTTCGGGCCGGAGCAGAACGCGGCGGGCGCCGAGGTCGCCGACATCGAGGACGAGCTGGACGGCGGCGCGCCGATCCTGCGGCGGCTGACGCCGGGCGTCGCGGCGGCGGCGCTGCCCGTCCCGCTGGTCGCGACCGACGATCCGGCCGCCGGGTTCCTGGCCGGGCTGACCGCCCGCGACACCGAGGACCTGGCGGCGGCGCTGTCGGGCGCGCCGTCCGCGTCGCCGGAGGTGCGGCTCGCGCTCGCCCGCGTCTCGATCGAGCTGGGCGACCTGGACACCGCGGACGAGATCATCACCGCGTTCGGCGACGACCACGAGGACGACTGGCGCGCCGACTGGTACCGGGCCGTCCGCGATCTGGCGCACGACCGTCCCGGCATGGCCGCCGCGGCGTTCGACGACCTGTACGACCTCATGCCGGGCGAGCTCGCGCCGAAGCTCGGGCTGGCGTTCTGCGCCGAGCTCCAGGGCGACACGGCCACGGCCGCCGCGCACTACGAGACCGTCTGGCGCACCGACCCGACCTACGTCAGCGCCGCGTTCGGCCTGGCCAGGACGCGTCTGGCGGGCGGCGACCGGCGCGGCGCGCAGGCCGTCCTGGACTCGGTGCCCCGGGTGTCCAGCTACTACGTGTCGGCGCAGCTGGCGGCCGTCGCGATGACCGTGCGGGGCACTCCGCCGGGCGAGCTCGATCCCGGGACGCTGATGTCCACGGGCCGCCGCCTGACCGGCATGCACCTGGACACCGAGCGCCGCGACCGGTTCACCGCCGAGGTGCTGGAGGCGGCCCTCGGCTGGCTCCGCTCCGGCGCGCGGCCGGACGGCGGGGGCAGGCCGCCGGGCCACCTGCTCGGCACGCCGCTCAACGAGCGCGACCTGCGCCGCAAGCTGGAGACCGTCTACCGCCACCTGGCCAAGCTCGCCGACCGTCCGGACATCCGGCACGCGATGGTCCGCCGCGCGAACACCGTCCGTCCGAGGACGCTCCTGTGACCGCCTCCGCACGCCCCTGCCCGACGTGCGGCGATCCCGTCCAGCCGACCGACCAGTTCTGCGAGCGGTGCGGCAGGGAGCGTCCGGGCGCCACCGGACGCGCCGCCGCCCGCCCCGGCGGACGCGCTGCCGCCCGTGCCGACGGACGCGCCGCCGGGCACGGGCCGGACCCGGCGCGCTGCGTGGACTGCGGGGCCTTGGACATCGACGAGGACGGCTACTGCGGCCGCTGCGGCCTGCGCCAGCCGACCGGACGCGAGCACATGGAGATCGCGCTCACCGGCCCGGACGGATACGTCGCGGCGGCGGGCGTCAGCGACGTCGGACGGCGGCGCAGGCGCAACGAGGACGCGTTCGCGATGTCCCTGCTCCCGGCGGCCGTCTGCGCCGTGGTCTGCGACGGCGTCGCGACCGCGCCCGGCTCGGACGAGGCGTCCCGCGTCGCGGCCGACACGGGCGCCACCGTTCTCGGGCAGCGGCTCGCGGCGGGCGACGGCCGCCTGGCCGCGACCCGCGCCGCGATCGACCGCGCCGCCGCCGAGGTCGCCGCGCTCGCCGTCCCCGGCCCGTCCGGCTCGCCCGCCTGCACGTACGTGTCCGTCCTGGTGGACGCCACGTCGGTGACGGTCGGCTGGGTCGGCGACAGCCGCGCCTACTGGATCCCGTTCGTCCGGTTCCGTCCCCGCCCGGACGCGACGCCGCACACCCGCGCCGACATCGCGGTGCGCCCACCCGCGCCCGCACGTCCGGGCCTGGACGGGGCGCGGGTGGCGACGGTGGAGTTCGCGCCCCGGGCGGTCGCGAACGGACAGGCGCTGACCAGGGACGACTCGTGGGCCGAGGAGATGATCCGGTCGGGGGCGATGACGCCGGAGGCGGCCCACGCGGACCGGCGGGCGCACCTGCTGACGGGGTGGCTGGGCGCGGACGCGGGGGGCGCGTCGGCCAGCGTGGCCGCCTTCGCGCCGGACGGTCCCGGAGTCGTGCTGGTGTGCAGCGACGGCCTGTGGAACTACCTGCCCGACGCCGCCGACCTCGCCGCGGCGCTCGGCGCGGTGGCCGATCCGGTGAGAGGCGTCCGGATCCTGCTGGACGTGGCGCTAGGGGCGGGCGGACGGGACAACGTCACCGCCGTCCTGATCCCGTTCCCGCCGCCGGACGCCGTGTCCGGCGCGGACGCCGCCCCACCCGGCCGGGGTTCCGCCGGGTCGGAACCGGGATCGCGGATGTCCGAAAAGCGGGCGCGGGGGGCGGGCCTCGGGGACGACGCGTCCGATGAGGACGACGCGACGGGCACGGCGTACGCGCCGATGCCGTACGAGCCGACGACGAGGGCCGTCTCGGTGGCCGGCACGAGGCCGGAGACGAGCATGAGGCCCGAGACGAGCACAAGGCCACAGGCGAGCACGAGGCCAGCGACAAGCAGGGAGAGCCGGCGATGACCGACCGTCCGCCCTTCACGATCAAGGTCGACCAGAACCCGTACCTCGGCGCCGGCGGGCAGGAGATGCACGCCGTCGTCACGGTCGAGGCGTCCGGGACGGCGCCCGCCGGCCCGGCCGCCGGGGCCGCCGAAGTGATCATCATCGACGCGTCCGGGTCGATGTCCTACGCCGGGAAGATGGCCGCGGCGAAGCGGGCCGCCGAGGCGGCGCTGCGGGTCGTCCGGGACGGGGTGCGGTTCGCCGTCGTCGCCGGGGCGAACAGCCCGGGCATGGTCTACCCGCTGGGGCAGACGCTCGTCGAGATGAACGCGCGCACGCGTTCGGAGGCGGTCCAGGCGGTGTCCCGGCTGGAGGCGTCCGGCGGGACGGCGATCGGGTCGTGGCTGCGGCTCGCGGGCCGGCTCCTCGCCGGCCAGGAGGGCGCGGTGCGGCACGCGATCCTGCTGACCGACGGCAAGAACCAGCACGAGACCGCCGAGGAGCTGGACGCGGCGCTGCGCGAGTGCGAGGGCCACTTCGGCTGCGACGCGCGCGGCGTCGGCACGGACTGGGACGTCGCGGAGCTGCGGAAGATCACGTCCGTGCTGCTCGGCGGCTTCCTCGACGTCCCGGACCCGGCGGACCTCGAACGCGACTTCCGCGCGATGATGAAGGACGCGATGGGCAAGCGCGTCGCCGACCTCGCGCTGCGCGTCTGGACGCCGCAGAACGGCCGCCTGCGGTTCGTGAAGCAGATGGTCCCGACCGTCGAGGACCTCACCGAGCGCCGCACCGACCAGGGCCAGATCGGCGACTACCCGCTCGGCGCGTGGGGCGCGGAGAGCCGCGAGTACCACCTCTGCGTGGAGGTCCCGCCCGGCGACGTCGGACGGCAGGGACGCGCCGCCTGGGTGAAGCTGGTCGCCCCGGACGGCGGGGAGGAGCTGGCGCACGCGAACGTCCTGGTCGAGTGGACCGACGACGAGGGCCTGTCGACCCGGATCAACGCGCGCGTCGCGCACCACACGGGCCAGTCGGAGCTGGCCGACGCGATCCAGGAGGGCCTGGCCGCGCGCCGCGACGGCGACGAGGAGCGCGCGACGACCCGGCTCGGCCGGGCCGTGGCGCTCGCCCGCGAGGTCGGCAACGACGAGATCTCCGGGCTGCTCGACCGGATGGTGGAGGTCGACCGCGAGTCCGGGACGGTCCGGCTGAAGAAGGACGTGGACGTCGCCGACGAGATGTCGCTCGACACCCGCTCCGTCCGGACGGTGCGGACGAGGCAGGACGACGAGGATCCCGGGACGGAGGGCTGACCGAGGTGGCCGAGTCCGTGGGCAAGTGCAGCGTGTGCGCGGAGGAACTGCATCCCGGTGACGAATTCTGCGACGCGTGCGGGTCGCGCGTGGAGTCCGCGCCGCGCCTGGAGTTCGCCCGCGAGAACGGCGGCGGCGCGGCGGAACCCCGGCGCGAGAGCCCGGTGGCGGTCTGCCCGGTCTGCGGAGCGAACAAGTCCGGCCGGTTCTGCGAGGTGGACGGCTACGACTTCGACACGGGCAGGCAGGCCGAACGTCCGGCCGCCTTCACCGAGCCGGCCGCCTTCACCGGACCGGACGGCGCCACCCCGCCGCCGAAGCCTCGGCCGAGGGTCTGGACGGCCGTGGTCGCGGCCGACCGCGCCTACTTCGACGCCGTCCTCGCGCAGGGCGGCTCGGAGGCGGCGGCGATAGCGTTCCCCGCGTACTACCTTGAGCGACGCGTCCCGATGGACGGCGAGCGCGTGCGGATCGGGCGGCGCAGCGCGTCCCGGGGGATCGAGCCGGAGATCGACCTGTCCGTCCGGCCCGAGGACCCCGGCGCGTCCCGGCAGCACGCGGTGCTGGTCGCCCAGCCGGACGGTTCGTGGACGCTGGTGGACCTAGGATCCGCCAACGGCACGACGCTCAACGACGGCCTCGACCCGATCCCGGTGAACGTCCCGGTGCCGGTGAAGGACGGCGACCGCGTCCACGTGGGGGCGTGGACGACCATCACCCTCAGGAGCCCGGACAGCCTCAGGAGCCTGGAATGACCATGCCGCCACGGCGACCGGACGTCCCGACGAAGCAGCCGCCCGCCCCGGCCACGCCGTCACGAGGTCCCGCCACGTCCACACGGGGACCGGCCGCGCCCTCGCGGCAGCCCGGCGTCCCGGCCAAGCAGCCCGCCGTCCCGACCACGTCCCGCGCCGCGCGCGCGGGACGGACCCTGGAACGCCCACGCGGCGCCCTGGTCACGCTCGTGCGCGGGCGATGGCTGAAGACCATCCCGGGCCGGATCCGCGGCTGGACGGTCCTCGCGGTGGTCACGGTCGCGGCGATCGCGCTGGCCCTGATGCTCGGCATCCAGGACGCGCGGCAGGGCGTGCAGACCATCGGCCACGACGCGGGCCCGCAGGTCGTCGCGACCGGCAACCTGTACTTCGCGCTCAGCGACATGGACGCGCAGGTCGCCGACATCCTGCTGATCGGCCGTGACCAGACGCTCGGCATCGGCCGGACCGAGTCGCTGCGCCGCTACGAGCAGGCCCGCTCGGACGCCAGCCGCGCCGCGATCCAGGCCGCGCAGCTCGCCGGGAAGGACAACGACCGCAAGCAGACCGTCCAGGAGGTCATCGACGGCCTCGGCCAGTACCAGCGGCTCGTCGGGCAGGCGCTGACCCTGAACGACCAGTCCCTGCACCCGGTCGGGGAGGCCCCGCAGTCGGTCGTCGGCACCTACCAGCAGGCGTCCGACCTGATGAAGCTGGAGCTGCTGCCGAAGGCGTACAACCTGACGCTGGACAGCGGCGCGACCGTCCGGCAGTCCTACCAGGAGAAGCGGACGAGCGTCCTTTCAGGCCGGTACTGGGTGCTCGCGGCGGGCGGCGCCGCGCTGCTGGTACTGGTGATCGGGCAGCTCGCCATCGGACGCGAGTTCCGCCGCCTGCTGAACCCCGGTCTCGCGCTCGCGACGGTCGGCACGATCGTCCTGGTGTCGGTCGGGGTCGGGGTGCTGGACTCCCAGGCCGGGCACCTGCTGCGCGCCAAACGGGACGGGTTCGACTCCGTCCTGACGATGTCTCGTGCGCGCGCGATCAGCCACAGCGCGTTCGCGGACGAGTCCCGGTTCCTCCTCGACCCCGGACGCGCCGACACCTACGAGCAGAACTACCTCGACAAGGCGTCGACGATCCTGTTCGTCGAGCCCCCGAAGGACACCCCGGCGAACCTCGCGACCTACTACAAGCTCGCCGGGAAGGCCGCGAAGGACTACCGACCGGAGAACCGGTCGGCGTTCCTCGGCCTGCTCGGGGACGAGGCGCGCCAGGTCCGCAAGGGCACCGAGAGCGACGCGCTCTCACGCGCCCTCGACGCCTACGCGACCGTGCTGTCCAACGACCAGCACATGCGGGCGCTCGTCGCGTCCGGGGACCGGCGCGGCGCGATCGACTTCCGGATGGGACGCGGCTCGTCCGCCATCCGCGACTTCGACGCCTACGACGCGGCGCTGCGCTCCCTGGCCGCGACCCACAGCGGCGCGTTCGACCACGCCATCCAGCAGGCGGACGGCGGGCTGAAGGGCTGGAAGGCCATCCCGCCGGTCGCCGCCGTCGTGATCGCCGCCCTGGTGCTGGTGGGCGTCCGCCCCCGGCTCGCCGAGTTCGGAAGGATCTGACGATGCCGTCCCACTCCCGGCAGCCCCTGCGCCAGGGACCCCCGCGCCGGCGGCCCCTGCGGCGGACGCGCGCGGCGTCCGTCGCGCTGGTGACGGCGTGCGCCCCGGTGGCGCTCGCCGGGTGCGCGCTGTCCTCGTCTGACCAGCAGTCGATCCTGCACCGGCACTCGCTGGTCATCGGCGTGAAGGGCGACCAGCCCGGCCTCGGCATGAAGGTGAACGGCCACTACCAGGGCTTCGACGTGGACGTCGCGACGTACGTGGCGCGGCGGCTGGGCGTCCCGGCGTCGCGGATCACGTTCCGGACCACGCCGTCGTCGGTCCGCGAGAAGGCCATCGAGGACGGCACGGTCGACATGGTCGTCGCGACGTACTCGATCACGCCCGCCCGCAAGACCCAGATCACCTTCGCGGGCCCCTACTACGTCGCGCACCAGGACACCCTGGTCCGCACGAACGACCGCTCCATCGCCAACGTCCACAACCTGGCGAAGAAGAAGATCTGCGCGGTCACCGGATCCAACTCGTGGCGGCGCATCACCGACGAGCGCAGCATCCCGGCCGTCCCGGTGGACGTGGCGACCTACAGCGACTGCATGCCGCTGCTGACCAGCGGGAAGATCGACGCGTTCTCGACCGACGACCTGATCCTCGCGGGCTTCGCGGCGGGCCACCCGGACGTGCACCTCATCGGCGAGCCGTTCACCGACGAGAAGTACGGCATCGGCATGCGCAAGGGCGACCTGGCGGGCTGCGAGGCCGTCAACCGCATCCTCACCCGCATGTACCAGGACGGCTCGGCGGGCCGCTTCCTGAACCACTGGTTCGCCAACACCGGCGCGAAACTCACCACGAGCGTCCCCCAGTTCGAGGGCTGCTCGTAGAAACCCGCGCGATCAGGCGCCACCGACGTGGCGATCAGGCGCCACCGGCGTGGCCGGGCAGGCGCTGAGGGCGCGGCCGATCAGGCGCCGACGGCGTCGGTGGCCTCCCGTAGCGTGTCGTAGATCGGGATGTACTGGTCGATCCCGGTGATCCGGAAGACCCGCCGGACGCGCGGCGGCAGCGCCACCAGGGCGAAGCCGAGCTCCCGCTCGGACGCCCGGCGGTTCGCGCCGACGACCGCGTTCAGCCCGCTGGAGTCGCAGAACGTCACGTGCCGCATGTCGACGACCAGCGGCTGGCCGATGTCGATGACGTCGGTCAGCGTCTTCTCCAAGGCCGGACGGGTCACCACGTCGATCTCACCCTGAACGCGCACCAGGGTGCAGCGGTCATGGCGCATCAGGTTCACGTCGAAGTCCATGCTCGTCCCCCCACCCCTCCCGAGAGCAGCGGCCATCCCGGCCGGCTCGTCCGCACCGGGCGTCTCCCCTGTCCGGTGCCGGCCGAGCGGGGCCGGACCTCCCAGAATCCCGCACCGCCGGAGGCATTCCAAGCGGATCGCGGGAATGGGTCGGGTCGCCCAGGGGGCGGTTCTGTGCCCGTAACGGGCACGTCGGGTCCTTGATCGTTCACGTGGCGTCCACCTGAAACGGGCATACCGGTCATCTGCGGCTGGTGTGGTTACCCCGCTTCGACTGCACGAAACAAAGGGGAGGTCAGCCGATGTCTGCGGCTGGAAAGGTGCGGCGGCTCGCCGCGATCACGCTCGCGGCAGGGGCCGCCACCACCGTCGTCGCGTCCGGCGCGGCGAACGCCTGGAACGGCGACCGCACCGGTGACGTGCGGCACGCCATCCAGGGCGGCAAGGCCCGCAACGTCATCCTGCTGATCGGCGACGGCATGGGCGACTCGGAGATCACCGCCGCCCGCAACTACTCGCAGGGCGCCGCCGGCCGCCTCAACATGGACCGGCTGCCGCTGACCGGCGCGTACACCACCTACGCGCTGCAGAAGGCCAACCCGAACCTGCCCGACTACGTCACCGACTCGGCCGCTTCCGGGACGGGCTGGGCGACGGGCCGCAAGTCCTACAACGGCGCCATCTCGGTCACCCCGGACGGCAAGCCGCAGCAGACGATCCTGGAGCTGGCCAAGGGTGCCGGCTACCGGACCGGCGACGTCACGACCGCCGAGCTGAGCGACGCCACCCCGGCCGTCCTCGCCTCGCACGTGGTCGACCGCTCCTGCCAGGGCCCGACGGACATGAAGGCGTGCCCGACCAACGCCAAGGAGAACGGCGGCGCGGGCTCGATCGCCGAGCAGCAGGTGCAGACCGGCGCCGACGTCTACCTGGGCGGCGGCAAGGCCCGCTACGCGCAGACCGTCCAGGCCGGGCAGTTCAAGGGCAAGACGGTCATCGACCAGGCCAAGGCCGCGGGCTACGACGTCGTCACCGACGCGAACGGGCTCCAGTCGGCGCGTCCGGGCAAGGACGGCCGCCTGCTCGGCCTGTTCTCGGACGGCAACATGCCGCAGGAGTGGACCGGTCCGCTCGCCAAGGCGGGCGGCACCGACCCGTCCCGCTGCGCCCCGAACGCCCAGTTCAGCGGCCCGCACCTGACCCAGATGGCGTCCAAGGCCTTGGACGTCCTTTCCGACCAGACCCGCCACGGGAAGAAGGGCTTCTTCCTGCAGATCGAGGGCGCGTCGATCGACAAGCGCGACCACTCGGCCGACCCGTGCGGCCAGATCGGCGAGACCGTCGAGTTCGACAAGGCCGTCAAGATCGCCATGGACTACGCGCGGCAGCACCCCGACACGCTCGTGGTGACCACCGCCGACCACGGCCACACCAGCCAGATCATCCCGCTGGAGGCCCAGAGCCCGGGCCAGACCGCGACCCTGGTCACCGACGAGGGCGCCCAGATGAAGATGAACTACGCCACCAACCCGGCCGGCCAGTCGCAGGAGCACACCGGCACCCAGGTGCGCATCGCCGCCCAGGGCCCGCAGGCCGCGAACGTGGTCGGCGTGACCAACCAGACCGACCTGTTCGGCACCATCACCCGCGCGCTGGGCCTCCGTCACTAGGCGCCACCGCTCTTGCGGACCCGTCCGACCCCGCGCACCCGGGACCGGACGGGTCCTCTCACGTCCGGGAAGGGGCGCTCGCGGCGGGGGTGGGTTCACCGTTGTTCCGGACGTGCCGGAGCCCGCTTCCCTGCGTGTCCGCTTCCAAGGGCGGGTCGCCGCTGTGCGCAGCGGGAACGGGGGCCCGAATGGGGGTGCCGTGGGACGGGCGTCCATCCTGTGGTATCGCCGCTATTCGCGTTATCGGGAAGATGAAACCTACTCACCGGAAACCTACTGAAAGGTAGCCTCGGTGCTCGGGCTAATTACCGGAATTCAGGCATCCTCGGTACGCTGACCTGCGGCTGGGGTGGCCGTGTGGCCCCTGTCCGGCGAACGGGAACTGCTCCGCGGCGTGCCGGTAACGGCTCCGGCGTTACAGTTGCGGGTGCCGAATTCTGGAGGCCGGGTGTTCTACACGTTCATGACGCGAATCGTCGCTCCGATCCTGCGTCTGCTGTTCCGGCCCCGGATCGAGGGCCTGGAGAACGTGCCCAAGTACGGTCCGCTCATCGTGGCCAGCAACCACCTGTCGTTCATCGACAGCTTCATCATCCCGCTGGCCGTCCCGCGCCCGGTCACCTACATCGCCAAGGCCGACTACTTCGAGGGCTCCGGCTTCAAGGGCCGGTTCGTGAAGTGGTTCCTCACCACCCTCGGCCACGTCCCGGTGCGGCGCGGCGCGCAGCGCGCCGCGATGGGCGCGCTCGAGCAGGCCGCCGAGATCCTCGGCAACAGCGGCGCGTTCGCGATCTACCCCGAGGGCACCCGGTCCCGCGACGGACGGCTCTACCGCGGCCGCACCGGCGTCGGCTGGCTGGTGCTGGAGTCCGGCGCCCGCGTCCTCCCGGTCGGCCTCACGGGCACCGAGGAGATCCAGCCGATCGGCGACTCGATGCCCCGCTTCCTCGGCCCCCGCCCGACCGTCCGCATCGGCGAGCCGCTCGACTTCTCGCACTACCGCAACCTGCCGCCCGCGAAGGCCCGCCGCCTCATCGCCGACGAGATCGTCCAGCACATCCAGAAGCTCTCAGGCCAGGACTTCGCGGGCTGCTACAACGACCACTCGGAGCTGAACTGAGCCTTCGGCTCCAAGGGCTCGGAGAGTCGTGGGCCCGAAGACTCGTGCGAGCGCGGTATCGCTTCGTGGTCAAGCCTGTGAGGGGCTCGCCCTCGGCGTCGCCCCTCACAGGCTTGGCGGCGCGCTCGCGCCGTTCGCGGTTCGCGTCGGCCGTGGTTCGTGCCGACCGCGGTTCGCGGTTAGACGTTCGGCGGGGTCTGGTCCTTGATGGTCGCGCCGTTCTCGGCCGCCTGCTTGCGGAAGTTCTCGACCGCCCCGCCCGCCGAGCCGATCTGGGACGGGTCGGCGTTGCCCGACTTCAGCTTGTCGGTGAGGCCGGTCATGTTGTTCTTGAGCGATTCGAGCGGCTGCTTGAGCTTCGAGCACAGCGTCGGGTCGGCGTCCACGAGCTTGCGGGCCGCGTTGAGGCGGGTCAGGGCGAACGCGCCCGCGGCGGCGCCCTTCACGATGGCCTTCTTCTGGCCCTGCGCGCCGGACTTGAAGTTCCCGGCCTGCCAGGGCTTGTAGATCCAGCGGTGGAAGGCGCCGAACGCCAGCCCCGCGTCCGCGACGAACCGGGTCTTGGCGAACTTCTTGGTGGCCTGGGACGGGCACGTCCCGGGCGCCGCGGTCCCCGTGGCGTTCTGCCCGCCGGCCGCGCCGGGCGACGAGACCCCCGACGGCCCCGACGCGTGGTGGGACTTGCTCCCGCACGCCCCCGATCCGAGGAGCGCCAGCGTCAGCAGGACGGGCAGCACAAGGAGTCTGCGTGGCATCGTCATCTTCCCCCTGTCTTCCGTGACCGAACGGTCACGGTCGGTAGCACTTCTACCCAGGGCGCGGCGATCTGAAAGCGCGGTGCGGTCCGGCTCGTCCGATGGCGTGTCGTCCGCGCGGTTCCGGCCCGGACGCCCCGTAAGGTCGCGGACATGTCCTCCCGAGCGCCGTTCCCACCCGCGTTCCGCACGCCGCTCCGTCCGACGTTCCGGGCCGCGGTGCTGGTCACCGCGGCGCTGGCCGGGCTCGCGGGGTGCGGCGGCGGGTCGCACGGCGCCGGCGGGGGGAAGCGTGCCGCGCTCGCGCTGACCGGCTACACGTCCGACCAGCTCAAGCAGGCCCTCCTCGCCGACGTCCCCGGCTACCAGCGCGTCGGCGAGCCGGACTCGGGGGAGTACGGCTCGCTCAAAGGCATCCAGAACTTCGGGCAGCTCCAGCGGCAGGTCACCCTGGACAAGCCGCGCTGCGCCGACTCCGCGGCGGCGCAGCCCGCCGTCGACCGGGCCGCCCCGGCCGCGCTGGCCAGCTTCAACCGGGGCGACGGGCAGGTCGTCACCGAGACCCTCATGGGCATGACGGACGAGGCGGCCCAGCACCAGCTCGAGCGGCGCGTCCCGTCCGGCTGCCTCGCCTTCCGGACCCGCGTCGGGACGCGCTGGGCCGACCACCGCGTCTCCGAGTTCCCCGGCGGGACGATCGGACGCGGCTCGCGCACCGTCGGCGTCACCACCGTCAGCGGCTCCTCCCACACCCGCGCCTGGTACGTCGTCCTGCGCGGACGGCACTCGGTGGCCACCGTCAGCCTGTTCGGCCCGAACGCCACCCGCACCGAGGTCGAGCAGCTCGCCCGCCAGGCCTACGACCGCAGCGAGCGCTACCTCCCGTGACCGTCCGGCCGGGTGCCGGGCCGCGGCGGGCACCACCTCCGGGTGCCGGGCAGCGGTGGGCACTACCTGCTGTGAGCGTCCTCCGGATAGCGTGCAGGCGGCGGCCGTCCGAGAGGCGACGGCGCGGGACGGGCGGATCGGGGAGCGACGCGTGATCGGGAAAGAGGGGCGGGTCATCGGCCGGATCGGGCCGCGGCTCGTCGGCGAGGTGATGATCCCGGTCCGGGGCGGCTCGGAGGCGTTCTACGCGCATCCGGTCGACCCGAAGGAGGAGATCGGGGTCGGCGAGATCGTGGTCGTCGTCGAGTACCACCCGCCGCGCACCGTCTACGTCGCCCGCGCCCTGGCCTGACCTCTCGTCCAGCCTGGTCCGACGGTTCCACGGGCTCGTCCGCATCCGGACAGGCCGGTCGAGGGGTGAGCCCCGTGTGAGGGAACCGATCACCACGGCATACCGTCTAGTGGTCAACGACTCCGGAAACCGGACGAACAGGCTCCCCGGCGGCGTCGTTGTCCCGGTCTCGGCCGGGTCGGTTGGAGGGGCGGATGCCAGTGCTCATCGTGGCGGTAACGGTCGTCGTCGCCGTCATACTCATCATCGTCGTGTTCAAGATGATCTGGCGCGTCGCGGAGCCGAACGAGGCGCTGATCATCTCCGGCCTGGGCGCGCGGTCCAAGCCGGTCAACGGGCTGGACAGCCTCGGCTTCAAGGTCGTCACGGGCAAGGGCACCATGGTGATGCCCGGGTTCCAGGTGGCCCGCAGGCTCCGGCTCGACATCCACAACACCACGCTCGAGGTGCACTGCGTGACGCAGCAGGGCATCCCGGTGCAGGTCAAGGGCGTGGTCATCTACAAGGTCGGGGACGACCTGGTCTCGATCGCCAACGCGTCCCGGCGTTTCCTGGACCAGCAGAAGTCGATGGACGGCGCGATCCACGAGCTGTTCACCGGTCACCTGCGCTCCATCATCGGCGGCCTCACCGTCGAGGACCTCATCCTCAACCGCGAGCGCCTCACCAGCGAGACCCGGCTGAGCGCCGCGGACGAGATGAGCAAGCTCGGCCTGGTCGTGGACTCGCTCCAGATCCAGGAGATCGAGGACGCCACCGGCTACATCACCAACCTCGGCCGTCCGCACGCCGCCGCCGTCGCGTCCGCCGCCCGCATCGCCGAGGCCGAGCGGGACCGCGAGGCCACCGAGCGCGAGCAGGAGGCCGCCCGGCAGAACGCGGCCGTCATCCGCGACACCGAGATCAAGAAGGCCGAGTACGAGGGCCAGGTGCAGCAGGCCGAGCAGCAGGCGAAGCAGGAGGTCATCGAGAAGGAGACCCGCAACGCCGAGCTGGAGGCCGAGCGCACCGAGAAGCTGCTGGAGAGCCAGATCCGCAAGCCCGCCGACGCGCGCGCGTACGAGCGGGTCAAGCTGGCCGAGGCCGAGCGCGAGGAGCGCGTCGCGCACGCGCAGGCCGCCGCGACCGAGACGCAGCTGAAGGCGGCGCGCGAGGCGGAGGCCACGCGCATCCTCGGTGAGGCGCAGGCGGGGGCGATCCGCAACAAGGGCCTCGCCGAGGCGGACGCCATCAAGGCGCGCGCGCAGGCCCTGTCCGAGAACACCGAGGCGGTCATCGCCCAGCAGCTCGCCGAGCGCTGGCCGGAGATCGTCGAGGCCGGTGCGAGTGTCTTCGGCAACGTCGACAACATGGTCGTGCTGAACGGCGCCGAGGGCATCGAGGAGATGCTCGCCAAGGCGCTGACGCTCGGCGGCGCGGGCCTCGGCCTCGCGCGGAACCTGCTCGCGGGCTCGGCCGGGACGCCGTCCGCGAACGGCCAGAAGCCGGTGGACGGCACGGCTCCGAGCCTGCCCGCCGCGGGCCCTGTCGACACCCCGGAGGCCTGACCCACTCCTCCCAGCCGGGGCCCGGACGCGCGACGCGTCCGGGCCCCGGCTCTTTTCCAGGCGGTGAATCCCTTGAGCAAGCACAGAAACCGTCCGCTGAAGGTCGGCGCGGACACCTACCGGCGCTGGTCAGGGCACGCTCACACGCGGGGCGATCCGGAGAGTTGCCGCGAGGTCGTGCGGATCGCCCGCGCAGAGCAACGCAACCGCGGCCTGGAGGTCACGTTCCGGACGGGGCCAGGCAGACTCGTCAACGACGGCTACCCGATGCACGACGGCCTGATCTGCCGGACGGCGGACGACGTGACCCTGAACCTGCATCTCCCGTCCGTCGTCCGGGCGATCCTGGACGCGGCGATCGAGCAGGGCTGGGACACCCGGTCCGCCCTGGACCTCGACGGCTGGGAGCTGCTGGACGCCATCGTGGCGAAGCTCCCGCCCGAACCCGGCGCCGTTCCCGACGCCGACATCGACGCCGACGGGTGATGATCGCCCTCCGCGCCGACCGGGTCCCACCGGGCGCCCGACCCGGATAACGTTCGTGGCATGTCCGTGCCCCGGCTCGCCGTCAGCGTCGATCTCGTCGTCCTCACCGTCCGGGAGCAGCGGCTGAGCGCGCTGGTGTGGCGGCGCGACCGGGATCCGTACGACGGCGCGTGGTCGCTGCCCGGAGGGTTCATCCAGCTCGACGAGGACCTGCCGGTCGCCGCGTCCCGGCTGATGGCCGAACGCGCCGGGCTCGCCGACGTGCGCATCCACCTGGAGCAGCTCGCCACCTACGGCTACCCGGACCGCGACCCCCGCCAGCGCGTCGTCAGCGTCGCCTACCTCGGGCTCGCCCCGGACCTGCCCGCCTCCAGCCGCGCGCAGGTGCTCTGGAAGCCGATGGACGACCTGGTGCACCGCGACCGCGCCGCGTTCGACCACCGCCGCATCCTGCTGGACGGCGTGGAGCGCGCCCGCGCGAAGCTCGAGTACACCTCGCTCGCCGCCGCGTTCGCGCCGCCCGAGTTCACCGTCGCCGAGCTGCGCCGCGTCTACGAGATCGTCTGGGGCACACCGCTCGACCCCCGCAACTTCCACCGCAAGGTCACCGGCGCCGACCGCTTCCTCGTCCCGACGGGCCGCACCACGACCCGCGACGGCGGCCGTCCCGCGCAGCTCTACACGCGCGGCGACGCCGAACAGCTCCGCCCCCCGATGCTCCGCCAACGCCCCTGCCCTGACTGAACCGCAGGGGGCCGGACCCGGTGTCCGATCGGTTGGGAACACCGGAAAACCGGCTGACCGGCGGCAGTGGTCGTGGCCACGATGGGTGCCTCCGCGCCGGGGCGTTCGGCATTTCCTTACAAAGCGTCGGCGGTCGACGATGACGGGCCTTGTCGAAAGGGAGCGGATGACTCTTACTTTGAAGTGCCCCGAGAGCTCCCGGGAGTTTCCCAGGAGTGCGGGCGCCGACCGAAATCATCGCGCGCACAATGTCGACACTCGTTTGTCCTGTCCTTAATTCCCGGACGCCACCGTGATGAAAAGAAAGAAGGCATGAGCCGTCTCGTCGACCGTGCCCCCGGCCGGACTCGGTCGCGCTACCGGACACGCCTCTCGCACGACCGTTGGGCCCCGGGCCTCGCCCGTCCCGATCGAGGTGGACGGCCTGGACCTCCCTGCTTCCCGCGTTCGGCCTCGCTCCGGATCCGTCCTGGCGGCCGGGTCGTGGCGACCGTCACCGGCTGTCTTGTCCTGATTGCATTTCCATCAGGCGGAACCGCGTTGAAGGTTGCGCAAACCAGCAAACTTGTTCACTTTCGCGCCGGGGTGTTCGGCATTTCCTTACAAAGCGTCGGCGGTCGACGATGACGGGCCTTGTCGAAAGGGAGCGGATGGCTCTTACTTTGAAGTGCCCCGAAAACTCCGGGAGTTTTCAGGGAAATCGGGCACCGTCCGCAACACATCGCGCGCACAATGTCGCTGGCCGTTTGCCTTGACCTTCGATTCCCGGACGTCACCGTGACGAAAGGAAAGAAGGCATGAGTCGTCTCGTCGACCGCGTCCTCGACCGCCTCGTTCCCAAGGAGACCGCCTCCGCCTGCAGCGCCCAATACTTCTGCTACGCGGGTGGCCACCCCGGCTACTGGTTCCGCTTCTGCTGCCTGGACTCCGGCTGCGAATGGACCTACATCGGCCCCTGCTGACCCTCGTGGTGAGCAGGACCTGACCTGACCTGATCAACGCCGGGCGGGACGCGGCGCCACGTCCCGCCCGGCCTTGATCGCGGCCCCGCCCCTTTCCGTCCTGGCGGCCGGCAATGGACGGTGGCCACCCCAGGGCGAGATGCCATCCAGAACGCCGCGGGCACGTCCCAGGGGAGGCGGACGGCCTTGAGCCTGCCCCCACCGGCGCCATCGGGGGCGAGAAAGCGTCCTGACGGCAGATTCATCAAGAAGGAAGATCACGTTCCGTCGTCACAGGTTCCGGTTTCTGTAGGCGAAACGCCGTCGTGCGCCGGGCAAACAGGCAAAGTTGATCATCTATGCCGGAGTCGTTCGTCATGACCTCACAAAGAGCCGACGGTCGATGATCATGGGGCTTGCGAAAAGAGCGATCGCACCTCTTAATTTGGAGTGCCCCGAAAACCTGGGAGTTTCCGGGAAAGCGGGCGCCGACTGCAAAACACCGCGCGCGCAAAGTCGACGCCTGTTTACTTAAACCGTCAATTCCCGGGCACCGTCATGAAAGGAGAGAAAGCCATGAGCCGTCTCGTCGACCGCGTCCTGGACCGCCTCGTCCCCCAGGAGGACGCCTCCGCCTGCAGTGGCGTCTACTTCTGTAACGCCGCTGGTCACCCCGGCTACTGGTTCCGCTTCTGCTGCGTGCAGACCGGCTGCGAGTGGTCCTACATCGGCGGCTGCTGATCCTGAAGTGATCACAGCTTGAGCTCAGCCTGGCGGGACGCGGCGCCGCGTCCCGCCTGGTGTTGGCCGCGGCTCTGCCAGGCCGTGGCCGATCGTCCTCTTCAGTGAAACTCCCAACCCTTCGCGAGGAACCGGAAATGCCTTATCTGGCGGCTGCTGTCGTCCTCTTCGGTGTTCTTTCCGTGTTGAACATGATGCTCACGTTCGGCATTCTTCGCCGGATGCGGGCGGATGCCGCCGCGGGAGGCCGGACGGCCCCGGGGGCCGGAGACATGTTCGCGCTCAAGCCCGGTTCGGTGGTGCCTGAGTTCAGCGGTGTCACCACGCAGGGTGAGTCGGTGACGCGTGAGTCGGCCGCCGGGGTGGTGGCGTTCTTCTCCGCGAACTGCGACGGCTGCCACGACCTGCTGCCGAGCTTCCTCGAGCGCGCCCGGACCCTGGGGCGTGACAACGTTCTTGCCGTCTTCGGTGGTGACGAGCCGGAGACGGTCGCCAAGTTGGAGCAGGTCGCACGGGTCGTCCAGGCCGACAGGGCAGGCGGTCCCGTCGCCCACGCCTTCCAGAACCAGTGGACGCCCGCGCTCTACCTCCTCGGCCAGGACGGCCGAATCATCGGAACCGGCGCCCGCATGGACGAGCTCCCCCTGCACACCCTCCCCGTCTCGGCCTCTGGAAGCTGACGATGACCACCCAGGACGAGAAGACCAGTCCGGGCGAGAAGGCCACGCGGAATGAGCCGACCTCTCAGGACGGAACGCCCGCCGAAGACGACCCGGGCGCGCGGAAGTTCGGCGTGCGGGCGCTGCGGGCGTCCGCCGCCGAGGCGGTCGCGCTCATGTTCCGGGCCGCCCCCGCCGAGGTTCCGATCTTCCTGGTCGTGGTGATCGCCACGTCCGCCGCGCCGATCACCACGGCGTGGCTGACCAAGCTGGTCATCGACCGGCTGACCGGCGGGAACGCCCCGATCGGCGCCCTCGCGCTCGGCCTGGCCGCCGCCGGGTTCGCCTCGGCCGCGCTGCCCTCCGTCTCGCGTTTCGCCCGCGGACAGATCGGACGCGCCGCGAGCCTCGCCGGCACCGACCGGCTGTTCGGCGCCGCCGAACGCCAGGTCGGCCTGCGCTCCTTCGAGAATCCCGCCTACCAGGACCGGCTGCGGCTCGCCCAGGACGGCGTGCGCCGCGTCCCGGAGATCGTGGACGGTTTCGGCGGCCTGCTCGGCGGTGTCCTGTCGCTGACCGGGTTCCTCGGCTCGCTGCTCGTGCTCAGCCCGGCGATGACCGGCCTGGTCCTCGCCGCCGCGCTGCCCGCGCTCGTCGCCGAGATCATGCTGGCCCGGCGGCGGACGGCCATGGAGTGGGACATCGAGCACCACTTCCGCCGCGAGTACTTCTACAGTGGGCTCCTCACGAACACGTCCCCTGCGACCGAGATCCGGCTGTTCGGCATCGGCGCGTTCCTGCGCGGCCGGATGATCAGCGAACGGCGTGCCTCCAACGCCGCCCAACGCCGCATGGACCTGCGGGAACTCCGCGCCCAGGGCGGCCTCACCGCGCTCGGCGCACTCGTTGCCGGCGGCGGCCTGTGGTGGGCGGCGAACGCGGCCCGGCACGGCACGCTCAGCGTCGGGGACATCGCCATGTTCCTCGCCGCCGTCGCGGGCGTCCAGAGCTCACTCGGGACGCTGACCTCCGCGATCTCCGGTGGCCAGGCCCGCCTGCTCGCGTTCACGCACTACGTCGCCGTCGTCCGCGCGCCGTCCGACCTGCCGCGCGCGCTCACCGGTGAGGCGCCGCCGCTGCGCCGCGGCATCGAGTTCCGCGACGTCTGGTTCCGGTACGGCGACGACCTGCCCTGGGTGTTCCGCGGCCTCGACCTGACCATCCCGCATGGGAACGCCGTCGCGCTCGTCGGCCTGAACGGCGCGGGCAAGAGCACCCTGGTCAAGCTCCTCTGCCGCATGTACGACCCGTCCAAGGGGCGGATCCTCTGGGACGGTGAGGACATCCGCGACATCCCGCCGGAGAAACTGCGCGATCGCATCAGCGCCGTCTTCCAGGACCACATGAACTACGAGATGTCCGCCCGCGACAACATCGCGGTCGGCGACATCACCGCCCTGGACGACTCGTCCCGCCTTGAACGCGCCGCGATGCGCGCCGGTGTCCACGACCGCCTCGCAGCCCTCCCGAAGGGCTACGACACGTCCCTGACCAGGATGTTCGCCCTCGGCGACGACTCCGCGACCGGGGTCGTCCTGTCCGGCGGACAGTGGCAGCGCCTCGCCCTCGCGCGCGCCCTCGTCCGCGAGAACCGCGACCTGATGATCCTGGACGAACCGAGTTCCGGCCTCGATCCCGAAGCCGAACACGAGGTCCACACCCTCATGCGCGAACACCGTCGCGGCGGCACCAGCCTGCTCATCTCCCACCGCCTCAGCGCCGTCCGCGACGCCGACCGGGTGGTCGTCCTCGAGGACGGACGCATCACCGAGCAGGGCACTCACGAAACCCTCCTGGCGGCGGACGGCGGCTACGCCCACCTATTCCGCCTCCAGGCCAGCGGCTACCAGGAGGCGACCCCATGACCCCGCGAATCCTGGCCCTCGGCGTCCTGGCCGCCGTCGCCGCGTCGGCCGTCGCCGCCCACCGCACCCTGATCCTCACCACCGTGGACGGCGACAGCATGGAACCGACCCTGCACTCGGGCGACCGCGTCCTGATCCGTAGAACCCGCCGCCCCCGCCGAGGCCAGATCACCCTCCTGCGCTCGGAACCCCACGACTACCTGCTCCTGAAGCGCACCGTGGCCGTGTCCGGCGACCACCTCCCGAAGGAGTGGGCCGAGTTCGACGTCGAGTCCATAGCCGACGCGACCGTCCCCACGGACGCGATCGTCGTCATGGGCGACAACCGCCCCGCGAGCTACGACTCCCGCCACTTCGGCCACGTCCGGAAGGCCCGCGTCCTGGGAGTCCTCCTCACCCGCGTGAACACCGCCTCTTGATCATCCGCGTACTCCTCGGATACCAAGGAGGATGATCCGAGGAGAGAAGATCGGGCTCCGCGCCCGCCACGCAGACGACGTCCCCGTCCTCCACGACGAGCTGTACAACGACGTCGAAACCCGCTCACGTGCGGATACGCGCCCATGGCGTCCCCTGGGCGCGGAAGCGTCCCCGTTCGCCGTCCAGGACCCGGACGATCTGAAGGCCGCCGACTTCTCCGTCGTCGACCTGGCGTCCGGCGAACTCGCGGGCGCGGCCGTCCTCTGGGGCATCGACCTGCACAGCCGCTCGGCCCACATCGGCATGACCCTCCGTCCGGTGGCCCGGGGCAAGGGCTTCTCCACCGACGTCGTCCGCACCCTCTGCCACTACGGCTTCGTCACCCGCGGCCTCAACCGCATCGCCCTCGAGACCCTCACCGACAACGTCGCCATGCGCACCGCCGCCGAACGCATCGGCTTCACCCACGAGGGCAGCCTCCGCGACTCCTTCTGGGCCAACGGCGCCTTCCACAACGACGAGCTCTACGGCCTCCTCGCCTCCGAATGGCACTCTCGCCCCTGACGTCCTGAACCACCCGCAGGGGCTCTGCGTGACCGATACGGTACGAAGCGTGAAGGAGTTCAATACGGCAGGCCCCTGCATCCCGGGCGAGCACTACATGCTCGACCCTCTCGCCCGCCTGCCGGAAGCACGAAGGCTGGCCGAACAGGGCAAGTACTTCGTCGTCCACGCTCCCCGGCAGTCGGGCAAGACCACCACGCTGGCGGCCTTGGCGCGAGAACTGAATGCGGCGGGTGGCCATGCCGCCCTTCGCTTCTCTGCCGAAGCGGCACGTGTGAACGGAGAAGACTTCGTCGGGGCCCAGCAGAACCTGATCGGGTCGCTGCGCAAGGCCGCGCGCTATTCGGACCTGCCGCTCGACTGTCAGCCGCCGGACGCGTGGCCCGAGGCGCCCCCTGGACTGCTGCTCCACGCCGTCCTGCAGGAGTGGGCGGTGACCTGCCCGCGCCCGGTGGTGTTGTTCGTCGATGAGGTCGACGCGCTGGCCGGAAACAGCCTGATCAGTGTGCTCACACAGCTACGCGACGGCTACACCGAGCGTCCTGCGCCGTTCCCGCATTCGGTGGTGCTGTGCGGGATGCGGAACGTCCGTGACTACAAGGCGGCGTCGGGGGGAGACCCGGCTCGCCTGGGCACGGCCAGCCCGTTCAATATCAGTGTCGCGTCGCTGCGCATCGGCGATTTCAGCTTTGACGAGGTTGCCGAGTTGTACGGCCAGCACACCGAGGCGACGGGACAGGTCTTCGAGGCGCGGGCCGTCCAGCTCGCGTTCGAGGCGAGTCAAGGGCAGCCGTGGCTGGTGAACGCCCTGGCCAGGGACATCATCGAGGTCATGGACGTTCCCGTGTCCGAGTCGATCACCGACGATCTGATGGATCAGGCCGTGGAGCGACTGATCTACCAGCAGGCCACGCACCTCGACTCTCTGGCCGCGCGGTTGGACGAGCCGCGTGTTCAGCGCATCATTGAGCCGATGATCGCCGGTGGGGAAACCTTCGGTCAGACGTATGTGGAAGACCTGTCTTACGCGGTTGACCTTGGCCTGGTCACTCGGACACTGCCGCCGCAGATCTCCAACCCGATCTATCAGGAAGTGATCCTCCGGGTCCTGTCCCGGTCCGTCCAGAACGATGTGCGGATCGAACCGCAGGCCTTCCTGCTCCCGGACGGACGTCTGGACACTGACAAGCTGCTCGAAGAGTTCATCGCGTTCTGGATAGCGAACGCGGAGATCCTGGACAACCATCACACCTACCATGAGGCGGCCTGCCACCTCGCGTTCATGGCGTTCCTGCAGCGAGCGGTGAACGGCGGCGGCTTCATCGACCGCGAGTACGCGCTCGGCCGCAAACGCGTCGATCTCACCATCCGCAAGCCGTACGTCGATGAGGACGGACGTCGCGCGATGCAGTGGTCGGCATACGAACTCAATGTCCACGCGGACAAGTCGGTTGACCCGATTCCGAACGGTCTGACGCAGCTGGACGGCTACCTCGACGGCCTCGGCCTGGAGACCGGCACGCTGATCGTGTTCGACCGCCGCAAGAGCGCCCCGCCCGTCGCCGTCCGCACCTCGGTGGAGTCCGTCGAATCGCCCGCAGGACGGAAGATCACGCTCGTCCACGCCTGAGCGGCAGCCGCTACCGCGGGCTGTGGAAATGGCGCGCCCTCGCCCGCCATCAAGGACGAACGCGCTCGATAGCGTGGTGGCGCGAACTCCACCGGGGACTCGCGCAGGCAGGGCTTGTCAGCGCTGAGACCGACGCCGACGAGGAAAACGTGACGCTGGACGAGCGGCGCGCGGACGAGCTGATCGGCAGGGCCATCCGGAGTCTGGGGCGCGTGGGCTGAGGCGTCCGGCGGGAACGGGCCCGCCGCCCCCGGGGCGCGGGGGCGGCGGGCGTGGTGGTCATGCGTAGGTGACGTCCACTCTCAGGTGGGCTTCGTTGGAGATGACCGTTGTTCCATCGTCTTCGTTCGTGCCGGTTGCGGTGGCGGTGTTGTCGACGTGGCCGCGGGACTTCTCTGCCGAGGTGACCTTGTGGACGGCGTGGCAGGTGACCGTCTGGCCCGGCTCGAGAGTGTCGGACGAGCAGGTGATGGTCCCGGTGAGGGAGTCGTGGATGGTGATGGCGCTGATCGGGACGTCGCCGTCGTTGGTGACGACGAACCGGTAGCGGATCATGTCGTGCTCGCGCCAGGCGCTCATCATCCTGGCGTTGCGCCTGGGGTGGTGCTTTGTGCGGTGTCCGTGCTTGGCCGTGTGCTTCGTGCCGTGGTCGGTCGGGCTGACGAAGCCGTCGAAGTGTTTGTCCAGGTGGAGGCTGGGGTGCGCGGGTTCGGTGCTGATGGTCACCGTGACGGTGTTGGACGTGGACGGTGGGCAGTTGGCGTCGCCTTCGTAGAAGGCGGTGATGTGGTGTTGGCCCTCCGCCAGGTCGGTGGTGGTCAGGGTGGCGATGCCGGTGGGGCCGAGTTCGCCGGTGCCGATCACCTGGTCGTTGTCGTCCATGAAGGTGACGGTGCCGCTCCCGTAGACGATGACGCAGGTCACCTGGGCGGTCAGGGTGACCTCCTGACCGGGTGCGGCGTGGGTGGGATGGGCGGTCAGCACGGTCCGGCTGGCGGTCGGCTCGGCCAGAAGCAGCGAGTGGTAGCTTCCCGCGCTGATCGCGGTCGCCACCGTGTACTGGGGCAGCACCATGGACACCGGGGTGAGGCGGTTGGCGCCGGTGCCGTCCCCCAGGCGTCCCTGGCCGTTGGATCCCCAGCCCAGGGCGCGGCCGTCCGAGGACAGTCCCAGGCTGAAGGACCACCCGCCGGACACCTCGGTGATGTGGGCGCCCGACGGCAGGTGCACGTACACCGGGGAGGAGCGATGCGTGGTGGTGCCGTCACCCAGCGCCCCCTGGGCATTGCTTCCCCAGGCCAGGACGTGGCCGTCCGAGGTCGCCGCGAGACTGTGGGCCGCTCCGCCGGAGACCTGGGTGACGGTGATGTCCGGCGGCAGGTGCACGAACACCGGAGTGAGACTGCCGGCGCCGCCGCCGATCCCCAGCCTTCCCTCGCCGTTGCTCCCCCAGGCGAGCGCGCGGCCATCGGTGGTCACCGCCAGACCATGGTCATGACCTGCGGAGACCTGGGTGACGGTGACGTCCGGCGGCAGGTGCACGTACACCGGGGTGGAGCGGTTGGTGGTGGTGCCGTCCCCCAGGCGCCCGGCGTTCATGCCCCAGCTCAGGGCTTGGCCGTCGGAGGTCACCGCCAGGCTGTTGACGGAGCCTGCGGAGACCTGGGACGCGGTGACACCGGCCGGCAGGTGCACCTGGACCGGGGTGGGGCGCATGGTGGTGGTGCCGTCTCCCACCTGCCCCTCGGTGTTGCGTCCCCAGGCGAAGACCCGACCGTCCGAGGCCACCGCGAGGTTGTGGTCGTGACCTGCGGAGACCTGGGTGATGGTGACGCCTGCCGGCAGGCGCACCCACACGTAGGTGGTGCGCGGGGTCGTGGTGCCGTCCCCCAGCCTTCCGTAGTCGTTGCTCCCCCAGGCCAGGACGCGGCCGTCGGAGGTCAGGGCCAGGCTGTGGTAGATCCCGGCGGAGACCTGGGTGACGGTCACCCCCTCGGGCAGCAGGGGCCGGACCGGGACGAGGCGGTTGGTGGTCGTGCCGTCCCCCAACTGCCTGGAGCTGTTCATGCCCGTGGCGAGAACGATGTCGGTGGGGGGAGCCGCAGCCACCGGACGCTGCGCCAGCGCCTGGCCCCCGACCGTGCACGCCGCGAACAGCAGTGCGGCCACCAGGCCGCGCGTCCACGCACGCGACCGGTGCCGTCGCGTCCAACCGCTTTCCCGGCTCATGGGCCGGCCGACCTGCCCGACACTCATCGCACATCCCCCGGCAAGATCAATTCGTCGAGGCACACAGTATCCGCGGGGAGGCGGAAAGTGATCGTCCGAGGTGGGGGGCGTGGTGATTCTGTGCGGGGATTGCCGATGCGCTTGACCTGCTCGGGAGAAGGGCGGGGCTCGCCGCCCTCCGGGAGGCCGGGGGCGGCGAGCGTGATCGTCATTTGTAGGTGATGTCGACTCTCAGGTGGGCCTTGTTTGAGGTGACGGTTTCGCCGTCGTCGGTTCTGGTGCCGGTGGCTGTGGCGGTGTTGTCGACGTGGCCGCGGGACTTCTCCTTCGAGGTGACCTTGTGGGTTCCATGGCAGGTGGCCGACTGGCCCGGCTCCAGGGCGTGGGACGAGCAGGTGATGGTCCCGACATGGGAGTCGTGGATGTGGACGGTGCTGATGGGCACGTCGCCGGTGTTGGTGACGACGAAGCGGTAGCGGATGGCGTCGTGTTCGCGCCAGGCGCTCATCATGCGGGCGTTGTGCCTGTTCGCGGCGTGGTGGATGTGCTTGGCCTTGGTGCCGGACGGTTCGACGAAGCCGTCGAACTCCTTGGAGAGGTGGAGGCCGGCGGTCGAGGGTTCGTTGGTGATGGTGACCGTGACGGTGTCGGACGTGGACGGCGGGCAGACGGCGTCGCCCTCGTAGTGCGCGGTGATGTGGTGTTCGCCCTCGTCCAGTTCGGTGGTCGTCAGGGTGGCGGTGCCGTCGGCCTGGAGTTCGGCGGTGCCGATGACCTGGTCGCCTTCGGTGAAGGTGACGGTGCCGGTCGGGATCCCCGCGTTGCAGGTGACGGTGGCGGTCAGGCTGACCTGCTGTCCGGGACGGGCGTGGGGAGGGTGGGCGGCCAGCGAGGTTCTGCTGGCGAACGGCTCGGCCAGGATCAGCGAGTGGTAGCTGCCCGCTGCGACCGCGGTCGCCGCCGTGAACTCGGGCAGCACCATCGGCGCCGGGGTGAAGCGGTTGGCGGTGTCACCGTTTCCCAGGCGTCCGCTGCCGCCGAGTCCCCAGCCCAGTGCGCGCCCGTCCGAGGTCACCGCCAGGCTGAAGGACCATCCCGCGGAGATCTGGGTGGCGGTCGCGCCCGGCGGCATATGCGTTTCTATCGGGGAATACCGGGTGTCGGTCGTGTCGTCCCCCAGCTGCCCCTGAACGTTGCTTCCCCAGGCCAGGACCCGGCCGTCCGAGGTCAGCGCGAGGCAGTGGGCCGTCCCGGCGGAGACCTGGGTGACGGTGGAGCCCGTCGGCAGATGCACCTGCACCGGGGTGAGGTGGCTGGTGGTGGACCCGATCCCCAGCTGCCCGGAACTGTTGTCGCCCCAGGCCAGCGCGTGCCCGTCCGAGGTCACCGCGAGGCCGGTGTTCGTGCCGCCCGCGACCCGCTTGACGGTGACGCCGGGCGGCAGGTGCACCTCGACCGGGGTGTTGCGGCTGGTGGTGGTGCCGTCCCCCAGCTCCCCGCGCGGGTTCTGGCCCCAGGCGAAGGCCCGGCCGTCCGAGAGCACCGCCAGGCTGTGGTGCGAGGCGGCGATCCAGGTGGCGGTTGTGCCGGGCGGCAGATGCACCTGCACCGGGGTGTACCGGCTGGTATTGGTGCCGTCTCCCACCTGCCCGGCGCCGTTGGCGCCCCAGGCGAAGACCCGCCCGTCGGACGCCAGCGCCAGCCCGTGTGACCTCCCGGCCGCGATCTGGGTGACGGTGACGCCGGACGGCATGTGCACCTCGACGGGGGTGTTGCGGTTGGTCCCGGTCCCGTCCCCTATCTGCCCGTAGTCGTTGCGTCCCCAGGCCAGGACGCGGCCGTCGGAGGTCAGCGCCAGGCTGTGGTAGTCCCCGCCGGAGACCTGGGTGACGGTCACCCCCGCAGGCAGCAGCGTCCGGACGGGGAGGAGGCGAGGGGTGGTGTTGGTGCCGTCCCCCAACTGCCCATAGAGGTTCTGCCCCGTGCCGAAAGCGATGTCGGTGGGCGGAGCCGCGGCCGCCGGACGCTGCGCGACCGCCTGGCCGCCGACCACGCACGCGGCGGCCATCAGCACGGCCATCGCACCGCGCCCCAAGCGCGCTCCCGGCCGGCGCCATGACGCCCAGCCGCTTCCCCGGACCGTGGTCCCGCCGACCTGCCCGACACTCATCGCGCATCCCCCCGATGCCGCTTCCCGACAAGATCGATTCGCCGTGCCACACAGTATCCATACAGGGGCGGAAAGTAATCGTCTTGGTATGTGGGTTGAGGCGTTCAGACGAGTTAGCTTGCCGGGATGGGACGAGCGGTTCTTGTGGTGGTGAGCGGTCCGGCGGGAGCCGGGAAGACGACGTTGGCGCATGGGCTGGCCAAGATTCTCGGGTGCCCGGCGATCCTCCGGGACGAGATCAAGCAGGGCCTGGTGCTCGCGGACGACGAGTACCGACCCGAACCCGGCGACGCGATGACATGGCGGGCGACGGAGGCCTTCTTCGACGTGCTCCGCCTGATGCTGGACGCCGGATGCACGCTCGTCGCCGAGGCCGCGTTCCAAGACCGACTGTGGAACCCCCGCCTCACGGCGCTCAAAGACCTGGCCGACATCCGGATCATCCGGTGCGAAGCCCCGGAAAGCGTGCGTAGAGAACGGGTTGCGCAGCGGCTGGAGTCGGACGGCCACCGGCGCGCACACGCCGACCACTCGCTGACCTTCCAGGGCGGGTTCGTGCCGGTCGAGATGGACGTCCCGACTCTGGACGTCGACACGTCCGACGGCTACCGGCCAGGCATGGACGAGATCGCGGCCTTCGCCCGAGGCTTTACCGAGCACTGAAGCGAACAGGGGACGGCCGATAAGGTCGGCCAGGCCCGGACCCCCGCGCGGGTGGTGGCGGACGCGGCGGGTACACCCTGAGCAGCGGACGGAAGGGATCACCATGAGCGGGAAGCCCGCGTTCTACCGAGACCAGCGCGCATGGCGTGACCTGCAGGAACACCTGCCCGAACGGCTGCGCCTGACCGACGGGACCGCGCCCGAGGAGGACTTCTGGGAGTGGCGCGGACACCGCGTCCACCTCGACCGCTACCCGAACCCGGACGCGAAGGCCAAGGTCGTCCTGCTCCACGGCGTCGGCACGAACGGACGCCAGATGTCGCTCATTCTCGGCGCGCCGCTCGCCCAGAAGGGCTACGAGACGATCGCCATCGACAACCTCGGCTACGGCCTCACGCAGGTCAAGGCCGGGACGAACCCGTCCTATGGCGACTGGATCGACCTGGTCGTCGACTTCCTGCTCCACGAGCGCGCCCGCGACGACCGGCCGATCTTCCTCTACGGGCTCAGCGCGGGCGGCATGGTGACGTACCACGTCGCCGCGAAGGCCCCGCGCGGCACGGTGAAGGGGATCGTCGGCATGACGTTCCTCGACCAGCGCGTCCAGCAGGTCCGGGACGAGACGGCGCACGACAAGCTCACCGCGCGCGCGGGCGTGCCGCTCATGTCCCTGCTGGCCAGGACGCCGCTCGCCGCGGTGAAGTACCCGATGGGCCTGGCGGCCAAGATGTCCGCGCTGGCCAACGACCCGGCCGCCATGAAGGTCTTCATGAAGGACCGGACGTCCGCCGGGAACCGGGTCAGCGTCCGGTTCCTGGACACGTACATGAACTACGCGCCCACCGTCGAGCCCGAGGAGTTCGACGCCTGCCCCGTCCTGCTGACCCAGCCCGCCATGGACCGCTGGACGCCGCTCCACCTGAGCACGCCCTTCCTGTCCCGCATCGACAAGGTTCCGGTCGAGACGGTCATGCTCGACAACGCGGGCCACTACCCGCTCGAAGAGCCCGGCCTGACGCAGATGCAGGAGACCATCGCCGACTTCATCGCCAAGCACACCGGCTGACGCCGTCGTTCAGCGATGCCGTTCGACGGCGTCGAGCCACGGCCGCAGCATCGCGTCGAGGGTCCGGGCGGCGGACGCGGTGTCGGTCGCGTGCTCGATGTCCCGTCCGGCGGACGTCCGGAACCACCATCCGTCCACGCGCCGGACGGCCGTGACGGTTTCGCCGATCGACGAGATCTCGGGCGCCCGGACGCGCAGCATCGGCGGAAACTCGAACGTCCGCGGATCGGCCCTCCACCCACGTTCCCGCAGGTCACGCGCCAGACGACAGAGCAGCCGCCGAGCCCGCCAAGCATCCAGATCAGACGCCCGAACAACCACCCCACCCGCCCCCACCAACCTCCGTAGCCCGCGCGAGCGCGTCCGTCCGCGCGAGCCCGGCAGGCCGCGCGGGCGGGTCAGGCTCATCGGGCCAGCTCCGCTGCGACGGCGTGTGCGGTGGGGAGCGTGTCGTCCGGATCGCGGACGTGCTGCGCGTCGCCGATCGCCGTCCCGCCGGGATAGAGCCAGAACGTCCACGGGCCGCCCACGGGCTTCTCGCACGTCACGCTGATCGTCCGGCCCATCGTGTCCGGATCCCAGCAGCGCAGGACGGTCGGCTTCAGGAGGTTCTCGACGAGCCGCGCCCGCAGCCCGATGTCGTCCAGCCCACCGGCGAGCGCGAGAAGTCTGGTCCTTTTCGCCAAACGTGCTATCTCGACCGCAGAATCGAGGCTACGGTCACAGATGCGAGTCGTGTCGTTACACATCGGCACCCTCCGAGGTCGGGGGAGTAGGGACTGTGCGTGATCTCACCACTACTCTCCCGACACGGAGTGTCAGCTGGAAGAGGGAGAGCATCCACACGACCGATGTAGCGGCGGGAGCCTCGACATGTCCGACAAGCAGCGCGTACAGCCCGTGATCGACCCTCACAAGAGCGCCTGGGCGTACTACGCGTACAAGCTCAAGAAGCAGCGTGAGGAGGCGGGACTCAGTCAGCCCGAGATCGGTCGCGCCTGCCACGTCTCCGGCAAATTGGTCTCGGCCATCGAGACCCTGCGGCGCCTTCCGGGGGAGGACTTCAGCAAGCGCCTGGATGTGCGCCTCGACCTCGACTTCTTCGAGGAGCAGTACCACCAGATCAACCGCGAGCTGCACCTGCCTGCTGGCTTCGACCAGTACATCGTGCAGGAGCAGCAGGCCGCGATCATCTACTCCTTCGATCTCGGCTTCGTCCCGGGGCTGCTTCAGACCGAGGCGTATGTGCGGGAGGTCATGCGGCGGATGCAGTCCGGGGAGGAACTCGAGCGGGCGGTGACATCGCGTCTCCGGCGGCAGGAACTCCTGGATGGTGACGAGCCTCCGTTGTTCGTAATCCTGATCAGGGAGGCTGTGCTGCGCGAGATGATCGGCGGCGCGGAGATCATGCGGCCGCAGTTGGCTCACCTCCTCGAACTGGGCCAGCGCCCCAACATCTCCATCGAGGCTGTTCCGAGCGGCAAGGGTGTTTCCATGTCGAGTGGGTTCACCCTGCTCAATTACGTGGAGGGGAGCCCGATCGGCTGGACCGAGGCGGGATTCGGTCTCGGACATATCGTCCAGGACTCGGCACTGCTTCACCGCATGCGGGTAGCGTTCGATTTGACCCGTAGCGAGGCGCTTTCGGCGGCCGAGACCGAGCGGCTGATCCGGATGCTCATGGAGGCTTTGTGAACCATCTCCCCGTGAAGTGGCGCAAGTCGAGCTTCTCCGGTGGCGAAGGAGGTCAGTGCATCGAGGTAGCCGCCGTCTGGCGCAAGTCGAGCCACTCCGGTGGCGAGGGCGGCGAGTGCGTTGAGGTTGCGGCGCTGGCTCCGGAGGTTGGGCTGCGTGACTCCAAAGATCCGGACGGACCGCATCTGCATGTGACCCGTCCCGGGTTCGCGGAGTTGCTCGTCCGGCTCAAGGCGTAGGCGTCCGGCTCGCCGCTTCGGCCGGTGAGTGGGAGGACGGCGCGGCGGTCGCCGGTGCGCGAGGCGTTGGAGGAACGCGGCGACGCCCGAGCGCGTGCTCGGGCGTCGGGGGTCGCGTTGAACGTTGGTGTCGACGTCGGGCCGGACGACCACGACGCGCTGTCCCTGCGCGGTCATCTCGGCGAGCATCCGCGCGGCGGCGTTCGACTCACCGGGCGCGGCGGGTCGCTGGACGCTTGCTGGTCGGGACTACCGCGGGCAGCCCTGCATGAGGCGCTGGTAGTAGGCGTCCGAATCGCTCTTGAAGTGCGTGTCGGGCGGCGCGGCCGACAGCATGACCTGGCCGGGCATCCAGGGGTCGGCGTCCGCGATGATCCAGTTTCCGGGGATCTTGGATCGGTCGGCCGTGTTGACGCCGTTGTCCCCGCCGCCCGCGAGCTTCTCCTCGTAGTGCCACTGGCCGACCTTGACCTTGTGGCTGCGCAGGATGGGAAGCGCCTTGTCGATGGTGAGGCCGCGGATCGGCACGCAGTGCAGCGCCTCGCCCGGCGCGAACGCGCTCCGGCTGCTCGAATAGTTCTCGCCGGGTCGCGCGGCCCGTCCGAACACGACGGTCCCCTTCCCCCGGAAGTCGATGGGGACCTTCATGCCGACCGGGCAGGCACCGCCGCCGCTGTCGCAGCGTCCGTCAGCCTCGATGATCTTGACATCGAGCGGCAGCTCGTCCATCACGATCCCGCCGACTATCGACGGGGACACCGGGACGAGCTGCAGCGTGATGTTGATGTGGTGGGCGGCGAACTCCTTGCTGAACCGCTCGGGGTCCGCGAGCGGGTCCTTGATCCGGACGACCAGGTACTTGCCCTCGGTCTTGAAGGTCAGCGCGGCGGGCTGCGCCTTGGACGGGTCGTACGTGGGGGTGTCCGCGGGGGAGGTGGACGTCCCGGGCGAGGCGGGCGTTCCGGGAGTTCGGGAGGGTCCGGGCGTCCCGGCCGTCGCCATGGCGAGCACCGCCGCACCGGCCGTCGCGACCGCCAGCGGCAGGCCGCCGAACAGCACCATGCGCTTGCGGCGGGGACGGGAACGGGCAACGGACGCGGCGTCGGTCGCGGTCGCCATGATTTCCCTGCTCAGCTCGGCCCTGGTCCGCGGGCTCACCATGCGGGCGGCCTCATCCTCGGACACGGGGTTGAGCCGGCCGATCAGCGTGTCGTGGTTCATGCGTGTTCCTTCTTGGCGATCCGCGCCCCGCGCGGGTGGGTCTGCCGGGCTTGTCGGGACTCCAGCGCGCGGGCGAACCGGCGGCGTGCCCGGTGCAGCCGGATGCGCGCGGCGTTGCGGGAGCAGCCGAGGACGACCGCGATCTGACCGGCGTCCAGGCCCTCCCAGCCGACCAGGGACAACAGCTCGCGATCGTCATCGGACAGGCCGCGGAACGCGTCGGCGACGGCGTCGTCCGCGAGGTGCGGTTCGGACGTCCGGTCGTGGGGACGGAGCTCGGCGCGCAGCCGTTCGCTGAGCGCGCTGCGCCGCCGAGCGCCGCGATGGTGGTTGGCCAGCGTGCGGCGGGCCACCCCGTACAGCCACGGCCGCGCGCCGTCGCCGGGCGGGATCTCGTCCAGCCTGCGCCACGCGACGAGGAACGTCTCCGCGAGGACGTCCGCGGCGTCCTCGCCGTGGTCCGTCCGGCGCATCAGGTAGGCCAGGACGGGATCGTGGCAGGCCGCGTAGACCTCTTCGAATCTTCGTCTGTCCTCGGGGGGTCGCAAACCCTCTCCTCTCGATCAGGTCGTCACCCCGAAAATGTCCGGCTGATCCAGGGCATTTCACCCGACCGGGCGTGAGGTCGAAAATGCTCGGTCGCCCGTCCGAAAAGTCGGACGCGGTGGCTAGGGTGGCGCGGCATGGCAGACCTCTACGAGCTGCTGCTCACAGCCGAGCTCCCCGCAGACCTCCCCGAAACCGAACTCGCCGAACTCCGCTGGCACCTCGGCACCGCTCCGGAGCCCACCGGGTTCACCATTGTGACCACCCACCCGATCGACTACGTCGGCGACGGAGACCCAGGCCAGGACGACTCCGAGGACAGCTGGGAGGTCTATCCCGAGCGACTGCTGGCGAACCGCGGCCCGGCGGACGCGCGCCTCGGCGGCGTCGAATTCTCCGAGCTGGCCTTCCGGGAAGGACACTTCCCCGCCTGGGTCCTCACGTCCCGGCAGGTCCTCCACGGCCCGACCCACTGGGACATGCTGGTCGAGATGATCCAGTGGCTGGACCAGCGAAAGCCCAGTCCCTGGGGGAACGCGAACCTCGCCTTCTACCTCCGCCACTACGAGGACGAATTCCTGACCCCGGCGACCCTCGAGGGCGACAGAATCGTCTCCCGCCAAGACCCCGGCCGCCTCCTCTGACCACGCCCATGTCCCCGGGCGCCGAAGGCTCGGCGAGGGGGGACGGATCATCAACATCTCCTCTTCCGGCGCGGTGCCGGGCCTGGCCCTGTACTTCGCCAGCAAGGCGGCGCTGGAGTCGATCACCGCGGTCGCCGCCCACGAGTTCGGTCCCAAGGGCATCACCGTCAACAGCGTGACCCCCGGCGCCACCGAGACGGACATGATGCGCGCCGCGGCCGGGGAGCATCTGGAGCAGGCCATCGAGCACACCGTGTCCCTGACGCCACTGCAACGGCTGGGACGCCCGGAGGACATCGCCAACGTCGTCGCCTTCCTGGCCGGGCCCGACGCGCAGTGGATCACGGGTCAGAACCTGCGTGTCTCCGGTGGCCTGGTGATCTGACCGACGGCCGACGGCCGACGAGCACGGCCCCGGGCACGCGTACGCCCTCGTCGCGCGCTCCCGCGCCAACGCCTGACGACACGACGGCGTCCCGTCCGGCTGCGGGGCCGGGCGGGACGCCGAGAACACCTGCGACGCGGACGCGTCAGGTCAGCGCGGGGTCTGCTTCAGCTTGTCGGTGATGCCGACCTTGATCAGCGCGTAGGAGAAGAGCGGCGTTCCGTCCGGGTACTCCTTGCTGACGTGCGGAGTGATGGCCGCGTTCGGCGAGGTCTTCGGGAACGGGTACGAGTCCTTCTGGCTCACGAACTGGCGGTAGCCGAGGTAGCGGTAGCTCTTGGTGTCGAAGATGAGCTCGAGGCGGCGGCCGTTGAAGGTCTGCCCGACCGCGATGCCCTGGCGTCCGGCCAGGTCGGTGACGTTCCGCGTGACCGTGACGCCGTGGATGGTGGCCGCGGCCTTGAACATCAGCGCCAGGGACGACGGACGCATGTACCGGGTCAGCAGCGTGTCGGACAGTGTGATGAACGCCTGTACGTCGGCCGGGTTCCCGCCGTGGCTGTTCTTGTACAGCCAGGACCGCATCCCCTGAGTGGTGGTCGGCAGCCCGGTGAGCATGATGGGCGTGTCGTGGCAGCCCTTGGGCGGCCTCGCAAGGTTCACCTTCGGCGCGCCGGCCCCGGTGGCCTTCGACTTGGCCTCCATCTCCTCGAAGTCGCGCGAGTCGGCGCACATCCACATGTCGCGGCCCATGTCCCCCCCGCTCATGAGACTCGCGTGCCTGCCGTCGATGGAGCGCCAGTCGAGGCGGCTCGTCATGCGGCCCGTGCCCCCTCCCTCGGTCTGCTGCCGGGACCTGGAGGACATGTAGAGGTACTGGTCAGGCCGCGGCTTGATGTCCGGGAGCCCGCCGGCGGCCTTGGACGCGCGGTCCAGGACCTCCGTCGCGGCGACGGGCCTGATCGCGGGTCCCTGACCGTTCCCGCCGCTTCCGGCCGACGGGACGATGATGGCCGCGGCGGCGGCGCCGGCGCCGACCGTGACGGCCAGTCCGGCGAGGAGCAGGCGAGGGGACTTCGTGCGGGTGGGCATCTGACGGGTCTCCCGGATCAGCTGGTTGCGGATGGCATCGTGCTCAACGAGGTCCCGCCGAGGCGGAGGCAACATGTCGTTCATCGGCTCTCCTCGGGGAGACAGACGTTCACAGGGCGGCGGACGTGGGGGGACGGTGCTTTGGCGCCCCGACCGGACGTGGCCCCCGCCGCGCGTCCGGTGGGCGAAGGCGTGGCGAGTTCGGTGGCCGCGTCGTGGTGGGCCTGGACGGCGGCCGCGATGTCGGCCGGAGGCGGCTCCGCGGTGAGGTCGCGGAGGCGTGCGCGGGCCCGGCTGAGCCGCGACCGGACGGTCCCCGGGGCGATGCCGAGCGCCTCGGCGATCTGGTGGTGATCCAGCTCTTCCCAGACGCTGAGGATCAGGACCTCGCGGTCGCGGCGCGGCAGTTTCCCCATCGCGTCGAGGACGCGGCGCATGCGCTGTTCGGCGTCCAGGCGCGCGGTGACCTCGTCCGCGTCGTCCGGGGGCAGAACGGGCTTGGGCATCCGGGACAGCGCGTCCCGGTGCCTGCGCATGCTGCGCCTCTGGTTGTGCAGGACGTTCGTCGCGACGCCGTACAACCAGGGCAGCAGCGAGCCGGACTGCGGCTGGACGCGTGCGCGCTGCCGCCAGGTTTCCAGGAACACCACCGAGGTGACGTCCTGGGCCTCCGACCAGCTCGCCGTCCGCCGGAAGCAGTAGTTGTAGACCGTGTGCGCGTGCCGGTCGAAGAGTTCCCCGAAGGCCTGCTCATCACCGTCCCGCGCGCGGTTCCACAGCTCGTCGTCCGTGGGGGTGTGCGGGTTCATGCCCACTTGATGTCCGCTCGCCGCCGCGTGTTCCCGATGTGAACGCGATGCCGGGCGGAGAACTGAGAAACGCCTGGTGAACGAGTGGAAATCAGGCATCTGGTCTGCGCGTGGGTCATCTGTCCGGCGAGTACCTCCGCGCAAGCCCCGCGATCATGTTCGCCATCCGGGCGCGGAGTTCCGGCGGGCCGACCACCTCGGCGTCGCCCCCGAGGCGCAGCAGGTCATGGACGGCCCGCTCCGGCGACTCGATCGGGAGGACCACCTCGACCCACCCGTCGCCGTCCGGACGGGCCGTCCCGGCCGCCTCGCGCACGGCCCGCAGCGCGGCGCCGTCCAGGAACTCGCCCAGGTTCGCCAGGATCTCCGGCGACAGCCGGACGACCGCCGTCCACGACAACCGACGTTCCTCGAATTCCCCCAGGTAGGAGGCCCAATGGGCCGCCAGGTCGAACCCGTCCGGCCGCTCGATCCGCTCTTCGCCCACCTCGGCCTCGAGGACGCGCGAGACCCGGTACGTCCGCATGCCGCCCCCGGCCCGTCCGACCAGGTACCAGTGCCCGCTCTTCAGGACCAGCCCGAGCGGGTCCACGTCCCGGACCACTTCGTGCGGCTCCTGCCAGCGGTAGTACCGCAGCCGGACGCGCCGGGCGTTCCACACCGCGTCCGCGATCGCCGCCAGGTGCGGCGTGTCGTCGGGTGCGCGATACCAGGAGGGCGCGTCCAGATGGAAGCGCTCGCTCACGCGCGCTGCCCGATCGCGCAGTTCACCGGGCAGCGCGGACATCAGCTTGAGCTGGGCCGCTGCGACGATCGACCCCAGCCCCAGCTCGGCCGCGGGTCCCGGCAGCCCGGTCAGGAACAGGGATTCGGCCTCGTCCTCGGTGAGCCCGTTGAGGCGCGTCCGGAATCCTTCGAGCAGCCGGTATCCGCCATGGTGGCCGGGCTCCCCGTACAGCGGCACGCCCGCCGAGCCGAGCGCCTCCATGTCCCGGTGGATCGTGCGGACCGACACCTCCAGTTCGGCCGCCAGCTCCTTCGCCGTCATCCGCCCCCGGGTCTGGAGCATCAGCAAGATCGACACCAACCGGCTAGCGCGCATCCCTGAATTCTCGCCATATCCACTGACAGAAGGTGTCGGTGAATCGGATCTAGTGTCCGCGTCATGGAATTCGACACGCACGATCTGGTCACCCGGTACGTCGCCGTCTGGAACGAGCCCGACCCCGCGCGCCGCCGCGAGGCCGTCGCGTCCCTCTGGGCCGAGGACGCCGTCGAACGGGTCGAGGAAGCCGAGTGGCGAGGACTCGCCGAACTCGAGAACCGTGTGGCCGAGGCTCATGAGGCCCTGGTCGCGGGCGCCGGCTACACCGCCACCCACTACGACCCGCTGGCCCATCACGACGCCGTCACCTTCACCATCAACCTCGTGAAGAACGGCGAGATCGCCTGGGCGGCCCGCGTTTTCCTGATCGTCGGCGCGGACGATCTCATCCGCTACGACTACCACTTCACCACCCGCCCCATGGCCTCCTGATCTGCCCGGGTCCACCCGGCACGTGACGTTCGCCATTCCCGTTCCATCCGTCCCCCTGAAGGCCACCGCTCGCCCGGCAGGGCGGGGGGATCGAGGGGGGACGGCATGGGACGGCTGAGAAGTTTTACCTGGTTAAAAGCCTGTTCTCTGACGTGAGCATTGCCGGGTGATTGCTAGCTTCGGACGAATGGATGGGGAAGTATTCGAGGAACTCGGGGTGCTCGTCCGCGACATCGGGGACGCGGGCGTCGAGCGGATGTCGGAGACCCCGGGCCTCGCGGCGGCCGTCGACCAGCACGTCGCCGAGGTGCGCGGCCTGGTCCCCGAGTCGTCCCGGCCCGCGCTCATGGACTACCTGTCGGGCTTCGCCGAGGACGCCTTCCGGCGCGGCTGGTGGCCCGGCGACACCCGCGACTGGGAGTTCGTCCGCATCGTCGCCGTCTGCTGGATGATGCGGAACGCCCCGGTCGGGTAGACCGTCCGACAGTGCGGGACTAGACCGTCCGACAGCGCGGGACGTGCGGGTTCGTCGATTGTCGCCCTTCGAGCGCGGCGCGGCACTTCATAAGCTGGGCACCAAGCACTCCTAAGGAGGACACCGGTGTCCGAGGCAAGCACTCCACGTTTCCGCTCCGTCCTCGACCATTTCGTGGCCTACAAGCCCGGCAAGGTCGTGGTCTCGCCCGAGGGCCGGTCCTTCAAGCTCTCGTCGAACGAGTCGCCGCAGGGCCCCCTGCCGTCCGTGCAGGAGGCCATCGAGCGCGCGGCCCGTGACGTCAACCGCTACCCGGACAACAACGCGACCGCCCTCGTCGAGGCGATCGCCGACCGCTTCGCCGTGACGCCCGAGCACGTCGTCGTCGGCTGCGGCTCGGTCGGCGTCTCGCAGATGCTGCTCGAGGCCGTCGCCGAACCAGGCGTCGAGATCGTCTACGCCTGGCGCTCGTTCGAGGCGTACCCGCTGCTCGTGGGCCTGTCCGGCGCGACCGGCGTGCAGGTCCCCCTGGTGGACGAGACGCACGACCTGGACGCGATGGCCGAGGCGATCACCGACCGGACCCGCCTGGTCTTCGTCTGCAACCCCAACAACCCGACCAGCACGATCGTCCGCCGCGACGACCTGCTGCGCTTCCTCGACCGCGTGCCCCCGCACGTCCTGGTCGTCCTGGACGAGGCGTACCGCGAGTACGTCCGCGACGAGGACGTCCCCGACGGCATGGACCTCTTCCGCGAGCTGGACCGTCCGAACCTCGCCATCCTGCGCACCTTCTCCAAGGCGTACGGACTCGCGGGCCTCCGCATCGGCTTCATGGTCGCGCACCCGGTCGTCGCCGCCGCCGTCCGCAAGACCTACCTCCCGTTCAGCGTGAACTCCATCGCCCAGACCGCGGGCATCGCCTCCCTCGCCGCCACGGGCGAGCTCCTCGCGCGCGTGGACGAGACCGTCAAGGAGCGCCTCCGCGTCCGCGACTCCCTGCTCGCCGACGGCTGGACCGTCCCCTCGACCGAGGCCAACTTCGTCTGGCTCCGCCTGGGCGAGCACACCATGGACTTCTCCAACGCCTGCGACGCCGCCGGGGTCAGCGTCCGCCCCTTCCCCGGCGAGGGCGCCCGGGTCTCCATCGGCTCCCCCGAAGAGAACGACGCCTTCCTCGCGGTCGCCCACGCCTACCCCCACCGCAACTGACTCTCGACGGGGCCGTCCCTCACCGGACGGCCCCGCCCGTCTAGGGAAGAGGGAGAGGCAGGCTGGAGCCGCTGGACGGCGGACTGGTCTTCGGCGTCGGCGGTTTGGACGGCGTGGACCTGGTCGGGGTGGGCTTCGAAGGCGTGGGCTTCGAGGGTGAGGGCTTCGGCTTCGTCTTGGACGGGGTCGGTCTCGGACTGGTCGAGGTGGTGCTGGGCGTCGGCGAGGACGAGGTCGTCGTCGGGTGCGTTCGCGGCGACGTCGTGACGGGCGGGGGCGCTGCCTCCCGCGCGATGGGCGACGGCGTGCGCGTGCGCCGGCGCGGTGTGGGGCTGGTGCTCGTCCCCGGCGTCGGGGTGATCTGGAGCAGGACCGGGACGCCGTGGCGCACGGTCGCGGGGGCGGTCAGGGCCGCGACCCCGGCTCCGGCCACGATGACGAGCAGGGCGGAGGCCGCCGCGAGCACGGTGCGGGCCCGGCTCGGACGGTCCGGAGAGGCGTGGTCGTCCATGACCTCGGCTCCGGATGAGGGCCGGTGAGGATTCTCCGACTTTGTCCGAGCGTACGCTCAGGACGAATTGCCGGATAGACGGTGCTTTTCGACCTGGCGCCCGCGCTCATCCGGGCATGCGTGCCTCACCCGTGGTCTCGCGCCGGTGTGACGACGCTCAGACACAGGCGAGGCGACCCTCGGTGTGCGGCCCGCGCCGGGCGGGCCGCACACCGGGCAGGTCAGCTGCCGGTCTTCGGACCCAGCTTCTCCACGATGAGGCGGTAGAGCTGGCGTGGCCGTCCCGGCTGCGGGGTGCGGTTCGGGGGCAGGGGCCAGGCGAGGCCCTCCTCGACCAGCGTGCGCAGGAGGCGGCGCGCCGTCCGGGGGGTGACGCCCAGCATCTTGCCCGCGTTCTCCGCGTCCACGATGAGGGGCTGCTCCTGGTCGCCGAGCTTGTCCGCCAGGCGCGCCAGGATCTCCAGGCCCTTCGGCTTGGCCTGGGGCTGGCTGCGCGGCGGCGTGCGCGGCGCGGGGACGAGCGCGCGCCCGTCCCGGTCCAGGGTGAAGCCCTGGGTGCGCTGCGAACTCTGCGAGCGCGCGAGCGCGGCGCGGGCGTGGTTCTCCGCCTCGTGGGCGGTGCGTCCCATGCCGATGCCGACCTCGATCGCCAGGCCCAGCTCCTCGCGCACCCGCTCGACGAACGGCGGCGTCCGGAACCCCTCGGTGGACGAGGTGACCGAACCCCGCGTCGCGATGACCAGGTAGGAGTGGTCGTCCAGCGGCCACACCGACGCGTTCATCCGGTGCGCCTCCTGGAGGAGCACGCGGTGCAGGGCGAGTTTCAACTCGTCCCGCCAGTAGCGCGGCGTGACCCTGCGCGGGGTCTCCCGCAGTGTCGGGACGTCCACCAGGACGACCACGAGCTGCGACTCCTCCAGCCGGTGGTGCGCGCCGAGCAGCGCCGCGGTCTGCAGCGAGCTGCGGATCGCCGCGCCCGTCGGACGCACCCGGAGCGTCGGGACCCCGGCCAGCTCCAGCCGTTCGGCCGTCGCGTGGACGCAGGTCATCGCGACCGTGGTCGCCCCGCGCCGCCAGAGCCGTTCGTGGAAGGCGGCCAGGGTCCCCGGACCCGCGGCCTCCTCACGCAGATGCACCTGGTCCGTGGCCAGGCTGATCTCCGCGTACGCCTCCTCGACCTCCGCGCGCCCGAGCACGTCGATGCTCACGCGCGAGGGGTCGAAGCGCTCGTCCAGCGAGGCGCGCAGGAGCGCCCCCTGGAGCGCCGCGCCGTTCAGTGGGACGTAGGTGGCCGGCATGGTGAGCACGCCCGCCTTGCGGGCGAAGTCGTACGGCACCGGGCTGGCGAACAGACACACGTCCACCCCAGACCCGAGCCGGACGACCTTGTCGGCCGCCTCCTGTTCGTCCCGGTAGGCCGCCGCCACCAGCCGGCTCGGCACCGGCGTGGGGCCATGGCCCATCAGCATGACCCGTTCGACCAGGTCATGCGGTCCCACGACACCGATAGTGAGGTCGGGTGCCACCGACCCTGTCCGCGCGGCCGTCATCGACCGCTCGCTTCCCGTCCAAGCTTTCGACGGGGGCCCTGTCCCGGCCATGCGTTCGCGCACGCTCCGCCCAACGATTGACTCATGGCTTGTCGCCCCTGCCTTCTGACCCAGCACCGCGGTTCCCGTGCGATTCGTTCCTCAGTGGGCAGATCGGGTCAGGGCGACGCTGCGTGACGCCCAGACGCGAAATCGAATCAAGAGTGCGGCGAAAAAGTAACCTACGCGACCCCCTGGTCAGTAACTTGTCACCATACGGCCAGTCTTGATCCTGCATCTTCGGATGTCCGAAGTAGAAAAACAAGACCCGAAAAGGCCGCAAGGGCCCTTCCCAGACGGTCTCGCGTACTGAGGAGACCCCTGCGGCGTCCGTTTGGTTTACACCCGAGCCGAAATCCGCTCGACTCGGCGTCCCGACCTCTGGAAAGTCGTCCGCGGACGCCCAGGTGGCCCGGCCATCGCGGCTGATCGTCAATTTTCTTCGAAACGGCCGGAAGTGGACGCGGCTGTCAGAGGATCGAGTCAGGACGCTCACGGCGCCCGGTTCCGCACGCGGCGCCACCGCATCCGCTTCCCCCGCGAGGCGTCACCGCGCCCGGATCTCTACACAGAGTCACCGCACCGGGCCGTCGCAGAACCCCGGCACCGACCCACCGCACGGACGCGTCCACATCGGGCACGCCGCGCGGGTGGGTTCGAATCGGGCGATCCAGGCGACGCCGCGACAGCCCGCGACCTATTCGCCGACCTACTCCCCCTACGCGAACGCATCTCAGGGCACGAGCACCCCGCCACACTAGACGCC
>NZ_JBFAUU010000035.1:0-21964 GCF_040679435.1 Spirillospora sp. NPDC052269
CCGCATCCGCAGCCAACGCCAGCAACGCTGGGGACGCCCACACCCCAAAGCCGCATGAACAAACCAGGCAAACGTATGTGGTCAGCGCACTAGCGTTGTCACGCATGGCCCATGGCAGCACCGACATCACACCTGAGCTCGTCCGCGAACTGCTCCGCGAACAGTTCCCGCACCTGGCCGACCGTCCCGTGCGCCTGGGCGCGCGGGGCTGGGACAACCAGATGTGGCGCGTCGGCGACGACCTCGCCGTCCGACTGCCCTGGGCCACCGACTCCGCCGACGCGCACCTTCGCAAGGAGCACGCCTGGCTGCCTCGTCTCGCCCCGCGTTTCCCGCTGCCGATCCCGGTCCCGCAACACCTCGGCGAGCCCACCGACCGGTTCCCGCGCCCCTGGATCATCACCACCTGGGTTCCAGGCCGTCCCGCCGACCAAGCCCCGATCACCCATGCCGCGCAGGCGGCCGACGCCCTGGCCGCCTTCCTGACGGCCCTTCACCAGCCCGCCCCGGACGACGCACCCCGGACCCGCAACGACCGCGGCACGCCCTTGACCGTCCACGCGTCCGCCTTCGCCGAAGGACTCAAAGCCGTCACCGAACTCGGGCTCCTCCCGAACCCGGAAGCCGTCCGCGCGGTCTGGGACGACGCCGTCACCGCACCCCGCTGGACGGGCCCGCCCCTCTGGCTCCACGCCGACCTGCACCCCGCCAACGTCCTCACCACCGACGGAGCCCTCAGCGGCGTCATCGACTTCGGCGACCTCTGCACAGGAGACCCCGCCTGCGACCTCGCCGCCGCCTGGAACCTGCTCCCCGACGGCGCCGCCACCCGCCTCCTCACCACCTACGAGCCCGCCCCGGACGAAGCGACCGTCCGCCGCGCCCGCGGCTGGGCCGTGCTCCGCGCCCTCGGCGGCCTCCTCATCGGAGAAGCAGGCCTCCGCGGCCGCCCCGGCGGAAAACCCACCTGGGCCCCACCGGCCCAAGCCGCCCTCCGCCGCCTCGCCACCTGAGCCCCGACGCCCCTACCGGACGGGATCTGCATCAGCCCCGGCCACATCACCGATGCGACCATGACCCGACGGACATCGCGGTGCAGTGGGTCCGCGTCCTCTGGACCAAGCGGTCACGCGGGGGCCAGGCGCCACTCGACGCCGCACGCTCCCCGAGGCCTTCCCGCTTCCCGAGCAGGCGCCGCCGTTCGTCCACGAAGGGCACATGCTCGAACGGAACGGCCTCACCCCCACCATGACCGTGACCAGGGGGGCTCCCTTCCGCAACCGAAGTCGAACTCACTTCCCACGCCCAGTCATCGCTGCGTGCACGGCCGCTCACGACGAGGGTGTTCAGTCGATGGAGATGCTCCTGCCACGTGGGTGGGTGGTTTCGCCGGGGCGGATCAGTCCGGCTGCCCGTCCCTTGCAGCCGTAGTCCGACCACACTTTGACGTCTGTGTCGGTCTTGTTGACCACCGTGGAGGCGACGTAGTCCCCGAGCGGGAAGCAGCCGTGCGGGTTCCGGTGAGCGGAACCGTCGATGATCAGGACTCCGTCGGCGGCGTGGGCGGCTGCCGCAGCCCCGAACGTGACTGTGGCAGCCATTGTCAGGGCTCCCACTGCCTTCGTCGTGCGTCGCATTGCCTACCTCACTCTGTGTCGTGGTCAGTGCCGAGCAAGCCCGCCATCGGTGCCATGAATATTCGAAGGTCGTCTTGTGGATGGACGTGTGTGCTGCATAGATCGGTCACGTTCGTCCCACGGGCGGTTTCGGCGCGGCGAACGTCGGCCTCCTGCCGCGCCGTCGCTCAGTGTTGCCACCGAGCACTACGCGTCGTGCGATGGGCGATTTCCTGCGGAGTGTCTGCCGGGATGACCGCCGATCACGGTCCGTCAGTGCGTCTGAAGGCCGCTATCGGAATGATGGAGCGGGCCCGAGTGGATGCTGCCGCGTCCCAGGGCGCCGCTGTGGACGACTGCGGTGAGGGTCGGATGACGCCCTGAGGAAGCCTGGCGTCATCAAAGCGCCACGTCACGCCGAAGAGTGCCGTGTGACCGCAGGTCATCGACCTCCGACAGGAAGCACCCTTCCGCGTCAGCGACGCGGCGCGGTGACTCCTCGCTCACAGAAGCAGGTTCCGACGTTCGTCCAGTTCAGGGCGTTCCCCCCACCGAAGCAGGCGAACCCTGGCCTTCATGACGGCAGCTCCAACCGCCGGGTCGCGCGGGGGTGTTCTCTGGCGGGGGAGGAGTCCCACTCCTCGTCTTGCCCGCCCTGCGGCCGAAGGCCGGGCTTGGTCCTCCTCACGCGATTGGCTCTGCGCCAGTTCCTCGCCGCTGTCGTCCCTGCCCGCCGCCTCCAGCTCCCGTGAACCGAGTCGCATCCGACCGACTACGCCCTCGCCGTTGATCGATGAGGTGCTTCGAGGCGAGCCGCGCCCAACCGCGGCTCCTAGGGATGTTGTCCTGGCTTGGTGAGGTAGGGCGGTCCGGGGTTCCTCAGTCCCTCTGGTTTCGGCGCTGGGCGATTTCGCGCAAGGTGGTTCTCAGATCATCGGGGGCGGCCTCGAAGTACTGGGCGTCGACGTCCTGGGCGGCTTGGACGGCCTGTGCTGTCAGGGAGCGGCCCTCGGGGGTGAGGGCCAGTCGCAGCGTGCGGGCGTCGGATGCGTCGGGATGACGGGTCACCAGTCCCCGTTCCACGAGGGTTCGGACGACCCGGGAGGTCATCATCCGGTCGGCTCCGGCCTGCTCGGCGACTTGCTGCTGAGTCGGCGGGCCGCCCGTGTGCTCCAGCCAGCCCGTCGAGGCCAGCATCATGAACTGGGTGTGGGTCAGGCCCAGTGGCCGCAGTCTGGAGTCGAGTTCGGTGCGCCAGGTGAGTGCCGCGTGGTGCAGCCAGAACCCCGGCGAGAGCATGGGGCCGGACTCTTCGGGGTTCACGCGTTGTTCCTGCGGGCCGCCTCGGCCTCCAGCGCCGTCCAGGTCTTGAAGAAGTCGCGCCGCATGCGGCGGCCGAAGTGGAATCTGAACAGTGGCGTCAGCGGCCCGGTGACCCGGACCGTCTTGGTGCAGCGGACGCCCTCGGCGGTCTCCTCGAAGGTGTTGACGCCGGTGATCTTCCCGCCGGGCAGGTCGCACTCGGAGGCCCACAGGCCGAGCGGGACGACGTCGGTGATGGTCCAGGTCGTGGCCGGGCCGCCGCGGGGCTTGGACCAGCCGGTGCCTCCCTCGGTGAACGGGCCGTTGAGCCTGGCCGCCTCCTCGTGCGGGTCCCAGTCCGGCCAGGTGTCCACGTCGATGGCGGTCGCCCAGACCGTGGCCAGGTTTCCGTCGATGACCGTCTCTTCGGTGAACTCGTACATGACCACTCCTTTGATGTCGCGACAACAGTATTGGTTGTCGCGACATCAATCAAGAGGTGGCGCGTACGGACTTTCGGCAACACCGCCACCCGCTCCACATCAGCCCCAGGACAAGCAGGCCCTGACCTGGAGCGATACCGGCCGACTGACTCACGTCCGCTGCCTCGGGGTCGGACGGCGTTTCGTACAGGACGAGGAAGCGAGCGGCCATCAGGCTGCCCTCCCGCAGCGCGTGAGGACGGCGGCGCCGACCCGCTCGGCGGACAGGCTTTCCAGGTGAATGGGCGGTTGGCCGTCGGGGAAGAGCCGCTCGCCGGCGCCGAGGACGTAGGGAAAGGTCGGTCGCCGGTGCTCATCGATATGGTCCTCGGCCATCAGTGCCCGTGCGAGTCCGGACTTGTCCCCGGCAACCGTTTCCGGGCAGTGCCGGAAGGCCCAGCCAACGATCGGCGCGCAGCATCCCGGCTGAGCTTCGCCTCTTGTCACCCGAGGCGCGGTTCGTCCACGATCCGGTCGATGGTGCACGGCACGCTTGGCCCGTCGGAGCAGGCGTCATCGGCGATCGCTTGGCTCAGCGGAGCCCGTGCCGGTCCGCCCATTCGCTGACGGCTCCGGCGATCGTGAGGGGACGGTCCTCCGGGGTGTGGTGGCCGGCGACCTCATCGTGGCGGACGATCTCGAGGCCGGCGATGTTCTCCGCGCACCAGTCGACGATCTGCGGGCCCATCATCGCTCCGGGGCCGGACTTGAAGACCATGAGGAGCTTGGGCACGTCGGCGCTGATCGCCAGCCACTCGTCGTACGCCTGAATCCTCTCCACGACATCGGCGGGGTCGCCTCCGAGCGGCATCGACCGCGGCCACTGCAGCAGCGGGCGGCGGCTTTCCCTGGTCGGGTACGGGCGGCGGTAGACGTCCAGGTCGGCCGGGTCGAGAGGGGAGGCGACGGTGCCGGGCAGCGCCTGCTCGATGAAGGCGTTGTCGTCCAGGATCATGGCCTCGCCCACCTGCGGTGTCTTGATCGCCTCGAACAGCGCCCGGCCGCCCTCGGGGAACTCCTCCCAGCTCATCGGTTTGACGATGGTCTCGGTGAACGCGATTCCGCGCACGCGGCCGGGATGGCGGGCGGCCCAGTCGAAGGCGAGGGCGCCGCCCCAGTCGTGCCCGACCAGCACCACGTCCTCGAGGCCGAGCGCGTCGAACCAGGCGTCCAGGTAGCGGGCCTGGTCGGCGAACGTGTAGGCGATATCGGGTTTGCCCGACTCACCCATGCCGATCAGGTCCGGGGCCAGGATGCGCCCCCGTCCTCCCATGGCGGGAAGGACGTCGCGCCACAGGTGGGAGGACGTGGGGTTGCCGTGCAAGAAGACCAATGGCGCGCCGGTGCCGCGCTCCCTGTAGAACATGGTCGAGTCGAGTACGGGCTGAACGGGCATGGCAGTTTTCCTGTCGAGTGTTGGGTTCGTCGGTTGGGTCGTCGCCGCCCGGCCATGTCGGCCTCGTGGTGAAGCGAAAGGGGCGGCGGTGTTTGTGCTGGTGCCACCAGGCGTCGACGTCCACCGCCAAGCGGAGGCGTGATGTCCGGCGTCCTGCTGGGCCCCAGGAGGCCATGTGGCAGGAGGGGCTCCGCGAAGGGCGTCGTCCCCGGAGCCTGGCCCGGAGGTCAGCGGAAGGCGGGGGCGGTGCGGGCGGCCCAGTCGGCGAAGCCCCGCGGCGCCCGGTGGAGGACGCGTTCGATGGCCGGGCTCACCTGCTGTTCGGCGGGCAGCGGCCGGCCGAGAATGGCGTGGGTGCCGTCCACGACCGGTTCGGGCATGAACGTCAGCATCTGCGCGCGGGCCTCGGCGTGAGTCTGCTCGATGAACCTCACCGAGGTCCCCAGCACCTCGCCGATCGCCTCGGCCCGTTCCCGCGGGGTGATCGGAACAGGTCCGGTGAGGTCGTAGGTGTTGCCCGAGTGGCCGCTCTCGCGGAGAACCACGGCCGCGACCTCAGCGACGTCCGCCGGATCCACGGTGGGCAATCCGACACTGCCGAACGGCGCGGTGGCCGTGCGCTGCGCGCGGATCGTCTCGGCCCATGCGAGGGCGTTGGAGTTCAGGCCTCCGGACCGCAGGATCGTCCATTCGAGGCCCGAGCGGCGCACGGCGTCTTCGAACGCCGCAGGATGGCGGTACACCTCCGGTCGCGTCCCGGCGCCCTGGGAGGAGAGCAGGACGACGCGTCGCACTCCGCCCGCCTTGGCGAGGTCGAGAATGCCTTGCGGGTCATCACCGGCGACGAGCAGGAACAGTGCCTCGGCCCCCTGAAGGGCGGTGCGCAGGCTTTCCGGCTCGGTCAGGTCGGCCTGCAAGTGCCGCACACTGTCGGGCAACGGTGCCGGACGCCGCGAGACCGCGGTCACCTGCTCACCGGCCTCGACGAGGATCCGCACCAAATCCCGGCCGACGTTCCCTGTCGCCCCTGTCACAACGATCACGCGAGCCCCATTAATTAGTTAGTTGACTGACTGACTTGAACCCTAGCCCGGCCTCGGCCACATGTCCATGGTTAGTCAGCTCACTCAGTTGCTCAAGGGATGTTCCGCTGGGCCAGGGTGGTCAGTCGCGGGTGTCGGTGGGAGTGGCGGCTCGGGGTTCCTGCGGGCGGGTGGCGATGATGGCGCCGTTCATCACAGTGGCGGTGATGTCGGTGCGGTGAGCGTCGTGGAAGCCCGCCTCGGTCAGCCAGGTCAGGTAGTGGTCGGTGGTGTAGTTGCGGCCGGCGCGGGTGCGGATGAGCATGTTCATGCTCGCCAGTGCCGCCATGGCCGGTCCGGTGAGGTCGTCGTCGAGCAGCAGCTCGCAGATGACCAGCAGCCCACCTGGTTTCAGCGCCTGGAAGCACTTGTCCAACAGCACCCGGTTGTCGAACGCGCGATCAACCGCCTCGAACAGTTCCGCGCAGTCGCCACCCGCTTCGACAAACGCGCCTACATCTTCACCGGCACCATCACCATCGCCGTCCACCCCGACGCCGACACGGCCGAACGACCTGACTTCTGTGAGGATCACCGAGTGGCGGGGACGAAGAACAGAGCGCGCAAACCACGTGACTACATCGTCGCTGGTGCTTGGCCGTACGCGACGATCGACCACCACGCTGCTCGTGTCGCGCAGACCTTCGCGCGCCGGCTAGAGGAGCTCGTGAAGCTGCGGCAACTGTCGGCCAAGCGGTTGGCGGCCGCCAGCACTGCAGATCGGCAGACGGTCGCCAACGTCCTAGCTGGCAAGGTTTGGGCGGACATACTCACCATGGCGAATGTCGAAGCCGCGGTCGGCGTTCCGTTGTATCCAGGTCTCAACGAGGTAGACCCGCCCGGCTCAGCCCCACCACGCACCTCAATGCCGACGCCCGCCGCTTCCATGCGGCCTGGGGGCGAGGATCCGGACGCTGGCCTGCTGGGCGAGCTCGAGGAGTTGTTTCTCGGGCATGGTTTTGCTGCCGCTCCTTGGAGGGTTTGGCTGGGCACTGAGCGATCCGGGGCCGAGCCGGGTGATCGCGTCGAGCCAGCCGGTGGCATCGCTCAGCGCCTGCAGGTGCTGGAACACCTCCCGTTCGTTCATCCCCGCGGGCATCTGACGTCGCTCCACGTGCTGTCCGAGGATGCGGGGTGGGCCGTGCGGGAGATGGTTCTGGCTCTGTGCGAGGCGGAGGATGCCGGGGAGCTCGGCTGGGACGGGGCAACGCAGCGGGTATCGCTGACCGACTAGCTCAGAGAGTGGCCGTGCAGGCCCTCCTCACCCAACAATCCAGCCCCTGGTCGGGGGCGTGGGGTCACGGCAGAATTCGGGGCATGTAGTACCGCCGCACGTGCTTCGGAGGAACAACGACTATGAGCACACCTGCTGGGATCGATACGACCGTGCCGCACTCGGCACGAATTTGGAACTACCTGCTCGAGGGCAAGGACAACTACCCGGTCGACCGGGAAGCCGGCGACAGAATCTGCGCGATCTTCCCCGGCATGCGCGACATCACCCGCCACTCCAGACACATGCTCAAGCGCGTGGTGCGGTATCTGGCCGGCGAGGCCGGGATCCGGCAGTTCCTGGACGTCGGCACCGGGCTGCCGACCGTCGACAACACCCACGAGGTGGCTCAGCGGATCGCGCCCGAATCGCGGATCGTGTACGTCGACAACGATCCGCTGGTTCTGGTGCACGCGCAGGCCCTGCTCACCAGTACGGCCGAAGGGGCCACCGCCTATATCGAGGCGGACGTGCGCGCCCCTGAGACGATCCTCGCCCAGGCCGCAGGGACGTTGGATTTCTCCCAGCCGGTTGCGCTCATGCTGATGGGCATCCTCGGGTTGGTCCAAGACGGTGAGGAGTGCCGGTCGATCGTGCGGCGGCTTGTGGCGCAGTTGCCGTCGGGTAGTTACCTGGCGGTCTACGACGGTGCTGACACCGACCCGGCCTATGTGCGGGCCATCGAGCGCTACAACGCCGGTGGCCGCGGCGTCCCCTACACGCCCCGCAGCCCCCAGGAGATCGCCCGCTACTTCGAGGGCCTGAAACTACTGGAGCCTGGCGTGGTTTCGGTGTCGAGGTGGCGTCCCGACCCCAATCCCTGGGGCCCGGCCCCCAACATCTCCTGCGTGGGAGCGGTCGCACGCAAGCCGTGACAATGTGACACACCGCGAACTGCGCCTCCCGGCGGATCGGCTTGCCGGATCGTCACCGAGTGGTCGGCACCGCCCGGCGGTACGGGCGGTGAAGTCCCGCTCATGTCCGCGCGCCGATGGGGATGCCGCGTCACCGACGGCTCCCATACCACCCCAGGGTGGCTCCTCGTTGCCCCCACCCTCACCGACATGCGCCACGTTGCCGGTCCTGCGGCGCCGGGCCGAGACCGCCGGTGGTCCTGACCACTGACACCTGGGCGCCTCTGGCGGCGCGATGCAGTTGAACGAGCATGTCGCGGGTCTCCTCGGCGGCGACGCGGCAGAAGCCGGGCGTCCAGGCCGCCATCCACAGGAGCAGGCCGGCGAACGACGCGCTGCGGGGGATGGTGATCCCGGTCCACGCCGAGACCGGATCATATGCCGACGCTTCGTCGTCGCCGTCCGGAAATGGGTCCGTCACCGAAGCCGGCGTTGCGCTGCAATTGGTGGGCGGGCATCCGGCGCTTGGCGCGGCCGACGCCGACGTGTCTATGGGCTTGTGGGGAGCCAGAAGTACAGGCGGTGGTCTCGCTGGTCCCAGAGCTTCCCGCCGTTCCGTTCGATGACCCGCCGCGACGCCGTGTTGGACTCGCCGCAGATCATCAGGGCTCTGCCCACGCCCAGATCGGACGCCACCGGAAGCGACTCCCGCAGCATCTGCGTGGCGTGGCCATGCCCGCGGGCCGAGGGCCGAACGTCGTAGCCGATGTGCCCTCCGGACTCCTCCAGCGTAGGGGTGAGGCGGTGCCGGATGGAGAGCCGCCCCAGGTACTCGCCTTCGCGCACGAACCACAGCAAGGTCATCGGAACGTCCCAGGGCGCTTCGGGTGGCTCCACGTAGCCGTCTCGCCGAAGTGTGGCGACGTGCTGCGCGAACGCGGCCGGGGCCGCCACGTCCAGGTTTTCGAGATCGGGATACTTGCCTTCGGCGCGGTACTCCTCCAGCGCGGCCAGGTACGAGGCGTGGACCTCCTCGGTCGGCGGAGCCAGCCGCGCGGTCGTCTCCGAGCATGGCCGGGCTGCTTGTGCGGCGCTCTCGCCGGTATCGCGTGAACCGTTGATGTTCATGTTCCCCCCTTGTGCCAGGAACTGGCTGGGTTCCCCGGTCACGCGATGCCCCCTCTGGCCAGAAGCTACGCACGGGCGGTCCGGCTTCGCGAGCTGCCTGGACGACATCGGCGGCACCCGTTGGCGCAACCCCGCGCGGGGTCGACCCCTGAGCGATGACTCGGATCGATGGCGTTAGGTGGACGCGGTGGGCGGCTCGGCCGGTCGAAGGCGTCGTGGAAGGGCGAAAGGTCAGCTCCAGGCCCGGATGGTCGCCGCAAACTTCGGGTGACCTCGGCGCGTGACTTGACGGGTGTTGTTGACAACCTTGCCGCCGCGGCCAAGGTGGGGCGGGGTGATCTTTTACGCGGCGGTGGCGAGCAAGTGTCTTGGAACGTTCCCACAGTTGACGAGGCCACCTGACTTCAGGATGCCTTGACAGCGTCTTTGCACGTCAGAAGGGTCGATGACAGGTTTTGAGCAACTTCTGCCCAGATGGTGACTGACATCACGCACGAGTGTTACGTTCACCTGCGTGACATCGAGCAAGCGCCGTGCGCAGATCGTTTCGTCGGTCCGCACGAAGGGGGCGGCCTCGGTCAGGGAACTGGCCGAGAGCCTCAAGGTGAGCGAGTCGACGATCCGTCGTGATCTCGACGTGCTGGACCGCAACGGCGAGCTCGTGCGGACCTATGGCGGGGCTGCGCCCTCGCCGCAGCAGGCGGCTCCGGAGGAGATCTCCTTCGCCGCCTCGGCCGAGCGTGACAGCGAGGGCAAGGAGGCGGTGGCCCGCCGGGCCGCGGAGCTCGTCGAGGACGACATGGTCGTCGTGCTCGACATAGGCACCAGCACCCGGCTCATCGCCCGTCACCTGCGCGGCCGTCCGGTCACCGTCATCACCGCCAACCTGGCGGTGTTCGACGAGCTGCGCGACGACCCCGCCGTCCGGCTGGTGCTGGTGGGCGGCGTGGTGCGGCGCAACTATCTCTCGCTCGTCGGGTCGCTCGCCGAGTCGGCGCTCCGCCAGGTCAGCGCCGATCTGGTGTTCCTCAGCTGCACCGGGGTGCGCGCCAACGGCCATGTCGTGGACGACATGGAGGTGGAGACCCAGATCAAGCGGGCGATGATCGAGGCCGCCGACCGGGTCGTCCTGGTGGCGTCCGAGACCAAGTTCCCCGGCACCGGGTCGCTGCGTGTCTGCTCCCTCGAGCAGCTCGACACGCTGATCACGACCGCCGGTGCCGATCCTCAGACTCTCGAGCTCTGCCGCCAGGCGGGTGGAAAGGTGATCATCGCATGAAGCTGGCCATTCTCGGCGGCGGTGGGTTCCGGGTGCCCTACGTGTACCAGGCCCTGTTGCGCGACCAAGGCTCGCCGCGCATCGAAGAGGTATGGCTGCAGGACTCCGACGCCGGGCGCCTGGAGGCGATGGCGGCCGTGCTCGCGACGTTCGCCGAAGGCGTGCCGGACGCGCCCCGGGTGTTCACCAGCACCGGGCTCGACAAGGCCCTGGAGGGCGCGGACTTCGTCTTCGCCGCCATCCGGGTCGGCGGGCTCGCGGGGCGGGTCTGCGACGAGCGGGTCGCGCTCGACCTGAACGTCCTCGGCCAGGAGACCACCGGCCCCGGCGGCCTGGCCTACGGGCTGCGCACGATCCCGGTGATGCTCGACATCGCGCGGCGGGTGAAGGCGCTGGCGCCGGACGCCTACGTCATCAACTTCACCAACCCGGCCGGGATGATCACCGAGGCGATGCGGGACGTGCTCGGCGACCGCGTGATGGGGATCTGCGACACCCCGTCCGGTCTCGGCACGCGCGTGGCCGCGGCGCTCGGCCTGGACCCCGCCCGGCTCCAGCTGGACTACGTGGGGCTGAACCACCTGGGCTGGATGCGCCGGATCCTGCACGACGGCGTCGACATCATGCCCGCCCTGCTCGCCAACGACGAGGTGCTCGGGTCGCTGGAGGAGGGCGTGGTCTTCGGGAACGAGTGGCTGCGCGACCTCGGCGTCATCCCGAACGAGTACCTGTACTACTACTACTTCAACCGGGAGGCGGTGCGGGCCACCCTGGACGCGCCGCAGACCCGCGGCGAGTACCTGGCCAAGCAGCAGTCGGCGTTCTACGAGCGGATCGCGGGCGCGTCCGGCGGCGCCGCCCTGGAGATGTGGCGCGAGACCGTGGCCTCGCGCAGCGCCAGCTACATGGCCGAGGTGAAGGGCGCGAGCGCCGGCGAGGAGCTGGAGGACCACTCCGGCGTCGACCCGGTCGACCAGGGCTACGCCGGGGTCGCGCTGAGCGTGATGAACGCGATCAGCCGCAACGAGCGCGCCCAGATGATCCTCAATGTGGGCAACGGCTCGACCGTCGCGGCGCTGCCCGGCGACGCGGTCGTCGAGGTGCCCGTCATGGTCGACGCCAACGGCGTGCACCCGCTGACGCTCACCCAGCCCGACCTTCACCAGACCGGGCTCATGCAGCAGGTCAAGGCCGTCGAGCGGCTGGTCATCAGCGCCGCCCGCAACGGCTCGCGCGCCGACGCCGCCAAGGCGTTCGCGCTGCACCCGCTGGTCGACTCGGCCTCGGTGGGACGCCAGTTGCTGGACGGCTACATCGACCGGATTCCCGAGGTGGCCGCGGTCTTCGCGGGGGAGCGCACCACATGACCCGGCGATGTCGGTCCCGGATGCTCGGCGTGCTGGCCGCCGGGCTCGTGATGACGCTCTTCGCCGGCGTCGTCCCGGCCCAGGCCTCGCCCCAGCACGATTCCCGGCGCGATTCCCAGCGCCAGGACCGGGCGCGGGCGAGCGCGGCCGTGGACGCGATGATGCGCTTCTACGACCGCGAGTCGGGCCGCTGGGACCCCGAGGCCCCGTGGTGGACGTCGGGCAACGCCCTTCAGGCCCTGCTCGACTACATGGACCGGACCGGCGACCGCCGTCTCATGGGCGCGGTGGAGAACACCGTCGCCCAGCAGCGCAAGCCCCTGCCCTGGTGGCCGGAGGGCGGCGGCGAGTTCCGCGCCGACTCCACCGACGACACCGGCTGGTGGGCCCTGGCCATGGTCCGGATGTACGACCTCACCCGCGACCGCCGGTACCTCGGCATCGCCAAGCTCGACGAGGCCTACATCCGCTCGTACTGGGACGACACCTGCGGCGGCGGCGTCTGGTGGGACATCCCCGGCAAGAGCTACAAGAACGCGATCAGCCTGGAGCTCTACTTCTCGCTGCTCGCCTCGCTCCACAACCGCGTCCCCGGTGACCGCGTCTACCTGGCGCGGGCCCGCGAGGCGTGGACGTGGTTCCAGCGCAGCGGCATGGTCAACGACGAGAACCTGGTCAACGACGGACTCGCCACGCAGTCCGGCGGGTGCGCCAACAACGGCGGGACGACCTGGACCTACAACCAGGGCGTCGTCCTCGGCGGGCTCAGCGAGCTCTACAAGGCGACCCACGACCGCTCCCTGCTGGTCGCGGCGCGCCGCATCGCCGACGCCGTCGTGAAGAGCCCGCGGCTGTCGCCGAACGGGATCCTCACCGAGCCCTGCGAGGCGGCCGGCTCCTGCAACGCCGACCAGGCGTCGTTCAAGGGGATCTTCGCCCGCAACCTCGCCGAGCTCGACCGGGTCCTGCCCGACCATCCCTACCGCGACTACCTGCGCGAGCAGGCGGCCTCCCTGTACACGCGCGGGGGGGACGGGCGCGACCAGTACGGACTGAGCTGGTCCGGGCCGTTCGACCGCGCGGACATCTCCCGGCAGGAGTCGGCCGTGTCGCTGCTGGTCTCGGTCCTCTGACGGAACGGGACCCCGGCCACCCGGGATCTCACTCGATCCGAAATTTGTCATGACATTCGGTCAACCAAACTCGACCCGCAGGAGAGGAGGCATCATGACAGCAGACACCCTGAACGGGACCACGCGGGCGGAGCCCGCCCAGGAGACCGCCGGGCAAGCGGCCACCGGCCGCCCGCCCGAGCCGTCGCTCACGGACCCGTGCGCCGAGCGCGACTTCGGCCACGCGCTGCTCCGCCGCACGGGCGGCCAGCGTGACGCCGGGGAGGCACCCGGCCTGGACGTCTTCCTGAGCGGCCAGGTCTTCATGGACATGATCTTCACCGGGCTGCCCGGACTGCCGCCCCCCGGCACCGAGCTGTTCACCGAGGGGCTCGGCTCGGCGCCCGGCGGCATCGCCAACATCGCGGTGGCGATGAGCAGGCTCGGCCTCCGCGTCGGACTGGCCGCGCCGTTCGGCGACGACATGTTCGGCGCCTACCTGTGGCGCACGCTCTCCGAGCAGGAGGGCGTCGATCTCGCCTGGTCGCGGCAGGTGGCCGAGTGGCCGACGCCCGTCACGGTCTCGCTGGCCTACGACTCCGACCGGAGCATGGTCACCTACGAGAAGCCCGTCCCCGAGGACGCCGCGGGCGCCGCGGACGCCGCGCTGCCGAAGTCGCGCGCCTGCGTCATCGACATCGACGGCCCCGTTCCCGCCTGGGCGAAGGAGATGCGGCGCGGGGGAGCGCTGGTCTTCGCCGACCTGGGCTGGGACGCGACCGGGACCTGGTCGAGCGACGTGCTCGACCGGCTGGCGGACGTGGACGTGTTCACGCCGAACGCCGTCGAGGCGATGGCCTACACGCGCACCGACTCGCCCGAGGAGGCCGCCCGCGCGCTGTCGGCGCGGGTGCCGGTGGTCGTGGTGAAGCGCGGCGGGGACGGCGCGATCGCGATCGACTCCCGGACGGGCGAGGTCGCCGAGGTCACGGCGCTGCCCGTCGAGGCGCTCGACGCGACCGGCGCGGGCGACGTCTTCGCGGCCGGGTTCATGTTCGGGACGCTGGCGGGCCTCCCGCTGCCCGAGCGGCTGAAGTTCGCCAATCTCTGCGCGGGCCTGTCGGTCCGGCATCGCAGCGGGTCGCTGGGAGCGCCCTGCTGGGGTGAGATCGCCGCCTTCGGCGAATCGGGGGAGATCCCCGAGACCGCGCTCGAACCGTACGCCTTCGTCGTGGACTTCCTCCCCGAGATGGCGACCGAGACCGTCGTCCGGGCCGAGCCCACGCTCCGCGCCGAGCCCGTACGGCCGTCCTGACCCGACACCGCACAGCCTCACGCGGCGCCGCACAACACAGCACCACACAGCACGACGGAAACACCACAGCACCACAGCACCACGGAAATCGCACGGCACCACGGAAACAGAACGACCAGCACAGGAAGGAGCCGCTGAAATGCCGACACGATTGACGCGGGGGGCGGTCGCGACGGCCGCGGCCCTCGCGATGACGCTCGCCGCCGCGTGCGCGCCGGGCTCGTCCAACGACAAGCCCGCGAACAAGGCGCCGAACGCCATCAGCACCGACGTGGCCAAGGCCGGCGACGTCACCCTCACCGTCTGGGACCAGGAGGTCCAGGGCGGGCTGAAGCAGCAGGTCGACACGCTCAACAAGCAGTTCATGGCCAAGTACCCGAACGTGAAGATCAACCGGGTGTCGCGGTCGTTCAGCGACCTGCAGAAGACCCTGCGGCTGGCGCTGTCGGGCAGCAACCCGCCCGACGTCGTCGAGGCCAACCAGGGCTACGCCAACATGGCCCAGTACGTGAAGGCGGGGATGCTGCTCCCGCTGGACTCCTACGACCAGGTCTACGGGTGGAAGAAGCGCTACCCGAAGGGCCTGCTGGACCTGAACAGCGTCACCCAGGACGGCAAGCTCATCGGTTCGGGCGACCTCTACGGCGTCTCGCTGAACGGCGAGATCGTCGGCCTGTACTACAACAAGGAGAAGCTCGCCAAGCTCGGCATCCAGCCGCCCAAGACCTGGGCGGAGTTCGACCAGGCCCTCGCCACCGCCAAGAGCAAGGGCGAGGTCCCGATCGCGTTCAACAACCTGGAGAAGCTGCCCGCGATGCAGCTGTACGGGATCATCCAGGACGGCCTGGCCGACAAGGACGCGGTCCGCAAGCTGGTCTTCGGCAACGGCGGTTCCTGGACCGACGGGCCGAACGTCCAGGCCGCGCAGAAGCTCTCCGACTGGGCCAAGCAGGGCTACCTCGCCAAGGACGCCAACTCGCGCAAGTGGGACGACACCCCCGTCGACTTCGCCAAGGGCCAGGGCGTGTTCATGTTCGGCGGCACCTGGTGGGCGCCCGACCTGGCGGACCGGATGAAGGACAAGGTCGGCTTCGTGCTGCCGCCGGCCGCCCAGGCCGGTCAGCCCGTCACGACCATGGGCGGCGAGAGCCTGCCGTGGTCGATCACCGCCAAGTCCAAGCACTCCGACGTGGCGGCGGCCTACATCAACTTCATCACCTCGCCCGAGGCCATGGACGTCTCCGTCGAGACCGGGAACCTGCCCGTGCTCGCCGCGCCGACCAAGCAGCCCTCGCTGCCGCTGATGAAGGAGGTGTCGACGGCCTGGGCCGAGCTGAGCAAGAACGACGGCACGACGCCCTACAACGACTACACCACCCCCACCTTCGTCGACGAGTTCGGTGGACCGCTGCAGGAGCTGGTCGCCGGCAAGAAGTCCGCCCAGGACGCCATGAAGGCGGCGCAGGACGACGCGCTGGCCTTCCAGAAGAAGAAGTAACGACCGGCTCCGCCGCCGGAGCGCCGGGAACGCCGGCAACGGCCCATCCGGCGCCCCGGCGGCGAGACCAGGATCGATCGGCAGAGCCAAGGAGTCCGCCCATGACGACCGTCGCGCGGCAGAAGACCCGCAAGACCGGGGAGAAGCCGCCCGGCACCCGCGCCGAACGCCGCGCGGGGGGCCGGGTGAGGACCCGCGCCCCAGGCGAGTCCCGCAACATCGGCTGGCTGTACGCCCTGCCCGCGCTGCTGGTGTACGGGGCGTTCCTGCTCTGGCCGCTGGTGCGCGGCGTGCAGTTCTCCCTCTACAACTGGGACGGGCTCGGCACCGCGACCTGGGCCGGGCTCTCCAACTACACCACCACCTGGACCGACCCGGCGCTGCGCGGCTCGTTCGGCCACCTGCTGGTCCTGGTCGTCTTCTACTCGATCCTGCCGTGCTGCATCGCGTTCGTGCTGGTGGCGGCGATGTCGCGGACGAAGATCCGCGGCATGACGTTCTTCCGCACGGTGCTGTTCCTGCCGCAGGTCATCGCGATGGTCGCGGTGGCCGTGGCCTGGCAGTGGGTGTACTCCGCCGACGGCCCGGTCAACACCGTGCTCGGCTGGGTGCACGACGCCGGGCTGCCCGACTGGCGGCACGGCTGGCTGGGGGACTTCACCTTCGCGCTCCCGGCCGTGGGACTGGTCGGCACCTGGGTCGAGATCGGCCTGGCGTTCGTGCTGTTCATGGCGGGCGTGCAGAGGATCCCGCGTGAGCTGTACGAGGCCGCGCGCATCGACGGGGCCGGCCCGGTCCGCGAGTTCTTCTCGGTCACGCTGCCGGGCCTGCGCCGCGAGCTCGCGGTGGCGCTGACGCTGACCACGACCATGTCCATCCGCAACTTCGACCTCATCTACATGGCCACCGGCGGAGGCCCGGGCAACGCCACCAAGGTGCCCGCCTACGAGGTCTACAACCGCACGTTCAACACCGGCGAGGTCGGACTCGGCTGCGCGATCGGCATCACCATGGCGGTGCTGCTGTTCGCCGTCACCGCCGTCATCGGCCGCCTGGTGGAAGGGAAGAGCGCATGACCTCGCGGCGCGAGCTGTTCTTCAACCACGCGATCCTGGCGCTGTTCGCGGTCATCGCGCTGTTCCCGATGTGCGGCGTGGTGGTGAAGGCCCTGCAGCTGCCGAACCTGGACTTCGGCACGTTCGCCACGGCGTGGCACGACGGGCACTTCGCCACCTACCTGCGCAACAGCGTGATCGTCACCTCGGTCACGGTGGTCCTGTCCGGGGTCTTGTCGATCATGGCCGGGTTCGCGCTGGGCACCATGCGGTTCCGCGGCGCCTCGGTGCTGTTCCTGCTGTTCCTGGCCGGGCTGACCATCCCCACCGAGACCATCGTGGTCCCGTTGTACTTCGACCTGCGGTCGATGGGCCTGGACAACAGCTACGTGGGGCTGATCCTGCCGCAGGTGGCGATGTCGGTGGCGTTCGGCACGTTCTGGATGCGCGCCTACTTCCGCAGCGTCCCGCCGTCGCTGCTCGAGGCCGCCCGGATCGACGGCGCGTCCAGCTGGACCACGCTCTGGCGGGTGCTGGTTCCGATCGGCAAGCCGGCGATCCTCACCATGGTGCTGCTGACCAGCATGTGGACCTGGAACGAGTTCCTGCTGCCACTGGTGATCGTCAACTCCGACGAGGGGCTGCGCACCGCGCCCCTCGGGCTGTCCTTCTTCCAGGGCGCCCACAAGACCGACTACCCGCTGCTGATGGCGGGAGCGCTGATCATCGCGGCGCCCGTCATCGTCATTTATGTCTTCCTGCAACGTCAGTTCATCGCAGGAATGCTCTCGGGGGCCATCAAGGAGTAGGGAACGAACAGGAGAGCTGATTTGCGAAGACTCACCCCCCTGGCCGCTCTGACCGCGGCCTTGGCCGCATCGGCGGTCACACTGGTCGGCGCTCCCGCCCACGCGGCGGCGCCGGCACGGTCCGACAAGGGACAGCTGGACGTGCTCTTCGTCGGGGCTCATCCCGACGACGAGGCCGGCACGCTGTCGACCCTGGGCCAATGGAACGAGTTCGACAAGGCACGGACCGGCGTCCTCACCGTCACCCGCGGCGAGGGCGGCGGCAACGCGGCAGGAAACGAGGAAGGCCCGCCACTCGGCCTACTCCGTGAGAACGAGGAGCGGCGCGCGGTCGGCAAGGCCGGCGTCACCGACATCCACTATCTCGACAAGGTCGACTTCTTCTACACGGTCAGCGCGCCGCTGACCGACGGCACCTGGGGGCACGACGCGACGCTGGAGAAGGTCGTGCGGCTCGTGCGTGAGACGCGGCCCAAGGTCATCGTGACCATGGAACCCGCGCCGCTGCCCGGCCAGCACGGCAACCACCAGCAGGCGGCGCGCCTGGCGACCGAGGCGTACTTCGCCGCGGGCGACCCCAAGGCCTTCCCCTCGCAGCTGAGCAAGGAGAAGCTGACGGCCTGGGCGCCGGGCCGGCTGTTCGGCACGGGCGGGGCCTCCGGCCCCACCGGCCAGGCCTGCGCCACCGGCCTGACCACCTCCAGTCCCGCGACGCTGTCCTATGGCGTGTGGGGCGGCCGTGCCTCGGCCCGCAACGGCGGCAAGCCCTGGGCTCAGGTCGAGCGCGAGGCGCAGCGGATGTACGTCAGCCAGGGCTGGGGCGGCTTCCCCGACGTGCCGGCGGACCCGACCAAGATCGGCTGTGACTACTTCACGCAGATCCACGGCCGGGTGCCGTTCACGCTGGGCAACACCGACCCGACGGCGATGCTCGAGGGCGCGGTGCAGCCGGCCAAGGGCGGGCTTCCGCTCGGCAGCCGGTTCTACCTGACCAGCGATTTCGGGGTGGGCCCCGGGCGCGCGTTCACGGTGACCGCGCACGCCTCGTCGCCGCGCGCGCTGGACGGCGCCAAGGCGGCGCTCACGGTGCCGCAGGGTTGGAACGTGACAGGTTCGGGCTCGCTCGGCACGGTCTCGGACGGCGAGCGCACCACCACCTTCACCGTGACGCCCCCCGCGGACGCCACGACCGGCCGCGTGCAGATCGCCGCGAAGCTCACCGCCGGTGCCGCCTCGGGGCAGACCGTCTCGATGGTCGAGGTCCAGCCGCCCGTCACCGGGCTGCAGGAGCCGCTGCCCCGGGTCGCCGACTTCGACGCCTGGGCCGGCAAGAACGGCGTGCCCGCGCTCACCGGCCGGATGAAGCGCGTGCTCACGCTCGCGTCCGGCAAGTCGCGCCAGGTGCGGATCGACGTGGCCAACACCACCTCGTCCGCGCAGTCGGGCACGGTGAAGCTGGGCCTGCCCAAGGGCTTCTCGGCCGACGCCGACGCCAAGCCGTTCACGCTGGCGGCCGGGGCCAAGGGCGCGGCCACCTTCACCGTCACCAACACCGACGCCTCCCTGCCGACCTCCAACCAGGGCGGCTCCGGCGGCGACTACGACCTCACCGTGACCACGACCCCCTCCTCGGGCGCCGCCGACGTGGAGAAGGGCGGGCTCGAGCTCGTCCCGACCGCGCAGCTGCCCAAGGCGACGACCGTTCCGGAGGTCGACGGCAAGGAGTCGCCCGGCGAGTACCCGGGACAGGAGATCGACCTGTCCCGCCTGTGGGAGGGCACGGCCTGCGACTCGGCCGCCGACTGCTCGGCGACCGGCAAGGTCTCCTGGACCGACGACGCGCTGTACTTCCTGGTCAAGGTCCACGACGACAAGCAGGGCACGATCCTCGGAGCCGATGACTGCAAGCGTCACTGGCGTTCGGACTCGGTCGAGATCGCGATCGACCCGCGCGGCGACTCCGAGAACACCTCCACCACGTTCAAGACGGGGATCTTCCCGCAGATGTCGGACGGCAAGCCCTGCTTCGAGCGGGACGCCGACGCCCACCAGGGCGGCGCGGAGACCGCCCCCGGCATGCAGGTCGCCTCGGTTGTGAACCAGCCCTACGACGGCTACACCATCGAGGCGAAGATCCCGTTCAAGGACCTCCCGACCGCCGTGGACCCGGCGCGGATGGGCCTGAACATCTTCGTGTACGACTCCGACACCCAGGACAAGACCGGCCAGACCCGGATCGGCTGGTCGACCTGGGGCGGCGTGCAGGGCGACCCGTACCGGTGGGCCCTCACCTCCCTGCCCGGCTACACCCCGCCCGCGGGGCTGCCGACCACGCCGCCTCCGCCGGTCATGCCGACCGACGCGGCCGCGTCGGTGAACTCGCCGGAGTCGATCCTCCAGTCGGTGCGCACCGGCCTTCCGCTGGCGGCGACCGCCGCCGCGCCCGCGTCCGACACCGCGCGGATCGTGGGAACGCCGAAGGTCTCGGGCGGCTCGGTCACCTTCGAGCTGCTGGCGACCGGGCCGGGCACGGCGCACGTCCACGTGTGGGACGGCAAGGTGCTCGGAACCACGAAGGTCGACATCGGCCGGGCGGGTGTCCGGACCGTGACGGTGCCGGGTGCGAGCGGCTCGCTGACCGTCGCGTTCGAGGCCGAGAAGGGAGGCACGGCCAGCAGTGTCGCGCAGCTGACCGGCTGACGTGACCTCTGACCGGCTGACATGACGTCGCGGGCGCCGGTCCGGGTCCTCACCTGGACCGGCGCCCGCTACGGCCGTCCGCGGGTGCTGTGGGCGTGCGGGTGCAGCGGGTGTCGCGGCGGGCTACTTGCCGACGAGCGTGTGCGAGAACGAGTAGCGGTCGGCCCGGTAGACGTGGGTGCCGTACTCCACGGCGACCCCCTTGTCGTCGAAGGCCGTCCGGGTCATGGTGAGCAGGGGAGTGCCCCGGCGTTCGTCCAGCAACCGCGCCTCGGCGGTGGTCGCGGCGCGCGCGCCGATGGTCTGGTGGGCGATCCGCAGGTTGATCCCCGCGCCGCGGAACGTCTCGTACAGGCCGTGCGCCTCCAGATGGGCCGCGGTGACGTCGATGAGCCGGAGGGGGACGAGGTTGGTCATCAGCGCGAGGGGCTCGCCGCCGGTGAGGCGCAGCCGGCGTATCCGCAGCACGTCCGCGCCCGCCGCCACGCCGAGCCGCTCGGCGGCCTCGGCTTCGGCGGGAACGGTCTCCAGCTCCAGGACCTGCGTGCGGGGCTCGCGCCCGTCGGCGGTGAGGTCGTCGTGAAGGCTGGACAGCTCGATGGGCCGCCGCACCTGGGACTGGACCACCTGCGTCCCGACGCCCCTCTTGCGGACCAGCAGTCCCTTGTCGACCAGGTGCTGGATCGCCTGCCGCACGGTCGGCCGGGACAGCCGGTAGCGCGCCGCCAGGTCGAGTTCGTTGTCGAGGCGGGCGCCGGGCGGCAGCTCGCCCGCGCGGATCGCGGCCTCGAGCTGCTGGGCGACCTGGAAATAGAGCGGGACCGGGCTGCCCCGGTCGAGCGTCACGGTGGGTCCTCGCACGTGAGGAGGATAGCGGACGACGCACACCTTGGCCTTGAAGTCCTTATGTCAGGACAAACTATTGACAGCTCTTGGAGCGTTCCATGAGACTCGATCATGTTTGACGAAGCCGCCGGCGACGGCAGGAGAAGGCGCGTGATGAGCCGAACGAGAGGCGCAGCCACATGAGGGTCGGACTGGCAGGGGCGGGGCGGATCGGAGCCGCGCACGCCGAGACGTTGAAGGGCCTGGTGGACGAGGTCGTCATCGCCGACGCGGACGCCGGGCGCGCCCGCGAGGTCGCCGCCAAGCTGGGCGCGCGGGCCGCAGGCGGGGTGGAGGAGCTGTTCTCCTCCGGCCTGGACGCGATGGTCGTCGCGACGCCGACCTCCACGCACTCCGCCCTGGTGATCAAGGCGGTCGAGGCGGGACTGCCGGTCTTCGTCGAGAAGCCGCTCTCGGCGGACCTGGATGGAACGATCCAAACGCTGACCGCGCTGCGCGGCTCCGACGTGCCGGTGCAGATCGGCTTCCAGCGGCGCTTCGACCCGGGCCACGTCGCCGCACGCGAGGCGGTGGCCTCCGGACGCCTCGGCTGGGTGCACACCGTGCGCTCGCTGACCCTCGACCGCGAACCGCCGCCGGACGACTACATCCCGAACTCCGGCGGCCTCTTCCGGGACTGCTCGGTCCACGACTTCGACGCCGTGCGGTTCGTCACCGGACGCGGGGGGGGGGGGGGGGGGGCGGCCGGGGCGGCCCCCCCCCCCCCGGGGCGCGGGGGGGGGGCGCCCCCCCGCCCCGCCCCGCCGCGGCGCCCCCACCAACGCCCCCCCGAAGCCCGGGGCTGCGCGGG
>NZ_JBFAUU010000035.1:21974-60116 GCF_040679435.1 Spirillospora sp. NPDC052269
GGCTTTGGTTCCTCAATGTTATGGCGGCGTGGGGGGCCCCCCCCCCCCCCCCCCCCCCCCGCGCCCCCCCCCCCCGGCGCCAACCACGGGCCGGGAGCGTTCGCCGAGGCCGGCGACGTCGACACCGGCTCGGCGATGCTCACCCTCGACGACGGCACGATCGCCGTGGTCTCCGCGTCCCGGTACAACGCGGCCGGCTACGACGTGCGGCTGGAGGTGCTCGGCTCACTCGGCGGCGTCGTCGCCGGGCTGGACGACCGGACCCCGCTGTCCCCGGCCGGCAACGGCTACCACCCCGCGGGCCCGGCGCACGGCGGGTTCCTCGAACGGTTCGCCGAGGCGTACGCGGCCGAGCTGCGCGCCTTCACCGGCCTGGTCGCCGGCGGCGGCACCGCGAGCCCGTGCCCGCCCGAGGAGAGCCTGGAGGCGTTCTACGTGGCCGAGGCCTGCGAGGTCTCCCGCCGCGAACGACGCACCGTCACGATCGAGGAGGTACGCCGATGAGCATCGAGATCGCGGCCGGACGTGTCGCCGCCGCCCCCATCTCGTGGGGCGTCTGCGAGGTTCCCGGCTGGGGCCACCAGATGGAGCCCGAGCGCGTGCTGGCCGAGATGCGCGACCTCGGGATCAGCGCGACCGAGTTCGGCCCGGACGGCTTCCTGCCCGCCGACCCGCGCGACCGGTCGGCGCTGCTGGCCTCCTACGGCTTGGCGCCCGTCGGCGGGTTCGTCCCCCTCGTCCTGCACGACCCGGGCCATGACCCGATGCCGGAACTGGCGCGCGCGCTCGACTCGTTCGGCGACCCGGGCGCCACCGCGGTTCTGGCCGCCGTCACCGGGCTGGACGGCTACGACGAGCGGCCCGTTCTGAACGCCGAGAACTGGAAGACCCTGCTCCACAACCTCGACCGCGCCGCGGTCCACGCCGCCGAGCGCGGCCACCGGGCGACCCTGCACCCGCACGTCGGCACGGTCGTCGAGCGGCGCGAGGAGGTCGACCGGGTGCTCGCGGGATCGAACATCCCGCTCTGCCTGGACACCGGGCACCTGCTGATCGGCGGCACCGACCCGCTGGAACTGGCCCGCTCGGCCGCCGCCCGGGTCTCCCACGTGCACCTCAAGGACGTCGACGCCGCAATGGCCGAGAACGTCACGGCGGGACACGCGACCTACACCGACGCGGTCCGCGACGGCATCTACCGTCCGCTCGGCCAGGGCGACATCGACATCGCCGGCATCATCGGCTCCCTCGAAGGCGCCGGATACAAGGGCTGGTACGTCCTCGAGCAGGACACCATCCTGAAGTCCGAGCCCGCACCGGACGCGGGCCCGCGCCGCGACGTGCGCACGAGCCTGGCCTTCCTCGGGAGGACACCATGACCCCCGACGTGACCCCCGACGTGGCCTTCGACCTCATCACCATGGGCCGGGTCAGCGTGGACCTCTACCCGCTCCAGACCGGCACCCGGCTCGAGGACGTCGAGTCGTTCGGCAAGTTCCTCGGCGGCAGCCCCACCAACGTCGCGGTCGCGGCGGCCCGCCACGGCAACCGCGCCGCCGTCATCACCCGGACCGGCGCGGACCCGTTCGGCCGGTTCATCCACCGCAAACTCCAGGAGTACGGGGTCGACGACCGGTTCGTCACCGACGTCGCCGGCCTGCCGACGCCCCTGGCGTTCTGCGAGATCTTCCCGCCCGACGACTTCCCGCTGTACTTCTACCGGCACCCCAAGGCGCCCGACCTGGAGATCCACCCGGACGAGCTCGACCTGGACGCCATCGCCGCCGCCCGGATCTTCTGGGCGACGGTGACCGGCCTGTCCCAGCAGCCGAGCCGCGAGGCGACGCTGACCGCGCTCGCCGCGCACCCCGGGACGACCGTCCTGGACCTGGACTGGCGGCCGATGTTCTGGGAGTCACCCGACACGGCCAAGGACCTGATCGCCCGCGCGCTGGAACACACGACCGTGGCCGTCGGCAACCTGGAGGAGTGCGAGGTCGCGGTCGGTGAACGCGAACCCCACGCCGCCGCCCGCGCCCTGCTCGACCGCGGCGTGTCCATCGCGATCGTCAAGCAGGGCCCCCGCGGCACGCTCGCCGCATCAGCGGACGGGTTCGTCGAGGTCCCACCGACACCGGTGGACGTGGTGAACGGCCTCGGCGCCGGCGACGCCTTCGGCGGTGCCGTCTGCCACGGCCTCCTGCACGGCTGGGACCTCGAACGGATCGTCCGCTTCGCCGGGGCCGCCGGGGCGATCGTCGCGTCACGGCTCGCCTGCGCGGACGCGATGCCCGACTCCGGCGAGGTCGAACGCCTGCTCACCGAAACCGCCGCCGCAACCGACGACAAGGAGAGCACGGTTTGAACACCCGCACGTTCGCCGAACGCCACGCGGAGCTGATCGAGACCCGGGCCGCCCGGCCCGGCGCGATCGCCGAGGCCGCCGCCCGCCGCGCGCGCCCCGCCGCCCCGCTCGGCGCCGCGGGCAAACTGATGATCATCGCGGCCGACCATCCGGCGCGCGGGGCGCTGCGCGCCGGAACCGACCCGCAGGCCATGGGCAACCGCCGCGACCTCCTGGAGCGGATCTGCGTCGGCCTCGCCCGGCCGGGCGTGCACGGCCTCCTGGCCACCCCGGACATCATGGAAGAGCTCCTCCTGCTGGGGGAACTGGACGGCAAGTACGCGATCGGGTCGATGAACCGGGGCGGCCTGGCCGGGGCGTCGTTCGAGATCGACGACCGCTTCACCGCCTACACCGCGTCCGCGATCAACGCCGCGGGCCTGGACGGCGGAAAGATGCTCCTGCGCGTCGACCTCGACGACCCGGCGACCGCCTCGACACTGGAGAACTGCGCCGGCGCCGTCACCGAACTCGCCGAACAGGGACTCCCGGCGATGGTGGAGCCGTTCCTGTCCACCCGCCGCGACGGCGGGAAGATCACGAACGTGCTCACCCCCGAGGCGATGACCAAGGTCATCTCGATCGCGTCCGGACTCGGCGCCACCTCCGCCCACACCTGGCTGAAGGTGCCCGTCGTCGACCGCATGGACGAGGTCATGGAGTCCTCGACACTGCCCGCCCTGATCCTCGGCGGCGAGGTGCCCGACGACCCCGAGGCCACACTGGCGGCCTGGAAGGCGGCCCTCGACCTGCCCACCGTCCGCGGCCTGGTCGTCGGCCGGTCCATGCTGTACCCGCCCGACGACGACGTCGCGGGCGCCGTCGACGCCGCGGTGGAACTGCTGTGAACGGAGAGGTGTCCATGGAGGTCAACATGGAGGTCACACCGCAGAGCGCCGGCTGGGCGTACTCAGGCCTGCGCGTGGTCACACTCGACGCGGGGGAGGAGCTCACCCTGGAGACCGGGGACTCGGAGACCCTCGTCCTCCCACTCACCGGATCCTGCGTCGCGACGATCGGCGTCCCCGCCGACGAGATCGCCGTGACGTTCGAACTCCAGGGCCGCCCCGACGTCTTCTCCCGCGTCACCGACTTCGCCTACGCGCCGCGCGACGCCTCGATCGTCCTGTGGTCCAAGGAAGGCGGCCGGTTCGCACTGCCCGCCGCACGCTGCGAACGGCGGCTCACACCCCGCTACGGACCCGCCGGGAAGGTGCCGGTGGAACTGCGCGGCGCCGGGCAGATGAGCCGCCAGGTGAACAACTTCTGCACCCCCGGGGCGTTCGAGGCCGACAAACTGATCGCGTGCGAGGTGCTCACACCGGGCGGCAACTGGTCGTCCTACCCGCCGCACAAGCACGACGAGCACACCGAGAACGAATCGGTCCTGGAAGAGATCTACTACTTCGAGGTCGCCGACAACCCGCACGGCGGACCGGGCATGGGCTACCAGCGGGTCTACGGCACCACCGACATGCTCGAAGAAGTCCGCACCGGCGACGTCGTCCTGATCCCGCACGGCTGGCACGGCCCCTCGATGGCCGCGCCCGGCCACGACCTCTACTACCTGAACGTGATGGCGGGACCGGGCGGCGAACGCGCCTGGAAGATCTGCGACGACCCGGCGCACACCTGGATCCGCGACACCTGGACGGACCAGCCGACCGACCCGAGGCTGCCGATGAGCTCGGCCGCCGACCCCGAGGGGGAGCGATGACCGAAACCGTACGGCTGACCGTCGGACAGGCGATCGTCCGCTTCCTGGCCAACCAATGGACCGAACGCGACGGCGAACGGCAGCAATTCTTCGCCGGCTGCTTCGGCATCTTCGGCCACGGCAACGTGGCGGGCCTCGGACAGGCCCTCCTGGAATACGGCGACGAACTGCCCTACCGGGCCGCACGCAACGAACAGGCCATGGTGCACGCGGCGGTCGGCTACGCCCGCACCCACGACCGGCTCCGCGCGTTCGCCTGCACGACCTCGGTCGGACCGGGCGCCACCAACATGGTCACCGGCGCCGCCCTCGCGACCATCAACCGCATCCCCGTGCTGCTCCTACCAGGCGACGTCTTCGCCACCCGGGTAGCCAACCCCGTCCTCCAAGAACTCGAGGACCCACGCTCCTACGACGTCTCGGTCAACGACTGCTTCAAGCCCGTCTCACGCTTCTGGGACCGCATCAACCGGCCCGAACAACTCCCGAGCGCACTGCTCGCCGCCATGCGCGTGCTGACCGACCCCGCCGAGACCGGCGCGGTCACCCTCGCCCTCCCGCAGGACGTCCAGGCCGAGGCGCACGACTGGCCGGCCGAGCTGTTCGCCGAGCGGACCTGGAGGGTCGCCCGCCCCGTCCCCGAACCCGCCCTCATCGAGGAGGCCGCCGCGCTGCTGCGCAACGCCGAGCGTCCCCTCATCGTGGCCGGCGGCGGCGCCATCTACTCACGCGCGACCGACGAGCTGCGGGCGTTCGCCGAGACCACCGGCATCCCGGTGGCCGAAACCCAGGCGGGCAAGGGCGCGCTGACCTGGGACCACCCGAGCTCAGTCGGCGCGATCGGCGCGACCGGCACCACCGCCGCCAACGCCCTGGCCCGCGAGGCCGACGTCGTCCTGGGCATCGGCACACGCTACAGCGACTTCACCACCGCCTCCCGCAGCGTGTTCGCCCGTCCAGGCGTCCGCTTCATCAACCTCAACGTCGCGGCGCCCGACGCCGCCAAACACGCGGGCCTCCCACTGACCGCCGACGCACGCACCGGCCTGACGGCCCTCCGCACGGCGATGACCGGGCACACGGTCACCGCGTCCTACCGTGACGAGATCACCGAACGCGCCGCCCACTGGAACGAGGCGGTCGACCGGGCCTACGCACCCACCGACGGGCCGCTCCCCACCCAGCCGGAGATCATCGGCATCGTCAACGAGATCAGCGGCCCGCGCGACGTCGTGGTGTGCGCCGCCGGATCCATGCCGGGGGACCTCCACAAACTGTGGCGCACGCGCGACCCCAAGGGCTACCACGTGGAGTACGGCTACTCCTGCATGGGCTACGAGATCGCCGGAGGCCTCGGGGTGAAACTCGCGGCGCCCGACCGCGAGGTCTTCGTCATGGTCGGCGACGGCTCGTACCTGATGATGGCCCAGGAACTCGTCACCGCCGTCGCCGACCAGATCAAGCTGGTCGTCGTCCTGGTGCAGAACCACGGCTTCGCCTCCATCGGCAACCTGTCGGAATCGGTTGGCTCCCAGCGGCTCGGCACGCAGTTCGAGCTGCCCGGCGACCTGGCCGCGAACGCCGCCGCCCTCGGCGCCGACGTCCTGCGCGCGAAGACCGCCGAGGAGTTCCGCGCGGCCCTGATCCAGGCCCGCGACAGCGCCCACACGACGGTCGTCCACGTCGAAACCGACACCTCCACCGGCGCACCGGACAGCGAAGCCTGGTGGGACGTCCCGGTCGCCGAAATCTCCCGCCTGGAATCCACGACCCAGGCCCGCGCCCGCTACGAGGAGAACCGCAAGGCACAGCGCCCTCTGATCTGATCCAGGCGCATCTCCGCTCGCGCCACACACTGAGCCGCAGGTGGGGCCCCGAACCTTCGGGTTCAGGGCCCCACCTGCGGCTGTTGACGCCGTGCACGGCGTCGGATAGTCATCTCACTATGGGTGAGCACTCCGCTCCGCAAACGTGCACCAATTGCCACGGCAAGGGCCCGATCACGATCAGCAACGACGGCACGAGCGAAGACCAGCCGTGCCCCCAATGCCGGGGGACAGGAAGCGTGCCGTGAGCGCGAACCTGACGGCACAGCGGAACGCCGCCGCGCTTGCCGCGGTACCCCGCGATGCGTTCGTCCCGGAAACGATCTGGGTCGCCGACGACGATGGGTACCCCGACGCCGCCCCGTACGACCGCGTCATCGCAACCGGCGCGATCACCACCGTCCCGCCGGCGCGGGTCGAGCAGACCCGGATCGGCGGCCGCATCGCCACGCCGCGGGGAGCGACGTTCCACCGTGATCGGCGGAACGGGCACCCATATCCGGTGACGCCCGCCATGCCGATGGCGACGCCGGAGGATCCTTCCCCGCTGAGCCGGTGGGCTGCATGTGTACGCAGGGGGCGCCCTTTTGTGCATCTTGCGCTGGGCCATGCCTCTATGGTCGACCGGTGACGATCACCCCTCTCCTGACCGCCGAATATCAGATCCCGGGCGCGGCGCACATCTGGACCGGAAGCGGCGCGTTCGACCTGAACGGGCCACGCCCCCGCGTGCTGGCCGGCGACCCAGAGTGGCTTCGGCTGTACGAACTCGGGAACGAGGCGGAACTACTCGCGTCCTACCCACGGCCTTCCGGGCGCTGGCAATACACGGAGCACTGGATCGCCCCCGACCTGTCATACGCCGTGTTCATGGGCGAGCAGTCCTACCAAGCGGTCGCGCGGGACGGCACACGGATCTGGGAACAGGGATACGGAGGCTGGGACGCCTACCGGTGGGGCGACGTGACCCTGTCAGCCGACGGCTCACGGATCTGGCTGCGGCTACCCTCGGGCGTCGCAAATGAGACGCTCTTCCTCACCCTCGACGCCACGGGCACGGTGCTGGCCCGGAGCATTCTCCCCTGCGGCGGGTACGAGCGGCACGTCCAGCTGGGCTGGACGGAGGGCGACGAACTCGTCTCGGTGAGCGTCGTGGGGGAGAAGGCGACGCACTACGAGGCCGTCCTGGTCGATGACCAGGTCCTTCTCGGCGATCCCCTGCCCCTGCCCCGTTCCGGGGTACCCGGGTTGGTCGACGTCAGCCCGTCCGGCGAGGAGGGCATGGAGGTCGACGACGACCGTCGCCACGTCCGCTGGCACCGGCTGCATCCCGAGCACGAGGTGATCGCCGAGCTGAGCCTGAAGGACTTCCCCAAGCCGGGCACCGGCGACTGCGACGTCCACAACCGGCCCTACCTGCAGTTCTCCGGCGGCTACGTCGACGCCGGAACCGCACTGGTGCACCTGTACGACGACTACGACGAAGCCAGGACACTAATGGTCGGTGACCGTTGGCAACAGGAGAGCCACTGGCTGGCCGACCCTGCGACCCGCGTCGTGCACGGCCGGATCGCCTATCCGGGGCGGGAGGCCGAAAACGTCAAGGTCCTTGGTGACGGAACCTGGCTGACCACGGGCTGGGACACCGTCCAGCGCTGGTCCGCGCCCACAATGCCAGCCCACGGCCTCCTCAAGAACCCCACGCGCTCCACGGCGTAATGGCCTGTCAGCCCACGCGAACTCGACTCACCCACACCCACCAGGGCCGTCCGATCCAGCCGACCCCAGCACGCCACCGACGCGGTCACCGCGTTCGAACCGCACCCCTCCGACTTCGCTAGCCTCGAACGCGTCAGTTCCATCGAAAGGATGAACAACTGCTCACACTGGCTGAACAGAACCTGCCCCCGAGGCTCCCTCTCGCGGACACGCCCATCCCCGCACTGACACCCGAGTCGGCCCTCCTGCGGCGTGCGGCACCGGCGGCCGAGCAGGACGAGCCAATGGCCCGGATCGACGATGCCGACATCGCCGTCCTGCACAGCTACGCCAAAGCCGGATGGCGGCACGCGGTCGAGCATCAGTGGCTCAGGATCGAGGTGATCCGGCGCCTGCACCGAGCGGCCACCGCCCTTCCACCTGGGTTCGGCCTGGCCGTCTTCGACGGTTGGCGACCCCTGGCGCTCCAACGTGAACTGTTCGACGCGATCGCCCCCGACCCGGCACCCGGTGCGGAACTCCCAGTCGCCCCGCCCTCAGACGACCCCGCGCAACCTCCGCCCCACCTCACCGGAGGAACCGTCGACCTCACACTGACCTGGCAGGGGTCACCACTGGCATTGGGCACCGCGTTCGACGAGTTCACCCCTCTGACCACGACCACGGCCTTCGAACACCTGCCCGGACCAGAACGCACCCTGAGACGCCTGCTCTACAACACCCTCCGGGCTCAGGAATTCGTGGTGCTCGCAGAGGAATGGTGGCACTTCGAGTTCGGCACCCGCCTCTGGTCGGCCCTCACCGGCCAACCGCCCCGATACGGCCCGACCACGCCACAACAGCCAGCCCCTACTGATGTCACACCCCGGCCCCCGATGCCCGTGTCGATGGCAGCGGGGGACAAGCGAGAGAACCGGAGCGCGGCCGGGTGAGCGGAAGACTCCCAGGCAACGCCCCCACCTGGACATCGGAAGCAACCGCCCCGCGCCCTGGTGAACGTGCTGCCATGGAGCGGAATCCGCCGAAGACCACGGCGTGAAGTCGAGTTCGGGGCACCGAAGCGCCATGCCGGCCAGAGTCTCGAGCGTCCAATAGGGATGCCCGGCCGGCGGGAATCCGAAGGCTTGGAGCTGTCGTGCCGTGACCCGGTGGACGAAGCCAACCCAGGACTGCTCGAAGCCCCGCGCAGCCCATGCTGACCGCTGCCCCCAGTGCAGGCCTGAGGCCGAAACCCCAACTGCATGCTGTAGCGAGCACCGCGGGGCGCGACCAGCCGGGTGCCTCGGTGAAAGGTTCCTACCTCGAAGGCGATGACCGTCCCGGCCGGCCCAGCACCGGACACCTCGGCCGCATACAGCTCCAGGCCCCCACTGTCGTCGGTGAAGCCCCCGACACCTTCTCTCCCTGGCCGCAGATACCAGTATCGAGGAACGTGTCCCCGCTGACTCGACCGGCCGCCTGGACGGTCGACCGGGCGTCCAGGCGCCCCGTCTCCTTCCGCGCAGACCGGCTGACAGGGCGATGAGGGGTGTCGGACGGCGACCGTATGATCTGCGGCCATGACTCGTACGACTCCACCGCGCCCGGCCGACATGACGGCCGTTTTCCCCGAATTCGCATCCCTGGCCCGAACGGCGACGCGCCTGCATCCCCGGCCGGGCGCGCCGGGTGTGCAGGACAGTTCGGTCGGTGGCCCTCTCCTGTGGCCGGCAGACGAGCCCTGGCCGGTCTGCGACGAGGACCACGAGATGTACGGAGAGCTGGAACGGACGCAGGACGTTCGGGAGTGGCGCCGCATCCTGGGAGATGCATGGGGCCGCACACCGGTCGGCGAGGGGTTTGCGATCACCGCGGGGGAGCGGGCGCAGCTGGACCGCATGAAGGCCGCAGCGTCTCCTGCGCGCCCGGACCAGCCGATCACGATGCTGCCGATCGCTCAGTTGTTCTGCCGCGACGTTCCCGATTTGGTGGCGCCGCCGGGAATGGATCTGCTTCAGGTGCTGTGGTGCCCGTTCGACCATGGCGATCTCTACTGCCCCTCGCCGGTGCTGCGGTGGCGGCGGGCGTCCGACGTGGTGGACGTGCTCGAACTCCAGCCCGAGCCCGAGGTGATGGAGTACGGCACCTACCTGCCGGAGCAGTGCGTCTTGTTTCCCGAGCAGGTGGTCGAGTACCCCTACGCCGATTTCCTACCGGACGACCTGCGCCGGAGGCTGGGGGAGTGGGAGAAGGCGAGCGGATACGAGTATCAGTACGAGCTGTCGATCGCTGACGGCTGGAAGGTCGGCGGGTATGCCTCCTGGAGTCTCACCGACCCCTACCCGATGATCTGCGACTGCGGAACGGACATGGAACTGCTGCTCACGGTCGCAAGCGGCGAGTGGGACGGCGGCGGCAGTTGGCGTCCGGTGGAAGATGCCGCAGAAGAGCGCTCAGCCAGCGAGCCCACCGGCGTCGTCATCGGCCGGGGCTACAGTTTGTGGATCTTCACCTGCCCGGCGTCGTTCGACCACCCGCACGGGCTGAGCATGCAGTGACACCGGGCGGCGCACAGAACGGCACTGCTCGTTCCCCCTCTCGACCTTGAGGGCCACCGCAGGGCAGGTGGCCGTTGTGACTCATGCGCGATGAAGCGACACCGACAGGTGAGGGCCCCGCGAGCCGCGCCCTCCCGGAGGCCGACGGCAGGTCACCAGGTCGGCCAGTGCGCGGTGACGGCGCCGGTCGCGCGGTCGGGGACGACCGCGGCCAGCAGCGGTGCGGCCGTCCAGGAGGAGACCACCCGGACGGGCCGGGTCCAGGCGTCCGGGTCGGCCGCGAGCGCGGCGGCGGTGAGCGGTGCGATCCCCAGGTCGGGGCTGTCCGGGGCAGGCCGGAAGTAGCGCAGGTCGAGGTCGTCCAGGGCCCGGACGCTGGTGTCGTCGAAGCGCGCGGCGAGGTCGATCTCTTCCAGGGCCGGGAGTTCGGCGACGACGAGCAGGGAGTGTTCCCGGACGGCGCCGCGGATCCGGTCGACCGTCCTGGCGTTGGCGAGGCGCCAGGTCTCGCCGAAGCTCCCGTCGGCCCAGCGCTCGATCAGAAGCAGGCCGTCCGGGTGCTTCGGCAGCAGGTCGGTGAGGGCCTGCCAGAACCGGTCGTCGGCAATGTTCCGCTGACCGTCGTCGTGCGGGGGAGTGGGCTGCTCGACAGCGATCTCCAGCCCGTCCGGAAGGAGTTCGAGCAGCAGGCAGGAGTGCCGCTCGTCCAGGTCGACCCGGAGCAGGCCGTCGAAGTCGATGCCGATCAGGGCCGACCCGTCCTCGGTGAGGGACAGGTCGCAGCCGATCCGGACGCCGCGCAGGGCGGAACGGAGCAGGCGGAGCGCCTGCTCGCCGGTGACCACCGTGCTATTGCGGAACTCCGACAGCCAGCCGGGCAGCGGCACCCCGAGGATCGGCCCGACCACCCGGATCTCCCCGGCCCCCAGCGCCGTATGCAGCGACTCGGCCAGGCTCAGCAAAGCGTCCTCCGCCGCGAAGTAGTCGCCGAAGGAGAACTCGTCCTCATCGCACGGGCTGGCCGGGTCGCTGAACGCGATCTCGTCCACGTGCCCGATGAGATACTGAATCACTAGTCACCCACTCGTTCGAGACTGAAGACGCCCTTCAGAATCTCACCGATTCCGAGGTGCCCTCGCGGAGCATCTTTCCGGTGCCCGTCAGGCTGCTCGCCTTCTTGACGCCCTTGAAGACTCCGCCGTTGTGGCCGGTCATGTCCTCGGCGATGACTTCGGTCCCTTCAGGCATGACGGCCCGGAAGCAAGGGCGCGCCTGCGTCGCACGCTGGTCACGGGCGTGCACTCATGGCCAAAGTGTGACTAACCGGACAGAATCCCCCTTCTGTCCGGTTAGGGATTCTTTGTGACGTTTGCGTGATTCAGGGGAGCGCGCTCGAGGCGCGGGCCGATGCCGGGATCCAAGGGACGCAAGCCCAAAGCCGTGAGCCGATCGACCCGAAACCGGCCCGGCACGCGCCGGCGAGTACGACCCGGGACGACTCAGAAGAGCTAGCAGGCGTCTTCGGAACCGTCGGCGGAGAAGGTCGCGGCCCACTCTGTGGACCACCGGAAGAGCGGGCGCAGCGCGCGGTGGGCGCCGTGACCCAGCTCGGTGAGGGCGTAGGTGGTGTCCGGATGCTGCTCGACGAGGGCGGCGTCGAGCAGCTCGGTCAGCCGTTGCCGCAGCACGCTGGAGGACATGTTGTCGCAGCGCTCCTGCAACGCACGGAACCCGACCGGCCCGTGTTGCAGTTCCCAGACGATCCGCAGGTTCCACCTGCGGCCGAAGAGGTCGAGGGCGGCCATCACTGGCCGACCGGTGTTCGACCCTCGGACCGCCCGTCCCGGCCTCGGTACCGCCATCCGTCGCACCGTCCCATCTTGCCGCTTCGATATCCGACACACTACCGTGTGCCCTATCGATTCGATTTTCGAAGCGCCTTGAGAGGGCTTCGTGAGGCGATTGCTACTGGGTTGTGCGACCGACCGGGTATCAAGGTGGCGGTGCCGGCATGGCGACGGCCCAAGATCTCCGGGTGTTGTGGTCGCTCACCGCTGAACGGAGATTGCTATGCACAAGCTGATGGTCCTGTATCCCGAGCCCGCCGATCCCGACCACTTTCGCGACTACTACGTGAGCACCCACCTCCCACTGGTCACGCGCATGCCTGGCCTGCTCGCGTGGCACTACAGCTTCGAGGTGGCGGCGACGCAGGGGCAGTCGCCGTACTTCGCGGTCTTCGAGGCCGAGTTCGCTGACGCTGCGGCATTGACCGCGGCGAGGTCGTCTCCGCAGGGCCGGCAGGCGGCTGCCGATGTCGTCAACTACGCCACCGGTGGTGCGGTCGTCATCGACTTTCCGGTGCAGAACGGCACCTGCTGAGCCTGGCCCTGAGGCACCGCCGTATCCACGGGGAGCCGTGCTCGCGGAATCGGTCCCCGCACTCGCTTCGGCGGATCCGGGCGCCCGTGGAGTGGCCACCCATCACGCTGTGTAGCTGAGGGCTCTGGTGGCGCCTCGACATTCGTCGGACGACGGCTCGTCGAGGCTCGACAGGAACATGTCGTTCGGTCGGTGGGAGAGTGGCGCAGGATCAGCATCTTGCGACTGGGAGCCTCAGAGGCTCGTCCCGCCGACTGAACGACATGGATGACCGTCCCAGCGATGAGTTTCGGCGCGCGGCGCGGTCATCTTGCTCGGCTCCGGACACTCAGGGAGGACGCCATGGCTCTGCAGTATCAGTGCGCGATGTCGCTCGACGGGTTCATCGCGGGCCCGGGCGGCGATATGGGGTGGATGGCGGAGCACCTGAAGCCGGATCCGGCCGCCGACGAGTTGATGCACGAGACGGGCGCGCTGTTGGTGGGGCGCCGCACCTTCGGCGGGGACGACCCGTACAAGGGCACCGAGAACGAGGGCGAACCCTACGGGGGAGGCTGGGCCGGCCCGCAGTTCGTCCTCACGCACAGGATCCCCGAGGCGCCGATGCCAGGCGTGACGTTCGTGGACGACCTGGAGCGCGCCGTCGCGGCCGCGCGCGAGGCCGCCGGTTCGAAGAACGTGGGCGTGCTGGGCGCGCAGGTCGCCGCGCAGTGCCTCGAGGCGGGTCTGCTGGACGAGATCTTCGTGAGCGTCGTTCCGGTGTTGTTGGGTGACGGCGTCAGGCTGTTCTCGCATCCGGGCGGCCCGACGTTCCACCTCGAGCCGATCCGGACGACGACGGACTTCGGGACGAGCATGCTGCTGCGCGTCGTCCACTGACGTTCGCCGCGCTGATACCACGCGGCGGATCGCGTCTGTGGCGTCCGAGGCGCGTCGCGCGTGCGCGCGGCTTGACGTCCGTTTCACCCCCTCTTCTGGTGATCTTGGAGATGGTTGATAATGCACATTATGTCAAGTTAGCTTGCCGTCGCCCTGCCCGCGTCCTGTGCGAGGCAACCTGGCGGACGGCGGGTTGCGGCACTGCTGCCGCGCCGAGCGACTGGCGCCGGTCGCGCAAGTCCTCGCGCTGCGTCGGGCCGGGCTCAGCCCCGAAGGACATCTTGACCGCCCGCCGGCGCCCCCACGCCCGGCGGCGAATCCGCCCGGACTCGCAAACACATCCGTCGCCCGCTCAAAACTCACCACGTCCAGCGGACGACGTTCCAGGGACCCCCTCCTGCCGAAGCAAACGCCGCCGCAGGCCCGCGGGCGCCAGGCCAGCCCGGACCAGATTGTCGCCTGCCGCGGAGGCCGCCCCCTCCGCTCGCGGTCGTCGCCCACGTACGAGAGTGGAAGCGGACCGGAGAGCGGCTCTTCCCCTGGTCGGGCGCGGGCCGAGCGGAGTAGCCGATCGTGTGGCAGGCGCCCCGCCTTCGATTGGACCACCACGGAGACCACGGTGCGACGCGCCGAGCGCCGAGCGCCGAGCGATGCGGCAAAGCCCGGACCGACGCGGTCCTCCCCCGGCACCAGGCCGGTTCGGCGCGTCGGGCGGTCGGTATCGATGTTGCAGTCCTCGGACGGCCGGAATCTGCGCGGTGTCGAGTCGCCGCGGAAGACCGTCGGTCAAGCGGTGCCCCGGCCTCTCCCCCAGCCTCTCCCCCAGCGGCCCGCAGACAAGAGGAGGCAGCGGCCCCGAAGGCATCAACTGGTGGCCGTCCGGACGTGCCGGTGCCGCTCGGCTGCAAGAGATTTGGGATGTGTTGGGAGGACGCGGAGGCCTACGGTGGAGCCGTCTTGAGGGTTTTCGGGCTGGTTGCTCGCCGCCGATGGGCTTGTGTGCGTTGCCTGACGAGTCTCGAGCCGTTGGGCAGGCCGATGGAGGGGCATGGACGTGGGTGCGGATGAGGTCGCGGCGTTGTTCGCTCCGCTGGTGGTGGGTGGTGAAGTTTCGGCTCGGTGGTGGACGTTCGCGCGGGTCGACCGGCAGATGTCGGCTCCGTCGGAGCACCTGTTCGCGTTGCTGGTCGCTTTCGGGCAGCTGGTCGCCGCCGTCCCGGGCGGGCCGCTGGTCCCGTTCGACCGTGAGAAGCGCCGGACTCTGAAGCCTCACGAAACTTATGATGTTCCGGTCGCCGCGGCGGGTCTGGTGAATCGTCTGAGTCCGGTCAGCGCCAACGATGCCGAGGCGGCCTTGCTGACCACGTTGACCATCTGCCCGGCCTACGGCGGCTTCCATGGCCCCTGGGGGCTGGACCACGCCTGTCGGGTGATGGACCAGCTCCTCCAGGCCTTGGGCTCCGAGGCGCGCTGGTGGAGCACCATCATCGAGGAAGACGTCACCGGCAACTTCTCGAGCTGCTGCACCGCCCAGACCTTCGACCGCGTCGTGATCGGCCAGGGCAACCAGTGCGCATTGGCCGTCCTGCGCGTCGCCGAGGACTGACCCACCCATCTGACTCCCCAGCCGAACCACCCACCCGTGAACCGCTCTCCCAACGGGGGCTGAACGCCCCCCACCGGCGCGCGGGGGTGCTCCTGGGTTTCGTTCGGCAGTGAGGCAGCAACGTAGAGGAGTTTTGAGCCCTGTGAGCGGTACTGTTCGGCCGAGCCCGTGTGAACAGCCCGGTTCCTCTGCCTGGTGGTTGTTCGGTCGCCGGGTCACGCACCCGCCAGGCGGCCTGACCACTGTGCTCATGTACGGTGCCGTTCTCGCCGCTGTCGATTGGGTGCTGCTGGCCGCGCCCGCCGGCCCTGGCGCCCGTGCCCAGGAGCCGCTGCATACCGCCGTGCTGGTGTGGATCGTGACCACCGCGGCCCTGTGGACGCTGACCATCGCGGGCGTCCTGCCCCTCGCAGTGGTGACGGCCCTGCGGAGCATGCGGGAAGCGCAGGAACAAGCCGAACAGGAACCGTTGGAGGATCTGCCCGGCGGAGCATCGTCCGGGGAGCACTCCGCCGAGGAGCAGGGGCGGGAACGCCCCGGTCTTGCCAGAGACCTGGGCCTCCGCGCCACGATCATGGTGGGGGCCGCGGTGCCCGTGTCGATGTTCGGCTGGCTGCTCCCCAGCGTGATGCTGGACTCCCGCCACCCGGCTCCGAGCTTCGCCGCCCCCGGGCTCACCCTGGTCTTCGCCTTCGCAGCGTTCACCCACGCCGCGCTCTCGGTCGCCGTCGTGGCCTCTGTCGTCCGGCCGGTACGTCACTCCACGCAGTAGCACGGCTGGGGAGGGCCATGACGAACGAGCCCGCCGGCGCCCGGTGCCTGCCGGTTGTCGGCGTTCGGCTTTGGTCGGCGCGTGCGCATGGACGTCCGCGTGATCCGTCGGGGCCGCCTCGAGACGTCCTGGCGGGAACGGGCTGGTGCTCGTGGGGTCATTGTTTGAGGAGGCCTCGGAATTCGAGATCGGCCAGCGCCGTGGCGCAGGCGCGGCGCAGTCGCTGACTTCGACCTCCTCGAGCATGGGAGGGCGACGAACGGGGCGCGAGTGTGTCCGGACGTTAGTGATCAAGACCGACGTTGTGGTCAAAGCGTCCGGTGCGGGCGTGCGGCCCGGAGCCGGTATGCGCGCTCAGCGCATGTGCGGGCTCGGCCTTGTGGGGCTATGGCGTTGCTCCTGGGAGCAGGCTGCTCCCCCGATCTGGCTCCGTCGATGCTGCCGCCCCCGGTGTCTTGGCCGAAGGAGGGGTGTTCAAGCGCTGCCCGCTTGAACACCCTTCCGTGGGGCAGCGTCGGTGGGTGGGTCAGCGGAGTTTCAGCCAGGCCCCCTCGGCGCTGGTGTTGAACACTTTGCGCTTGCGGTCGAGTTTGCCGACGGCGGCGCGGATCTTCATGTGGTCCTGGTTCCAGTACTCCATGGCCCAGTGATCGGTCCAGGTCTTCCTGGCGCCCAGGGTGTTGACCCCGCAGCGGTTCCGGAGGTTCACCTTCGGGCCGGTCAGGTAGTAGCAGTACCCGGCGCTCTTGCCGTCCGCGCGGGTGTCTTTGACCTTGATGGTCAGCCACACGAACGCACCGTACTTGTCGCGGGCCCAGTACCAGGTGCCCCATACCGCGGCGCCCCGGACGCTTCGGGCGGTGAAGCGGTGGATCTTGCCGGTCCGGTGGAAGCTGCCGGTCCCGGCGGCTGAGACGGCCGCGCCGCGGTCCGAGGTCGCTCCCCCGACCTGGTGACCGGTGTCGGCAGTGGCCGGGCCGGCCAACGCGATTCCGGCGGCCAGCACCGCCCCCGTGGTCACGCTGATCTTCAACACGTGCATCCCCGTTCGTCAGGAAGATGATCAAGACTGCTACGTGTGACCCCTGACGATCCCCGACGGTTTACACATGGCGGGAAGATCCTGCGGCGGCGCCTTCCCCGAGCGCCTGACGATGCGCGGACACAGCTGCGGCGAAGCCCCGCTGCCGATAGTGCGGGTTCGTGACGTCCGGATGGGACTCCGCTGCCAAGGCCGGCCGCCCTGCCGCCCTGCCAGTCCCCGGTTGAGGACATCGCGGTCGAAACGTCGAGGAGGAGGGGACCGGTGGGTGCCAGCAGCGCCGACGGCCCGTGCCTGCCGAACTTGTGCGGTACTGGGCAGAGCCACACCAAAGCGGGCGCACCTGCGCCTGCGGCCTCACGATGGCCGGACTTGACCTCAACTTTGATTGAGGTTGAAGACTACTCAATGAAGGCGCCGAGACGGTCGGCGCAGGAAGGGTGATGGTCATGCAGCGCATTCTGGTCAACCGATTCGGCGGCCCCGAGGTCCTGGAGGTGGACGAGGCTCCTGCCCTCGTCCCGGGTCCTGGAGAGGTCGTGGTGGGCACGTCCGCTGCCGACGTCATCTTCCTCGACACGCTGCTGCGCAGCGGTGCGGGCAAGGACTACTTTCCGGTTCGTCCGCCGTATGTGCCCGGTCATGGTGGCGCCGGACTCGTGATCGCGGTCGGGGAGGGTGTCGACCCCGACTGGACGGGGCGGCGCGTCGCCGTCGGGACATCGGACGGCGGCTATGCGGAACAGATCGCGGTCTCTGCGGAAGAGCTGGCATCGGTGCCCGACGGCCTGGGCCTCTCCGAGGCGGCGGCGCTTCTGCACGACGGTCCCACCGCGGTCAACATCACCGACGCGGGCGAGATCAAGGAGGGCTCCTGGGTGCTGGTCACCGCCGCCGCCGGCGGCACGGGCGCGTTGGTCGTGCAACTTGCGCGTGCGGCAGGAGCGCGTGTCATCGCCGCGGCTCGCGGGGCCCGCAAGCTGGAGTTGGCCCGGGAGGTGGGCGCCGAGGAGGCGTTCGACTACACCGAAGCCGGCTGGACCGACAGAGTGCGTGCCGTGACCGGCGGCAACGGCGTGGACGTCGTGTTCGACGGCGCCGGCGGTCAGCTCGGCAGCCAGGCGTTCGAGGCGGTGGCTCACGGCGGCCGGTTCGTGAGCTACGGAACCTCCAGCGGCTTCGCCCAAGTTGACCCGCACACGGCCCGGCAGCGCGGGGCACAGACGATCAGCCTCATGGACCTGAACAACAGGGCCGAGGGGAAGACGAAGGAACTTCTCGACAGGGCGCTGGCGCTCGCGGCGGACGGGCGGATCCGACCGATCATCGGCCAGACCTTCCCGTTGGAGCAGGCCGGGGACGCGCATGCCGCCATCGCGGCACGCAGCGCACTCGGGAAGACGCTGCTGGTGATCTAGCTTGCGATCAACCCCCTCCGCGTCCGCACTGAAGGGGGCGCCGAGGGTTTCCGCCCCGCCGGAGGAGCGCGGCTGTTCAAGGATCCGGCGACCACCTCCAGGATTCCCGCCCTGGAACGGCCCGCGTTCGCCAGAGTCGCCGCGGCCGCGCACCCCGGCGTCCTCCTCACGGTGTCGGAGTTGCTCCGGCTCTGCCGCGACCTGGTCGACATCCGCAGCGTCCGCACCTGGTGCCAAGCCCGCGGCGTCGCCCTGCGCTGAGGAGCTGTGGGTTCGACGGTGTGACGGGTGCGGGACAAGGCGCTGCCCTGCCTGCGGGCTGGAGTACACGTTCGTGGACGTCGAGTCCCGACATCGAGGCAGCAGGAGACCCCGCCCAGCTGGCCGCGGTCGTTTCCGACGGCGGCGGAGCCGATCCGGTCGCGAGGACCGCGGGGCGTTCACCACCGCCCCGCTCCCCCACGGTCTTGGCTGGGTCGTGCGTTGGCATACCGAGCACGGCCGGCGCAGGAGCCGGTCTCCGGCGGCGGGGTGTCGGCGGCTAGTGGCCGGTTGCCGGGTTGCCGGTTACCGCGTCGACGAGTTCTGGCCAGGGCCGCTCGTCTCCGGCGAGGATCAGGTCCACCAGTTGCCGCCAGCTGTCGGGGCGGCCGGCTAGGCGCTGTTGGAACAGCTCGGCCAGCGGCCAGGAGAACCTGTCGATGTCGTCCTCGACGGCTGCATCCCCCCAAGCGTCGTGGCCGGAATGCCGCGCCGCTGTCCGCAGCGGCTCGATGTCTCCGGTCAGGATCGAGGCGGGGACCGTGGGCTGCCGCTCCCGAAGCAGCTTGTCGGGTGCCGTGCGTTCCTGGTGGAGCCTCCACACCGGTTCCGGCCCTGCCCGCTCGGCGAGTATGGCGTAGAGCTGGATCGTGCAGCACTTGTTGTTGACGTCGTAGGCCGCGACGAACTCGTGGAGCTGCTCCACCTGTGTCATGCGCTGGGCCATCTCGATGACGTCGGTGTGCGGCATCCGGCGCACGAGCTCGACGAGTTTTTCCATTGGCCAGCCCAAGGCCCGCAGCCCCTCGTAGGCGGCCAGGCGCACCCGGCCCCCGGTGATGTCGCGAATGCTGAGGATTCCTTCGAGGAGGTCCTGGTTGCGGTTCTGCCCGGCGGCGAGGGCACGCCGCATGTGTGCCACAGTGAAGTCCTCGTTGTGGACCATGGCACGAGTTGCCGCATGGCTGCCCTCTGGGGGGCTCGGTGCGAAATGCACCAGGGCTGGAGACAGCGGAAGGTGACCCGCCATCTCGGCCAGCAGCGGCGCATACTGCTCCTGCCTCGTCGCCAGCTCCAAGGCGGTCTCCGGCGGGGCAAGGGCGAGCAGGATGTTGCGGATGACGGTACCCCCGAACGGGGGTTGTTCCGCGTTGGCGGCGGCCCTGGCGGCGCCGTTCAGTCGGCGGACCCGGCCGATCAGCTCGCTGAGGCTCTCTGGCCGGAGGGAGATGTGGTTGATCACACCGCCGAGCAGGTCCGCGTCGGTGCCGATGTGTTCGGCGAGCAGGTCACGGATTCCGGCCACCAGCGCCGGCCGGGCCCACGCAGCCCTGGCCCCGAATTCACTTTCGGCGAGGGACAACACTGCCGAGGCGGGTATGGCGTCCCGCACGACCATGGCGGGCGTGCGCTCGCCGCGCTCCAGCGACTTAAGGATCCGGATGATGAATTGGCGACGATGTCTGGCGTTGAACGCGCTCAGCGCGGCGATGAACTCGAAAGGGCAATCGTCACGCTCGACCGCGGCGTCCAGGTCCGGATGGGCCCGCGAAGGGTAATGCGGAGGGTGATCGGACTCGTCGCTCGGGGGGTCGAGGTCGTGCGGGCTCCACGACTGGCTGACGAGCCTGGCGAGCTCGTCGTTGGGCTCGCGTATACGTTCTTCGACCTCGGCGTAGTGGCGCGGCGCGAGCTCCAGCAGCCGGTCCCAGTCCGGAGGCGGCGACGCCGTCGGCTTACCGGCTTCGTCCGTCAGTGCCGCGCCGGCCCGATCACGGATCACCCGGGCGGTGTCCGGCTCGGCGAGGTCGAGCAACTCGTTCAGCCGGTACCGGATCCTTTTGCCATCCATTCCGACCTCCCCTGGGCTGGGCATGGCGTCCAGTCTTGCAGGCGGGGAGTCGGCGATTCACTCGGCGCGATGCCTGAAAGCGGCCACGGCACTCAGGGAACCCAGGGGATATTCCTCACTCAGCCGCAGCGACCTACGAGGACCTGACGGCCGGACCCGCCAGACCTACCGGGAGCCGGAACGGCACGACGGGACGACCCGCCGCCCGCACCCGACCGCCCGCACCCGACTGGCCGGTCACGACTGGCCGGTCACGACTGGCCGGTCACGACAGGAGGCATCCATCGGGCTTCTCCCGGGGAGCCCGGGGACAAGGGGCGGCGCGACCCCGGCGGAACCCACTACGCCCGGCGGACGCTACGACGCGTCGGACATGGCACGGAGCGTCGCAAGAAGGCGAACGGTCCCCTGCGGCCTGAAGGGAAGCAGCAGTCTCGGCGCCTGCGCGACGAGGGGCCGATGTCCATGTGCGGGCCGTCCACGCGCGTCGCGTCGTCGTCCTCGAACACGCCACCCGATTGAGTGCGTCGGTCGCGGTCTTGAACGAGGGGCACCACTCCCCCGGGCGTGAGGTGACCACAAACCGGCCTAGCGCAAATCATCACAAGATCGGTAAAGTGGCGCGCTCTTCACAGTCGAGGAGTTGGTCAACGGGCAAGCAATCTCGCCTGCTGCCCGCGGGCTCGGAGAGTGCGCCCCATGCGGGCGATGCGGAAGAGAGCCCGGACCGCCCGCCCCTCCTCAGCCAGAGTGAGCGAGAGGAAGAACGCATGCGAATCCCAGGTGTTCGTTGTGGCCTGGGCGCAGTGGCGGCGGTGCTGGCGGTCACGGTGGCGGGATGCTCCTCCGGAGGCCACGCGGCCACGCCCGGCCCGTCCCCCTCGACGCCGTCCTACGGTGCGCCGCCGTGGGATGTCTTGCCGTCGAGCCCGCCGGCGAACCCCACGCGAGGCCGCAACGGCGACATCACGTCCCTCCCGGACGTCTTCCGCGCGATGATCGCGACGATTCCGGTGGAGTTCAAGACCGGTAAGCCCCGCCACGCCATGGACGAGCCCGGCGACCGTCAGGACTACGGCTGGGTCAACACCGATGCCAGCCGCGCCCGCTTCCTCTACGTGCGGGTCTTCCGCGACAAGACCCAGGCCCAGGCGCGCCGGGACATCGCCGGGGCGCGCACGCTGGCAGGTGATGACCACGATCCGGTCAGTGATGGCGAGGCGCACACGGGTCCGGCCAGCAGTATCCGCGGCCTGGGGGACGAGGCATTCACCTTCGCGATGCGGCAGCGAGAGGTGTGGAACGGCGATTTCAGCCCCGGCAATGACCGCAACTACGACATCGGCGGCACCTACGTCGCGGCGCGCGTCAGGAACGTCTGGTTCTCCGTCCGGCTCGAAGGCTCGGACAACCTGCACCCCGCTCCTCCCCTGGACGCCAAGCGCAGCGCCGAAACGGCCAGACCGCGCCTGACCGGGACGAACCTGCCCGACCAGACGGCCCGCGCTCAGGCGACCGCCATCGCCCGCGCCGTGATCGGCGTCCTCCAATCCAGGTGAAAACGACGTCCCCGGGCCTCCTGGAATGGGCCGAGCACAGCGGACCCGGTCCACGGACCGGCTGCGACCGGATTCAGTGCTGCGATCCGAGTTCAGCGGTCGAATCCAGCCACGCTTGTGCTCGTCCTGATCCCCTCGCTCCGTCAGATGCACGATCTTCCCCGTTACGCTCGCGCCCCTGTGGAGGGCGCCGCCTTCACCGAGAGGACTGTCATGACGCCTCCCCCGTACGGACGCGGCCCCCGGCATCGCCTGCCGACAGCGGGCAAGGTCTTCCTTGTCGTGTTCCCGGTCGTCATGGTCGCGTGGTTCCTGGTTCTGCATCAATGGAACGCCGGGGCGTTCTCTGCGCCCGAAACCAAGACCGTCCCAGACCCGTGTCTTGCCTTGGGCGGTCAGGCCCAACAGGCCCTCGGCGCGCCGTCGGTGGCCGGCACCCCGGGCACCAAGGACATCGGAGGCATTCGGACAAGCAAGTGCACCTGGGAGAAGGCCGCTCCGTCCACCGGCTCCCTGGAAGTGGAGTATTCGCTCCATCGTCGGTCCCAGGGGAGAAGCGGGGCCGACAGTGCCCGGACCGAGGTGGACACCGACGTCCGGGTCGACAGGATCTTCCCGAGCTCGACCACCGTGACGAACCTCGCGAACCTCGGCGACGAAGCCCACCAACTCGTCGGCCGCTTCGGCGACACCCCCGGTGGGCTGGTCAGGACCACCGTGGTCGCGCGACGGGCCAACGTGGTGATTCATGCTCAGAGCACCGGACTGCCCGGCCCCACGCCCGACCAGCTCAAGCAGCTCGTCGCGATGGCCCTGGCCGGGATCAAGACCGGCTGAGCGACATGCAGGCATCCCGCGAGACGCCGACATCCCTCCAAGTGAGGCGGGGCTTCCCCCCTGAATGACGCTGATCCGACTCCTGCCCGGTGCGATGGTGGCGACGCTGATCAGGTGGTGGCCGCCGGGATGCGGCCTGGGGCGCCCCCGCGCTGGCCGGCACGACCGGTCCCCGCAAGAGCGGCGGCATCGACGCCCGGACGCGTCCTGCAGAACGGCGAACCGCTCGTCCATGAGGTGGCTGCGGCTTCATCAGGTCAGGCCAGTGTGGGCCGGTCGAATCACACTCGCGCGCTCCCCTCATCGCGAGAGTCGCGCGGATGAACTCACGCTGGTGCGAGGCCTTGCGTGGCAAGGGGCTGGCAGGAATCGGCGCCATCTTCTTGGGAGGGCTCATCCTGTTCACCGGCTGGGGGGAGCGCGTCCAGTGACTCGGTGGGAGTGTGGCGGCAAGCAAATGCGTCGAGGGGGGCGATGTGTGTCCACCACCAACGGCGCTCCGAGCGGCGACAACAGCCATGGCGAGCAGCGGTCGTCCGACCCAAGCACCGCAAGGTCGTGATGCGCACCGACACTGTCAGGCGCAACACCCGTCATGTGCGCGACGGTCAGCAGGTGGCCGGCGGGTACTCCTTCCCCGCCGCGATGGGAAACGAGCTGTGGGTCCACCACATCTCGCCAGAGATCGGCAAGGCTCCGATCAGCGATCCACGCCTGGCGCACATGCTGAACGTCCCGGTCGACTCGATGGTCATGCGACGGCTCCGGGTGACCGGCCCCGAAGGGGAGCCGGCGTTCCAGATCAGCACGTCATGGATCCATCCGCGCATCTCGCAGGAGGTGCCCGAGGTCGACGACGCCTTCGGCACCGGCCCAGGCGCATGGATCGACGCCATCGAAGCCGTGGGGCACGGCCCTCTCGAGTGGCTGGAGCGCCGACGCGTCCGCATGCCCACCACGGACGAGACCAAGCTCCTCCTGATCCCCGCGGACCTGCCGATCTGGGAGATCGTCCGCACGAGCTACAGCGCCAAGGACGAAGGCCGTCGACGTCACCCAGGTCATCATTCCCGGCGACCGTGTCGAGGAGGTCTCCCGACTTCGACGCGACGAGTCCGCCCACTGGCCCCACGTCACCATCAGCCCGGACGGCCCACCGGTGGCACCTCGCGACGAATGATGTCGGGGCTCATGACCCGTGCGACAGATTTGGCTCGGGAGGTGGGTGACACTCCGGATAGATGATCTGTCGTTGTTCCTGCTCTTTATTGAATCGGGAACTGGTGTTCGGGGCGCGGTGATCTGACCGGGAGTTCTTGGACGTGCAGGTCGGAAAAGATCAGGGTCAGGTCGTGGGCGTTGGTTTGGATACGGACTGCGTGGAAGTCGATGCCGACTGCGACGGCCCATTCGTGGGCGGTTGGGGAGTCGGCGATGATGGTGGCGCCGGGGTAGAGGACCTGCCAGTTGACTCCCCAGACGTACCCGTCGAGGTCGGCGCCTGTTTCGTAGTTGGTGAGCCGGTCATCCAGGGAGTCTCGCCAGGTGTCCGCCCGCACTGTTGTGCTGCAGTTCGCCTGCACGCAGTAGCGGAACAGGTAGCGCAGCTGTGTGGGTTCGATCCCGGTCGTCGGGTCGGCGGTCGCTTCGATGATGAGTTCGTAGTCCCGCATGTAGTCGACGAACCCATGGCGGACCAGGGCCTGGTCGAAGATGTCTTCGAGGGCCTGTTGCAGCGTCGCCGGATCCATGGGCGCAGTTGTATCACCCGTTGATGATCTTGCGTTCGGGTTCGGGTTCGGGCTTGCGGGCTTTGAACCGGGCGATGGGTTTGGTGGTGGTGCGGGCGACTTCGGCGATGACGATTTGGCCGCGACTGCTGACTCGACGTTGAGCCTGGAGGGGTTCGGTTGCCGGTTGGGGTTCAGGGCCGGCGGGGCGGGCGTCACGGATCTGGGCGAGGTCTGTTTCGGTATGGGGGTTGGGCAGCGTGCGCAGCAGGGTGTGTCCGTCGGTCAGGTGCAGCAGGGCGCCGCTGATGCGGATGGTCAGGCGGCGGCCGGCGAACTGGTAGCCGATCGGGTGTTGTCGCCCGGCGAGGGAGACCAGCCCGCAGGCGTTGATCGTCCGGTCGACCTCGAACACCTCACCCGGGCCGGGGCGGATTGGTCCGGCGGAGGGCTCGATGCGTGCACCGCCTGCCGTCAGCAGTTGGCGCAGGTGCCGGGCGGTGAGTCGGGAGGGGCCTTTTTTGATCCTTACTCCGGCGGCAAGCAGTTCAACAACGCTGGTGCCGGCCCGGATTGTGATGGCAGCGCGAGTCCAGTGCGGTCGCGCGGGGCCGCTACACACCGGGCCGCGAGTTCGGTGGCCACCAGCGAGGCTTGGTCCCGCGGCTGACCAAGCTGCCGTAGATCCCCACCGAGGCTCGGTGGAAGGCGATACTGCAGGTCGCCGCAGATGAGCCGATTCGCAACCGGGTAGTGTTCGCACTCCCCGAACTGCGTAGCCGAGATATCCAGATGCGCCGCGACCGACCTGGATGCCACAGTCACGTCTGTGACCTTGATGAACCTACTGGTCGCCTTCAGTCGAACCGGCTGCGTCGGGCCGCTCCACTGCGGCATGCCCCTTGCCGAGGCCGAAGGAATCCTCGGCCAGGGGCGCCCGCACCCAGCGATCCGGATGATGGGCTCTGACATCGACGGCTACCCCTACTCCTGGGGCGACCTGGACCTGGTCGTCACGCGACGATCCGTCAGCGGCATCTGGATCAGGCTCCAGGCAGGTTCCGTGGCCGAGCTGCCGGCGATCGTGCTGCCCGACTCCAACTCACACTCAGCCACCGTGCGCCGTGACGAGTTGATCGCGGCATTGGACGCCGCCGAATGCGAGCACGCGATCGAGCCCAATCTGACGTTCGGCAGACAGTCCAGCATCCGCACCCGCCCAGCCGACGTCTGCGCAGTGTTCTTCCCACGAGACAAGGAGAGCCACGTGCCTGGCGGCCTCTGCCTCGGAGTGATCCACAAGCACGTGGCTTGACATCTCTGATTCCACATATTGGCCCGCTGCCTGCGGCTACGGATCTCCAGCGGGAGATCGAGGAGGGCCTGAACGTCGGGGAACCCTCCAACGGCGCGAACTCCGCCAACCGGCGCGACGAACAGGAGACGTTCGTCCTGTGCTTGCGCAGACCTCCTCACGACCGTCGACCGACGGCGGCTTGACGAGCACTACGTTTCAGGTCGGTCGAGGTGAGGAGCGGCGCGAACGCCGTTTCGGCGGCCCAGGAGCGCGATGAGTACGGCGGCGACGACCAGGTGCATCAAGGCCAGCGTGCCCTTCGTGCTCCCGGATGCCTCGACGTACAGCACGGGCACGGACGACACCAGCAACACAGTGACGGCCAATCCGGTCCAGACGGCCGGAGCCCGGTCGGTCAACCGATCCAGCACTGCTCGCGTTGCTGAGGCGAGCAGGGAGACGGCGAGCGTGGCACCGACGATGAGCGGCAGGCCGAGAACCATGGCCGTCCGTCCATCACCGGGATCAACGCGAAGTTTCGCGCCCAGGCCGCGGGCGGCGGCCCACACCAGGGCAGTGGCCAGGACGGCTCCGCCGATCGCGGATGCGTGAAGGCGAAGGCTTAGGGCGGCCGAGCGAGTGACAGTGGTGGTCATCAGAGCGCTCTTTCAGGGGATGAGGATGGTCTTGCCGCTCGTGCGGCCGGCTTCGGCGTCGCGGTGCACGGCCGGTAGCTCGGTGAGCGGGCGGGCCGCCGTGATGTCCACACGCACCACACCCGAGTCGACGAGGGCGATGAGTTCGGCCAGCTGACCGGGGTCGTTGCGGGCGACGAAGTGTGTGGCGGCCACGCCGGTTCCGACCGGGGGCGTCACCGGGACGGTGATCGAGACGAGCGAACCGCCGGGACGGACGACCCGACACAGCGCCTCCGCGGTCTCGGGCGGTATCGGGACGAGGTTGAGCACCAGATCCACCGGGTGGTCCAGCGCCTGATGCGGCGAGACCCGTGTGTAGTCGATGATCTGCTCGGCGCCGTAGCCGCGGACCCGATCCGCACTGCGCGGACCTGCGGTGGCGATGACGTGCGCGCCGCTATGGCGGGCCAGTTGGACGGCGAACATGCCCACGCCGCCGCCCGCGCCGTTGACGAGGATCCGGGTGCCCGGCTCAACGCGGGCGTGCTCGAAAAGCGCCTGCCAGGAGGTCAGACCGGCGACCGGAATCGCTGCGGCGTGGGCGAGGGGGATCCTGGACGGAGCATGTGCCAGCCGTCCGGCGGAAGAGATGAGGTACTCGGCCGCCGCGCCGCCTCCGTCGATGATGCCGACGACATGGTCGCCGATCGCGAAGCCCTCGACGCCGTCTCCCGCTCCGACGACCGTCCCGGCGGCTTCGGAGCCGAGGGTGAACGGCAGGTCCAACGGGACGATGTCGCGCATGTAACCGGCCCGGAAGCCGATGTCGGACGGGTTGAACCCGGCGGCAGCGACACGCACCAGCACCTCGCCCGGTCCGGGGTCCGGACGGCGCGCCTGCTCATAGCGGATCACCTCGGGCCCACCGAAGTCATGGACGCGTGCCGCCATCATCATCGCGCTCGGGCTCTTGGCGCGCCGGCCCGATACGGGTTCTGGTTCCATGTGTCGTCCTGTCTTGAGCGGCCCCGTGCCCGCGCTTCGCACGGGCACGGATGCCTACTGATCTTGGAATGGTTCGACCGTAGGGCCGATGCCCAAGACGACCAATGCGTGTTCATCTCCGATTCTTAAGAGAACGTCTTCGCCTTATGAACCATCGCTAGGATCCGGAGATGGACGTGCTGAGCGATGTGATCGCGGTGATGCGCACCGGCGCGCCACGGTCGGCCCTGGTCGAATGGTCGGCGCCGTGGGGGCAGCGATTCCGCACGGTGCCGGGGGCGGCGGGATTCCAGATCGTCCTGCGCGGCCCCTGCTGGCTCATCCCTGAAGAGGGTGACCCGTTCCCGCTGGCCGTCGGCGACGTGGTGTTCCTTCCGCATGCGAGCCGGCACGGCCTGGCCGATGCCCCGAGCACTCCCCTGGCCGAACACGTCTGTGACCCGCAGGAGGACGTCAGGTTCGAACGCAGGTATGCCGCCGCGCCGGCCGGCCGGGCGCGCCCCGGATCCCTGACGACGGTGACGTTGTGCGGGGCCTACCAACTCGACGCCGCTCGCGTTCACCCGCTGCTGGACGATCTGCCTCCGCTGCTGCATCTGCCCGCCCAACTGGGGCATCATCCCCGGCTGCGCGCCGCGGTCGACCTACTCGGCGCAGAACTCGAGGAACCCCAGCCCGGCGCCGGGGCCCTCGTGCCCGCTCTGCTGGACACGCTGTTGCTCTACATCCTGCGGGCGTGGTTCGCCGATCAGCCGGTGGGCGGCGAGGCCACCGGTTGGGCGGCGGCACTCGCCGACCCGGCCATCAGCACCGCCCTCGAAGCGATCCACCGCGACCCCGCGCATCCCTGGACCGTCGCCGGCCTGGGCGCACACGCGGGACTGTCGCGGGCCGCCTTCTCCCGACGTTTCACGGCCCTCGTGGGACGGCCACCGCTGGCCTACCTGACCTGGTGGCGAATGACGACCGCAATGCGGTTGCTGCGCGACTCCGACGCTCCGCTGAGCGTTGTAGCGGAACAGGTCGGATACGGCTCGGAGTTCGCCTTCGCCAACGCGTTCAAACGCGAATTCAACCTCCCGCCCGGACGCTACCGACGTGACAGCCGCTCTCCCGACAAGCCGAACCCGGCGGACTCCGATCCCGCCCACGCCCCCGCCTCCTCCTGACGAAGAAGCAATCGGAGCTCGGCAGCAGCCGGCTCGACCACGGCGACCCCCTCCCGCACGCGGCCGCCCGCGAAGCATTCGAAGAGGTCGGCATCAACATCGCCCTCAACGGATGACCAGGTGACAGGTTCTCTACCGGGTTCGGAACGCCGTACCTGATCGCCACAGCACATTGATGCGAACGGTCCGCGTGGAGGTCGGAGGGGATGCGTCATTCGGTGTGCGGCCATGGTCGGGGGTCGGGGAGGCGCCGCCACCACCAGCCACGCGTGGCGAGCTCGGCCTTGTCGAGTCCGAACGACACTGCCGCGCGTGTGCTGTCCTCTGCGGTGGCGTTCCGAAACTCGACAAGGGCGCCTGCGGTCGGCGCTGGAACGCGCAGAGCGTTGAAGCGCCACGTTCCGAGGGCGAGCAGGACGAGGGAGGAGGCGGCCATCACCAGGATCGGGACCGGGTGAAACCGCTGGTCATCAGGTGGGTGCCGATGTAGTAGTGGAAGGGCGTGGCGTAGCGCAGGGCGTCCGCGCCGATCTGCGGGGCGAACCCGTTGAGGGCGTAGGACGCGACGCCCACGCCGGCGGTGATGCCGAAGACCGTGGCGCGAGGCTGACCGGTCGCCGCGCCCAGCGCGGTGCCGAGCGCCCCGAACAGCAACGCCAGTAGCGCCAGGTGGTCGTGGAGCGCCCGGCCGGGCGGCTCGGCATCCGAGGTGCGAGGGGCGGCTCAGACGGTGGGCTGCCAGGTGCCGTCGAGCGCGACGCCCGCGTCGGCGGCGATCCGGTCGCGGGAGGCCAACAGGCGCTCCCGCAGGGCGGGCAGGTCCACGTCCACGAGCACACCGTGACGCTTGACGACGCGGCCGGCGGTCAGGACGGTGTCCACCAGGCCGGGGTGGCCCTGGCTGACGATGCTCCCGGCAGGGTCGGTGACGGGGAAGACGGTCAGGTCGTCGGCGCGCAGCAGGACGATGTCGGCGTCCTTGCCGGGGGTGAGGCTGCCAGTGCGGGCCGCGAGGCCCATGGAGGCGGCGGCGTCGATGGTGGCGAAGTCGAGCAGGTCGCGGGAGCGCAGGCGTCCGTCGATGCCGCGCTGGACGGCGAAGGCGGTGCGCAGGGCGGAGAACATGTCGCCGCCGGCGGAGGGGACGTCGTCGATGGACAGGGTGGGGCGCAGGCCCGCGTCGAGGGCGAGGCCGGTCATGGGGGCGCCGAACCCCATCTTGAGTTCGACGTCGGGACTGATGGAGAGGGAGCCGCCGGCGTCGGCGAGCAGGCGTAGTTCGTCCACGCCGATGCCGTTGCCGTGGACGCCGGTGAGGGTGTCGCGGAGCAGACCGTGTTCGTGCAGTTCGGTGATGACGCCGGGGGCTTCGAGGTGGAGGCTGATGCGCAGGTCGAGTTCGTCGGCGAGTTCGACCTCGCGGGCGGTGGCGTCGATGCCGGTGGCGCCGGGTCCGCGCATGCCGAGAGCCAGGTCGATGCGGCCGCCGCCGGTCAGGGTGGCGCGCACGCGGCGGATGTCGTCCTCGATCGCGCTGTCGCCGCCCCAGCCGGCGCCGAGGCAGAAGACGGAGCGGCCGGGGGCGTCGGTGAGGGCGGCGATGGCGGCGTCCTCGTGCTGGTGGGACTGGGCGACGTGGTACCAGTCCAGCATGGTGGTGACGCCGGAGTGCAGGGCTTCCAGACGGCCCAGGAGGGTGGCGATATAGACGTCTTCGGGGGTGTAGTGGGGCTTGACGGTGCGGTGCATGGCCTGGGCCCATTGGGGGAAGGTCCAGTCGGATCCCGCGCCGCGGAAGGCGGTCTGCCAGGCGTGGCGGTGGTTGTCCACGAAGCCGGGCATCACGATCCGCTTGCTCGCGTCGATGACCTCGGCGTCGGGCGTGTCGATGCGCGGTGCGACCTCGATGATCCGCCCGTCCTCGATGAGGACGTCGCCGCGGGCCAGGTCGCCGAGTGTCGGGTCCATGGTGACGACGGTGCCGCCGGTGATGAGGGCCTTCATGGTGTCGCTCCTTGCACGTGCACGGTCAAAGGGTGGTCCGCGGCCAGGTAGGCCGCTTGCGTCGAGGTGGTCAGGTCCGGGCGGCGAGGACGGCGTCGGCAGCGGCGAGGGCGTCGGCGACGAGGTCGGCGGTGTCCTCGGTGCCGGCGGCCAGGCGGATCAGGCCGGGCGGGACGGCTTGGGTGATCTGCTCGTCGCTGAGCATGCCGCGCCACATCGACGCCGGGTGGACGGCCAGGGAATCGACACCGCCCAGGCTGGCCGAGCGCCGGGAGTAGCGCAGGTGGCCGAGGAAGGCGTCGGCCGCGTCGAAGCCGCCGGTGAACTCGACGCCGAGGACGCCGCCGAAGCCGCTCATCTGGTCGACGGCGAGCTTGTGCTGCGGGTGGGACTCCAGGCCGGGGTAGTGGACCCGGGCGACGGCCGGGTGCTCGGACAGGGACCGTGCGAGGGCCAGGCCGTTGTCGTTGTGGCGGGGCATGCGCAGCGGCAGGGTGCGGATGCCCCGCAGTAGCAGCCAGGCGTCGATCGGGCCGAGGGTGGCACCGGTGAGCAGGCTGGTGTCCCAGATGCGGTCCAGGATCCTCGCAGGGCCGGCGAGGGCTCCGGCGGAGACGTCGGTGTGCCCGTTGAGGTACTTGGTGGCGCTGTGCCACACCACGTCGATGCCGTACTCGGCGGGCCGCTGGTTGAGGGGGGTCGCGAAGGTGTTGTCGGCCAGTGTGGTGATGCCGTGGGCGCGCGCGAGGCCGGCGATGGCGCGCAGGTCGGTGACGTGCAGCAGCGGGTTGCTGGGCGTCTCCAGCAGGATCAGGCGGGTCTTGGGGGTGACGGCCCGCTCGAACGCCTCCGGGTCGCGCTGGTCGACGGCCGTGGCGGAGACCCCCAGGCGCGGCAGGAGGTTCAGCAGCAGGGAGGCGGTGCCGCCGTAGGTCGACCTCTGCCCGACGACGTGGTCGCCGGCGGAGACCAGGGCGAGGACGGCGGTGGTGATCGCGGCCATGCCGGAGGCGGTGACCATCGCCGCCTCGGTGCCCTCCAACTCCGCCAGGACCGCGGCGACCTGGGCGTGGTTGGGGTTGCCGAACCGGGTGTAGAAGCTCTTGCCGCGCGGCTCGGTCGCGCCCACCGCGAACGTTTCGCCGTCTCCTCCGGAGAACGCCGCGGTCTGGTAGATCGGGGGCGCCACGGCGGAGTCGGGGTGGACGTGGCGGTCGGCGTGAACGGTGACGGTGCTGCGGCCCGGCATGGCTGGCCCTTCGGTAGCCCAACGGTTCGTTCGCAGCCAGCATGCGGGGCCGTGACGCTACCGCGACCCGCTTGCCAGCACATTCGGCACACAATTGCGTAGCTCACAGGCGGGATGTGTCGCAGGAATGGTCGTCTCGGCAATAATCTGCTCATCATGGATGAGACGGACCGGGCGATCCTGGCGGTGCTGGAGAGCAACGGGAGGATCAGCAACAGCGAGCTCGCCGCGCGGGTGGGCCTGTCACCTTCGCCGTGCCTGCGCCGAGTACGGCAGCTGGAGGAGAGCGGGGTGATCCGCGGCTACCGGGCGGTGGTGGACCCCAAGGCCGTGGAACGGGGGCTGCGCGTGTTCGCCGGGGTGCGGCTGGTCCGGCACGTGCGCGCGGACGTCACCGCGTTCGAGACCGCGGCGACGCAGCTGGCCGAGGTGCGGGCCTGCCACCACATCACCGGCAGCTTCGACTACCTGCTGCACGTGGAGGTCGCCGACCTGGACGCCTACGAGGACTTCCACGCCACCCGGCTCGCGTCCCTGCCAGGGGTCGCCACGGTCAACAGCTTCGTCATCATGAAGACCCTCGACAACACCTGACCCCCTTCTCCCCGGATTGATCAGGGGCGCGTGTTCGTGGAAGGGCGGTCCCCGGCATGCGGCCCGAGCATCTTGAGGACTGTGCCGGCAGGGCCCCATCCGGACTCGTCCGGTTCCGAGTTCACGACGAGCCCCATCCGTGTCGTGGGTTCCCAATACTCAACACAGTCGTCGTTGAGCGAAGGGCACTCCTCCAGCGTGAATCCACGGGCCTGCACAGCCGTGTGCAGCTCGTCGAAATCGAGCCGAGGCCGGAAGTCGCCGTAGCGGTCGACCAGAGCGGCCTCGATCGAACCGTCGCGGGTCAGCCATGGCAGCCGGTGGGTCTGAGCGCCGAAGTAGGTCACCTCCCATTCGTCTTGGGGCCCGCTCCGGTACCAGCCGAACTCGATGAGGCCGAAGTCGGAGAGCCTCACGGACGGTGAGAGCTCAGACGTGCAGCCAGGCCCGAGGACGCCCTCCACCGTTGCCAGGTCACTGGTGTGGTCGATGCCCAGGACGGTGCCTGTGGTCATCAGATCGACGAAGAAGTCCAGGTCACTCACCGAGGCATTATCGGGTGTGAGTGACGATCAAGGCACGCGGATTCCGTCGCCTGGACGTCTCAGGTCTGCCAGCGGGCCGTCAGCAGGCGCAGCGCGGGGGCCGGGTCGGGCAGGTCGGCGCGCGGCGCGGCGGCGAGGCCGCCCAGGGCGATCGCGATCAGGCGGCGGCGGGCGGCCCGCGCCTCCGCGGTGAGCTCGGCGTCGTCCAGCTCCTGGATCTGTTCGACCAACGGCGACAGGCCCAGCTGCTCGATGAGAAGAAGGATGTCGGTCGCCGTCACGTCGCGGCGTAGTCCGCCGCTTTCGTGTGCGCGGTCGACCAGGGCTTCGAAGTCGCGGTCGGCCGCGTCCGCGAGGGCGGCCGTTTGCGGGGGCAGCGAGGTCAGCTTCCCCAGCGGGGCCAGCGTGCCCTGGCCGTACTCGACGCTCTCAACGACCAGGCCCTGCAGTCCCTGCCAGGGGTCGGGGTGGTCGGCGGCCGTGCGCACGGCCACCGACCACTGCTGGTTCGCGAGTACCAGGAGTCGTTCGTACAAGGCGGCCTTGCCGTTGTAGCGGCGGTAGAGCGTGCCCACGCCGACCCCTGCGGCCTCGGCGATCGCGTTGACCGAGGCGTGCACCCCGTCGCGGGCGAACACCCGCCGGGCGGCCCGGAGGAGGGCTTCGTCGTTGCGCGCGACCTCGGCCTGCCGGGCCTGCTGCTGTCTGGAGATGCCCATGCCCGTCATCCTAGACCTTGCGGAATAAATCGCTCCGCAATATCGTCCTCCTCATCGTGCGGAGCAAGTCGCTCCGCACTGGGGAAGCGAGGACCCGTCATGAACGCCGAATCCACTTCGACCGCCGACATCAACGCGATCGCAGAGGTCGTGGCCACCGTCGAGCGCACGCAGCAGACCAAGGACGCCGAGGGCTTCCTGGCGCTGTTCCACCCCGACGCGCTGTGGACGACCGCCCACGGCAAGGTCCTGATCGGTCTCGACGCCATCGCCGAGTTCACGCGCGCCGTGCTCCCCAAGGCCGACTGGGACGGAAGGGTCACCTACGAGGTCGTCCACACCCAGTTCCTGCGTCCGGACGTGGCCGCCGTCAAGGTCAAGCAGGTCTACCACTCCCCCGACGGCGATTCCGAGGGCGCCCCGCTGTACGTCATGACCAAGCAGGACGACGGGGCCTGGCTGCTGCACGCGAACCAGAACACCCAGGTCCACGCCGGTTGAGCATCACCGCGTCGCGCCGTTCCGCAGCGGCGCACGAACTTCGCGTCGGTCGGCATCCGCATGGTCGTGGCCGGCGACGCCTACCAACTAGACCATGCAAGCACGAGTTCACCGGGGAGGGAGTGAGCGTGGGAGGCCGAACGCCGGGAGCATGGTGTTCTCGAAGCGGGTGATGCCACGGACCCGGCCGTCGGCGAGGGTGAGAACGAAGATGCCCGTCCCGTGCCGGGCGCCGGACGCGGCGCGCAGGTATACGCCGAACGCGGGCTGCCCGTTCGCCCGTACCGGGACGAGGTCCAATCGGCGCCCCGCGCTGAAGATGTTCCCGCAGAAGCGGGCCACGACGTCCACGCCCTCGTACTCCAGGGGCAGCGGCGGCATGGAGATGAAGACGTCGTCGGTCAGGATGCCGACCAGGGCGTCCACATCGGCGGACTCGAAGGCGCTGACGAACCGCGCGACGATCGCGTCCTCGGCGGACGAACCGGGCGGCGGAGGCGGCGCGTGGTCGGCGTCCGCGGACCGGTGCTCCCGCAGTCCGGCGCGCGCCCGCTTCAGGGCGCTCTTGACCGAGTCCACGCTGGTGTCGAGCATGCCGGCGACCTCGGCGGCCGGATACCCCAGGACGTCCCGCAGGATCAGGACGGCGATCTGGCGGGGCGGCAGCAACTGGAGGGCGGTCACGAAGGCCAGTGAGACGGCCTCGGTCTGCTCGAACCGCGCCTCCGGGCCGGGCGGACGGTCGATCGCCCCTTCGAGCAGCGCGTCCGGATAGGGCTGGAGCCAGACGACCTCGCCGAAGCGCGTCGGCTCCGGCAGGTCGAACGCGGGGAGGGCGCCCTGCTTGGTCGGACGGCGACCTGCCGAGCGAAGCGCGCTGAGACAGGTGTTGGTCGCGATCCGGTACAGCCAGGTGCGAAGCGAGGCGCGTCCGTCGAACCCCGCGAGGCCGCGCCAGGCGGACACCAGGGTCTCCTGCAGCGCGTCCTCGGCGTCCTGGAGGGAACCGAGCATCCGGTAGCAGTGCACCAGCAGCTCCCGGCGGTGCGGCTCGGTGAGCGTCCGGAACGCCTCCCCGTCCCCGCTCCGCGCCCTGCCGATCAGCTCGGCCCCCATCACGTCCACGTCCGCCGCCTCTCCCATGTTCGTTCCGTTTCCACCCTGTATGGACGTCGGCCGAGGCGTGAAGGGGGCGGTCGGCGAACGCCGGATTATCCGGGGTCCGCAGCGCCCCCTTTCCCGGACGCGTGGCGTCTGCACCGGTGGCAGTCACGACATCGGCAAGGAGAACGACCATGGGAAAGATCGTCGTCAGCACGAACGTCTCGCTCGACGGAGTCATCGAGGACCCGGTCGGCGAGGAGGGCCTGAAGGGGCGCGCCTGGTTCCGTCCGGACGAGTCCCCGGACGGCCCGGCATGGGCCGCGGAAGAGCTCGAGGAGTCCCAGGCCCTCGGGGCGCTGCTGCTGGGCCGCCGGACCTACGAGTGGTTCGCCGAGCGTTGGCCGTCCCGGACGGGTGAGTGGGCCGACCGGCTCAACGCCGTGCCCAAGTACGTCGCGTCCTCGACCATCACGGAACTCCCCTGGGTCAACGCAACGGTCCTGAAGGGCGAGCTGGCGGACGGTGTCGCGGCGCTACGGCGCGACGTGGACGGGGACGTCGTCGTCTACGGCAGTGGGCAGCTCATCCACTCGCTGGTGGAACAGGGCCTGGTGGACGAACTGCGGCTGAAGATCCACCCGGTCGTGGTGGGGACGGGCGAGCGCCTGTTCTTCGCGTCCGGCGTCAACAGGAATCTGCGCCGCGTGAGCGCGCGGACGATCGGCGAGGGCATCGTCCTACTCACCTACCGGCCCGTTCGCGACGCCTGACCGCCCTGTCGAAGAACCGCCTCCGCCCTGCTCGCGCAGGGCGGAGGCCCTTTCGCCGGTCACCACGTCCCTGCACGCGATCGCGCTGGACCTGCACGCCACCATCGCCGATCTCGAATGGACGATCATTGCCTACACGCTCCCGTTCGCCGTGCTGCTCATGGCGGGTGCGGCGCTGGGCGAACGCTGCGGACGCAGGCGTGTTGTGACTTTTGCAGGACCGATGTCGTGATTCTTCGCAGGCTTCGTGTCGTAGGCGTCTGCGGCGCGAGCGTGGCGAGCAATTCATCCGCCTCCGCACCCTTCCCCCTTGAGTTGGTGACCGATGTCTCTGGTCGGGGTCGCGTGCTTCCGTCAAGACGTCGTTGATATTGCCGAATCGCCCTGCTATAGCCACCTTGAGCGCTCTTGTCCGCTCCGGTGCCCGGCGTTTGGATCAGGGAAGGGTGACCTTCTGTGGTGCGGACATGTGACGGATTCGAGGGTGCGTCGCCGGCCTCGCCGCCTGTCCCCGCCCGGTCCGTTTCATCGCGTGCGGGTCACCGGCCTGCACCCTCAGCAGAACCAGGAGTCGCGGCTCATGCCCAAGCTGACCTATGCCGTTCTCACCGATCCAGCGTCGCTGGAGGCTTCGGAGGCCCAGAGATCTCCGTCCAAGGGAACGGTGTACCTGATCGTCACCAACACCACGCCAAACGTGGTGGAGTGGTTGGAGATCGAGGTGACGGTGCCGGTCGGCTCCAGCGTTGACGCCCTCACTCCCAGTACCACCGGCATCAGCCCCACCGGCCAGCACATCGATACCACAAAGAACTTCTCGACCCCGGTGAGCTTTGGTCCGCAGGGCACCGATAGCTTCAAAGCCACCGCCGGCAACCCACGTGGTGACTTCTTCTTTCCCGGCGACTGCGTGATCCTCACGCTGGCCGGTGTCACTGTCACCGTTGGCGCTGGGCCGGTGGTGTTGTCGGTGGCGGAGACTCTCATCCAGGCAGGACGCACCCCGAGGCCGACCACCTACGCGGCGGTGGCGCTGGTCAAGGCCACCCCACAGCCCATTCCCGCGCCGCGTGACTTCCGCCCGGACAAGGCCCTGCTGGAGCCCGGAGACGCCCTCACGCTGAGCTGGGAGGGGTCCGACGACTTCGACTACAGGATCCTGTCCCCGGCAGGGTCAGACACCATCACTGGGGGCAAACGTTCCTGGTCGCCGACGGCAGCCCCGACACGGGCCACCACCTACACCCTCCAAGCCACCTCCCGCACCACACCCCCACAGGAACACTTCCTCACCACCACCGTTCAGGTGCGCTACCCCGTCCTGGAAACCCTCACCGCCACCACCGGCATCGACACCCCCTGGGTCCAGGGGGCAACGAAAGCGACCAAGGGGCGCGTCACCTTCACCGGCGCCGGGGCGGAGCTTTCCAACAACTCCAGCGGCAAAGGGAGCCTGACGGCCGGCGATGGCCACTTCGACAACGTGTTCACCCCGTGGATAGGAGGACCCAACAGCGGCGAAGGAACCATGACCTTCACTCAGGGTGGAGTGATCGTATGGCGCACAGGCGGCACCAACGACAAGGGCACCGTGACCGCCGACAAGGCCGACCTCACCGGCGTCAACACCGACTGGGTCCAGGGCAGGAACACCAGTGACGGGTGGATCGAATTCCCGCCCGCTGGGGTGAATGTGTTCCAGGGCGCCGGACAGCGTCAGTGGGGAACCGTCGCGGCCGGCAAGGCGGACCTGGACGATCTGGCCACCCGCCGGGCCCTGGTCAAGGAACGCCTCACCCTTCAGGGCGGGCTGACCGTCGACAACGTCCTGGAGACACACGACGGCCCGCCGCGGCTGGTGGTCCATGGCCAACTGGACGCCGAGGGCGACGTGGACGCCCGCCGGAACGTCACTGAGCCTTTTTCAGTGAGTTTGGGCTTCGCGGGTTTGTAGGACGTGGATGGCCTTGGCGAGGTGGCCGGCTCGGTGTGGGCAGCAGCGGAGC
>NZ_JBFAUU010000036.1:0-52576 GCF_040679435.1 Spirillospora sp. NPDC052269
TTATAACTGGTGTGGTTACTGGAGTTCAGAGGTTTGCTCTTCCTATCTCCCTTCCCACGTTCTGGACGCCGCCGCCCAGTCCGCCCAGGGCGCGCGAGATGCCCGGCCGGAAACCCCGGCCGGGCATCTCGCCGAACTCATGACGCCGGCCAATTGATCAACAGTGCGCGGCGTGCCCTGAGTATGTTCCGGGAGCGGGACGGGAAGGTCTCCCCGCCCGGTCAGCGCCCACCTGACAGATTTTCGAAAATGCGTTCGACCACGGCCGCCTGATCCTCCCTCAGGAAGAAATGCCCGCCCGGAAACGTGTGCGATGAGAAATACGCGGTGGTGTGATCGGCCCATCCGCGCGCGTCCTCGGCAGTGGCGCTATCGTCCTGTTCCCCGACAAGCGCCACGACAGGGCAGTCGAGCTTCGGGCCCGGCCGGTACCGGTAGGTCTCGACCGCACGGTAATCGCTGCGCAACGGCGGAAGGATCATCTCCAGGACGGACGCGTCCTCCAGGATGCGCGGATCAGTGTCGCTCGTCCGCTTCAGGTGCTCCACCAGCCCGGCGTCGTCCAGCAGATGGACCGCGCTCTCCCGCTGCACCGCGGGCGAGCGCCGCCCGGACAGGAACAGCACCGAGGGGTGCGCGTCCAGTCGTTCCTTCATCCGGGTGGCCACCTCGAAGGCGATGACCGCGCCCATGCTGTGCCCCAGGAACGCCACGGGCTCCTTCATCAGCGGCTCCAACGCGGTGAACGCCGCGTCGGCGAACTCGTCGATCGTGGCCGGGAGGGGCTCGCGTATGCGGTCCTGCCGACCGGGGTACTGCACGGCCAGAACCCGCAGTGAGCGGCTCAGCGCCTCCGACAGCGGGCGGAAGTAGGTGGCCGAGCCGCCCGCGTGCGGGAAGCACACCAAGGTCGGCGCGTCGTCCGGGCCGGAATGGAAGCCGCGGAGCCAGAGGTCGTCCAGGTCGGTCATCGATAGATCATCCGTTCTCTCATCGTTCAGCGAGTTCGAGAGAGCCCGGGCACGCGCCCGAGCTCGGCCAGGCCCTCCAGCAGACGGTCGGTATCCTCGGCCGAGCTGTAGGGGGCGAGCCCGACGCGCACTCCGCCCTCGTCGCCCAGCCCGAGTCGGTGTGCCGCGTCCACCGAATAGAAGGTGCCCACCCCGGTGTCGACTCCCCGAGCGGCCAATCGGCGGTGCACCTCGCGCGGCACGTGGCCGTCGACGGTGAGCAGCAGCGTCGGGACACGGTGGCGCGCACGCGAGTGCAATGTCACGTTCCCCAGTCCGGCCAGTTCGCTCTCGAGCCGAGCACGCAGCGCGTCCTCATGGGCCTCCACGGCCGCCATCGAGGCGACGATCCGCTCCCGGCGCGTCCCGCTGGGCGGCGCGGCCAGCTCCGCCACGAAGTCGACGAGGGCGGTCATCCCCGCGAGGACGCCGTAGGGGAGGATGCCCAGCTCGAACCGTTCGGGGACTGTGTCGGGCGAGGCCGCCAGCTTGTCCGGCTCCAAGGCGTGCAGCAGTTCCGGCCGCGCGGCAAGCACCCCCAGGTGCGGCCCCATGAACTTGTAGGCCGAGCAGGTGAGCAGGTCCGCGCCAAGCCCGGCGAAGTCGACGGCCGTGTGCGCGGTGTACTGGGCGGCGTCGACCTGCACGAGCGCCCCGACCTCGTGCGCCAGCCGGGCGATCTCCGCGACCGGGGGACGGGTTCCGACCAGGTTGGACGCGGCGGTCACCGCGACCAGGCGTGTGCGTTCCGACAGCACCTCGCGCACGTGCTCGACCGTCAACTCGCCCCGGACGGGGTCGAAGTCGGCCCAGCGGACGGTGGCCCCGGCGGCGGCCGCGGCCTCCGCCCACGGCCGGGCGTTGCACTCGTGGTCGAGCCGGGTCACCACCACCTCGTCCCCCGGCCCCCAGGTACGGGCGAGGGTTCGGGCGAAGTCGTAGGCGAGCTGGGTGGAGCTGCGTCCGAAGACGATGCCCTGCGGGTCGGCGCCGAGCAGGTCACCGAGCGCCGCCCGGGCCTTCAGCACGATCTCCTCGGCGTTGCGTTCGCCGGCGGTCCACTCGCCTCGGTTGCACAGTGGGCTCGACAGCGCATCCGCAATCGCCTCGATGACGGGCTGGGGCACCTGCGTGCCGCCCGGCCCGTCCAGGTGCGCGGATCCGGCCTTGAGCGCAGGGAACCAGGCCCGGACTGCATTGACGTCGTAGGGAGGGGAGTACGGCACAAGCGCTCCGTGGGTGTCGGCAGCTGGTCCTCCGACGAGGATCTCCGCCCGGCTCCCCGAAGACCATGAGAAACAGGTGGCAGAAATGCCCACCACACCCCGGCCGGATCCACCTCCACCCTTATGACCTGCAGGAACGCGGCGACGCGGTCGGCGGCAGTCCCGGGGCCCTACGCGGGCGGGGTCGTCGCCAGCGCGGCGGTGCGGACGAGGTCGGCCACGGTGCCGGAGAAGGTCGGGAGCATCCGCAGCGCGAGGGCCCAGGCGTCACGGGACGGGTCCAGGTGCTCGCGGACGAGCGGGGCGAGCGCGGCCACGGCGTCCGGGCGGCTGCTCATGGTCTCCAGGACCTTGTCGGCCGGATGCGCGAGGGCGATCACCTGCTCCCAGGTCACCACGCCCTCGTCGACCGCGCCGCACAGCCACCAGCTCGCCGGGTGTCCGCCGAGGATCTCCTTCGGCGTCTCGTCCTCGATGAGGGTGTCGGTGTACTCGATCCACCGCCACCGGCGGCGGCCGGCCTCGTCGCGGACCGGCTGCGGGCACTCGGGGATCCCGGACAGGCCGAGTAGGGAGAGCGTGCCGAGCTCGCCGCGCCGGTGCGCGGCGACGAGTTCGTCCCAGTGCCACAGATGCGCCTCGCGGAACACCTCCGCCGAGGGGTGGGAGGAGTTCTCGCGGATGTGGTCGAGCTGGGCCTCGGCCGTCTCGGCCTCGGTGACGGTGGCGCGCAGCTCCGCCAGGGCCTCGGCGGGGTCCGGCTTCGCGAGCAGCTTGGTGACGGGGCCCCGCACCTCCTTGCGGATGACCTTGCGGGAGAACACCAGTCCCTCGGGCTCGTTGTCGAGGAGGTGACGGACGGCCGCCGGCCCCTTGCGGTCCCACAGGTTGAGGAGCAGGCGCAGCTGTGGGGTGATGCCGCGCACGCGCACCATGCTGAGGATGTACCGCTGGAGCCGTTCGTCGGAGCAGCTGACGGCGTCGCGGGCGCGGAAGCCGCCGTCACGCTTCAGGAGGCGTTCGACCAGGCCTTTGTCGATGCGTCCGGAGAGGAGCCGTTCCCGCTGGAGGCCGGTCGCGCCGTTCCGGATGAACAGGCGGGCGTTGACGACCGGGTCGCCCTGGCCCATCAACGTCTCGATCGCCTCGGCGGTGATCGAGGGACGCTGCGCCAGCGCGAGCCGGTAGCGCTTCGGCCGGGCGCGCATCGCGAAGTCCAGCCACTCGTCGTGCCAGGCGCCCTGGCCGAACAGGTCGGCGACGGTGCGGTCGTCGAAGTGCTTCAGGAGCTTCAGCTGCGTCTCGACGGGCGCGAGGTCCAGCAGGGCGACGAACTTCGCCCGCGTCCCGGAGACGGACGCGACGGCGTCCCAGGCGGGCAGGTCGCCCGCGCCCGGCCAGCTCGTCGTCTTGGCCCCCTTCTTCTTGGCCACGGCGGCCTCGGCTCCGGCCTCGGCGAGCAGGTCGGCGAGATCGCCGCGGTAGCGGGGCAGGCGGGCCCGGACCGTCCGCCATGCCTCCACGTCGTCGCCCAAGTGCTCGGCGACCAGCGCGGGCGGGACGATCTGGCCCGCGGCGACCTCGGCGGACGACGCGACCTCGCGCAGGTCGGCAGGACAGTCGGCGCGTGCCGTCAGGGCCTGGAGCACCGGCGGGACGAACGGGCGGTCGGCGTGCGCGCGACGGACCGCCTCCCAGTCGACGTGGTCGCGCAGGCCCAGCAGTTCCACGAGGTCGCCGGACTCCGCGTCCTCGTAGAGCTCCTCGATCAGGCCGTCGGTGCCCTCGGCGACGGCCACCGCCTCGTGCAGCACCGCGACGTCCCCGTCGGCCAGCACGATGCGCAGGACCTCGGCGACCGCCGGGCGAAGCCCGCTCCGGTCGATATCGCTCAGCCGCGCGAGGCCGCCGTCGTGGTCGTGGACGGTGAGCAGCGCGCGCAGCTGCTCGGCGCGCGTGAGTTCCGAGCCGACGTCGGCGAGCGTCGCGCGCGCCGCCCCGTCCACCGGGCACACCACCTGGGCGCGACGGCGGGACGTCGAGCGCCGGTTCAGCTGCTCCAGGACGCCGTGGGGCCTCGTCGTCCAGTCGTCGCCCGGGCGCGGGGCGGCCAGCGCCTCGCGGCAGGCGCGCAGCGACCATCGGCGACCGCCGAAGTCGACGGCGTGGACCACGTCCCGGACGCCGGTCGCGGTGAGGCGGATCTGGAGGGCGACGTCGCCTCCGACGACGGCGTCGTTGTCCGCCAGGAACTGGAGCGGCCCGGAGCGTCCCCCTTCCAGGAGCGCCTCGACGAGGCGCTCCGGGAGCGGCCCGGCCGACAGCGACCTGCCGAAGCAGTCGGGGAGCGAATCCAGCAGCGAACGCCATTCGCGCAGGTCGGAGGCCGCGAACAAGGCGGAAAACGCGCTCTGGTCGGTGTCGATGAGAAGCTCCCGAGGACGTCCGGCGGGCACGCGGGATGCCCGTTTCGGCCGGGAAGCGTAGTACCCGAAAGTTGATCTTCGCCACCGCTTCCCCGGAACCGGCCCGGCGCATTCCCACCCCGGCGGGGGCGAGCCACTGCACGAGCATCGCCCCGAAGCCGTCGCGCTCGCTCCGCGGCACGCGGCTCAGCGCGTGGTACCCGCTTTCGATCGCTCCCCGGAGGACTGCGGCGGGGCGCCGGGGTCTGGAGGTGGGACATCGAGCCGTAGCGGGCAACGGGCGCCGCGTACTCGGCCGGGTTGTGGAACTCGATGCAGCGCGCACTTGCCGTTGTCGTAGGCGACCGTGGAGTACCGCGACGAGTTTCGAGCTTCTCGCCGTCGAACGTGAGCCAGGTCAGAAAGAGATTCGGGGCATCGCTCGGGGGCCCTTTTCGTTCCCCAAGTACCCGGGGGCCAGCTGCACCAGGCCTACGCGGACTTGCGGCCGAACACCAAGTTCGATGGCCTCCGTGCTCTTGGGGGGGTCACTGCTAAAGCTGATGCTGGTGCCCTCCTCCGTGACTGCCGTGGACGAGTGCCCGCGGAGATCGGCGATGTCCTCGATCGGCACCCCGCTGGCACTCGTGATCGAGACGAAGGCGACGAGCGCGTCTCCGGGGCCGTGCGTCTTGCTCGGCTGGGGGCGCACCGCCACTTCGACCAGGTCATCGCGATGCCTTCGCGTGACCGAACGCACCTGCCCGCTTGCATAGTCCGGTGTCGACCGGGCACGTGCGACGTGTACGGCGGATCGAAGGGAGGAGACATGGGTTTCCTCGACAAGCTCAAGAACAAGGCGCAGCAGAGCAAGGGACGCGGCAAGGAGGCGGCCGGGCGGGCTGCCGACGACCCTTATCTGGAAGCCGAGGGGCGCAAGGACCGTGCGGCCGGCGGTGCGAAGCAGGTAGGCGAGAAGGCCAAGGATGCCGCCCGCGAGATCCGCAGGAGCACCGAGCGGTGATCCTGCTCCAGTGGCTGGGACTTCTGACGTGCCCCTAGCCGTTGGTTGAACCTCGCTCCCCTGATTCCTGCCATCGCGTTCGGAACAACGGCGGTGATGGTGTCGCCTTCCCCACCGGGGCGCAAGCCCCGGTGGGGACTCAAATTCGGGTGACGTCCTGTACTGGAAGACGAGCCCCGAGGACCCGGAAGCATGGCCGGTGGTCGTCCGCACCGGCAACGCCGAGTGGCACGAGTTCCCGGTCGGCGTCGTGGAGTTCCTGACCGGCATGTATAGGCGCACCCTCGATGTGCCGGGCATGCCCGACAACTTCCCCGATGACGACCCGGAGGTGCTGGGCCTGAGCGACCAGATCGACTGACCGCCGGCTGAGCCCCACCGAACCCCCCTTCGGGGGGGCTCCTCGCATGCAGACGACCGTCGGGTCAATATCGGCAGGTGGACGATGTGGGTTCGCCGTCGCTGACAGAACGCAGTACAGATCTCAGATGGACGGAGCCGCACCTACTCCCAGAGCTCCGCTGCAGCTCAGCAGAGGCCGACTGCCTCGTCGAGGCCATCACCGTTCTGCATGCCACCAGATCATGGTCTGAGGTTTGACAGTCTTGCTGTGCGCTCTTCGGGGCGTCAGGTGATCATGGCGTTGGCGTCGTCCGGACGTTGGCCGCTGTGGCCGGCGCGCGACTCTTGAGGGAGATCTGGCAGTGGCCGTTCGAACCCGTTTGAGCTTCCGGTCCCGTGGACTCGGCGCAGTGGTCGCGGCGGTGTTGCTGGTCGCCGTGCCTGGCGTCGCCGAAGCCGACGGCGGTCCTCCGGGGTCGGTGGTGTCCAACTATGAGACTGCGACGGGTGCGGTTCTGGAACGTGATGCTGGGCAGAGCTCGCCGATTCCAGGGCAGCCTGGCAAGAGTCTGTGGGTGTTCGGCGATACGCCGATCGCGGTCAACGGTTCCGTTTGCGATTCGTGCTTCATTCCCGGCAGTACGGCCGCCGTCGGCACGGACACGCCTGGCAAGGTGCCGACCGGGCTCAGCGAGCTGCCCACACCGCCTGCGGCGCCGGCCCTTCCCAACAGCGGCGCACCAAAGGTGTTCCTCCCGAATCGGACCGATCTGAAACTCCCGGGCGGGGCGGGGTGCGGCACCGGTGGGTATTCGGCGTCCTGGGTGTCGGGCGCGACGCCGGGGCCTGACATGCCCTTGCGCTACGGCGGGACCTCCTATGACGCCCGCAAGCTCGTCTTCCTCATCTACGGCACGTTCTGCGTGACGAAGAGCGCGATGATCAACGAGGGGTTCGCCGCGACGTTCTACGACCCGGTCGCCAACGCCTTCGTCGCTCCGTCGACCATCTTCGGCCAGGCACCGGACGGTACCGAGAGGCCGTGGCAGGAGAATCTCAGCTCGCCGGTCTTCTCCTCGGACGGCTATCTCTACATGTACGCCACCTGCAGTCCGTTCAAGTGTTCAGGCGGCGGAAGCACGACCGTCGTCCGGACCCCAGTGAGCAAGTGGAATAGCGGCTCGTCCTACCAGTGGGCGGCCTCGGCCTCGCCTACCGGCGGGGTCACCAGCTGGACTAGTGCGTCCGCCCAGGCCGTGACCGTCCTGCCCGGGCAGGCGGCGCTCACTCAAGTGGACGTCAAGTCCTATCCGGGCCACGGGCTGATCATGCTCGGGCAGACCGACTTCAACGGCGCGTACCAGAAGTGGACGGCTTCGTCCCCGGCGGGCCCATGGAAGGCAGGGTCCTCTGGTCGGCTCGGCGAGTGCGCCACCTACACCAATAACTGGTGCTACGCGTTCACCGGACATCCCGAGTTGAGCACCTCGGCCGGGGCGATGGTGTCGTACTACCGGCCCGACAGCAACCGCATACGGATGGACGTCATCCCTTGGTAGCAGCGGAGCTGCTGGAGCTGCGGTACCGCGGGCACTGGGGAGGCGACCTCACCTGCTTCCAGGACCGGCTCCAGGTCGCGCTCCACCCTGGTGTCGTGCTGCCCGCTCGCGCATCCCGAGTTCAGCCCGGGCGCGGAGGATCAGGCGTCCGGTGGGCACCAGGGGCCCTGGTGGACGGTCGGGCCTTCGCCGAGGTGGAGGGGCAGGCGGCGACCGGTGATCTCGTGTGGGGTGATCCGGACGAAGGACGCGCCCGGCAGGTCGAACCATGCGGTGGGGCAACGCCGCGCCAGCCGGTCGGCTTCGGCGGGATCGTCGACGATCCGGGCCGGCCCATGGATCAGGACGCTCCAGCCTGTGCGGAGCGCGGGTTCGGCGTCGTCGGCCTCGAAGGCGAGTTCATGGCTCGCTCTCGCCGCCTCCAGCTTGTCGCCCGGGGCCGTTCGGAAGACCACGGTGCCTTCGTCCAGGAGGAAGTTCACCGGCAGCACGACGGTGCGCCCGTCGTCGCCGGTCCAGGCGACGCGTCCGACTGTGGCGGTCTCCAGCAGTCGCAGGCAGGCGGGTCGCTCGAGGACATCGGGAGAGGCTGGTCCAGTCATCAGCAATGTCCTGTCTCGCGAGGGGCGAAGGGGAAGCAGAGTGGCGGCGTCGCCTGGCCTCGACTTTCGAGGACGGCGTCGCCGACATGTCCATTCCAGCTGCCGCCAGGCCGTGTCCATAGGGCCGGACGGCCCGTCTGTCAGGGACCTTGGTCCGTCCGTCCGCCAGGGCGGACGGACGGATGCCCTTCGCATGCCGCCGCGTTCGTTCGGACGCGCGGTGTTCCGGCGGGCTCAGCGGGTGGGGTGGCGGTCGAAGCTGGTCCAGGCGGTGTCCCACAGGCGGGAACGCACGCGTTCGCAGCGGCGGCGGAACAGCAGGTAGACCAGGGCAAGGGGCGCGGCCACGACGATGCATAGCGCGCCGACGGCGACGACGGTGTCGCTCACCGTCCTTGCATGGGAACGTGGTGGGTCGGCGGTGAGGCGGGTCGGGGTGGCCCAGAGCTGCACGGCGTCGCCGACGGCCGTGGCACGGGCCGTGGTGTAGGAGCCGACGATGTGGTGGCCGTCGGAGGCGGTGCCTGTGACTTCCAGCCGAAAACCGCGCCTGCGTTCGGTCACGCCCGTCACAACCGCCGACACCGGACTCCATGTTGCGGCCTCGGCGTGCTCGACCCGGACGCCGTGGTCATAGGACGACGCGCCCGCACGAAGGGAACCAACCAGCGCGGCGACGAGGAAGAAGGCCACGAGGGCCAACCCGAGAAGCCGTTGGTGGCGGTCCACGTCGCGGCGCAGGGGGTTGCCGTCGAAGCCGCACAGGCGGCGAAGGGCGCCGAGCCGCGACCGCGGCCCGGGGTGGCGCGAACGGCTCATCATCGGCTCCTCGGTCGTCCTGGAGCACAGGCTAGGGAGCGGGCACGGTCCCGGCCCAGGGCCGAGGGGCCCATCGGCGCACGGACCATGGGTCCCTCCGACCAGCGCGGACCGAGGGACGAACGTCCCGGCTTCAGGGGGCCAAAGCGCCTTTGCGCGGAACGACTCCCCCGGTGGTGAACAGGGTGCCGACATAACGCCAGCGTGAGGAAGCGAGAGCACGATGACTGCCTCCGAACAGGGCCATGTCCCGTGTCACCCCGCGTCCACAGGCCCGAACAGGAGCCCCGCCGGTAGCCAACAAGGCCGAGCGGATCAAAGCCACCAGAAGGAGCACGGCCCATGCACCGGCGAGCTGGAGCTCCGAACACAGGCTGGACACCAGTCGCCGACACCATGTGATCCACGAAGACCCAAGCCAGGAAAGCCGTTGCGGGTGGTTCACCCAAGCTGGTGATCTCCGTCTGGACACCCGGGCCGAACCCCGCATGCGCGGGGGCACGATTTGGGTGCCGGTGTCGGCCCTCTCGAAGGGACCATCCCCGCGTGTGCGAAGCCGACACCTCTTGACCTGGGAGTCTGTGTGGCGGAACGTGGATTTTCATTTAGTTGGACTTCAGGACTGACTGGTGTCCGTGCGGCGACAACGACACCGTAGCTGGTGAAGATTCTGGTGGTTTGATGCTTTGAGATCCCCTCTGTTGTTTGGGCTGCGGTGGGAACGCGGCGGCGGCTGACCTGACCGGATCAGCCTGGACGTCAAGGTCGGCCCCCGAAACGCCTGGCCAAGGGCTGTCCCGTAGCGGTCGGGGCCCGGCGGCGATGATCTTGGTGTGGAGCAGGTGTTCTGTGCGGATGACCGGGTGTGGGTGCCGATGTTCACGGGGTTGTCGGTGCGGCAGTTCCGTCGTCTGGTGCGGGTTGTTGCAGGTCGGGGTGGTGAGCAGACCGGGACCGGTCGCCGGTGGGGTCTGCCGCTGGCCGACCGGGTGCTGCTGATCGCGGTGTACTACCGCACGAACGCGGGCGATGCGGCAGGTCGCGTTGTTGTTCGGGATCTCCAAGTCGGCCGCGCACCGGATCGTGGACCATCTGGCGCCGTTGCTGGACCTGGCCCCGACCTCCCGGCGGCACGGCCCCGACACGGTACTGATCGTGGACGGCACGCTGGTGCCCGCCCATGACCGCGCCATCACCGCATCGTCGAAGAACTACCGGTTCTCGGTGAACATGCAGGTCGTGATCGACGCCAACACCCGCCTGGTGACCGCGGTCGGCCGTCCGGTGCCGGGCAACCACAACGACTGCACCGCCTACCGCGACTCGGGAGTCGAGAAGGCGGTCGGGGACGCGCACATGATGGCCGACGGCGGCTACCAGGGAAACCCGCAGGTCATCATGCCCTACCGCAAACCCCGCAACGGCCGTGAGCTGCTCGCATGGCGGGTCGAGCTCAACACCGTCCACAAACGCGTCCGAGCTCGCGTCGAACACGCCTTCGCCCAGAGGAAGTGGTGGAACATCCTGCGGAACTGCCGCCGCAAACACGGGCGGCGTCCTGCACGCCACCCGCGGCATCGCCCTCATGCACAACCTGACCCTGGCCAGCTGAGCCAGCCACCAACAGCCCGACGACATCGTTTGCCGTCCGGCACCCGCTGACCATTACGGGACAACCTTTAGCCCGGCCTTGTCCAGAAGCACGGACGCTGTCGGTCTGAGGTGCGGTCGCGGGTTCTAGAGAACCGGGGCGGGCTCTGCCCGGGAGCCCTCTGCGCAGATGGGGCTGATCGCCAGCCGGATCAGGTTGATCGTCCTGTGGTCAGCCAAGTGTTGTACCAGGGGCGGAAGCTGTCACCGAGGGGGTGAATGCCCATGTCACTGCATCGGCCGTCCAGCCAGAGGTTGCCGCGTTCGGGTCCGGTGATGACCAGCCGGATGATGTAGCCGCAGCCCTCGTGGACGATCGGCAGCGATCCGGTGATGTGGTCATCGTCCTCGTAGCCCGGTGTGTCGTAGGGCGGGTCCCAGGGGCGGTCGTGCGGAAACGCGGTGCGTAGGAAGTCCGGATTTTCGCTGGGCAGTACGTCTTGCGTCGGGTAGTGGTCGAGAGGGAACAGGCCGTAGTACGGTCCGGCTCCGCCGTTGCCGACCCGCAAGAGGAAGTCCCGGTATTCGCCGGGCAGGCGGATGCCGTGCCGACTTTCGAAGGAAGCGAGAGCAGCCCGTGACAGGGGCGGATTCAGCGTGTACTCGTGGGCGCCGGCGCCGAAGGTCTTCAGGTCTGGGTCGGCGCGCCGCATCTCGGCAAGCCCGGTCCGGACCTGGTGCCGGTTCCACATCCGAATGACCCTCGACCTCAGTCCGCGGCCGCGCGCACTTCACCTCGTCCTCGGCTGGCATGAACGCCTCGACCAACTCCCGCGCAACCGCGGACACGCGGCCCGATCGATAGAGGTCCCCGACCTCAGAGATCACCACCAACTCGACACCGATCACCATATCGGCCCCGAGCCCCCTGGCCTATGGCCCTGGCCACGGGTCCCCGCCGACCGCCGTCCGGCAGGCGGGGAGCCACTCGTCCGGCCGCCCCTGCGCCGAGCCAGCCCCCATCATGGACAGAGCCGTGGCCGCCACAACGGCAGCGCCTGCGGGGCCGACCTCTGGTTCGGCCAGGGAGCAGCGGACTGGACGGGGCCATCCCCGCGTGTGCGGGGCCGATTTAGCGGTGGCCTTCACGGACACCACGCGCTCAGGACCATCCCCACCGTTCGACGTATCCGGTGTCGACGGAGCCCGAGGTTGAGCCGACCATCCACCCGTCTGTGGGCGCGTCGATCGAGAAGCCGCCCAGGACGAAGTCCTGCATGTCCGGAACCTGGGCGTACGGTATCGCCCGCCGGCCGCCGCCGTTCCAGCGCAGCATCACCGACCCGCCGTCACCCTGAGGAGCGTCATTGCATCCGGAGCTTCCGCCCCCTTGGCCATAGGTTGCTCCTGAAGCCCACGCGCTGTCCTGACCGGTCGCCACCACGCTGTACAGCGACCCACCGTTCGCCGACGCAGGAACGATGCAGTCCCGCCAGGCGGGCGCCACCGGCTGCACCGCCGCGACCGCCATCGCCAGCAGAGCACTCATGTTGGGCATGATGCCTTCCCTCCAAGAGGGAACGAAATTGCCAATCCCCCGTTATTGCCCCTGCCGCCCCGACCGCTTCCCCCGGCCTGCCCAGCCAACGCCGGACACAACGCCCCCCCTCAGCCCCACCCGCATCGGAGCATTGCATCGGGGCCGTTTCTGTTCCTGGAAGGCGTCGGGGAGCCACCTGCACCGCACTACACAGCCCTGCTGCGGAGCAACACAGAGTCAGCGACCTTCGCCTGTTCACCGGCGCCGTTCCGCACAGCAGTTGAAGGGGCGGAAGGTTACGTCATCTGACGGAATCGGGGGCGATCCGACCGGCCTAGCGTTCCGGGCGTTAGGTATCCGGGGACCATTGGGTGGGCGGGCGCGGAGTGCCGACTTGGTGGTTCGGGCTGCTGCGGTGCACACGATGGTGGCCGGTCAGGCTCCGCAGCGGGCTCTGGCGGTGCGGGGTGACCGGATCGTGGCGGTCTCTCCCGACCCGAACGGCCTCGACCATTTGGTGGGGGCGCGGACCAGGGTGCATGACCTGCCTGGGGCGACGGTGTTGCCCGCGTTCGACGACACTCACACCCACATGGTCTTCGCTGGGCTCGGGGCGGACGATGTGCCCGTCCACCTGGCCCGTGACATCGCCGGGTTCCTGGAACTGATCCGCGAGCGGGCCAAGATCACTCCGGAGGGTGAGTGGATCCGCACGACCACCAATTGGCAGGAACTCAATCTGGCCGAGCGGCGCATGCCCACCGCCGCCGAGCTCGACCGGGCCACCGATCGTCACCCGGTTCTGGTCAAGCGTGGTGGCCACAACGACGTCGTCAACACCTTCGCCCTGCGTCTGGCGGGCATCACCATCGACACCCCTGAGCCGCCGGGCGGCGTCATCGGCCGCGATGCTGACGGGAACCTCAACGGTCGGTTGATCGACAACGCCCAGCGGTTGGTGGAGCGTCTGGTCCCGGCTCCGGACCGGGCGCAGCGTATCGATGGGCTCCGTCTGGCCAGCTCCTGGTACGCCGCCAGTGGCATCGGCACCGTCCGCGACTGTGCTGTCAGTCCCGAGGACTACGCGGTGTTTCGGGATGCTCGCAGGAGTGGGGCGCTCGCCACGCGGGTGCGTGCGCTGCTCCATACCTTCGGTATGTCCAGCGTGTCCCAGGTGGAGGATCTGCTCGACGTCATGGAGGAGTGGCGCTACGACTCCGACCCGTGGCTGCGGGTGTGGGGCGTGAAGTTCGGTCTCGATGGCGGGCTCGAGGCCGGAGCGACCGAACTGCCCTATGCCTGCGATCAGACCTACTCGGGCACCCTCACCTGGGAACCCGATGTCTTCACCCAGGCCGTGGAGGCGGTGGTGCGGCGTGGGTGGCGGGTCGGCACCCACGCCCATGGCGACCGCGCCGTCCGTGTCCTGCTGGATGTCTATCAGCGGGTTCTGGACCGCAACCCGGGTCTGCCCGCCGGGGCGCTGGTGATGGAGCACGGTGCGCTGGTCGGGCCTGAGCAACGTGCCCGTGCGGTGGCGATGGGTATCCCGGTCACCATTCAGCAGCCCCTGCTGCACGACACCGCGGAGGTGGAGACGGGGTTTTGGGGGCCTGAGCGGGTCGCCGCAATGTATCCGGCGCGGGAATGGCTCGACGCGGGTGCGCTGATTGCGGGCGGGTCGGATTTCCCGGTCGGGCGGTTCGGCGCGATGCGGTCGGTGTGGGGCATGATGACGCGGCAGACGGTCATCGGCGTCCAGGGGCCGGAGCACGCCATCACCTATGGCGAGGCCGTCGCCCTGCACACCACCTGCGCGGCCCGGCTGCTCGGGGAGCACGACCTGCGCGGAATGCTCAGCCCCGGACGCCTTGCCGACCTCACCATCTGGGATCGCGATCCCGGCCGCTGCCCTGCCGACGATCTCCGCGATCTCGTTCCCACCCACACCATCGTCGGTGGCGCCGTCGTCGCCAGCCGGTGATCTCCAGGCCGTTCCGCGTGAGGAGCGGCGTGCGGTCGCCTGTCGTCGTGCTGATCGCGGATCATGGTGGGTATGACGAACGACGCTATTTCGAAGGACGGCAGGGCGCGGGTGCTGGCGGACGGCACGGAGCTGCCGCTGCTCGGGCTCGGTGTCTGGCAGGTTCCGGACGGGCCCGAGTGTGTCAACGCGGTCCGCTGGGCCCTTGACGCCGGGTACCGCCATATCGACACGGCCCAGGCCTACGGCAACGAGGCCAGTGTGGGCAGGGCGCTCAAGGAGAGCGGGCTCGACCGTGAGGAGGTGTTCATCACGACGAAGTTCCTCCCCCGTTCTCCGGATCCGGTACGGGCCATGGAGGAGAGCCTGCGCCGGCTCGGCGTCGACCAGGTCGACCTGTACCTGGTCCACTGGCCGCAGGGCGGGCCGCTGTGGGCGTGGACGGGTATGGAGCGCGCCGCGGAGCTGGGGCACGCCCGCTCGATCGGTGTCTCGAACTTCAGTACCTCCGACCTGGCGAGCGTGGCGGCGACCGCCGAGCGGATGCCCGTGGTCAACCAGGTCCACTACAACCCGTTCGCCCACCGGCGGGCGCTGCTCGACGACTGCCTGAACAGGGGCATCGCCCTGGAGGCTTACAGTCCGCTGGGGACTGGGCAGCTCCTTTCGGACGCCGCTGTCGGGGCCGTCGCCGCGGAGGTCGGCAGGACTCCCGCGCAGGTGCTGCTGCGCTGGTGCACGCAGCGCGGGATCCCGGTGATCCCCAAGTCCGTCCACCGTGAGCGCATCGAGCAGAACATGCAGGTCTTCGACTTCGACCTGTCCGACGACGCGCTGGCGCGGCTCGACAGCCTCGACCAGACCGAGGGCACCGGAGAGGCTCTCGAACATCCGTGGTGGTGATGTGCGTCGTGAGGCGTCCGGTCGGCGTTCGGCCGGCCGGGCGGGTCACGGTCGCTCTTGTTCGTCCTGGTGGGCGGTGAACGCGGCGCCCACACCGCCCAGTGCTGACTGGAGGCGTTCGAAGGCCAGGCGGACGGCGACCGATCCCTCACCGATGGCGGCGGCGACACGGCTGACCGAACCGCTGCGGACGTCGCCGACGGCGAAGACGCCCGGCCGGCTGGTCTCCAGGAACAGCGGCGCCGTGGCCGCGTCCTCCAGGTGGGAGGCCGGGATGGCGCTGCCGGTGAGGAGGAAGCCTTGCTCGTCCTCGGCGAGTTGTCCCGCCAGCCAGCCGGTTCCCGGTTTGGCGCCGACGAAGATGAATAGGCCGGTCACCGGCAGTTCTGAGGCGTCCTTGCGGTCCTTGTGGTGGAGTCGCACGGCCTCGAGTCGCTTCTCGCCGACCAACGCGGTGACCTCGGTGGACGTGTGGACGGTGATGTGCGGGTCGCGTTCGATCCGGTCCGCGAGGTAGCGGGACATCGAGGCGTCCATGGACGTCCCGCGGACGATCACGTGGACGGCGGCGCACGGTCTGCTGAGGAAGAGCGCGGCCTGGCCCGCGGAGTTGCCGCCACCGACGACCGCGACCGGCCCGGTCTCGCAGGCTTGGGCCTCGGCCTGCGTCGCCGCGTAGTACACCCCGACACCCTCGAACTCGGTCAGGCGGTCCAGGGGCAGCCGGTTGTAGCGTGCGCCTGTGGCGATGATGACCGATCTCGCCTGGACGGCCTCGCCGTCGTCGAAGGTGACCCGGTGTGCGCCGTCCCGGTACGAGAGCGAGGACGCCCGGGCGGCCAGCTTGATGCGGACACCGAACTTCTGCGTCTGGAGCGTCCCGCGTGCGGCCAGTTCCTCCCCGGACAGGCCCGCCGGGAAGCCCAGGTAGTTCTCGATGCGGGACGAGGTTCCCGCCTGGCCGCCGACCGCGGTGTCCTCGGCGAGCGTCGTGTCCATTCCCTCGGACGCGCCGACGACCGCGGCCGCGAGTCCGGCCGGTCCCGCGCCGACGACGAGCAGGTCGCAGACGCCCGGCGGGTACGAGTCGGCGTCGCCGGAGATCGCCAGGGCGTCCAGGAGGGCGTGGCCGCCGGGGTTCCGTAGCACCGGTCCGCCGGGCACGATGATGATCGGCAGTTCGGCGATCGGGACGTCCAGGCCCTGGAGGATCCCTTCGGCCTCCGGCGACGCCTCCAGGTCGAGCCAGTGCCAGACGAGGCGGTTCCTGGCCAGGACCTCCAGCAGCCGCCGTGTGTTCCGGTCGAAGCGCGAGCCGATCAGCGTCAGGCCGCTGCCGCGGCTGACGAGCGCGGAGTGGCGGAGCAGGAAGGCGCGCAGGATGAGGTCGCTCAGCCCCGGTTCCTGCGCCATCACACGCCGGAGCCGCTCGACCGGCACCGCGAGCACTCGTCCCGCCGAGGTGGTGACGGCGGTGAGGAATGCGCGCTGTCCGGTGAGCATGCCGATCTCGCCGAGGAATTCCGACGGGCCGAAGGAGGCGATGACGGTCGCGTCGGGACGTCCGTACCCCTCGACGATGTCGGCTGTGCCCGCGAGCAGGACGATCAGGTCGTAGGTCTCGTCGCCGTCGGCGAACAGCACGTCCCCGGTAGCCACGTCGCGTTCGCTTCCGTGGGCGCGCAGCAGGGCGAGCTGCGCCTCGTCCAGTGCGGGAGAACGTCCGGGAAGGGAGATCAGGCGGTCGTCCGCGCCCATGGCGCCTCCAGGCGAACGGTCAGGGCTTGCGATGGCCCGAATGCGTTCATTCTGGGCCGGACGCCGAACCCTCGGTATCGGCAATCCGACCGCACCTGGAAGCGCGGTCGTGATCAAGCCGACACGCGTGTTGAGGACCGGATGCGGCGGCGAGTTTCACCATCACGGTGCCGCCCGGCTCCGGGCTCGGCTTTGGACGGGGCTGCACTTGCTCGCGAGTGCCGACGCTGAGTGGGGCGGGTGTGTCCGTCCGGCTGTTGCCTGGTAGGCCGAGGCGGGGTGCCTCAGTTGGTCAGCAGGTGTTCTCGGCCGAACATTGTTGCGGCGGCACGGGCGCTTGGTGTGCCGGTGTCGAGGTTCGCGCCCGCCTCGCGGAGCGTGGTCACGACGTCGTCCGCGCCTTTGAACAGGGCGCCGGCGATGGGGGTCTGGTCGCGGGCGTTGCGCAGGTCCGGATTCGCGCCTCGGTTCAGGAGGGCGCGTACCGTGTCGGCGTGTCCGTGGTAGGCGGCGAGCATGAGCAGGGTGTTCGCCGCGGGGTCGGCCGCGTCGACGGGCAGTCCGTGGTCGACGAACTCCATGAGTTGTTCGGTGTCGCCGTCCCTCGCCAGGTCCATGGCCATCGCCATGATGCGTTCGGTCTGCTCCGACGAGAGTCCGCGGTCACTCATGAGTGTTTCTCCTGGTCATGTCTGCGGGGTCCGGTCGCCGCTCCGGCGTGGTGCACGTGATCGTGTGCCACGCCGGAGCGGCGTTCGCGGGGACGGTCCGAGGGACCGTGGTTGGCGGGGTCTCAGATGTTGCCTGCCGCGAGTGCTTCGATCGCCTTGCGGACGCCTTCGCCGTAGCCGGGGTCGGCCTGGGTGCAGTTGGCGATGTGCCGCTCGATGGTCGCCTGGGAGGCGCCGTTGATCGCGCGGGCGGTGTTCTCGAAGAGCACCTGCTGCTGCTCGGGGGACATGTTCCGGAACAGGTTGCCGGGCTGCTCGAAGTAGTTGTCGTCGTCCTCGCGGAAGTCGAAGCGGTCGGCGAACGCGCCGACGGCCTGGCGCGGCTCGCGGTAGGAGGGCTGCTCCTGCCAGCGACCGTAGGAGTTGGGCTCGATGCCCGGCGTGGCGCCCTGGTTGCCGTCGACGCGCATGGCTCCGTCGCGGTGGTAGGAGTTCACCGGGTTCTTGGGCGCGTTGACCGGGATCTGGTGGTGGTTCACGCCCAGGCGGTAGCGCTGGGCGTCACCGTAGGAGAACAGCCGGCCCTGCAGCATCTTGTCGGGCGAGAAGCCGATGCCCGGGACGACGTTGGCCGGGGTGAAGGCGGCCTGCTCGACGTCGGCGAAGTAGTTGTCGGGGTTGCGGTTCAGCTCCCACTCGCCGACCTCGATCAGCGGGTAGTCCTTCTTGGACCACACCTTGGTGAGGTCGAACGGGTGGTACCGGTAGGTGGCGGCCTCGGCCTCCGGCATGATCTGGACGTAGAGCTTCCACTTGGGGAAGTCGCCGTTCTCGATCGCCTCGAAGAGGTCGCGCTGGTGGGACTCGCGGTCCTTGCCGACCAGCGCCTCGGCCTCGGCGTCGGTGAGGTTCTTGATGCCCTGCTGGGTGCGGTGGTGGAACTTCACCCAGAACCGCTCGCCCTCGGCGTTGACCAGGCTGTAGGTGTGCGAGCCGAAGCCGTGCATGTGGCGGTAGGACGCGGGGATGCCGCGGTCGGACATCACGATCGTGACCTGGTGGAGCGCCTCGGGCAGGTGGGTCCAGAAGTCCCAGTTGTTCTCGGGGTCGCGCAGGTTGGTGCGCGGGTCCCGCTTCACCGCGTGGTTGAGGTCGGGGAACTTCAGCGGGTCGCGGAAGAAGAACACCGGGGTGTTGTTGCCGACGAGGTCCCAGTTGCCCTCGTCGGTGTAGAACTTCAGCGCGAAGCCGCGGATGTCGCGCTCGGCGTCGGCCGCGCCGCGCTCGCCGGCGACGGTCGAGAAGCGGGCGAACATCGCGGTCTTCTTGCCGACCTCGGAGAAGATCTTGGCGCTGGTGTAGGCGCTGAGGTCGTTGGTCACCGTGAAGGTGCCGAACGCGCCCGAGCCCTTGGCGTGCATCCGGCGTTCCGGGATGACCTCGCGGTCGAAGTGGGCGAGTTTCTCCAGGAACCAGACATCCTGGAGGAGCATCGGGCCGCGCGGACCGGCGGTCAGGGAGTTCTGGTTGTCGGGGACCGGCGCGCCGGCGACGGTCGTCAGCGGCTTCTGGTTGTTCTCAGGCAAGGCTTCTCCTGTGCGGATCGTTCGTCGGGTGCTCGTTCGTCGGGTGCTCGTTCGTCGCGCGCGTGGGTGGGACGGCACCTGTGGCGTGTTCCCTCGGCCTCGTCGGGCGCGGCTCGTCACGGGTCCTGGGCGTCGCGGCGTGGGGCCTGGTCCACCGCACAGCGGATGCCGGTGTCCGGGTGGTGGCATGCCCGCGCCTCTCGGCGGCGTGGCGGCCCCTCGGGTGGGTCACCCGCGCCGCCGCTCCTTGCTGTGCGAGGTCCTCGACGAGGGGCATGCCTCGACCCAACTTGCTTTTCTTGAATAAGTCAAGTCTTTGAGATAATCAACCTAATGACCGTCGGGGCAGGTGCCGGGGAGGGCGCTCGGGCGAGCGGACGCGTGGCGTCTACCTGGGCCGCGGCTCGCCGAGCTGGGAGTCGGTCCAGGTGGGGACGGTCAACGCGTCGCCCACGGCGATCTTGCCGGTGCGCAGGACCGAGAACTTGGCGCCGAACGCCACACCGCCGGCCGCGGCGCGGCGATAGGCGGCCAGGGTGCGGAGGGGCTCGGGGCCGGCCTTCTCGCCGCGTTCCTGGTCGACGAGCGTGACGGCGCAGCGGATCGCGAGCTTGGCGTAGGCGAGTTCGGCGTTCCCCGCGACGATGCGGTGTGCGCGGTCCTCCTGGTGCGGCTCGTCCCATCCGTCGATCACGATGTTCGGGCGGAACCTCGACATCGGGATCGGCGGCCCGGGGAGGCGTCGGTTCAGCTCGTCCAGGGTGGCCCGTGAGATGGCGTGCACGGGGCTGCTGTCGGCGTATCCGGAGGTTCCGGGCGTCCGTCCGTCGGCGATCCTGTCGTGCTCCGGTGGCACCCGCACCAGCCTGCTCGCTTTGCCGAGCACCGACGACAGCCATTCGGCGGAGGCGTCGCCTTGATCGATGCCCCGGTAGCTGTTGCCGAACAGTTCGACCCCTTGGCGGGGGGCATCCAGATCGACGTCGATGTCCAGGTCGTCGAATCCGGGCGCACGGAGGGTGAGCCGCCCGCCGCCGGTGTCGACGTCAGGCCGGACGAGTGCCAGCAGAGGGTCGCGCCGCTGGCTCCGGAACGTCCCGTCCTCGTCGACCACCATGAAGCTGCGGTCATGCGCCAGGCCCGCGTCGGTCACCATCGTCTCGCTCAAGGGAACACCGGCACAGCCCTTGACCGGATATGAGATCAGCTCGCTGATCAGCGCCGTCATCTTTCGCCCTCCGTCACATCGCTACGCGCAGGGACGTTACGAGGGAGTCCGGCCGCGAGACCAGAGGCAAGGGCGCTATCTGACGTCGATTGGTGAGGTTCCGCCCCTCAGCCGCCCAGCATGGGCTTCGGCGCCCCGACACCAGGTCTCCTGGATGACGTTGGTCAGCGTGATGAGCAAGCGCGAAACGTCTCCCCCGGGCCTGAGGACCTGTTCGATGCCTCGGCCCGTCGCGTCCGGTACGAGGGGGTCAGTTGGGCGGCGGAACGAGCAGGTCGCGGTAGTCGGCGCACCGGACCTTGGTTCCGGGACGACCGTCCCCCACGTTCAGCTCGACCTCCTTGACCCCGGGGATCGCCTGGGCGGTGCAGGCGATCTGCGCCTGCCAGACACGCGGCCACTTCTCGGGGCGAAGGGTCGTGGCCAGCACCACGGTGACGGTGTCGGCTTCACCGAGCGCGCGGGCGAGTTCAGATGAGCCGCTCTGGGGGCGGACTCCGTCGATGGGCTGGTCAGGCAGCCCGGCGACGATGCCGACGCCGGGCATCGTGCTCGTGTACCCGGCTTTGCGCTCCTTGTCGGTGACGCCGTATCCGAGCTGCCACAACGGCATGCTCGGAGCCCCGGACAGTCCAGGCCGGACCACCGGTGCGAGCCTGCCGTCCTTGATGAAGTAGATCGTGTTGTTGACGGCCGGACCCTGCGCGCTGGGAAGTGGACCGACCTTGGTGATCCCGGTCGTCGGGACGCCGCAGCCGCACGCGAAGGCGAGGACCGCGACGACCAGCGTGACGGGGCGCCTGTTCATTCCGCTCCTTCCAAGGGCAGCCACAGGATGAACACCGCGCCTCGGTCGGGTTCGGTGGACGCCTCCAACGTGCCGCCGTGGAGCAGCGCGTTCTCTCGGGCTATCGCCAGGCCGAGCCCGCTGCCCTCACTCCGGGAACGGGCCGCGTCCGCCTTGACGAACCGGTCGAAGATCACCGGCAGCAGCTCGGCGGGGACGCCCGGTCCCGTGTCCGAGACCGAGAGCTCGAACCCGGGAACTCCGTCGCACTCCTGATGGCGGACACGCAGACGCACCGGTGGACGGCCGTGCCGGAACGCGTTGCCGACCAGGTTGGCCACGATGACGTCGAACCGGCGCGGGTCCAGCCGCGCGACAAGGTCGTCCGGGACCGCCGCATCGACCTGACCCGACCAACCGCGTGCGTCCAGCGTGGCCGCGACCGCGTCGGACACCACCACGTCGTCCAGGACGAGCGCCGCGGCGCCCGCGTCGAACCGGCTGATCTCGATCAGGTGCTCCACAAGGGCGCCGAGCCGTCGTGTCTCGGCCACCACCAACCGCGCCGCCGTCCCGTCCGGATCGTCCTCCAGGACGTCGGTGAGCGCGGTCATCGAGGTGAGCGGGGTGCGCAGTTCGTGCGAGACGTCCGCCACGAACCGCCGCGCCGCCGCCTCCATCGCCCGCAGCTCGGTGACCGTCATCTCCAGGGCGTCCGCCGCCTGGTTGAAGGTGCGGGCCAGGTCGCTCAGCTCGTCCCGGCCCCGCACCTCCACCCGTGTCGCCAGTTCCCCCTCTGCCAGTGCCCGCGCTCCCGCGCCGAGCCGTCGCACCGGCCGCAGGACCCCGCGCGTGGCCACCAGTGCCAGTCCCAGCGCGAACAGCAGCGCGGCGGCGTCCGCCGTGGCCATCGCCTGAGTGAAGGACCGCAGGTCGGCGGCCTCCCGATCCAGGCTGACGCTGACAAGGACGATCGGCGGGGTCGAGCGCTGCGGGTCGGTCGCCGACGTGATGTATCCCGTTATGAACGTCCCGACCAGCAGGTACGGCCGTCCTCGATACCGGACCCGCTGGACGACCATGGCCCGCGTGGCCTTTGCGGAGAACGCGGCCGACACCGGCACGTGGAGCTGGCCGGGCGGGAGTGGCGGCACTGGCCGGTCCAACGGCAGTGTCACCGCATAGGCGCGCTGGCGCCCGTCGGCGGTTCGCAACGCCGCCTCCAGCGTGCCCGACAACACCCGGCCCGCGTCCGCCGGAATCTGGACGGGCACCATCCGCACGACGGTCTGGCGAACCTGCGACACCACGGCGTCCTGCGTGCGTTCCAACATCGCGTCCCGCACCAGGACATAGCCGACCCCGGACGCGAGCACCGAAGCCAGCAGCGCCACAGCGCCGAACGCCGCCGCCATCCGCATCCGCAGGCTCGTCATCGAGCCTCCGCCCTGTACCCGACACCGCAGATGGCGGCAATGCGGACGCCCCGGCCATCACCGCCCATCCCCAGCCCGCTCACCCCGCCGCCCCCGCGAGAACGCTCACCACCGCGTCAGTATGCAACCGTCCATGATCTTGTAGCAGCAATGTCTCAAGATCCGAACATTCCGCACAACCTGCCAGCGAGGCCGTCAGACGGCGGAGGGACGAGCGGGGTCGGTGGGAATGATGGCAGCCTGATCGAGACGCACCTCAAGGGCTTCGTGTCCGTGTTCGCGCGCGAAGCCCACCTCTGCCGCGGTGACGGGCAATACCCACAGCAGACGAGCGTGACCGCCGACCAGAGGGCAGTGCTCCAGGTCGGGCCCGTGAAGGTAGGGCAGGGACACCATCAAATGGTCACAAGCGGAACCGGGAACCCACGGTCGTCCGATGGCCAAGGAGTGATGAAGGTCCAGGTGGTGGAACACGTGGAAGTGCGCGACCATCGCCAGCAACTCGGCGAAACTGTCATCGCGAACGGGTGCCGACAGCACGAACTCCAAGCCGTGCCCGCGGTCGGTGTGCACTGCATTCCAGCAGCCCGCGGTGATGTAGGTCCAGCTGTCGATCCGCGGGCCGGGAGCCGCGGTCAGCATCCGAAGGCCGGGCAGCGCCTCACGCCGTCCCGCCCCCAGCTCGTAGTCGGCCGACTCGACCACATGCCCGGAGAAGAAACCGCGTACGTGCGCCTCAACCGCCTGGGCGGCCTCAACACGGCCAGCGTCAACCTGCACAGACTCGATTCTCCCAGAGCACACCCTCACCGCATCATTGCTCGCGTGCACAGGAACGGCGACGCGGTGCGAGGTGGCTCACGTGTGTTTGGTCTGTCAGTGGCCCATGGGACGGCGCTGGTTCGGGGAGGCGTTGCACGCCGCGTTGTGGCCGGAGCCGCAGATCGCCGCCAGTGCCGTGCTCCGTCGCTCACTCAGGGCCCGGATCTCTTCCGCGATCCCGCACGCGGCGGCGATGGCGTCGCTGGGGCACGAGGTCATCGGTGTGGACATCGACCAGGCCAAGGTGGACCGGCTGAACGCCGGTGAGTGCCCCATCTACGAGATCGGGCTTCCCGAGCTGCTCGTCCGTCATACCGAGAGCGGGCGGCTGCGGTTCACCACGGAGATCCGCGAGGCCGCCGAGTTCGCCGAGGTGCACTTCATCGGCGTCGGCACGCCCATCGATGTCGATGGACGCTCCTACGACACCAGCCAGGTCTACGGTGCCGTCCGGCAGCTCGCGCCCCACCTCGAGCGTCCATGCACGATCATCGGGAAGTCCACCGTCACCGTCGGGACGACCAGCCAGGTCACCGCGCTCGCTCAGCGGTTAGCCCCCGCTGGCGCGGGTGTCGAGGTCGTCTGGAACCCCGAGTTCCTTCGGGAGGGCCACGCGGTGCAGGACACCCTTCGTCCGGACCGCATCATCGCCGGGCTGACCACCGCCGAGGGCGAGAAGGCGCTCCGCGCCGCCGAACGGGTCAACGAGCGACGTATCGACGTTGCCCTGCGCCTGATTCACCGGGCTCTGGGCGACCGTCTTCTCAAGGGTGCCCAGGTCACCGTCTGGGGTGCCGCCTTCAAACCCGGAACCAGCGACGTCCGCGAATCCCCGGCTCTCGCCCTGGCCCAGGCCCTCCAACAGGCCGGCGCCACCGTCACCGTGCACGACCCGCAGGCACAGGCCACCGCCACGATGCGCCATCCAGAACTCGAGTGCACCTCGGACCTGCCGGGCTCGCTCGACGGCGCCGATCTGGTCGTCCTGGCGACCGAATGGCCCGAGTACCTGCAGGCCGATCCCCAGGCGCTCGTGGCCCTGCCGGCGAACCCCTTGCTCGTCGACTGCCGCACCGCCCTCGATCCCGAGCCCTGGCGGTCGTCGGGATGGACCGTCCACCAGCTCGGCCGACCCGAAAACGCCACGGGGGCGTTGGGGGCGGGCTAGTCGGGGGTGATCGCGGTCAGGGAGGCGTGGATGAGGTTTTGGGTTCGGGTGCTCAGGGTGGTGTAGTCGGCGCCGGATTCCAGGGCGAGGGTTGCGGCGTTGACCAGGCCTTGGAGGAGGGCGGCGGTTTGGTCGGGGTCGTCGTCGCCTAGTTCGGCGAGGGCTTGGACGAGGGGCTCCAGGATGCCCTTGTGGGCTTGGGCGGCGTCGTCGCGGAGGGCCGCGCGGTCGCGTCCGGCGGCCAGGGCCCGGGCGATGCGGTGCTCGCCGTCGCGGACGAGTTCCAGCTGGGCCAGGGCATGGGCCGCGATCTTGTCGGCGGGGGTTTCGGCGGCGTCCATCAGCGCGGCGATGTGGGCCGTCCAACGCGGGGTCGCGTCGGCGACGACGGCGGCGAAGAGCGCGGCGCTGTCGGGGAAGTAGCGGTAGACGCTGTTGCGGGCCAGCCCGGCGCGTTCGGCGACCGCGCCGAAGGTCACCCGGTCGGCGTCGCCGCCCTCCCCCAGCAGTTCGCGGGCCGCCTGGACGAGCGCCCGGCGCTGCTGTTCCCGGTGGTCGGCGACCGTGGCGGCGGAGATCTTCGGCACCTCCTCATCGTAGTGCGGGGATTTGCGGACACCCTGTCGCCATCCGGTAAGTTAGCGACACAGCGTCTCTAACTTGGGGGTTCCGTTGTTCCTCGCCCTGCGCGAAATCCGCGCGGCACGTGGTCGCTTCCTGTTGATGGGCCTGGTGGTGATGCTGGTCGCCGCGCTCGTCGGGATCGTGTCCGGCTTCACCACCGGGCTGGGGAACGACACCGTCTCCGCCCTGCGCGCGCTCCCGGCGACCCACGTCGCGTTCGCGACCGGCGCCAAGTCCGACCAGTTCAACCGCAGCCTCGTGGACGAGGCGACGGTCAGCCGATGGAGGCAGCGGCCCGGCGTCGAGGCCGCCCCCCTCGGCGTCACGATCACCCGCGGGACGACCGATCGCGGCCTGGAGATCGACATGGCCGCGTTCGGCGTCGAGCCCGGGACGTTCCCGGCTCCCCCGGTGCGGCGCGGGACCGGCCTGGACGCCGTCCATCCGGGTCTGGTGGTCTCCGGGAAGCTCGCTTCCGACGGTGTTCGCGTGGGCGACGTCGTCACGGTCGACCGGCTGGGGCTGAAGCTTCCGGTCACGGGCGTGACCGATGACCTGTCCTACGGGCATGTCCCTACGGCGTATCTGCCGCTCGACACCTGGCGTGCCATCAGGTTCGGCATCCCCGGCACGCGGACCGCGGCCGACCAGTTGCCCCGGGACGCGTCCGGTGTGGCGCTCCGGGCCAAGGCGGGTGCGGATCTGGCGGCTGCCGACCGGGCCTTGGGCACGCTGACGCTGCCGATGTCGAAGGTTCTGGAGGCTGCTCCCGGTTACAAGGGCGAGCGCGTGACGATGTCCTCGATCCAGGTGTTCCTGTACCTGATCGCGCCGCTGCTCGTCGGCGCGTTCTTCGCGGTCTGGACCGTCCAGCGGGCGCCTGAGCTGGCGCTGCTGCGCGCCATCGGTGCCTCCCGACGGCGCCTGCTGTCGTACACGGTGCTGCAGGCGGCCCTGGTCGTCGTCGCCGGGACGATCGCCGGAGGCGCGCTCGCGCTGGCGACCGGACTACTGCTCGGCGCGGCCGTGCCGTTCAGCCTGCCCGCCGGGACGCTCCTCGCCACACTCGGCGCCGTCGCCCTCGTCGGCCTGGCGGGCACCTGCCTGACGCTGCGGCGCGTCACCACCCCCGACCCGCTCACCATGCTCGGAGCCTCCCGATGAGCCTGTCTCTTTCCGCCGTCACCGTCACGCGCGGGCACGGCCAAACCCTCACCCCAGTTCTGCGCGACTTCAACGCGAAGTTCGTCCCTGGCGAGGTCACCGCGCTGGTCGGTCCGTCCGGGTCGGGCAAGTCCACGCTGCTCGCGGTGGCGGGCGCCCTGCTCTCCCCCGACAGCGGCGCCGTTGATCTGGACGGCACCGACATCACGCGGCTCAGCGACCGTGAACGCACCCGCCTCCGCCGGGCGCGGATCGGCTACATGTTCCAGACCGGCAACCTGCTCAGCGCCCTGACGGCAACCGAGCAACTGCTGGCCGCGACCTACGTCGCAGGTGAGGGCACCCGCCGACACCACGCCCGGGCCGTCACGGCCCTGGAGGAGGTCGGCCTCGGCGACCGCCTCAAACACCGTCCCGACCAGTTGTCGGGCGGAGAACGGCAGCGCGTCGCCCTGGCCCGCGCCCTGTTCCTCGACCCCAGACTGCTCCTGGTGGACGAGCCGACCGCCGCCGTCGACCGTTCCCAGGCCGACGCGATCGCCGAACTCATCACCGACCGCACCCGCGCCCACGACTGCGTCACCCTGGTCGCCACCCACGACCCCACGGTCATCGCGTCCGCCGACACCGTCATCAACCTGGACGCCGCTCCCTAGCGGCGTTGCGAGCACCGGCGCCCCTGGCATCCGCCGACACCCCACAGCCCCTCCGGACGACCGGGAGGACCCGTTCCCAATTAATACGTGCCGCGTAGTACGTGGCGTGTACTATCACTGGCGTGGCTACCACTGACGCCCCCGTTGTGCTCGACAACGTGACCAAGAAATTCGGCGCCACCACGGCCGTCGACTCCGTCTCCTGGGCCCCGCGGCTCGGCCGGGTGACCGCCCTGGTCGGCCTGAACGGCGCGGGCAAGTCCACCCTGATGCGGCTGATCACCGGCCTCGTCCGCCCCACGGGCGGCGAGGTCGCGGTCGGCGACGTCCGCGGGGGCCGCGCGCTGTCGGCGATGATCGAGGCGCCCGCCCTGTTCAGCGGACTGTCCGCCCGGCGCAACCTGCGCATCCACGCCTCCCTCACCGGCGCGGACCGGGCCGACGTCGCGCGGGTCGCCGAACTGGCGAGCATCGACGACGTGCTCGACCGCCGGGTCAGCGCCCTCTCGCAGGGGTACCGGCAGCGCGTCGCCATCGCGGTCGCGCTGCTCGCGCGCCCCCGCATCCTGCTGCTGGACGAGCCGACCAACGCCCTGGACCCCGAGGCCATCCGCCAACTGCGCCAGCTCGTCCGGAAGGTGGCCGACGACGGCTCGGCCGTCATCGTCTCCAGCCACCAGCTGCGCGAACTGGAGGGCACGGCCGACGCGCTGACCCTGATCCATGAGGGCAAGGTCCGCTACGACGGCCCGTTCGACGCCTTCGTCGGACCGCCGAGCCTGCGGGTGCGAGCCGTCGGCGACGCCGCCAACCGCGGCCTGCTGAACCTGCTGGAGAGCCACGGCATCCACGGCGAACTCGACGGGCCCGCCATCCGGATCCGGCAGAACGGCGGGGACGGCGACGAAATCGCGCAGGCGGTGTTCAGCGCCGCCGCGGGCGCGGGCATCGACCTGACCGAGCTCAGCCACATCGCCCCCACGTTGGAGGAGGCGTTCCAGACCGCCACCAGCGCCGCGTCCACGATCACCGAATCCCCCGTCACCGCTGGAGCCCAGTCGTGAAGTCCTACCGCGCGGAACTCCTCCGCTTCGTCAACCGGTCGTCGATCGCACTGCTCCTGCTGTGCGTGGGCCTCATCCTGTTCTCGATGAGCAACGCCGGCCACCAGCACCACACCCCGCTGTGGGGGTTCCGGCAGGCCGCCATCCTGACCGCCACCCTGCTCCTGGGACGCGCCGCGGTGGTGGCGTCCGGCGACTTCAGCAGCGGCACCATCCGCGCCTGGCTCATCTCCCGGCCGTCGCGCGCCGAGGTGTTCAGCGGGAAGCTCGCCGCCTCGATCACCTTCGCGGTGGGCGCCGCCGTCCTCGCGGGCGCGGTCGCCTACGCGCTCAGCGGCACGATGGGCGACGTCCCCGGTTTCGGCGCGATGGCCGAGGCCACCGGGCAGCTCGCCTTCGCGGGCACCGTCCTGACGTTCTTCGGGCACGCGGTCGGCGTGCTGACCCGGTCGATCCCGGTCGCGCTCACCCTCACGCTCGTCTGGATCCTGCCCGCCGAGAAGGGCCTGCAAGGACACTCGGCCACCCTGGACAAGTGGCTGCCAGGCAGCGTCCTGCAGGACATCACCCTCAACCGCCTCCGGCAAGGGATGTCGCCGACCGGGGCCGCATTGCACTCGGCGCTGCCGTTCGTCCTGCTCGACGTCCTCGCGCTCGTCCTGTTCCTGCGGCGCGACGTCAACAACTGAGTGGACGGCACAGGTGACAGGCCACGAGGTCGCGACGATCCCGGCCAGCGTCCGCGGCCTGGCCGGGGACCTGCGGCGCCACAGTGGCGTGATCTTTCCGGAAGAGTGATACTTGCCGCGTAGTACGCGTCGGGTGAAGGGGGAGGGATGCAGGTCAACGACTCGCAGATCCTGGTGTTGTGCGTGCTGGCCGACGGGCCCCTGCACGGCTACGCCATCAACACCGCGATCGAGGAGCTCACCGGGAACCGGCTCGGACCGGGCAGCCTGTACGGGGCTCTCGCCCGGCTCGAGGCCAAGGGGTTCGTCGAGTACCTGGAGGGCGAGGGCCGCCAGCGTCCCGTCCGGCTGACCGGCACGGGACGCGAGGCGCTCAGGGAGGAGTTGCGGACCATGGCCCACGTCGCCGACGTCGGCCTGCGCAACCTCGGGGCGGCCCCGGCATGACACCCGCTCGCGCCCTGGTGCGGCTGTACCCGGAGGCGTTCCGGGAGCAGTGGGGCCCCGACCTGGAGACCGAGATCGACATGGCGGGCTGGCGATCCTGGCCCAACACCCTGCTGGGCATCGCCGACATGTGGCTCCACCCCTCACTGTGGCCCGCCCGGTCCCCGGCACAGCGCCGGCTGCGCACCACGACGATGGCGATCTCGGTCACCGCGCTGTGCTGGTTCGTCTCCCACGCGGGCGTCGAGGCCGACTCGGCACTGTCCCGCTCCGTCGGCCACTCACAGCCGATGTCGGCGGGCCTGCTCCTGACGCTGACCGGGCTCGCGCTGATCGCGCCGCTGCCCCGGCCGACCGTCGCCGGACTGGCCGTCCTGATCCGCAGGGTCGCGGCCCGGCTGGCCCTCCCCTCGTTGCTGGGCATGTCCGTCGTGCTGTCGGTGCATCTCGGCGTGAACTCCCATACGCCACTGCCGATGCGGGCCTTCCTGCTCGCCTGCTGGTGGACGGCGCTGGCAGTCGGGGCCGTCCGCACCTGCCGGATCACCGCCGACCTCGGCGCGCGGGTCGTCCCGCCCCGTCCGGGCCGCCTGCGCCTCGGCACCTGGGTACTCATCGGCGGCGCGGCCACCAACGCGGCCACAGTCCTCAGCGTCTCGCTACGCCCCGAGGCCGACCTGACCGCGTTTGGAGTCGCCGCCGCGATCCTGGCCCTCATTCCAGCCTTCGGCCTGGTCCTCCGAGACTGCGGCCGGCCGTCCGGGACCGACGGCTGACCACGACCGCGGAGAACCGGGCCTAATCCCCAGCACGTGGCCCGTGGACGTCGACGGTCAGTCTCTGCCGCAGAGTCGACGGGGCTTCGCCCAGGTGGCGGCGGATCGTCCGGGTCAGGTGGGCATGGTCGGCGAAGCCGTACTCCGCGGCGAGTTCGGCGAGTTGGGCGCCGCTGCCTTGAGCCAGGTCCTCCAGCACCGCCCGCACCCGCAGGTCGTTGCGGTACGCGGTGATCGTGCGGCCGGTGACCCGCCGGAAGACCCTGCTCAGGTGCTTGGGCGAGGAGCCGACCATGCCCGCCAGTTCGTCCAGGCCGGTCGTCAGGTGGCCGGAGTTGAGCGCTTCCTGGACCGTCGACGCCAGCCGGCGATGCTGTGAACGCATCGCGGCCGACCCGTGGACGTCGCCGGTGCCCACGGGAGGCTGGGCCAGCAGGGCCTCCAGCAGCATGTGGAGGCGCTCTTCGATCTCCAACCGGTCCACACCCGCCTGGCAGGCGCCGAACAGCTCCCGGTGCCGCAGGCCGACGGCGGCGCTCACCGGGAACGCCCAGTCGCGTCTGCCGGCCAGGACGCCCGCGTGCTCGTCGAAGGCGTCCGGCGTGAAGGTGATCGCGGTGAAGGTGTAGTTGTTGCCCGCCGGCGAGGCGAACCGCTCCTGGGTTCCGGCGAGGTTGACATAGCCGGTGGCCGGATCCAGGAACGACTGACGGCCGACGGCCTCGCGCAGGAAGCCGCCACGGTGGAACAGGCAGAGCCCGTCGGTCTCATCGACGGCGGGCTCCTCCCAGCCGGACGGCTCATCGTCCTGGTTGACGACATGGTCGATCTTCAGGCCGCTGGAAGATGCCGGAAGCAGACATCTGATCATGGTGCCCACTATCGCCCGGTCCCCCGCTCCAGGGAAGGGCGTCACCGAAGCCCCGGGCGGGCCGCCTCGGAGACCGCACGCCTTCCACCCCGCACGGTGGAGTGAGCACCGATGTTCAAGCGCTCCGCGAACCTGATGACCATGCTGACAAGTAGTCACCGAGTCGTCCCCGCGGACCTCACGAGAGGTCCTCCGACCACGTGATCGACGGAGGTCGCCATGGCTCTCACGTACTTCACGACCGGGGGCCTGGAGCCGCGCGACCGACTCGGCGCGTGGCACGAGACCTCGCTGCGTGTGCACGACATCCCCACTCTGATCAGCAGCCCGCACCGGAACGCCTTCGACGCCGCGCTGTCGGCGGCGTCGCTCGGGGACGTCCGGATCTCGCGGCAGACGCATTCGCCGCTGACCATCAGGCGGACAGGCGGACTGATCCGGCGACGCGACCCCGAACGCTACGTCCTCACCCTGATCGAGAGCGGCATCGTCACCGTCGGCCATCAGGTGCGAAGCTCGTCCGCCGGGCGCGGCCAATTACTGGTGATGGACAGCCATCGGCGCTGGCGCGCAACACTGACGTCCACCGATGGGCAGAGGAAGGAGCAGCGGCCGCCCGTTCGCCACCTTGTCATGGACTTCCCACGCCGAGCGCTGTCCCTGCCTCCCGGCCTCGTGGACGACCTGGTCGCGGTGCCTTTCGACGCTCAAGCCGGGATAGGCGCGATCCTGCACCGCCACCTACTCCAAGCGCTGGGCCAGGCGGACACCTGTGGCGAGACCGACCTGAACGTCCTCAGAGACGTCACGCTCGACCTGGTCGGAGCCCTGCTCGCACGTCGGCTCGATGCCGAGTCCGCGCTCTCCCCGGAAGCCCGGCAACGAGCTCTGACGGCACGGATCCACCGCTACATCGACGACAACCTCGCCGACCCGACCCTCTCGCCACAGCGCGTCGCCGACGCCCACCAGATCTCGCTGCGTTTCCTCTACAAGCTCTTCCAGACGCAGGAGACCACGGTCGCCGCCCACATCCGGCTGCGCCGGCTCGACCGCTGCCGCCGTGACCTCGCCGATCCGGGAATGGCCCACCGATCCGTCCAGCGGATCGCGCTCCGCTGGGGGTTCTCCGACCCGTCCCATTTCAGCAAGCTGTTCCACAAAACCCACGACCTCTCCCCTGCCGACTACCGCATCGCCTCCCTGCGCACGTCCGGATACACCGAATCCCCATCACCGTGCACGCCCTAGTCGAAGTCGAGGAGGGGCGATGAGTAGTCGAGGGGGCTTCTGCGGGCGGCGGGAAGTGTCCAGGGGCGGTGGACGTGCGAACGGTCGAGGTCGGCGAGTTCGGGGACGTAGCGGCGGACGTAGCCGCCGGTCGGGTCGAAGCGGGACGCCTGGCGCAGCGGGTTCATGGTCTGGCCTGGGCGGGTGTTGTTGCCGGTCCCGGCGACCCATTGCCAGTTTCCCGCGTTGTTGGCGATGTCCCCGTCGACGAGCCAGTCGTTGAAATGGCGCAGTCCCTGCCGCCAGTCGATGCCGAGGTCACGGGTCAGGAAGGACGCCGTGATCAGGCGGGCACGGTTGTGCATGTAGCCCTCCCGACGCAGCTGCCGCATACCGGCATCGACGATCGGGATCCCCGTGATGCCCTCTCGCCAGGCCGCCAAGGCGTCCTCGTCATGGACCCATCGGTGTCCGCGTGGCCGGTAGTCGGCGCGCGGCAGGTCGGGGAAGGCGGCGGCGACCTGGTGGTGGAAGTCGCGCCAGGCGAGCTGGCGTCGGAACCCGGCGGGGCCCGCCTCGGCCGCTTCGCGGGGCGAGACGCAGCCGAACTTCAGGTACGGGCTGAGCCGGGACGTGCGGTCGGCGGCCAGATCGTCATGGACGGTGTCGTAGTCGGACGCATCGTCCTCCAGCCAGCGCGCCAGACGCCGACGTCCCGCCCGTTCGCCTCCCTCGGCAAGATCAGGGGAGGGCGTGCCCGACGTCAGGTCGGCGAACGTCGGCAACGGGCCGCCTCGCAGCCCGGACGGCAAGTGGACGGTGCGTGGTGTGGCCGCGATCCCACGCCAACGGGTCGCTTCCCAGGCCCGCCAGTACGGCGTGAACACCCGATAGTGATCACCGCCGGACGGGGTGAGATCCCCCGGCGGAACCACCGTGATGCCGGGATGGACGGTGACCTTGAGCCCGAGCTCCCGGAGGCGGGAGAGGCGGCGCCGGGCGTACGACGAGCGTTCGTCGGCGATGAACAGTTCGGTCGCGTCCGTCCGCTGGGCGAGGCGAGCCACCTCCTTCACCGGATCACCGCGCCGGAGCACCAGATCCCCGCCCAGCCCGCGCAGCGAATCACGCAGGTCCGCGAGGGCATCCAGGAGGAAGCGGACGCGGTTGGGGACGCCGAACGGCCCGTCCAGCAGCCCGTCATCGAAGACGAACACCGGGACGGTCCGATCCGCCCGGCAGGCGGCGGCCAGCGCGGGATTGTCACGCACCCGCAGGTCACGGGTGAACAGCATCAGCGAAGTACTCATCATCGGGTGTTCGGCGCCGACGGGCCGTCCGGTTGGCGGATGTCACGTAAAGGCGCTCCACCACGTCAACCGGTATGGCCCCCGGCGACGAATCCTGGATGAAGGGTCATGACAGCAGGCCGATGAGGTCTCGGGAGGAGAGACGTGGGCGAGGCGGAGCAGCCTCAGGCACAGGCGGACGTCGGACTCGGCATCGGGGCGGTGGCGCAACGGCTGGGTGTGGCCCCGTCGACGCTACGAACATGGGACCGCCGCTACGGCATCGGCCCGAGTGCGCGCAGCCCCGGCGGACATCGTCGCTACACCGCCGATGATCTCGCCCGGCTCGAGAGCATGCAGCGGTTGATCCTCTCCGGCCTTCCCCCCGGCGAGGCCGCGCGGGCCGTGCTCGGCGCGTCCGCCGCCAGGCCGCCATCGCCGCGAGGGCATGGCGCGGGCGGCAACCGCGTCCGGCTGAGCATCACCTCCGAAGAGGCGGCAGACCGTGCCCGCGGTCTCGCACGGGCCGCGATGGCGCTCGACGCGGCGGCGATGACGTCCGCCGCGCGCGCCGTCCTCAGCGCGGACGGTGTCGTGGCGGCCTGGGACGGGGTCTTCGTGCCGGTCCTGGACGGAATCGGACGCAAGCACGCGGCGTCCGGTGACTACATCGAGGTCGAGCATCTGCTGTCGGCCGTCCTCCTGCAATGCCTGGCCGAACGAACACCGCTGGGCGACGTGCAAGCGACACCGCCTCCCGCCAACCGACCGGTTCTGCTGGCGTGCGCTCCCGAAGAGCAGCACAGCCTCCCGGTATACGCCCTGGCCGCCGCGCTGGCCGAGGACGAAGCCGCAGTCACCGTGCTGGGCGCCCGGGTGCCGTCCGCGACACTGAGCGCGGCGATCAAGCGAATCGGCCCGCGCGCGGTCTTCGTCTGGTCGCAGACCACCGACACCGGCGACCCGTCCTGGCTCGACGACCTCCCCGGAACACGCCCACCGCTGCGCACGGTGATCGGCGGCCCCGGCTGGGCCCGCGACCGCATCCCCGACGGCGTCCGCCTCGTAACAGCACTCCCCGAAGCCATCAGCGCCCTCGCCGACCTCGTCCCCCGATCAGTCCCAACTGGTTGACTGTGGCGACCTGGAACGGCCGTCTCCGGAAATATGGGGCGGTCCTAATCCCGGTGATGTACGTCACCCACCACACCGGCTCGAAGCGCCATCCGCGCAGGGCCGCCTCACCAAACCCGTTTACGTCCTACAAAACCGCGAAGCCCCATTCGCTGAAAACAGCTCGTTGTTCAATGGGTGGGGTTGGATCGGGTGCGCCGGCAGACGGCGGATCTCAGCCGGGGTGAACGGCACGATCCGCCCGCGGCTCTTGGGGCGTGTGTCGCGGTGGCGGTTAAGTAGGCGGCGGCCATCATCGACAAGGCGAAGTGTCGATACCAGGCGTCCCAGCGGCAAGCCTGGAAGTGGTCCAAACCATTCTCGGACTTGGTAGGCATTCAGCCCCGTGGCTTCAGCATCCCGAGGTCGAGCCGCCGCGTGAATCCTGCGCTGATAATCGGTCGCTTCCGGCCTCGCGCGACCTTAGCATCGCGGGCATGGATCTTCCGGACTGGGCGCGTGACGTCTCGAGGGTCGCGGTGCTCACCGGCGCCGGGATCAGCACCGACTCCGGCATCCCGGACTACCGGGGCGCCAACGGGGTGTGGACCAGGAACCCCGAGCTGCTGGGCTTGTTCAACCGCAAGGACTTCCACGCCGACGCCGACGTGCGCCGCCGGTTCTGGGCCGCGTTGTCGGTGCTGGAAGGGCGCGATGCCGAACCCAACGCCGCCCACCTGGCGCTGGCCCGGCTGGAGTCCACCGGCCTGTCCTTGCGGATCCTCACCCAGAACGTTGACGGCCTGCACCAGCGGGCCGGGTCGACGCACCGCAAGGTCCTCGAACTCCACGGCTCGATGGCCACCACCACCTGCACCCGGTGCACCGCCAAGACGCCGACCGAGGACGTTCTCCGCAGAGGTGAGGACGACCCGGCCTGTGCCTCGTGCGGCGGAATCCTCCAGCCGTCGATCGTCCTGTTCGGACAGTTCCTCGACAAGGACCTCCTGGGCAAGGCCGCCACCATCGCCCAGGCCGCGCAACTGTTCGTCGCGATCGGCAGTTCGCTGCTGGTCGAGCCCGCAGCCGCACTGTGCCGGGTCGCCGTCGAGGCCGGGGCCACACTAGTGATCATCAACCGTGACCCGACACCGTACGACGACCTCGCCACCGAGGTGATCAGGGAGCCGATCGGTGTCGCCGTCCCCGCCCTCTGCGCGGCCCTTCATCCGTAGTCGTGGGTTCAATTCCCACACACGCCATCGTGACCCGGGCACTTTGCGGCTTGGTGCCGGCTCTGCGAAGGCCTGGCGGTCGGCGGCATGGAAGAGGCTGGGATCCTGCCGTCACACACGATCATGTTGGAGCTCGATCAACTGATCAGTGAGTACCGGCCCGTACTCTGGGGCTGGGAACGAGGCGGGTGCGCTGCCGTTCGCGCGTCCTGCTTGTGGCGTTGTCGGCCTGCATGCGGTTTCGAGCGCGACAACTCGTACTTGCCGCGCAAGCGGCTCGGCGGGCCCTGGCTGATCGCCACGGTGCGCGGCGTCGGCCACCGCAGCGGCACAGGACCGGACGCCGAGAACGAGGAAAGACAACGTGGATAGGGCACCTGGGTTGAGCGTCCGCCTCAAGCTCACCCTCAGCTACGTCGGATTCCTCATGATCGCGGGCACCTTACTGCTCGCCGCCGTGTGGGTGTTCCTCCTGCGAGGACGGTCGAAGGGGCTGTTCGTCCCCGGTCCGCGCGACTTCCTCCGCACCTTCGAACCAGGCAGCTTCGGTCCGGCCGTCTTCGTCCCGGCCGCGATACTGGTGCTGGCGTTCCTGCTGGTGTTCGGCCTCGCCGGGGGGTGGGTTCTCGCCGGGCGGATGCTGGTCCCGCTGACCAGCATCACCGATGCCACGCGCGCGGCTGCGAGGGGGTCGCTCTCTCACCGGATCGAGTTGGAGGGGCGCAGGGACGAGTTCCGAGAGCTCGCTGACGCCTTCGACGGCATGCTCGCGCGGCTCGAAGCGCATGTCGCCGAACAGCAGCGCTTCGCGGCCAACGCCTCTCACGAGCTGCGTACCCCACTTGCGATCATGCAGACCATGCTCGACGTCGCTCGCAACGATCCGAGCCGGGAGAGCAGCGAGTTCGATGAACGCCTCCGCGCCGTCAACGCCCGAGCGATCGACCTCACCGAGGCACTGCTGCTGCTCAGCCGCGCCGACCAGCGCACCTTCGCCCGAGACGACGTCGATCTGTCTCTCATCGCGGAGGAGGCCACCGAGACGCTCCTCCCCCTCGCTGAGAAGCATGGCGTCGTCCTCGAGACCTCCGGGGACATCACCCCGACCATTGGGTCCCAGGCGCTCCTGCTGCAGTTGACCACGAATCTCCTGCACAACGCGATCGTCCACAACCTGCCCGAAGACGGCACCGTCCGGGTCAGCACCGCTGTCGGTCCCGAGGGCGCCGTGCTCACGGTCGAGAACACCGGCGACAAGCTCAGCCCGCACGTGGTCTCCAACCTCACCGAGCCGTTCCAGCGCGGCACCGAACGCGTCCGCAGCGACCACGTGGGCGCCGGCCTCGGACTGACGATCGCCAAGAGCATCACCCAGGCTCACGAAGGAACGCTCTCGCTTAGTCCGCGCGCGGGCGGCGGGCTCCGCATCAAGGTACGGCTACCCACGGCAGGTCCCGTAGGAAGCAGGACGAGATTCCAGCTTGGCCGGTGTACCCGCGTCGCTCGTAGACCTTGTGCGCTTCCGACCGTGACCTTGGCTCACTCCAATCCTCGTGAGGCGGTACTTCGCTTCTCAGCGACCGCGATGAGCACGTGCCGAGCCAGGGCGACGTCCGCGTCCGGTGCGCCGGCCGCCGACGCGCGGGCCGACGGCGGCCAGTTCGGCGCATGTCATCGCTCCCGAGCAAGCCACCGGTCACCATCAGTACCGGCCCGTCGGGCCGCAGTCCGAACCGGCGTCGGGCGGCGTCGCGCAGCCCGGGCCGGTCGAGCCCGCTGACCGCCGGCCGCAGCGGAATCCCGATGGCGGTGGCGTGAGCCAGCCGGACACTCGGCGCGGCGGTGAACACGTGCGTCGTCATCCGGGCCGCCAGCCGGTTGGCCACTCCGGGCCGGGCGTTCGCCTCGTGGATGACGATCGGCAGGCCCCGCCTGTGGGCGGCGAGGTAGGCGGGCATGGCCACGTAGCCGCCGAAGCCCACCACGACCTCGGCCCGGACGCGGTCGAGCACGGCCTCGGCCGCCCGCACCGAGTCGCGCAGCCTGCCCGGCGTTCCCAGCAGGGCCCGGTTCAGTTTGCGCGGCAGCGGCGCCGGCGGGATGAGTTCGAGCGGGTAGCCGCGGGCGGGGACGAGGGTGGTGTCCAGGCCGCGGACGGTGCCGAGGGCGGTGATCTCGGCCGTGGGTTCCAGGCGGCGCAGGGCGTCGGCGAGGTTCATCGCGGGCTCGATGTGCCCGGCGGAATGGCCACCGGCGACGACGACGCGCGGTGGCGGCTCGCTTGGCATCACGATGCCTCTCTGATCAAGATTCCGCGGCTCGCGTGAAACCGCTCGAATACCTGCATGGGCAATGACACGGAGTCTGAATTGTGCGAGTAGCCCGACGGATTATGGAACCGCACGACACCGTAATCGACCGCATAGACCAGCACGAGGTGGCCTCCGCGTTGGGGCGCAGGGGTGTTCGGGTCCCGAATATCAGGTGATACTGACGCGATCATGACCTGCCCGGGTCGCACCTCTCGGCTGGAGACGTGCATGGGGGTGTGCTCGACCAGTTCGCAGTGGAAACCGAACTGCGAGCCGACCCAGGCCATGAACGGCCGGTAGATGAGTCCTTGAACCTCGCCGGAGGGCTCCACCACGTAGCAGCCCCGGTCGAGGGCCAGCGCGAGGAGTTCGCCCATCGGCAGTCGGATGTCGGTCCAGCCCAGGAGCAGCGACTGCAGGCACGCCAGACCGCAGACCTTGCGGGACCAGAACAGGTATTCCTCGCTTGAGCGGTATCCATCGGAGGCCCAGTCGTGCAGTCGCGATGGATCAGGACCACCCAGGAAGACCTCCAGCCCTGATGGACCGGTGCGCCGCATGACGACGTCGTCGTTGCGTTCCAAGTGTCCCCACTGCGAGATGCAGTGGAGACTCCGATCACGTGATGGGAAAGTCGAAGTAGACATCAGGATGGGGCTCGTTCCTCAGCGTGTAGTGCCACCATTCGCAGTCGTACCGATCGAATCCGCAGTCCTCCATGATGGAGCGGAGATGCTCACGGTTCTGGGTCTCGGTAGGCGTGATTCCTCGGGCTCGATGATGTGAGATCGGATCCATGAGGTCGTGGCCGCCACCCATGGGAACGAGTTCACCGGTGGCGAGGTGATAGAGGGTCAGGTCGACGGTGCTGCCCCTGCTGTGGCCCGACTTCGCGACCACATATCCGTTCTCGAACATCTGGGGCCGGTCGATGTTCGGGTAGTGCCGCGGTTTGGTCCGGCCGTCCTCAGGCTGTTCCGACCAGCGCAGGAAGCAGTCGACGGCGCGTTGGGGGCGATATCCGTCCCAGAGGAGCAGCCCGAGGCCATGGGAGGCCGCCTTCTCGCGTGCTTGCTCCAGGGCCGCGCACAGGGGCCGGGTGCCGACGATGCGATTCGCGAGATAGCCGTCCACCGGCTTGCCGGTGAAGTTGTCCCAGGTGGCGTACTTGGCATCCCAGCGGACGCCCGGCACCCATTCGTCGACGTAGACGAAGTCGTCGTTCATCGCTTCTTCCCGTGCAGTGCCATCGAGACGAGCCGGTCGATCACGTCGGACAGCGACAGTCCCGCGGCGGCCATCATCCGCGGGTAGCGGCTGTAGGACGTCAGGCCGGGCATGGTGTTGACCTCGTTGAGCACCACCTGTCCGTCGTCGGTGAGGAACATGTCGACGCGGGCGAGTCCCTTGCAGCCCAGGACTCGGTAGATCGTCTTGGCGGTCTCCTGGACGAGCCGGCGCGAGTCGTCGGAGATGTCGGCGGGAACGATGAACGTCGAGTTCTCCGATCCGGTCTCGGGTGAGTCCTCCTGGTGGATTCTGAAGAATCCGTGCGAGAGGTCGACGCGATCCACCTCGCCGGTGACCACGCCGAACCGTTCTTCGAGGACCGCGCAGCCGATCTCGCTGCCGGCCACGGCCTCCTCGACCAATGCCTTCGAGTCGTACTGGTGCGCCGCGCTCAGCGCGCTCGCCAGCTCGCTTTCGTCGGTGACTTTGCTGACGCCGTACGAGGAGCCCGAACGGGCCGGCTTCACGAAGACCGGATACCGGAAACTGTCGGGATCGACCTTCTCGTCCTCCGCGACGACCCTGAAGTTCGGTGTGGAGATTCCCGCGCTCTTGGTGACGGCGTAGGCCAGGGACTTGTCCATGCACACGGCCGAGCCCTGGATGTCGCAGCCGACGTAGGGGATACCGGAGAGCTCCAACAAGCCCTGGATCGCGCCGTCTTCACCGAACCTGCCGTGAAGCACGGGGAAGACGAGGTCGAGGCGCATCGCCTCGTAGCCCCCCTGGCCCATGACCAGCAGACCGTGCACGCTTCGGTCCGGTGACAGCGTGACGGGACGGGCGCTGCCGTTCTCCCAGTCCGCGGCGGGGCCGTCGCACAGTTTCCAATCGCCGTCGGCCGAAATGCCGATCCAGAACGGCTCGTACTTCTCGGTGTCGAGGTTCCTCGCGACCTCGCGCGCCGACTTGATGGAGACGGCGTGTTCCTCGCAAGCGCCTCCGAAGATGACTCCGACCTTCAACCTGCTCATGCTGTTCTCCCTTTCTCGAAGTTCAGGCAGTTGATGAGACTGTTCTCGACGATGTCCTTCAGGGCGTGGTCGGTGTCGTAGGCGGAGTGCGGACTGATCAGCACATTCGGCAGGCGTTGCAGTCGCACCAGGGCCTCGTTCTCGAGACGCCGGTCTCGGCAGTCGGCGTAGAAGATGCCTTCCTCGCCTTCGAGGACGTCCAGTGCCGCGCCGCCCAGCCTTCCGCTCTCCAGTGCGTCAAGGAGGGCCTCGGTGTCGAGCAGAGGCCCGCGACCTGTGTTGACGATGTACGCGCCGGGCTTCATCCGCTCGATGCGAGGGCGATCGAGGAGATGGCGGGTGTCCGCCGTGAGCGGGGTGTGGAGCGTCACGATGTCGCTCAGTTCGATCAGTTCGTCGAACGACACGTGGTCGGTTGAGGCGTGGGATCGGTTGTCGTGGATCAGCACGCGGCAGCCGAAGCCTCGCAGCCGGTCGATGACCGCTGTGCCGATGCGGCCCGTTCCGACCACCCCGACGGCCAGGTCCCGCAATTCCTTGCCGCGAGCGTCGCTCAGCCGATAGTCGTGAGCGTCGGTGCGGCGGACGGTGGATTTCGCGTGGCGCACCGCCATGAGCATCAACATCAACGTGTAGTCGGCCACGCTGTCCGGTGAGTAGGCGACGTTGCCGACCGAAATGCCGACGTGCTCAGCGCACTCCAGATCGATGTGGTCGTAGCCGATGCTTCTGGTGCAGAGGTATTCCACACCGGCCTTGCCGAGCGCCAGAAGCGTGGGACTGGTGATCCGGGTCTTGTGGCTCACGCTGACGCATCGGTTGCCACGCGCCAGTTCAGCATTGGTCTCGCAGACTGCGGCCTCGGTGATGGTCAGCGACAGTCCGAGGCGCGGCCCCATCTCCTGGAACAGGCCGGCTTCGTCCTGGCCGCATCCGAAGACCGCGAGTCCTGTCGTCGGGATGGACGAGGGAGACGGCTCGCTCATCGTTCGGACGCGACGTTCCGTGGCCGTTTCGCTGGAGATCAGACCCAATTCGTTGGAGTCCATGCCCCAAGTCAAGACAACACCGTGTTGCCAGGACGTATGCGATTCTCGATACGCGGACGATAAGCCGCTCCAAGCTGCCGGATCACGTCAGCGCAGCGGCTGAGCATGTCCCGCAAAGGCGCCTTCCTCAAGCGGGGGGCGTGCCGGGGTCCCCAATGAAGCAAGAATATTCCAGATCCCAGCGGAGAACGTCTCCATGGATGCTTTCAGTCAGCGAATAACTGGCGCCACCGGAACATTCCCCGCATTCTCCTTCACAGGAGAGGCTTTTCCATGAACTCGCTTCTCTATTGGCTCTGGCCACGCCATCCTCATATATCGACCTCGAGCCCACCAACGATGATGCGAGTCCTCATGGGCGAGATGACCGCCCACGGCGCTGACGCGGTGCCGCCCCCCTCGACCATGTGTTGGCTGTGGGGCAGAGTCGGAGCCAGGCTCTCAGGTCGGGCAGCAGGTCCCGGCACACGGTCGGCCGGGCCGCCAGCCGTAGCGACCCGGCAGGGAGCCCGTCGCGTTGTGCGGGCCAGGTCGCGGATGGCAGCGACTGCGATCGCGGCGTGGGCATGAGCGAGGATCCGGCGGCCGAACGCGGTCGGCTGCGGACGTCCGTGCCGGGTCAGCACGGGTCGACCAGCCCATTGACGTCGGCGTGGTCGCTCGGTGGGCCGTGGCACTAACTAGCGGCCTTCCTCGGTACTGGCACCGAACGGGCGCATTGGGCCGGCGAAGTCAGCGGGCGCGGCGTGGGGCCAATGGCACCGCGGCCAGCGCCGCGAGCGCCGTGCCCGCCCAGACCAGCGTCCAGGACGAGGCGTGCAGAGCGGCCGGGATCAGCAGCGGGGTGAGGAACCCCGCCATGAAGATCGTCGTGCCGGTGAGGCCGAGCGCGGTGCCGGCCCGGTCCGCCCCGGCGGTCACGGCGGCCTCGGTGTAAGCCAGTCCGTGCCAGGCGTTGGCCAGCAGAGCGGCGAGGGTGAGCCCGGCGACGGTGACCGGCACGGGGGCGTGCGTCAGGACGGCCGCGCCGCCCATCGCGACAGCGGTGGCCACGCCGACCGCCCGCAGCAGGGTCCGGCGGTTGCCGCGCCGGTCGCTGAACCGGCCCGTCCAGATGCGCATCGCACCGCCGCCGAGCTGGCCGATGGCCACGGTCAGCGTGGCGTACCAGCCGGCCGCGCCGCGTGCGTCGTGCAGGTAGATCGCCGCGAACGACAGCACGGCGAACTGCGGGACGGTGAGCAGGCCTCCGGCGAGGGCGATCCGCCACACCAGCGGGTCTCGCAGCGGCGAGGGGCCACGCCCGGCGGCAGTGCCGGGCGCCGGCTGCTCCGGGCCGGGGTCGCGCAACCAGAACCAGGTCGCCGCGGCCGTCGCGAGGCTGACGATCGCGCACACCCCGAACACGGCGCGATAGCCGTGCGCCGCGGCGAGCCAGGGCAGCAGCGCGACGCCGAGCGCGCCCCCGGCCGGGATGGCGGTCTGCCGGATGCTCATGGCGAAGCCGCGTTCGTCCTCGCCGAACCAGGTCATCACCGCACGTCCGGACGCGCTGTTCATCGCGCCGCCGAGCAGGCCCGCCAGCAGCAGGCCGATGGCCAGCGCGGTCTGCCCGGCGCCGTCGGCCGGGGTGAACGCGGCGGCCATCACCGCCATCAGCAGGCCGCTCGAACCGAGCCCGGCGAGCAGCACCGTGCGGTCGCCGAGCCGGTCGGTGAGCAGCCCCCACAACAGGTCCGAGGCGGCGGTGCCGAGCCCGAACAGGCCGACGGCCAGGCCGAACCCGGCGGTGGACAGGTGATAGCCCTCACGCATCGTCACGCCGGTGACCGGCAGCCCGGCAAAGCCGAGCGCGAAGCTCGCCTGGGCCGCCACGCCCACGCCGAGAACGAGCCAGCGCCGCCGTGGGCGGACCGCGGGCAGGGGCGCAGCGGTGATCGACGCCATGGACATCCTTCCGAAATAACCATTCGAGGCGGTTACCAACCTGGCCCGTGCTTCCATAACCTGTCAAGTCGGTTACTGTCGGGATATGGAGTTCACGTTCGTCGGAGGGAACCTGGGCCTCGACCTCGCCGGGACGGTCGGCGCCCGCAGGAGTCGCCTTGTCGAGCTGCTGCCGACCCCCGTCGACCTGGCGCGCTGGACGGTGGCCGCGAACCTGCTCGACACCGAGCCCGCTGTGACCGAGGCGGATTTCACCGCCGCCCAGGAGCTGCGCGAGGCCGTGTACCGCCTGGCCATCGCCGCGCGCGAGGGGACCGCCTACGACGCGACCGATCTCGCGGTGCTGAACCGCGCCGCCGAACCCGCGCCGCCCACCCTGCGCCTGGACGGTCCGGGCACCCTCGCGCGCACGGGCGGCGTGCGCGCCGCGCTGGCCGCCGCGGCCCGCGCGTCCGCCGAACTGCTGGGCGGCCCCGACGCGGCACGCGTGCGCGAATGCGAGGCAGGCGACTGCACCCGCCTGTACGTCGACGCCTCACACCGGGGCACCCGCCGGTGGTGCGACATGCGAGGCTGCGGCAACCGCGCCAAGGCGTCCGCCTACCGCGCCCGCCACAAGCCCGCCTGACACCGACCAGCCCCTCAGCCAGCGGCGATGCAGGAGCGCGTCTCGCCCAGTGCCGCAGGCGGCTCGGGGCCTGACGCTGCCGAGCTCACCGCACGCGAGAGGGAATCGCGAAGGCCCACTCCAGATCCTTGACGCACCCCAGGATGCCCGCACCGCACCAGGGCGCACCCACTGAAGGCCGCTCGGCGCGGACCTTGGGGGCCGGTCTACGGACGGGCTTGGGTGCGGTCTCGGACGATGATCTTGCCGGTGTTCTCGCCGCGCAGCATTCCCAGGAACGCGTCCACGATGTGCTCGAAACCGTCGACCACCGTCTCGTCCAGAGCGAGCCGGCCGCTCTGCAGATGCGGCACCGCGAACTCGTACAACTCGTCCTGCAGGTCGCGGTAGTTGCTGACCAAGAAGCCCTCCATGCGGAGGCTCTTCTCCACGATGTCCGCGTAGTTGAAGCGCGGCGACGGGGCGTGGGGCGTGTTGTACTGGCTGATCGTGCCGACGCGGACGATGCGTCCGAACTCGCGCAGCGCTCCGACCGCCGCGGCCAGCTGCTCGCCGCCGACGTTGTCGACGAACACGTCGATGCCGCCCGGCGCGGCCTTGCCGAGCAGGTCGGCGGCGGGCCCGTCATGGTAGTCGAAGACGGCGTCATAGCCCACCTCCCGCGTGATGTGGGCGGCCTTCGCCGCCGAGCCCGCACTGCCCACGAGCTGTCCGGCGCCGAGCAGTCTGGCGAACCGTCCGGTCGCCGTGCCGACCCCGCCCGCGGCGGCCGACACGAACAGGTCCTCGCCCTCCTGGAGCCGGGCGATCCGGGTCAGGCCCACATGGGCGGTCAGGCCGGTGCCGCCGAGGACGCTCAAGTACGCGGTCAGGGGCACCTCGTCGAAGCGGGGCAACCGTCGGATCTCCTCGGGCGTGACCACCGCGTGCGTGCGCCAGCCCTGCCGGTGGAAAACGATCTCGCCCTCGGCCAGCCGAGGCGTGCGCGAGGCGATCACCCGTCCGATGGTGCGGCCCTCCAGCGGCGCGTCGAGCGCGAAGCCGCCGGGCACGTCGTCCATCATCTCGCGGTGGTACGGGTCGACGGACCAGTAGAGGTTCTCCACGAGCGCGCTGCCGGCGGCGGGGTCGGGAATCGTGGACTCAACAAAGGCGAAGTGCTCGGCGGTGGGAAAGCCGTGCGGACGGGCGGTCTGCTGCACGGTGAGCGCGGTCTCGTTCATGCCCGGACCGTAGGGCGGGAATGCGCCACCTGGGCAGCCGGTTGCGCTCATACGAAACACCGTTCCATGAGCAGTTCTCATACGACGAGGTGAGCACCCCGTGGCCCGCACGTCCGACACCGATCTCACCCAGCAGGATCTGCGCGTCCTGGTAGCGGTCGCGGACACCGGCGGCTTCTCGGCCGCGGCCGGCACACTCGGTCTGACCCAGTCCGGGGTCTCCCACTCGGTTCGCGGCAGCGAGCGCAAGATCGGCGCCGTCCTCTTCGAACGCGGCCGCACCGGAGCCCGCCCCACCCCAGCCGGAGAGAAGGCCGTCGCGCACGCCCGCCGCGTCCTCCGCCTGCTGGACGTCCTGACCGCCGAGGCGCGCGGCGCGGCCCGATCCGATGCCGCGGAAGGGCCACTGCGGATCGCGGCTTTCCGCAGCGCGGCTCTGCACCTGCTGCCGCCCGTCCTGCAGCGGCTACGCGCCCGACACCCCGGGATCGAGCCGCAGGTGCGGATCGTACGCGAGGTGGGACGCGGCACGGCCGGCGAAGTCGCCGACGGCAAAGCCGACATAGCCATCGCCACCCTGGGCGGCTCCGTGCCACTTCCACCAGGTCTGACCGCGAGCGGGCTCCTCGAAGAGCCGTATGCCCTGGTGCACGCGGCGGGTCACCCCTCCCCACGCTCGCTGCCGCTGGTCGACTGGGCCGAAAGCTGTGGTTCGTACACGCGCGACTGGTGGGATGCCCAGGACTGGATCCCGAAGGCGACCATCGAGGCCGAGGACGACGGCGCGGTGCTCTCCTTGGTGAGCGGAGGCCACGGCATGGCGGTCATGCCAGCACTTTCCTTGGTCGGAGCACCGAAATCAGTCGGCATCACCGACCTCGGCCCCGACCGCCCGACCCGCCAGGTCGGCTATGTCACCACCACCGAACTGGCCGGATCCGCCGTCGTGCGCGCCTTGGTGAGGGAACTACGAGCAACAGCCCCGCAGGTTAGGACCCTTCTCAGCGACGAGTTGGATCAGATCGAGCGCTGACCGGGCTTGACCGGTAGCGACGCCAGGGCCGACAGGGCTGATACCACTCCCCCGGTAGCCGGATCGGCGGTCGTGCCAAGTGCGCCGCTGGTCACTGGCAGGGTGGCTGGTAGGGCCGGTCTGGCAGGAAACGTTTCCATTGCTGTCGGGTGATCGGATCGCCTGCCGAATTGCAGAGGTTGGTGATGATGGGCTTCGGACTGATGTCCCACAGGTCGATCCCGCTGCTGGCCCGGACCACGGCGAGTTGCCGGCCGCCCGGGCTGAAGGCGAGCGAGTAGAGGTTGGCCGACGAACCGGGCAGGTAGGACTCCCGGGTGGGATAGTTCGGGTCGGTCAGGTTCCAGATCTCTGGGCGGTACCCCTCATCCGAACTCGAGGAGATGTCCACCCTGACCAGTGCGACATGGGTTCCGTCGGGGGTGAAGGCAATCGGTCCGCCGTATTCGCCGATGGTCACGTTGGCCGGTGGGCCGGACGGTCGGTTCCGGTCGAGGTGCCACAGCAGCAGGCTTCCGTTGCTCTGGTAGGTCGCGAGCAGCTTGCCATCCGGTCGGAAGGCCAGGTGCGCGGAGTCGACGCCCGCCGCGAGCTGCCGCGACCACAGTTCGGTGGGGTGCGCCGGATTCGCGAGGTCCCAGCTCCTCACCTGCACTCTGGTGTTCGGCCGGGAGTCCGTCGTCTTCCTCAGGGGCGAGTCCTCGGTGACGAGCGCCTTCCCGTCCGGGGAGAAGGCAAGCGCCGTGCTGGTCGCCTGGATCCGGGCGACCTGCCTTGGGTTCCGGGGGTCTGCGATGTCGAAGAGACGGACGGCCGGTGTCGAATGGTTGGCGGCGACCCAGCCGTTCATGTCGGACACGGCGAGCAGGGGCTTGGTGGGGCTGAAAGCGATCTCCTGAATGCCGTTCTTCACCTCGTCACCGATCGTGGCCAGGGGCCGACCGGTGGGGTGGGCCGTGTCGCGCAGGCCTACGCCCACGTATTGCGTCTTGCCGTCCTTGTCCTTCTTGTAGACCTCGGCGTCGGCGAGGAGGCTTCCGTCGTGGCTGAGCGCGATGCCCACGGCCGTGAACATGTTGGGAGCCGGTGTGGTGGCCAGCAGCCTGGCTTGCTGCCATCCGGTCACGTCCACCAAGTAGTTCTCACCCACCCCTTCCATGGCGATGAGCTGCTTTCCGCCCGCCGCCCGGAAGGCCAGTTGGCCTGCCGTTCCGGGCACCAACGGCAGAAACGCGCTGGCTCCGGGTTGAGCGGTGTTGGACGCGTACCAAACGAGGACGCCCCGGGTGGTGCTTTGCAGCAGTCTGCGGGGCTTGCTCGGGTCGAACAGGACCGTCCCGGTCCCTTCCGAGGAAGATCCCCGGCTCGGCATCGACGTCCCAGGCACGATCGAGTCGGGATCAGGCGCGGTGGAGTACATCCACATGTGCCATGCGGTGCCGCACGCCCCGACAATGTGATCGTGGGCGGGGCTGAACGCCAAGGAAGTCATGTCATCGATGCAGGCCGAGGAAGCGCGCTGCCTTGGTTTTATCCACCGGGGCGTACGTGGCTCGTCGAGTCTCCACAAGCCCAGGTCTTCTTCGGATTTCACTGAGACCGGAGCCGCCAACAGACGTCCCGTACGGTCGAAGGCCACCCGGTGCAATGCGCTCTTGGTCGCCTGCACGCGGGTGTACGACGCGCCTTTGAGTGTGGCGACCCGCTTGGGATGCCCTGCGTCAGCCACGTTCCAGAGCTGGATCCGACCGTCCACGCTCATGCTGGCGAGCAGGTTGCGCTGGGGAGAGACGGCCAGCGAGTCGACCTGCGTTGAGTGTTCCTGTAGGGACGGCAGCGCAGCGAGGGCGGCGCGGTTGCCGATGTTCCAGAGGAGGATCTCTCCCGTGGAGACGCCGGCGAACAGGGTCTTGCCGTCCGCACTGATGGCAAGTGCGGTGGTGGTGCCTCCCACTGTGAGCGCGGCGGTTCGAACCGGGTGGACGGGATCCGTGATGTCCGACAACTCGACTGTCGCCGTGGTCGGCCGGCCGCTGTCGTAGGTGACCGCGGCGAGTGTTCGGCCGTCGGGGCTGACAGCGATGGGCCCGACGGTGTCCGCTGCGATTCGCGCCGAGCCGCTCCTGGAGCGCAGCACGATCGAGTCGCCGGTCGAGATCGCGAGGACCCGGCCGTCCGCGTTAGAGGCGAGGTCGTAGGACGCCCCCTGCGCGTTGATCACACCTGGCGTCCGCTGGCTGTTCAACAGCGCGCCCTGCCCGGCCTTGTGGTCGACCCGATACGCGAGCAGGCTGAGCTGTTTGGCCAGCCCGGGCTCGTTGACGCGCAGATTCTCGGCCTCGGCGGCGAGGTACCTGGAGAGGTCGCGTTCGTGTGCCTGCTCCGCCTGTCGCTGGAAGGTGGCGGAACCGGCCAGGCCCGCCGAGGCGAGCAGCGCCAGCACGGCGAGGAAGGCCACGGAGATCCGTCGGCGAAGGACGCCCCGGCGTTCCAGACGCATGGAGGTGTCCACGAACTCGGCGAGCAGGGGGTCGAGATCCTTCGCGCTCGCCGAGGCGGCCTCGGCACGCTGGCGCAGAGCCGCCAGGCGGTTTCCCCGGTACAGCAGGGACGGATCCCGCTCGAAGCGCTCCCATGCCGTGACGTCGTCGGCGAGTTGCTGACGATCGCGCAGCCAGTCGCGGTCCGCGTCCACCCACTCCTGCAGGAGGGGCCACGCGCGAATCAATGCCTCATGGCTGATACGGATGGTGTCCTGGTCGACCGTGAGCAGACGGGCCTCAGTGAGCCGGTCGAGCGCCTCCTGCGCAGCTCGGGTGTCGGTCAGCCCGTGCAGGAGGACGGAGCGGTCCATGGGCTGGGCCGTGTCGACAGAGTCCATACCGACCCGGACCAGTCGGGGCAGCATGACCTTGACGGCTTCTTGCCCCTCTGGGCTGAGCGCCTCGTACACCCTGTCGGCTGTATGGGCGATCGCCTGCGAGATCCCGCCGGTCGCGCGGTATCCGGCGACGGTGAGACGCGATCCGGTGCGTTGCTGCCAGGTCGCCCACAGCGCGTGGGACAGCAGCGGAAGCGCACCGGCCTCCGGACGGCCGCCATCCATCGCGCCGAACTCGTGCAGCATCAGGTCGGCGAGCCCGTCGTCGAGTTTCAGCCCCGTCTTGGCGGCCGGTTCCTCAATCGCGGCACGGAGTTCGTCCTGGTCCATCGGCTCGATGAGCAGCTGCCGGTCGCGGAGAGCCGCGAGAAGGGCAGGCTCGGCGGTGGCCTGGCCGTAGAAGTCGGCTCGCAGCGCGAGGATCACGAACGTCCGCGGCGGACTGCCGTCCACCGGCGTGGCGATGGCGGTCAACGCCTGTAGGAACGCGGCCCGTTCCACTTCGTCCTGGCAAAGCGTGAACAGTTCTTCCAACTGGTCGACGAGCACGACCAGCCGCCGTCTCGGGTGGTCGGTGAGGAGTCGGCCGACCCAGGCTGTTGCTTCTTCGGGGTCTCCACGGATGGCTTCGACGCCGTCGGGAGGTGCGTCGAGCTGTCTGGCAAGGCGTCGCAGCGGGCTCGTGCCTGGGGTGAGTCGCAGGACTACCCAGCCGGCGGATGTGGCCGAATCGTGGGCACGCAGCCTGTCCAAGAGTCCGGCGTTGAGCGGAGGACGAGGCGTGGCTGCTGATGCGCGACGCCGAGGGCGCCAAGTTCCTGTACCGCATGGCCAAAGCAGCAAGGAAGCACTGGGCCGGACTCGCGGTCATCAGCCAGGACGCCGCCGACCTGCTCGGCTCCGACCTCGGCCAGGCCGTGGTCGCCAACGCCGCCACCCAGATCCTGCTCCGCCAGGCCCCACAGGCCATCGACGCCATCGCCGACGCATTCGCGCTGTCGGACGGAGAACGCGGCCTGCTGCTGTCGGCCGAACGCGGACGCGGCCTGCTCACCGCCGGATCCCAGCGGGTGGCATTCCAGGTGATCGCCAGCGACGCCGAGACCCGCATCGCCACGACCGACCCCGCCGAGCTGGCCGATCTGGACGAACAGGAGGACGACCTGCTGTGAACCCCGACCCGTGGTTCGTTCCACGACTGCTGCTGACCTGGCTGTACGGCCACTACCTGATCGTCGCGCCGCCCCTGATCGCCGCGGACACGGTCCGGTACGCCGTCCTCCGCGCGCGCCAACGGCGGATGGCAGCCGGGAGCCGGTGCGTCGAGATCCAACCGCCGCCGCAGGCGGACCTGGCCAGTGCGCACGCGCTGTGGAGCAACCTGATGGGGCTACTGCGTCCGGCTTGGGCCCGCGTGCTGTTCGGGCAGCCGCATCTGGCCTTCGAGTACCTCTTCAACGCGGGTGGCACCCGCATCCGGCTCTGGGTGCCCGGCAACGTCCCGGACGGTCTGGCCGAACACGCCGTCGAAGCCGCCTGGCCGTCCGCCCGCACCACCACGATCCCCGCCGACCAAGCCGTCCCAATCCCGCCGTCGCAGTGGGCGTCCGGAGGCTGGCTGATGCTGGCGCGCGGCGAACATCTCCCGCTGAAGGATCGCCACAACAACGACCCCCTCCGCGCCCTGATCGGCGCCGCGTCGGCCATGCCCTACGGCCAGCACGCCTGTGTGCAGATCCTGGCCCGGCCCGCGACCGGACGCCGCCTGGCCCCTTTGGACCTGCTGGCCGTCGAACGCCACACCCGCGCCCTGCTCACCCTCCTCGAGCCCGCCCGCCGTCGTGCTCCGGTCCCTGTGAGTCGGGACGTGAGCGACCGCGCTGGCCAGATCGAACACACCGCCCAGGCACGCGCCGCCGCGGACAAGGCGGCCCAGTCCCGCTATGCGATCGCCATCCGGTACGCCGTCACCACCATGCCCTCCGATCAGCCCGTGACTGCGACTATCTAGGAGGCTCGCCGCAGCGCCGTCGTCGGACGTGCGCACGCCATCGCGTCCGCCTTCGCCATCTACTCCGGGCACAACCGGCTGGAGCGTCGCCGCCTGCGCCGTCCCGCCCAAGCTCTCAACGGGCGTCATCTGGGGCGCGGTCAGCTGGTCTCGGTATCGGAGCTGGCCGCCGTGGCCCATCTGCCCTTGGACGAGGCCGTCCCCGGGTTGAACCGCGCGGGAGCCCACTCGGTCGCGCCGTCCCCAGCGATCGCCCGCCACGGGCCCGATGCCAAGCCCCTCGGGGATTCCGACTCCGGCACGGCCCGTCCGGTCGGGCTGCGCGTCGCGGACGCCGTCCACCACGTCCACGTCATGGGCCCGAACGGCACCGGCAAGTCCACGTTGCTCGCCCAGATGATCCTCGCCGACGCGTGCGCCGGACGCGGCACCGTGGTCATCGAGGCCAAGGGAGTCTCAATGACGAAGCCAAGCCGCTTGCGTGACCGGCGGAGCGGAGGTGAAGACCCGTCCGTCACGCAGCAACGCCTATAGCACGCTGGCTCGTTGGCGGGCCAGGGCGATGACGGCCTGGACGTGTTTGCAGCCTTCGCCGCGCTTCTCGAGGTAGAAGTCCCGGTTCGGGCCCTCGCGCATCATGCTGGTCTGCGCGGACAGGTAGAACACCCGGCGCGGACGGCGGCTGTAGTGCTTGGGCCGGTGCAGGTTGCCGGTCCGGCGGCCGGAATCATGCGGGACGGGCACGAGCCCGGCCGCCGACGCCAGGTGGCCGGCGTCGGCGTAGGCAGACAGGTCGCCGGCGGCGACAACGAACTCGGCTCCGAGTATCGGGCCCATGCCGGGCAGGGACTCGATGATCTCGGCCTGCGGGTGGCTTCGGAACGTCTCGTGGATCTGCTGGTCGATCCGCTTCAGCCGGTCGTCCAATGCCAGGATCTGCATGGCCAGGTCAGCCACGATCTGCGCGGCGACTTCCTCGCCGGGCAGCGCGGTCTGCTGTGCCTGGGCGGTCTCCAGCGCGGTCCCGGCGACCGCGTCGGCGCCGCGCTGGAGACCGCCCAGGCACACGTCACCAGCCCCATCATGAACAAGCTGCGCGCGTTCCTGCTGCGCCCGTTCGTCCGCGACGTGCTCGGTTCGGCCCGCTCCACCTTCGACACGGGCGACATCCTGGACGGCGGCATCCTGCTCGTCCGGCTCCCCAAGGGCGTGCTCGGCGACGACACCGCGCGCCTGCTCGGCTCGATGATCCTGGCGCAGGTCTGGCAGGCCGCCGCCCGCCGCGCCCGCCTCGGCCACGCCCGCCCACACGCCGCCATGTACGTGGACGAGTGCCACAACTTCCTCACACTGCCGCACGCCCTGTCGGACATGCTCGCCGAAGCCCGCGCCTACCGCGTCTCACTCACGCTGGCCCACCAGTACCTCGACCAACTCCCGCGCGCCCTGCGCCAGGCGATCTCCTCCGACGCCCGCAACAAGCTCTACTTCGCCCTGTCCCCCGACGACGCCGCCACGGTCGCCACCCACTTCCGGCCCGTCCTGTCCGCGCACGACCTGGCCAGCCTCGCCGCCTACCAAGCCGCAGCCCGCCTGGTCGTCAAGGCCGC
>NZ_JBFAUU010000037.1:0-28608 GCF_040679435.1 Spirillospora sp. NPDC052269
GCTCTGCGGCGACCTTGGTCTCGGGCACCGCGCGGCCGAGGTCCACGGGCTGCGCCGCGCCGCCGCCCCCGCAACAACCGCCTCCGGCCGCGGTGAGCTGCAGGACGTCAAGCTTCTCGCTCATCGGTTCTCCTCGCTGCGTCGCGCGCGGTCGCCGTGCCTGGACCCGCGATGACCAGACTGTTTAGACGCTCTTCTAAGCAATCTCAGCTTGCCTTGCTGCCTAGATAGATGTCAAATTAGAGGTATGTCTAAGTTGATGGAACTGGAGGACGTGACAGCCCCGGTGTGCTGCTCGCCACTGAGCGGTCCCACGCTGGGCGGGGACGAGGCGGTCGAACTGGCCGGGGTGTTCAAGGCACTGTCGGACCCCGTCCGGCTGCGGCTGCTGAACATGATCGCCTCCGCCCCGTCCGGCGAGGCGTGCGTGTGCGACCTGACCGGCCCCTTCGAGCTGACCGGACCGACCATCTCCCACCACCTCAAAGTCCTCCGCAAGGCCGGGCTGATCAACGGCGAACGCCGCGGAACCTGGGTGTACTACCAAGTGGTCCCCGAGCGCCTCACCCGACTCTCCGGCCTGTTCACCCTGCCCGGTCAGGCGGGACGAGGCGGGGCTCCGGATGCTCGGAGGCTCAGGTAGTCCCCGCTGGTCAGGGCGTAGACGGTACCAAGGAGAGCACCGCCCCCAGCACCTACGCAGACGGCTGAGTCTGCACCGATGGTGATCAACCCGAGAGCCGCCGCCTCGGACGGGTATGCGCGACGACTCGCACCTGGCACCCGACCGTCGTTCTCGGCCTCAGCAGGCAGCCGCGTCGAGGACCGCGGCGACCCGGTCGAGCACGTTGGACGGTGGGGTGTACGGGACGCGCAGGTGGCGGGTGAGAGTGGCGTCGGCCGCGAAGCGCGGGCCGGAGGTGAGCTCGACCCCGTTCCGTCCGGCTCTCTCGACCACCGTGTCGGCGGAAACCTCGGCGAGACGCAGCCACAACGCGAGCCCACCGGGTGGAACCGTGAAGTCCCAGCGGGTGTCGTTGCCGAGCAACGCGCTGAGGTGGTCGCGCCGGCGCCTGAGTTCACCGCGGCGTCGCTCGAGCACCGGTTCCAGGTCGTCCAGGAGTTCGACGGCGATGAGCTGCTGCACGGGGGGCACGGACAGCGGGCCTGCGAGGGGATGGCCCTGAAGGCGCCTGATGAGCGGGGTCGCAGCTCGGATCCAGCCGATGCGCAGGCCGGACCAGATCGCCTTGCTGGTCGAGCCGATCAGTACCGCGCCGCGGATCCGGGGCAGGGGTTCCGGCCGGTCGCGGAGATCGAGGTCGCGCATGGTCTCGTCCGCGATGACGGTCACCCGGTGCCGTTCGGCCAGCTCGGCGACGGCTCGGCGCGTTCGCAGCGGCATGAGCGCACCGGTGGGGTTCTGGAAGTCGGGCACCAGATAGGCGAGCTGTCCCCGGGCGGCGGTGAAGGCGGCCTCGAGCTGGTCGAGGTCCCAGCCCTCGGCGGTCACTCTCACGCCGGCCAGCCTCGTCCCGGATCCGCGCAGTACGTGGAGCGCGTCGAAGTACGTGGGGCTCTCGACGGCGGCCACCCGGGGTTCGAAGTGCACGGCGAGCAGGGTCAGCGCGGCGCGCGCACCGCTGGTGACGAGGATCTGCTCGGGCCGGGTCGCCAGCCCCTCACGGGTGTACCGACCCGCGATCGACGCACGCAGCTCGGGCAGGCCCGGACCTGGTTCGCCATGCTCGGCCAGCAGCGGAGCGGCTCGGTCCAGGGCCCGCCGGGCCGCCGCCAGGTAGGCCTCCTGCGGCGCGGCGGGCACGGCCCGGCGCAGATCGGTGACGGCGCCGCTCTCCCCCGTCGCCGAGATGGGAGCGATCCGCTCCGCGGCGGCCGGGGGCAGGCGCACCGTGCTGGCGCTTCCGTGCCGGGTGGCGACCCATCCGCTGTCGCGCAACCGATCCAACGCGGCCGTCACCGTGCCGCGACTCACCCCGAGGGCGGCGGCGAGGCGACGTTCGGCGGGCAGCTCGCTGCCGGTGCGTATGCGGCCGTCGAGCACCGCGTCCCGCACTGCCTGGTCCAGCGCCGCGATCAGTGTCGCGTCGGGCCGTCGCCAGGGCCCCAACGCCCGTACCAGCTGCTCCGCTCCCATCCGCACTGGTCCACTTTCCCACGATTGGACCATGCCTTCGATCCCGCGCCTGCCTACCGTCGTGGTCAGCCGAGACGAAATGGAGACATCCTTCATGGACCCGCGACTTGCGGCAGACCGCGACGAATTGCCGAAGCTCCTCGGAGACGTGCAACGGCACGCCGCCGCCTTCCTTGCCGGCCTGGACGAGCGGGACGTCGTCCCTTCTGTGCCCGTTCCGCCGCCCACACCGATGCTCGCGCGGGGCGTGGGCCTGAAGGCGACACTGGACGAGTTCGCCGAACGCTGGGAACCGGCACTGTCTTCGAGCGCGGGACCGCGCTACCTCGGCTTCGTCACAGGCGGCGCGACCCCGGCGGCGCTGGCCGGCGACTGGCTGACCTCGACCTGGGACCAGAACGCCTTCTCCTCCCTGGACGGAGCGGGCCAGCACCTGGAGCGCGAGACGATCGCCTGGCTGCGCGGCTTCTTCGGGCTGTCCGGCCGGCATCACGGAACGTTCGTCAGCGGAGCCACCATGTCCACCACCGTCGGCCTCGCGACCGCCCGGGAATGGCTCGGCGAACGCCAGGGCGTCTCACCGGCCGAGGACGGTGTGGGCGCCCTCGGCCCGGTCCGGGTCCTCTCCGGGGCCGCGCATTCGAGCGTGTCCAAGGCGCTGTCGGTTCTCGGCGTGGGACGCGCCGCCTTGGTCCCGGTGGACACTCTCCCCGGCCGGGAGGCCGTCGATGTCGCCGCGCTCGAGCGTGCCCTGCGAGAGCACCAGGCCGACGGGCCGTGCGTGGTCGTCGCCAACGCCGGCACCGTCAACACCGCTGACTTCGATGACCTGCGCGCCATCATCGCCTTGCGGGAACGCTACGACTTCTGGCTGCACGTGGACGCCGCATTCGGCGCCTTCGCGGCCCTGACCACGGACTACTCGCACCTCGTCGACGGCCTCGACGCCGCCGACTCGGTCTGTGTCGACCTGCACAAGTGGCTGAACGTGCCGTACGACAGCGCCGTCCAGTTCACCCGCCGACGTGACCTGCAGACCACCGTCTTCCAGAACGCGGCCGCCTACCTCGGCCCACTCGGCGACACCCCCGACACGGCCCACCTCACGCCGGAGAACTCCCACCGCCTGCGGGCCGTCGCCGCCTGGTTCACCCTGCGCGCCTACGGACACGACGGCCACCGCGAAATCGTCGAACGTTGCATCGCCTGCGCCCGCGCCCTGGGCGACGCCATCGACGCCATGCCGGGGCTTCGCCTCCTCGCGCCCGTCCACCTGAACGTCGCCTGCTTCACCCTCGCGAAGAACCCCACCGCCGAACGCCTGGCCGCACTCACCGGCCGGCTCACCGACGAGGTCTTCCTCACCCCGACCGTTCTGGACGGCGTGCCTGCACTACGGGCCGCCTTCAGCAACTGGCGCACCACCGAAGCCGACACCCGCCGTGTCGCCACCGCCCTGCAAGCGGCACTCCACAATCTGTGACCGTCCAGATGGCGTCCCGGGGGCGACCAGGACGCCGCTCGGCGCGGTCACGTCCCGTAGCGAGAGGTGACGACCGAAGGACGCTCGACCGGACGTCCGGCGTCGATGGACTGGGCGAGCCGGACGAACTGGGCCTCGGCCCAGGCGAGCGGTGAGGCCGAGCCCGTCGCCTTGCCGAAGGTGAAGCCGTACTGGTCGGTCCGGTCCCACACCTGTTCGGGGATGAGGTAGCCGTCGTTCGCGCTGTCGGCCATGGCCTTCAGCTGGGCGGTCGCCGGACGGCCCGCGGCCAGTTCGTACTCGCCTCGTTCGCCCGACAGCAGCGACCATGCCCGGCCGGTCGGGTGGCCGTGGTTCGCGGGCCAGCCGGTGCCGTCGTCCTGGCTCTCGCCGTAGGAGTCGTGGTTGTACCGGTGGTAGTACACGTCGCCGTTGGGGGCGGTGACCGAGTCGACCGCGTCGAGCTCGGGCAGCGAGGCGGTCACGTCGCCGTAGGACGCGGGGCGGACGCCGAGCCGGACCAGGTCCAGGAAGCCGCCGTCGACGATGTCCCGCTCCCACCAGGTACCGTCGGCGAAGGTGCGGGAGTAGGTGTCGTTGGGGTTGGTGTCGTGCTCGATCCGCTCGTAGTAGGAGTGGTCGCCGAAGTACCCGGTGGTGGTGAACGTCCATCCGTCCAGCGAGTTCCGCCACGAGTCGGCGGTGTTCTCATACGTGGTGGCGCTCGCGGTGTCGCCGTTGCGGCGGGCGATGTCACCCGCGCAGACCAGACCGGCGATCTCGGCCGCGACGGTGGACGGCGACACGCCGCTCTGCTCCTCCCAGCGCTCCCCCGGGGTGGCGGGGCCGAAGCTCACGATGTGGTCGGCGGTCAGCTTGATCTTCGACCATGTGGCGGCGTCGGTGAGCCCGGTCTGCCACGCCAGGACGATCGGGAAGGCGTCCTCGTCGAGTTGCTCACAGCAGCCGAGCTGCTGCGGGGTCGCGCCGCTGACCCCGCCGACCGGTGAGTAGCGGGGGAAGGATCCGGGCCCATATGTGACGCCGTCACCCGGCGTCCACGCGGTGATCTGCTGGTTGTTCCACAGCCACTGGGCCATGCGTTTGGCCTGGCCGGTATCGCCCGCAGCGAGAAGAGCCGTCGCTTGCTGGTAGAGGTCGCGGGCCCACACCCGGTGGTAGCCGTCGTTCAGCGCACTGCCGTCGACGTAGTCACCCCAAGGCGTGGCCAGGGACGCGACGTTCGCGCCCGGGAAGGTCTTGTCCTCCAGGCCGTGCAGCGTCATCAACCCCACCAGGTACGTGCGGCGCAGCAGCGTGTCACCGGACACGCTGGCGGGCACGGTCTCACCGCTCAGATAGCTGTGCCAGCCGGACCCATATGACGACTCGGCAGCAGCAAAACCCGACGACAGCGACGCATTGGCCGTCGACGCCGCCGTCGCGCGGTCAGCGCCGAAGCCCAGCGCGAGCGTGAACGTCGTGTCCGCGCCGACCGGAACCTGACCGGCCTGCACGATGTTGCCGGCGCTGTTCGCGGTGTCGTATTGCCCGGTCAGGTGCTTGTTGGCGCGCAGGTCGGTGAGGGCGTCGCTGGACGTCGCGCTGTAGCCGCTGGTGTGCGTGGTGAAGCCCGCCGAGGACTTCAGTGCCGAGGCCACCGTCGACCCGAACACCGCCTGCCCGTCGGAGGCGACCAGCACGCCGTTCGAGGCGTCCCATGCGCCGGTGTCGTTGCCACCGCTTCCGGCCAGCGACGGATTGAACAACGCATAGAGCTGGTACGACCCGCCGTCCAGCGACTGGAAACGCGTCTTGACCATCAAGGTCGAACGGGACGGGTCGGTCACGTACGTCTCGGTCAGCCGGTATCGGCCGCTCGTCGCAGTGTTGGTCACGGTGTACTCCGGGGACTTCTCGTCCGGCATGGACACCGTGTGCGTCGTCGCGTCCCGTTCGAGGTCGGCGAAACTCGAACCATCGGTCACCACGTACTGCAGATCCTGCACGTCGGACACGTCGGTCCGCGGGTAGAAGACCTCGGAGGTGACGCCCTTGGCCACGGTGAACCAAACCTTGGACGCCGCGTTGGTGGCGGTGCCGAGCGCCACCTTGTCCCCAGTCGTCCAGGACGAACCACCGCCCGGCGCACCGGGTGCATCACCGGCGGCATACGCCGTACCCGACCCCACCGCCGCCGCTCCCAGCAACAACGCCGCACCAAGCCGACCAAGCCGCGCGCACCAGCCCATGGCAACGCCCCTTAACGCATAGCGAGAGAGACCGTCCACCCAAACCTAAACGCCCCTGGAGGCGCCGACAAGATACGACACCTCACCACACCAGAGGCCACGGGACCCGATCCCTGTTCTTGCGGATGAGCGGCGAAATCGAATTCCATCCCAAGCAAGCAAATGACCATTCATTCTGCCTAGAGATTCTGCTGAGAGACCCACCCCTCCTCCTTTCTGTAGATCAGCACCACTGAGCCTTTTTCAGCGGTGTCTGGAGGGCTGCTGGTCACGGCATGATCGCGGACGGCGCGGCGGGCCAGGAACGCAGCAAAGCCCCTGGTAGGACCAGTGATCTCTCACAACCGACCGTCCCCACCAGAGGCTTCACATGCTTTTCTATCGTTCTTCGCTGCCGTTGTCGCGTCAGACCCTGAACTACGCGACCGGGGTGGTCCGACGGCACCGCACCAAGATCGGCAGCAGAGGGCGAGTGCTCAGCCCAGGCACACAGGCGTTGATGGCGCCGGTCTACCTGCGCATAGGCGAGACGTTCGCCGAGCTCGGCGCCGGATTCGGAGTCTCCACCTCCACAAGCTCCGCTGCTGCCCACACCGCGTCGGCCACCTCGCCAAAGCCATCCACGTCCTACACACCCGCGAAACCCAAACTCACTGAAAAAGGCTCACTGTGGCTCCATTCAAGGCGTATCCCATCGCATCGGCCGCACTGGTCAAGGTGCGGGCCTCTGGGCGGGACCCTTGTTGATCGCGATTGCCGCCCTCGCCGCCCGCACCAGCGCGTCGCCGACGACGGGACCACTCCACCGCACCGCCCCTCGCTCCGCACCGCGTCTCCCCGCCGCGTCACGGACGAGCGCTCCCAGAGCGGGCCAAGGAAGGATCGACCTGGCACGGTTCCTCACCTCAACCTGGCGGTGGTCGTCCGCTTCACCGGTAGCGGCCACACCGCCTCCGCGCGGAACACCACGCGCGGATTCATCTGGAAGTGCAGGGCCCACCGACCCGGCGAACGCAGTAACAGATCAATTTGACCCAGTCACCTAACGCTACATGTCACAGGCACATGCGGGCTGCCGGCATTACCAAGAGAGACCAGTCGATAACACCCCGAAGGCAATTCGAGCGTCCCCTGTTCACTGCAAGGAGACCTCAATTGATCGGGTGCCGCTGGCGGCGTGGCATTGTTGGTCACCGCGATGTTCGTTGGCGAACATCTGATCTCGAATGGCCACAGCAACGCTCGTTCAGCGTCGCCGGCTCCGCCTCTGCCGCACCACTTCTTCATCGCACACCGAGGGAGTGGGACCTACCTGGCGCCGGAGAACACCGCGGCGGCGTTCGAGGCGGGGATCGCCGACCCGCACGCCAAGCTGCTGGAATTCGACATCCGGATCCTCAAGGACGGCGGCGCCGGAATATGGCATGGGCCGGGTCGTGGAACTCGGGGTGCCGTCCGGCGGTCGCGTGCAATCTCGAGTCCTGATCGCACGATGCTCACGAAATGAGTGTCAAGCACGCTCATGGCACCGCCCAGAGGCGTCCATTGGACGATGATGTGCTGCGCGGCGGCTCACGCGTAGCCTCTGGATAAATCTCCTCGCCCCCGCAGGCCAAACGGTAGAGGCAATCCCGTAGCGGGTTCCCGTTTCGGTTCACGCCAGATCGGGATACCTCGTGCGCCCTGATTCCGCAGCCACATTTCTGGAGCGATTCTCATGAATCACGCGCCCGCGCCATCATCCGGCGACCTCTCCATCGACTACGTCGAGATGTACGTCGAGAACCTGGAGGAGGCCGCCTTCTCCTGGGTCGACAGGTACGCCTTCGCGGTGGTCGGCACCGGCGGGTCGGCCGACCATCGCAGCGTGGCCCTGCGGCACGGCCGGATCACGCTCGTGCTCACCACGGCGACCTCCGATCAGCACCCCGCCTCCACCTACGTCATGTCCCACGGTGACGGCGTCGCCAACATCGCGTTGCGCACCGCCGACGTCGAAGCGGTCTTCAACGCCGCCGTCGCGGCCGGTGCGCCCGCGCTCCGCGAGCCGACCAGGCACGCGGGCGGCGGCCCTGCGGTCACCGCCACGATCGGCGGCTTCGGGGACATCGCGCACACGCTCGTCCAGCGCGCCGACGGCGAGCTCCCGGGACTGCCCGTCGGCTTCCTGCCGGTGCTGAAGGCCCGGAACGAACGGGCCACCGACGTCGGCCTGGGCGACATCGACCACTTCGCGGTGTGCCTCAACGCGGGCGACCTCGCGTGCACGGCCGAGTTCTACCGCCGGGTCCTCGGCTTCCGGGAGATCTTCCAGGAGCGCATCGTCGTCGGCGCGCAGGCGATGGAGTCGAAGGTCGTGCAGAGCGGGAGCGGCGCCGTGACGCTCACGCTGATCGAGCCGGACCCCGACGCCCATCCCGGCCAGATCGACGACTTCCTCAAGAGCCACCACGGGCCCGGGGTCCAGCACATCGCGTTCTCCACGCCGGACGCGGTCCGCTCGGTCCGCATCCTGGGCGGTCGCGGCGTCGACTTCCTCACCACGCCGGCCGCCTACTACGACCTGCTCGCAGAGCGGATCGAGATCGGTACGCACACGCTCGACCAGTTGCGCGCCACCAACCTGCTCGCCGACGAGGACCACGCGGGGCAGCTGTTCCAGATCTTCACCGCCTCCACCCATCCGCGACGGACGCTGTTCTTCGAGGTCATCGAGCGCCAGGGCGCGCGGACCTTCGGCAGCGCGAACATCAAGGCGCTGTACGAGGCCGTCGAGCTCGAGCGGACAGGGCAGCGTGGCGCCGTGGGATGACTCGACCCGGCCGGGTCTTTCCCCGGCGGCGGATGCCCCGATGCGCTCGCGTCCCTGGAGGACGTCGAGGCGGCCGCGGCCGAGGTCCTGCCCAAGGACGTGTGGGACCTCGGCCGCGGGCGGCACGGGTGGGGAACGCACGCTGAGGCCGAATGGCCGCGCTGGACCAGGTGTTCCCGACACCCGGAACGGCCCCGGATCCGTCCCGCACGGATCCGGGGCCGTTCCTGTTCTCGTCTGCGTCCGGCTACCGGGTCGGTTCTCGGTCGCTCATCTCGGCGATGAGGCTCTTGGGGCGCATGTCGGTCCAGTGTTCGTCGACGAACGCGAGGCACGCCTGCCGGGTGTCCTCGCCGTGGACCGCGGTCCAGTCGTTCGGCACGTCGGCGAAGGCGGGCCACAGCGAGTGCCGGCCCTCGTCGTCCACCAGGACGAGGAACGTGCCGTCCTCGTCATCGAACGGGTTGGTCATGGCTCGTCTCCGTTTCGGATAGAGCGGGGTCCGGGGGTTCAGACGACCTCGGCGACGTTCGCGACCTTGCGTTCCACGCGGTCGGCGAACTCCGCCCACAGGCCCGCGCATTCGCCGGCGAGCTCGGCGACCAGGCCGCTGCAGTGCGACGGGACGTCCTCGATGATCTTGTCCCAGTTCTCGGGGCTGAGGGTGTGCAGGGTGAGGAGGCGGAGCAGGGTCCGGCCGCTGCTGCTGAAGCGCAGCGCCGGGTCGGTCCTGAGGCGTTCGATGACGGTGACGCGGTCCCTGGCCGCGGCCCGTCCACGGGTCGTGACGCCGGGACCAAAGGCGTGCCGGAGAGCCGGTACCGCCGGAGAACCGCGGTGCCGCTCTCCACGCGGTTGGAGCACGGGATCCTCGCCGCGCATCAGGCGGTTGCGCACGTCGCGCGCGGTCTCCGGGGAGATCCCGGCGGCGCGCGCGATCTGCCGCAGCGACAGTGAGGGGTCGGCGGCGATGATCCGCCCCGCCCGGCTGCGGCCCTCGGCGGCGTTGATCGGACGGACGCGGCCGTCCTGGCCCGTCCTGGCCGCGTCCGGGGCCGCGCCGTCGCGGATCTGCCGCCGCACCTCGGCGACGGTCCCGGGCGCGACGCCGACGACCGACGCGACCATGCGGTCGGACCAGTCGGGGTGGGTCGTGAAGATGCGGCCGGCCGCGCGTTTACGGTCGGCCATGGAGAGCGGCAGGCCGTGCGTGGTGTTCGCCTCGACGGCCAGGACGAAGGCGTCGCGTTCCTCCCCGTCGAAGAAGACGGCCTCGATCGTGGTGTGGCCGCGCAGTTGCGCGGCCCTCAGCCGGTGCAGTCCGTCGATCACCCGCATCGACGGTTGGTGGACGATGATGGGCGGAAGCGGGACCTGAGCGCCGGCGAGGGCTTCCACGTGCTCGGGATCCTCACCGGAGGTGCGCGGCGAGCCGGCCGCTGTCAGGGCGGCGATCTCGACCTGGACGACCTGCTCGTGATCGATGTGCGCCGGTTCGGGCTCCACGGAGATCACTCCCCTTAATTTCAATGTTCGAAACCCCAGGCAACAATCGGACGTTAACAGTCGGCACTTTTGAAGGGCACCCCTAAGCACCCCCGAACCACCCCTGTTCGCCACCCCGATCACACCCCTAGCCATACAATTCACATTCAGCAGAAAGGTTCGCTTTCCCGGGGGGTGGAGAACAAGGGAAAGCTCCCGACAACGTGTCGTCGGGAGCTTTCGGCGCCAGGGCGTCAGCCGACCGGGACCAGCGGGTCGTCCGCTGGGGACATCGGCCGGGTGAGCGAGCGGCCCATCAGGGGCGCCATGACGGCGGCGATGTTGGCCACCTCCGGGATGTCGGGGCCGGTCAGGGCCTGCGCGCCGTCGCACAGCGCCGTCTTCGGGTCGGGGTGGACGTCGATGATGACGCCGTCGGCGCCGACCGCGATGGCGGCCCGGGTCAGCGGCGCGACCAGTTCGCGCCGCCCGCCCGAGTGGGACGGGTCCACGACCACCGGCAGGTGGGAGAGCCGCTGGGCCGTCGGCACCGCGGCGATGTCGAGGGTGTTGCGGGTACTGGTCTCGAAGGTGCGGATGCCGCGTTCGCACAGCACGATGTCGAGGTTGCCGCGCAGCGCGACGTACTCGGCGGCCATCAGCCACTCGTCGATCGTCGCACCGAAGCCGCGCTTGAGCAGCACCGGTCTGCCGGCCTCTCCCACGGCCTGCAGCAGCGCGAAGTTCTGCATGTTGCGCGCGCCGATCTGGAGCATGTCGGCGTACGCGGCGACCAACTCGACCGCCCCGGGTTCGACCACCTCGGTCACCACGGGTAGGCCGGTCTCGCCGCGGACGTCGGCGAGGATGCGCAGCCCCGCCTCACCGAGCCCCTGGAAGGCGTACGGGGAGGTACGCGGCTTGAAGGCCCCGCCGCGCAGCAGCGAGGCGCCCGCCGCCCTGGCCAGGCGGGCGGCCTCGAGCGTCTGCTCCGGCGTCTCCACGGCGCACGGGCCCGCGATCACGGTGAGGGTGTCGGGGCCGATCGGGACGCCGCCCACCCGGACCACCGACCGGTCCGCGTGGTTCTCACGGCTGACCAGCTTGTACGGGACCGAGATCGCGACGACGTCGAGGACGCCGCGGAGGCCGCGCAGGTTGAGCGTGCCCAACGCCGCGTTGTCCCCGACCAGGCCCACGATGGTGCGGGAGACGCCGCGGCTGACGAAGGCGTCGCCGCCCGCCGAGCGCACCAGGCCGACGATCGCGTCCACATCTTCCTCGCTGACCTCCGGGGCCATGATCACGACCATGAAAGACGCTCCTCTTTCATTTTCTCCAGAACGGGGGTCGAAACGTTTCCCTCACATGCTATGACGGCGGCCGGCCGCTGAAATGAATGTCCATTGGCAATGAGAGCGGGGCCGTCAGGTGAGAATGGGCGCGCGCCGTCGGGGATGCCGGGGGGCGCTCCGGCCGGCGCCTCCCGGTTCTCGAACTTGGCCGCCAGGTCCGCGCGGCATTTGATGTCGAGTTTGCGGTACACGCGGGTGAGGTGCTGTTCGACCGTGGAGACGGTGATGCACAGCCGGCCGGCGATCTGCCGGTTGGTGTGGCCCCGCACCGCGAGCCGCGCCACCCGCAGTTCGGCGTCGCTGAGATCGCCGGGTTGCGCCTCGGCACGGCGTTCGAGTTCGGTGGTGCCCGGCGACGGCGCCGGCCGGGGCGAGCGACCGTCCGGCGGCGCGTCCCGCTCTCCCGGGTCCCGCGCGGGACCCCACGCCCCGCTCTCCGCCACCAGCCGTCGCGCCTCGGCGGCCAGGACCTCCGCCCTGGCGGTTCCGCCCACCACGCGGTGGGCCTCGGCCAGGTCCTCCAACGCGCGGGCGAGTTCGAGACGGTGACCGCCCTGCGCGGCCAGGACCTCGACGGCCTGGTCGAGCGCGCCGATCCGGTGTTCGGGCGGCATGGTCGCGGCGCGCAGCCGAAGAGCGGCCCCGCGTGTCCACGCGTCACCGGCGCCCAGGGTGACCAGTTGCTCGTCGACGCAGGCCCGCGCCTGTTCGACCTTGCCGAGGGCGAGGAAGGCGCGGGCGGCGTCGACCCGCCACGCGATCAGCGCCGGCACGTCCATATCCCACCCGCCCAGAAGGTCGCCGCACGCGTGAAAGTCGTCCAGTGCCGCATACGGTCGCCCGGCGGCGAGGTAGTAGTGCCCTCGAGCCCACAGATAGAACGCACCGGCGGGGCTCTGGAAGGCCGCCTCCGGTACCGGAACACTCAAGTAGGCGCCGGCCTCCTGGAAATCGTTCCTCGCCGTGAGCGTGTAGACCATGGCGCCCAGAGGGAGCGCGACGGCCGGCCCCCACCCCTCCGGGCTCAGGACCTCGAGAGCGGTACCGGCGGCCCGTTCCGCCGCGCCGAGCCTGCCCAGCCTGAGGTCGATGAGCGCGCGCGCCGCGGCGAAAAGCGCCTGCCATGTGGGCGCCCGCCGATCGGCGGCCTCGGTCACGAGGACGTCGCACCAGAACCCCGCCTTGGCGTGGTTGTCGGTGAGGAGGAGCGAGAACAGCGCCGCGAGCGCCGCCGTGAGGCTGCCGTCGCTCACGCGCGTGCCCTGCAGGATCTGCTCCGCCCGGATCATCGCGTCGCCGCCGGTGTTGCGCCCGAGCACCGCGCTCAGCAGCGCCGCGGCGCGGTGGTTGGGGTCCAGCGCCGGGGCCAGCGTGTTCACCGGGATCTGGGGACCGCCGTCGCGAACCGCTCCGGGCAGGCCCGGATAGCCCCGACTCATCAGGACCCGGACGAACTCCAGATCTCCGGGCGCCGTCTGTCCCGGCCGTGCTTCGACGACGTCGAGGACCTGCCGGGCGTCGTCGACCCGTCCGGCCCAGAGCAGGTATCCGATCAGGCTCCTGGCGTCCGGACCGTCCAGCCGGCCGGAGAGCGCGGCCGCGGTGAGTTCGGGCAGGTGCCAGGCCGCCCCGGCCGGATTGAGGCGCCATTCGGAGCGGACGAGCCTCATGCGGATCGCCAGGTCCTGCCGTTCGTCGGGGCAGAGCTCCCGGGCGGAGCGCAGGCAGTGGACGGCGGGCTCGGCCTCGCCGGCCGCCAGGTACCGGTCCGCCGCCTCCAGCAGCGTCAGCAGCGGCCACGGAGCCTCGATCGGCTCGGCGGCCGTGAGGTGGCGGGCCACCACGGTCGCGGGCTCGCCCCGGTCGTGCAGCACCTTCGCCACCCGCGCCTCGAGCCGGGCCCGCCGCGGCGGGACCAGGCCCTTCAGCACCGTGAGCCGTCCCAGCTCGTGACGGAACCCGCTGTCGTCCATGAGCCCGATCTCGGTCAGCGAGCCCAGACCGCGTTCGGCGAGCTCGAGTGAGACGCGCAGGACCTCCGCGAGCGCTTCGGGCGAACCCCGCCGCCCGAGTACGGCCGCTGCCTGGGCCATCCGCCGCAGCGGAGGATCCCCTCGATAGAGGCATGAGGTGACCGCCCGGGCGAACGCCGCGCCTGGCACCACGAACCGCTCCGCGTGCTCGGACGGTCCCGATTCCCGCTCCGTTGGACCGCTCCTCTGGGTGACCTCCTCATGCTCCCCGGCGTGGAACGCGGCCCCGGTGTGGTCCTCGATCAGCGCCCGCAGGAGCAGCGGATTCCCTCCGCTGAGGCGGTGGAAGTCCAGCGCGTGCAGGCGCGCCACCTCGGCGCCCAGCGCGTCGGCGAGCAGCTCGGCCACACCCTGCGGTGAGAGCGGCGCGAGCCGGATGTGTCGGCAGCGTTGCTGACGGAGAAGCTCGATCCGGAAGAGCGGATCGTCGGCCAGCAGACTGCTCCCGTCACCGAGAACCAGCAGCAGGCGGCGCGGCCCCAGGCGCCGCGCCAGAGAGAGCAGGGCCTCCCGGGAGAGGACGTCCGCGTGCCCGACGTCGTCGACGCTCAGCACGACCGGACGCTCCCTGGCCTGGTCGAGCAGAATCCCGCAGAGCTTGGGGATGACCTTCGCGGCCTCCGGCGAATCCAGCAGCCTCATCGCGAGGTCGCGCTCGGCCGGGGGCAGGTCCGCACCGAGCAGCAACTGTCCCATCACGCCGAACGGCAGTCCCCGCTCGGCGCTGGACCCCGTGGCCGAGAGGAACAGGGCGCCGGACTCGGCGACGCTGTCGCCGAAGGCGCGCAGCAGGACCGTCTTGCCGCTGGCGATCGGCCCGCTGACCAGTGCCACCCCGCTCTGCCCGGCGGCGCACGAATCCAGCATGGCACTCAGGCCAGAGAATTCTTTGCGGCGCTCCACCAGCTTCATGGCTTTTGAATGCACCCCGCTCCCGTTATTGCTCCGAGTTCGGCCACCGCCTTCCGTTCCAACTCTGCCACGAACAAATAGAAGCCATCATGACACACCGCGCGATATTGCAACACAGTGTCACAAATAACGCGGCCACCTGCACGGTGACCAGATTGCGCCATCTGTCGCCGTATTTGTTTTCAGGCAGGCCGGGAAGAACCATCGAAGAATCCTTTGTTCGCCGCCCGGCGTTCAGTCCGGGCGGCGACCGCCGAACGTCCTCCCCCGCGGTCGCCGTCCGCCGTCCACATACCTTCAATTCGTTGGCGAGCCGTTCGGCGGCCTGATCCTGGCCCTGCCTGCGCGGCCTCTCCGGAGCAGTCCGGCGACGCGCTCCGCGGCGATCGCGTCCTTCGCGGCGCCGGAGTCGCGCAACGCGTCCACCACCCGCGCCAGGTCGTTCGCCAGGTCCTCCAGCACCGCGGCGACCGGCTCGGCGTTGGCCAGCAGGATGCCCGTCCACAGCCGGGGGTCGCCGGCCGCCTTGCGGGTCACGTCGTAGACCCCCTGGCCGGCCAGGCCGAGGTCCTGCTCGGCGGCGGCCTCCAGCCGTGCGGCCATCGCCACCGACACCACGTGCGGCGCGTGCGAGACCAGGGCCACCGCGCGGTCGTGCGCCGCGGCGTCGAGAGTGACGGGCTCCGCGCCGCAGGCCCGGACCAGCCCCGTCACCACCGCCACCGCGTCCGGGGCGGTCTCGGGGCCGGGACACAGCGCCCACGGACGACCGGCGAACAGGTCGGCGCGGGCGGCGCCCGGGCCGGACCGCTCACGTCCCGCCATCGGATGCCCGGGAACGAAGACCGACATGTCACATCCCCGTTCGGCCGCCTCCGCCAGCGGTATCCCCTTGACACTCGCCACATCGGTGCAGACGCGGGCGAGCCCGCGCTTCTGCGCGTCGGACAGGGCCTCCGGAACGGCGGCCGGCGGCACCGCCAGCACGGCCAGGTCGGCGGGCTCGGCAAGCGGGCCCGCGGGCAGCGGCTCTCCCGCTCCCAGCCCGGCCGCCATCCGCACCGCCGCCGGATCGCGGTCGGCGAGCCGGACCGCCGCGCCGCGCCTGGTCATCGCCAGCGCGATCGAGGTCCCGATCAGCCCCGTTCCCACCACCACGACTCGTCGTGGCATATCCGCCGTCTCCACCGATCCGCCCCTTCCCCCGTGTCCCATGCCGAACGATCGCGGGCGCCTGGCGCGGCGGGCCTCCCGCCGTCCACGCGCGCCGTTCGGCCGACTGCGCGTCGCCCGACCGCGGGGCGGTCGACTCCGTGCGTGCGAACGTGCCGGGCATCGCCGCGTCGACGGTCGATCCTCACGTGCGCCATCTGGCGGGCCATGCGGGCCGACACCGCGGAACAGGGGGATCGGGGGATCGCCCCGGGCGAGTTCGCCACGTCCTGGATCGCGCCCGTGACAGCGTGCGCCGCCATGGTCGTGTCTCAGGTCCGCCGGATTCCCGGGGGCGGCGGCGGGGCGGGCGGGGCGAAGGGCGGTGGTTCCTCGGTGGCGTTCTCCGGCCTGGCCGGCCGTGGCGCCGGCGGCGCCTGGGGCTCGGGCGGGAGCGGCGGCTCCGGGGGCCGCGGGGGCCGCGGGGGCTCGGGGACCTGAGGCGGCTCGATCAGTCGAAATGGTTCGTCCCCGGCGGCCGGGAATGCGTCGGCCATTTTCGTTCACCTTCTCCTGTCAATTTCGCGGTCGAATTCATTTTGCATAGGGCCGGCGAAAGGGACAAGGCGCGTCCATGACGGGCAGTTTGACGGCCACGCGCGAGCATCCTTTCGCGGTCACGGTTACAGCCCGGTAACAGCCGGCGTTCCGCCGCGGTAACCGCCGGCCGGGTTGACTGGGTGCGCAGGAAGAACCCAGGGAGGAAGCATGTCGGCTCGACTCCTCGCGGCGGGGATCACGGCCGCCGTCGCCACAACGGTCCTCGGCGCGACCCTGGTTCCGTCGAGGGTGATCGAGGCCAGCGCCTCCTCAACCGACGCCCCTTCACCCGGCGCGGCCGCTCCCGCCACGCCGTCCGGCGCGCCCTCACGGGGAGACGCCGCACCGGGCGACGCCGCACGGGCCGAGAGGTTCACCGCCTGCATGCGCTCGCACGGCGTTCCGGACTTCCCCGGAATCACCGTCACCGGTGACGGCCGCGTCCTGCTGAACCTCGGCAAGGGGACGATCGATCCGATCTCCAGGGCCTACCGGTCCGCCGCCGACGCGTGCGGTCATCTCCTGCCCGCCGGATCGTCCCTGCCCGGACGGCCACAGCCGCCCAAGCCTCCAGAGCCGCGGCTCGACTTCAGGTGCAGCGGCGACGCGTGCCCCGTGCCGCCCAAGCCGCCGACGGAACCGGGCTGACCCCGAGCCCCCGCCTCACCGCCCCCGCCCGGCCGGAACCCCCGCCCGGCCGAGAAGCCCGGACCGGCATCCAGCCGGTCCGGGCTTCTCCTTCCCGGAGAGCCTCCGGTCACTGCGTCACCCGGCGGGCGAAGGAACGGATGGCCAGCCAGGTGAGCAGCGCCGCCGCGAGCAGGAGCGCCGTCAGGACGACCCAGAGCGGCATGTGGTCGACCTGGGGCGTGAGGACGGCCCGCAGTCCCTCGTTCAGATAGACCATCGGGTTGCCGAGGACGGCGACCTGGAGCCAGCGGACGCCGTCCAACCGGGCCCACGGAAAGTAGACGCAGCCGAGCATCATCGCGGGGAACATCACCAGCGTGAACAGGACCTGCGACTGCCGGGGGTCGATGCGGGTACCGAGATACATGCCCAGCGAGGCCGCGAACAGGGCGCCCGTCACCATGACGAGGAACAGCGCGGGCCAGTTGCCGACGTGAACAGAAGGGCCCTGGCCGCTCGCGTGCACGAACAGCACGACGGGGAAGACCAGCAACCCGGCCGCCAGTCCCTCCACCGCGGCGGAGACGATCTTCTGCAGGCCGAGCAGGGGGACCGACAGCGGCGCCAGCGCGCGGTCCTCGATCGACCCCGGTCCGGAGAGCTCCATCACGAGCGGGAACGTCACCGCGGCCATGGCCTGCAGGATCATCGACGAACCGACCAGACCCGGCACCATGACCGTGGAGAGGGTCGGCCCGGCCCCGACCGCGCCCCCGCCGACCTTGGGCATGACATAGGCGAAGACGAAGACGAACATCAGCGGCTGAACGAGGATCCGGACCGCGCTCATCACGAAGTTGCGGCGCAGCACCCGGACGTCCCTGGCCATGACCGCCAGGAAGGTCCAGACCGCTCGCGGCCTCGTGTCCGGCGCCTCGTTCATCACCATGGTCATTCGCGGTACTCCCGTCCGGTCAGGGTCAAGAAGACTGTTTCGAGACTCGGCAGCATCTGAGCGGCCTCCACGACGGTGACGCCCGCCTTCGCCGCCAGCGCGACCAGCTCGCTGAGGACCCCGTCGGGCTCGCGGGCGAACACCCGGACCCGGCCGTCCGCGGCCTCGATCCGGTCGACGCCGTCGCGGCCGCGCAACTCGTCGACGTCGAACGGCTCGCCGCGGTAGGAGAGGGTGATGACCGTCTCGCCACCGACGGACTCCTGAAGGCCCTGCACGGTGTCGCACGCCAGCACCCGGCCGTGGTCGATCACCGCGAGGCGGTCGCAGAGCGACTCGGCCTCCTCCATGTAGTGGGTCGTGAGCAGCACCGTCTGGCCCTCGGCCTGCAACGCCCGCAGGAGCTCCCACAGGTTGATCCGGGTCTGCGGGTCGAGCCCCGCCGTGGGCTCGTCGAGGAACAGGACGGCGGGCCTGTGCATGAGGGCCCGGGCGATCATCGCCCGCTTGACCTGCCCGCCCGACAGTTCGAACGGCCGCGCTCCCCTCCGGTCGGCCAGGCCGAAGTGCTCGGCGAGCCGTTCGGCGCGCCGCCGCGCGTCCCGGCGGCGCATGCCGAAGTAGCGGCCGCGGAACTCCAGGTTCTCGGCGAGGGTCAGCTCGATGTCGAGGGTGTTGTCCTGCGCCACCGTGCCGATCTGCCGTTTGACCCCCGCCGGGTCGGTCCTCACGTCCAGCCCGCACACCCGCGCCCGGCCGGCCGTGGGGCGGACCAGGGTCGTCAGCATGCCGATGGTGGTGGACTTGCCCGCGCCGTTCGGCCCCAGCAGGCCGAAGAACTCGCCCTTCCTCACACTGAGGTCGATGTTCCGGACGGCCTGGATCTCGCCGCCCGGACCGGAATATGTCTTCTGCAGGCGCTCCGCGTGAATCGCCAGATTGCTCAGCATCCCGAACACCAACTTCCCTTCGTCACCGGACGCCCGGCTGGGCGATCTCGATCTGGCCGAGCCGTACCGTCGGTTCCGTCGCGACCTGCGTCAGCACCGAGGTCAGCCGCGCGGCGAGCGTCCGCGCGGTCCGCCTGTCGAAGACGGCGGCGGAGAACCACAGGGATCCCGCGAGCCCCGCGGGGCTCCCGTCCGGGCCGCGCAGCTCCCTGATGCTGAGTGCCAGGTCGGACATCGCGGGACCTCCCGCGCCCTCGCCGGGCAGCACGTGCTCGGCCGACAGGCCGGGAAGGCTCCAGGGCGGTTCGGGAAGGTTGTCCATGCCGAGGATCACCTGGAAGGGCGGGGTCCGGGGCGGGTCGAGCACCTCGATCAGGCGGTCGTAGGGGAGGTCCTGGTGAGCGAACGCCGCCAGGTCGGCCCGCCGCACACGCCGGACGAGCTCCCCGAACGACGGATCGCCGCTCGCGTCCGTACGCAGCACCAGCGTGTTGGCGAACAACCCGACGACGTCGGCCAGGACGCCGTCCGCCCGTCCCGCGGACACGGTGCCCACGGCGATGTCCTCGGCCGGGGCCGACCGCGCCAGCAGGGCGACGACCGCGGCCTGCACGACCATGAACGGTGTGGCACGCTCGCGCCGGGCGAGCTCGATCACCCTCAGGTGGACGTCCGACCCGACGACGACCTCGACCGAGCCGCCCCGCGGCGCGCGCCCGGCGGGATCGGGGGGTTCGGGGGGGTCGGCCGGAACCGGCGGCCCGGCGGGCGGCACCGGAGCTTGGGGCCGGTGCGGCGCCAGGGGCGGTTCGGGAGTCACGGGCAGGCGCGGCGTCGGGGGCGGACCGGGGGCCAGGGGCGGTTCGGGCGGCACGGGCAGGTCCAGCGTCGCGGGCACGCCCGACGCCGCGGGTCGGCCCGGCCCGGGCGGGTTCGGTGGGGGCACGTCCGGCGTCGCGGGGACTTCCGGGGGCGGGGGTGGTTCCGGGGTCGGGGGGAGCTCCGGTGTCGGGGGCAGGCCCGCCAGGGCCGTGCGCCAGTAGGCGAGTTGCCGGGAGAGCAGGTTCCGCTCGCCGCCCTCGTTCAGGAGAGCGTGCTGCCAGAGCGCGAAGTCGGCGTACTGCACCTCGAGCGGTTCCCAGCCCGGCTCGGTGCCCGCGGCACGGGCGGTGTAGGCGGCCGACAGGTCGCGGGCCAGAACGCCCATCGACCAGCCGTCCGCCGCGATGTGGTTCACGACCACCAGGAGGAGGTGGTCCTTCCGCGACAGCGCGAACAGGGTCACCCGCCAGGGCGGGTCACAGGCCAGGTCGAACCCCTCCTTCGCCATGGCCTCCATGGCGTCCGAGAGGCCGGCCTCGCTCACGGGGACGACCGCAAGGCTCGTGTCGACCGCGTCGAGGACCACCTGGCGGGCGATCCCGTCCGCCACCGGCAGGACGGTACGGAGCGCCTCATGGCGCCCGACCACGTCGGCCCACGCCGCCTCCAGCGCCGCAACGTCCAGGTCGCCCGTCAGCCGGACGGCCAGCGGGATGTTGTTCGCGGCCCGCTCACGGCCGAACGGGCCGTGCAGGCGCATCCGGTACTGCGCGATCGACAGCGGCACCACGCCGGGGCGCGGCCCGGCGGCGATGGCCGGACGCGCGGCGCCCGGCCTGGTCAGGCGCTCGTCGAGGGCCGTCGGGGTCGGCGCCTCGAAGAGCACCCTGACCGGCAGGTCCACACCCAGGACGCCACGGATCCGCGCGGTCAGGCGGACGGCGAGCAGCGAGTCCCCGCCCAGGTCGAAGAAGCCGTCCTCCGCACCGACGCGCGGCAGGCCCAGGACCTCCGCGAACAACGTGCAGAGGATCTCCTCACGGGGCGTGCGCGGCGCCCGGTGCGAGGACGGCGCGTAGCCGGGGACCGGAAGCGCCCCCCGGTCGACCTTGCCGTTGGCGGTCAGGGGCAGCTCGTCCACGGCCATCATCGCGGCGGGCACCATGTAGTCCGGCAGACGCCCCACCGCGTGATCCCGCACGTCCGCGACGTCGGCGTCGGCGCCGACCAGGTACGCGACCAGGCGCTTGTCCCCCGGCCGGTCCTCGCGCGCCAGCACGGTGGCCTGCGCCACGTCGGGGTGATCGGTCAGCACGGCCTCGACCTCGGCGGGCTCGACGCGAAAGCCGCGGATCTTCACCTGGTCGTCGGCACGCCCCAGGAAGATCAATCCGCCGTCGCGGTCCCAGCGGACCAGGTCGCCCGTGCGGTACATCCGCCCGCCCCACGGGCAGGCCACGAAGCGTTCGGCCGTCAGCGCGGGCCGGTTCAGGTACCCCTGGGCCAGACCGTGACCGGAGACGTAGAGTTCCCCGGCCACTCCGGGCGGAACCGGGCCCAGTGAACCGTCCAGGACGAAGACCCGGACACCGTCGCGAGGCCCGCCGATCGGCAGGGTCGCGGGCGGCCTGTCGACGGTGAACATCGTCGCGCACAGGGTCGCCTCGGTCGGCCCGTACAGGTGGTGGACCGTCACCCCGGAGCATGCCTCGATCACGCGCGCCACCGCATCGGCCGGAACCACGTCCCCGCCGGTCAGCACGTGGCGGAGTCCGGCGAAGCAGTCCGGGGACTCCTGCGCCAGCACCCGGAACAGGCCCGCGGTGACGTGCACGGCCGACAGGTCCGCCTCCGCCACCAGACTCTTGAGGAGTCTCGCGTCGATCTCCTGTGACGGGGCCACCACGACGCGACCGCCGTTCAGGAGCGGCACCCACACCTCGAGTGTCGAGGCGTCGAACGCGTGCGGCGCGTGGAACAGGAACCGGCCGCCGGCGACGTCACCCCAGCGGCCGTCCAACGCCAGGCCCGCCACCGCGCCGTGGGTGGCGACCACTCCTTTCGGCGCGCCCGTCGACCCGGACGTGTACATCACGTACACGGCGCTCTCGGCCGAGATCCGGGCCGCGACCGGCGCGTCCGCGAACGCCTCCTCCGCGCCGAGGAGTTCGGAGGTGACGACCAGCACCGGCTCGGAGTCCGCCAGCAGGAACCGTACCCGATCGGCCGGATAACCGAGGTCCACGGGCACGAAGACCGCACCCGCCTTGACGATCCCGAGCATGACGACGATCAGGTCGGCCGACCGCGGCAGCGCCACGGCCACCCGGTCCCCGACGACGACGCCACGCGACCTCAGCAGGCGCGCGAACCGGTTCGACCGGGCGTCCAGCTCTCCGTAGGTCAGCGAGGCGTCCCCGTCGACCAACGCGATCTCGTCACGTGACCGCACCGCCACCCGCCCGAACTCTCCCGGCACGGTCGCGTGAGCGATGCCCGTCCGGCCGACGTTCACGCCCTCGGTCAGCCGCTCCCGCTCCCCTTCCAGCAGGACGTCGACTTCGGCGATCCGCAGGTCCGGGTAGGCCGCCAGCCGCCGCAACACCGCCTCCAGGCGGGCGACGAGGGCCTCGGCGTTCTCCCTGCCGAACAGCCCGGGCCGGTGGCTGAGCAGGAACATCAGCCGCGGTCCGGGAAAGACGGCCAGGTTGATCGGATAGTGCGCGACGCTGTGCCCGTGCACCGGCTCGATCCGCAGGGTCTCCTCGCCGCCCGGGTCCTCCTTCGGGCCCTGCGGGTAGCTCTCGTAGATCACCAGGGTGTCGAATCCCGCGCCCGGACCGGCGACGCGCTGGATCTCGGCGAGGCCCAGGTGCTGGTGGGAGATCAGACCCGACTGCCGCGTCTGCAGGTCCGCGCACAGCCCGACGACCGACCACGCCGGGTCGAGCCGGGCCCGTACGGGAACGGTGTTGATGAACAGCCCGACCATGGTCCCGACGTCGCGCAGCTCCGCCGGACGCGCGGCGACGGTCGCGCCGAAGACCACGTCGTCGCGGTTCAGCAACCGGCCGAGCAGCAGCGCCCACGCGCCCTGGATGAGGGAGTTCAGGGTGAGGTCACGCGCTCGCGCCAGCGCTGAGAGCCTCGCGGTGAGGTCTTCGTCCAGCGCCCTATGGACCTGGTCGTGACCGTCCTGGTCGTGGCCGCCCTCGTCGTTCGCCGGTGTCGTGGGCGCCAACAGCGTCGGTTCCGAGGCGCCCGCCAGCTCCGCCCGCCAGGCCGCCCGGGACGAATCCATGTCCTGCTCGTTCAGCCAGGCGAGATAGTCCCGGTACGGCGTCACCGGCCGGAGCGCCGACGCGTCGCCGTCCGCGGCGTAGATGTCCCAGAGCTCGCTCTGCAGCAGGGGGAGCGACCAGCCGTCCATCAGGATGTGATGGTGCGTGAGCATCATCTGGTGGTGATCGTCGGCCAGCCGGATCAGGACCACGCGGAGCAGCGGCGGAGCCGCCAGGTCGAAGCGCCGCGCCAGCTCCTCCGCGGCCAGGCGTTTCACCTCGGCACGCGCCTCCTCGCCCGACAGGCCGGTCAGATCGGCCGCCCGCCACGGGAGCGCGACCCGGGCCGGGATGACCTGCACAGGCCGTTCGAGTCCCGCGGGCTGGCGAAAGCAGGCGCGCAGCGTGGCGTGCCGGGCGATCAGGGCCTCCCAGGACGCCTTGAGCACGGCCGCGTCCAGCCTGCCCTTCAGGTCCAGGATGTCCTGCGCCATGTAGAAGTCCTGGCCCTCGTCGTAGAGGGAATGGAACAGCAGCCCCTCCTGCAGGGGCGTCAGCGGCCACACGTCCTCTATCTGGCGTCCCATAGGGAACCTCCGCTCTCCGAAGAAACGTCGTCAAGGTCGCCGAGGTCGTCCTCAAGGGCCTCGAGCTGACCAGGGGTCAGGTCGACCAGCGACAGATCCGAGGGCGTGAGTCCCCCGACTCCGGGCTCCGCCACGTGCGACGCGAGGCCGCTCAGCATGCTGATCCACCCCTGCGCCAGCCCGGTCGCGTCGGTCTCCGTCAGCACCCCGTCCAGCCACGACACCAGGAGGACCAGGTCTGGTCCGGCCGCGCCGTCACGGACCAGTCCGCCGAGCTCCAGCGCGTGCAGTGCGGGCAGGTCCGGGTCGGAGTCGCCGCCCAGCGCGGCGGGTCCGGCGAGCTGCCAGTCGCCCGCGTCCTCGGCACTCTCGACGCTCTCGGCGACGCTGAAGCGTCCCAGATAGTTGAAGCCGATCTGTGGTGCCGGGAGGGCCGCCAGGGTCCGCCGCGTCTCATCGTTCAGGTAACGGAGTCGGCCGTAGCCGAGGCCGTCTCCGGGAACGGCGCGGATCTGTTCCTTGACGCGCTTGATCAGGCGACCGGCGGCGGGAAGGCCGGCACGGGCCTCGGCGCGGTCGATGATCCCCGTGTCCAGGCGAACCGGATGCATGGCGGTGAACCAGCCCACCGTGCGCGACAGGTCCATCTCCTCGGTGAGCCGGTCGCGGCCATGACCCTCCACGTCCACCACGACCGGTCCGGAGCCGAGTCCCCGGTCCACCGCCCAATCCTCCAGCGCGGCCGTCAGCGCCGCCAGCAGCACGTCGTTGACCCCAGCATGGAACGCGGTGGGCACCGTGGTGAGCAGGGCGGAGGTCAGGCCGGCGGGTACGGCGAACGAACGCTGCCGGACGGATGCCCCGGTGTTCCGGCGAGGGTCGGAGGGACGTCGGCCCGGCAGCCGGTCGGCGTCCCTGAGGATCTCGATCCAGCTCTCGAGCTCCGGTGTGCGTTCGGAGGCGGTGGCGACCAGATGCGAGGCGTACCGGCGGAACGAGACCGGGACACTCGCCGGTTCCGGACGTTCGCCGGCCGCGATCGCGGTCCAGGCGGCCTCGAGGTCGGGCAGGAGGATCCGCCAGGAGACCGCGTCGCAGACGGTGTGATGAACGACCACGGCCAAGCGGCCGGGACGGTCGTCCCCTCGGTCGAACCAGACCACCTGCAGAACGACCCCGGCCCAGGGGTCCAGCCGTCCGGAGGCGGCCCTGGCCTCCCGGTCGATCAGCTCGCCCAGGGCCTCGTCGCCGAGCCCGGTCGCGTCGAGCCGCAGCACCTGATCGGCCACGGACGCCGGCTCTCCGACCTCGAGGTACGACTCTCGCTCGGCACCGGCCCGGACCAGCCGGGCCCGGAGCAGATCGTGATGATCGACGATGGCCTGAACGGCCTGTTCGAGCCGCCCGAGCCGGAGGTCGGCCGGAACCCGGACGACCATCCACTGCGAGAAGCGTCCGGCGAGCGCGGCGGGACCGGCGAGTTCGGCGAGCTGTCGCATGATGGGCGTGAGGGGGATGGTGCCTTGGCCGTCCTCGTGGGTGACGTGCCGGTCGTTCACGGGTTCGGCGATGGCGGCGAGGGCTTGTGGGGTCTTGTGCTGGAAGACGTCCTTGGCGGTGATGGTCAGCCCGGCCTTGTGCGCGCGGGAGACGACCTGGAGCGACATGATGCTGTCGCCGCCGAGTTCGAAGAATCCGTCGTCGATCGACACCTGGTCCAACCCGAGGACCTCGGCGAACAGTCGGCAGAGGATCTCTTCCTGCGGGGAACGAGGTCGCCGTCCCGATGTCCGGGCGCGGAAGTCGGGGGCGGGGAGCGCGGTCCGGTCGACCTTGCCGTTGGCGGTCAGTGGCAGCTCGTCCAGGACGACCATCGCGGCAGGGAGCATGTAGTCGGGCAGCCACCTGGCCGCGAACTCCCGCATTCTGGTCTCGTCGACAGTGCCGACCAGGTAGGCGATCAGGCGGTCTTCGCGTGCCACGACCGTTGCTTGTGCGATTTCGGGATGGCTGGTCAGGACGGCTTCGATCTCGGCGGGCTCGATCCGGAAACCCCGGATCTTGACCTGATCATCCACACGGCCCACGAACACCAAACGGCCGTCACGATCCCAACGGACCAGGTCACCGGTGCGATACATGCGCCCACCGAACGGACACGCCACAAACCGCTCAGCCGTCAACCCCGGCCGATCGAGATACCCCCGTGCCAGCCCACGCCCAGCAACATAAAGTTCCCCAGCCACGCCAGGAGGGACCGGCCGCAAACAACCGTCCAACACGAAAACCTGGACACCATCCCGCGGACCACCGATCGGCAGCACCTGCGGAGGTTCATCGACCGTGAACGTCGTCGCGCACAACGTCACCTCAGTCGGCCCATACAAGTGACGGACAGTCACTCCGGGACAAGCCTCGACCACCCGGGCCACCGCGTCCGCCGGAACCACATCCCCACCCGTCAGAACATGACGCAGGCCCCTGAAGCATTCAGGGGCGTCCTGCGCGAGGACCCGGAACACACCGGCAGTGACATGCACCGCCGTCAGGCCAGCCCCAGCGATCAGGTTCTCCAGGACGCGCCCATCGACCTCGCCTGGCGGAGCCAGCACGACCGTTCCGCCGTTCAGCAGCGGCACCCACAACTCGAGGGTCGACGCGTCAAACGCATGCGGCGCGTGGAACAGGATCCGGCCTGTGCCGATGTCCCCCCAGCACCTGTCCAGCGTCAGCCCGGCCACGCCACCGTGCGTCGCGATCACGCCTTTGGGCACACCCGTCGAACCCGACGTGTACATCACATACACGCCATCCTCAGCCGACACCCCAACAGGAACCGGACCTTCAGCAAACCCCTCGTCCTCACCAAGAAGATCAGAGGTCACGGTCAGAACCGGGGCGGAATCCCCCAGCAGGAAACTCACCCGCTCAGTCGGATAGGTCAGGTCGACGGGAACGAACACCGCACCCGCTTTGACGATCCCGAGCTCCACCACGATCAGGTCGGCCGAACGCGGCAACGCGACCGCAACCCGATCCCCACCCCCGACACCACGCGACTGCAAGAACCGCGCGAACCGATTCGACCGGGCATCAAGCTCGTCAAAGGTCAGCGACACGTCCCCGTCAACAACCGCGACCTCATCCCGCGAACGCGCCACCACCCGCCCGAACAACCCCGGCACCGTCGCATCAACAACACCGACCCCACCGACATTCACACCCTCGACCAGACGCGACCGCTCACCCTCCAACAGGACGTCGACATCGCGAACCCGGATCCTGGGATCTGTCGCGACCTGGCCGAGGACCACCTGCAAACGGGCGATGACGCCCTCGGCCGTCTCCCGGTCGAAGAGATCGGTCGCGAACTCCAGAAAGCAGTCCAGGCCGCCTTCGTCTCCGCGCTCCGACATGAGCACCGACAGATCGAACTTCGAGGTGGACATCTCGAGGGGCTCAGGGCGAGTCTCGAGATTCGTCATCTCGAACTCGGTCGCCGGGGCGTTCTGAAGGGCGAAGCCGACCTGGAACAGTGGATGCTGTGCTAGTGAACGGGTCGGGGTCAGGGCGTCCACCAGGTGCTCGAACGGCAGGTCCTGATGCGCGTACGCCGCCAGGTCCACCTCCCGAACCCGGGCCACCAACTCCGCGAACGTCGGATTCCCACCCACATCGGTCCGCAACACCAACGTGTTCAGGAAATAGCCGATCTGATCGTCCAACGCCTCGTCCGTACGACCCGCGATCGGCGAACCCAACGCGATGTCATCACCAGCACCAAGCTGGGACAGCAACACTCCCAAGGCAGCCTGCGCCACCATGAACAGGGTTCCGTGGCAGTCACGTGCAAGCTTCGCCAAGCGCTGATGCACGCTAGCGTCCACCGTGAACGGCAACATCGCACCGCGATGGCTCGCCACTGCCGGACGCGGCCGGTCGAAAGGCAGCTCCAACTGATCGGGCAGGCCGTTCAGCGCCTCCTTCCAATACGCGAGCTGCTCGTCGAACAAGCCGTTCAACAACTCACGCTGCCAAAGCGCGAAATCGGCATACTGCACCGGCAATGGCGCCCATTCCGGCGGGCCGCCGGCCACACGGGCGGCATACGCCGCCGACAAATCCCGCGCCAGCACCCCCATCGACCAACCATCGGCCGCGATGTGATGCACCACGACCGACAGCACATGCACATCCGCCGCCAACACGAACAACCGCACCCGCCACGGAAGCTCGTCTTCCAGGTCGAAGCCGAGTTCGGCCTCCTCGTTCAGAGCCGGGGGCAAGTCCTCCTCGCGGAGGGCCACCGTTGGAATCCTTGATTCCGGCGGATCGAGAACAAGCTGGCAAGCAGTCCCGTCGTTCTCGGGGAAGATCGTCCGCAGGGCCTCATGCCTGCCGACCACATCAGCCCACGCCGCCTCCAACGCCCCCACGTCCAGCACGCCGACCAACCGCAGCGCCAACGGAATGTTGTTCGTCCCACTCGGCCCTTCCAACCGATGCAAGAACCACATCCGCTGCTGCCCGAACGACAACGGCAACCACTCCGGCCGCCGCTCCACCCGAACAACAGCCGGACGCAGCGAGTCCTGATGGTCCAATCGACCCGCGATGCCCCAGACGGTCGGTGTCTCGAACAGCGTGCGTACCGGGATTTCCGCGCCCAGCACCGCACGTATGCGGCCGGTCAGGCGCATCGCGAGCAAGGAGTCCCCTCCGAGTTCGAAGAATCCGTCGTCGATCGACACCTGGTCCAGCCCGAGGACCTCGGCGAACAAACGGCAGAGGATCTCCTCCTGTGGTGTGCGCGGTGCTCGTCCCGAGGAAACGGAAGCAAAGTCGGGCGCCGGCAGCGCGGCCCGATCGACCTTGCCGTTCGCGGTCACCGGCAGCTCGTCCAGGACGACCATCGCGGCAGGGAGCATGTAGTCGGGCAGCCACCTGGCCGCGAACTCCCGCACACTGGTCTCGTCGATAGTGCCGACCAGGTAGGCGATCAGGCGGTCTTCGCGTGCCATAACCGTTGCTTGTGCGACTTCGGGATGGCTGGTCAGGACGGCTTCGATCTCGGCAGGCTCGATCCGGAAACCCCGGATCTTGACCTGATCATCCACACGGCCCACGAACACCAAACGGCC
>NZ_JBFAUU010000038.1:0-26025 GCF_040679435.1 Spirillospora sp. NPDC052269
CGCGCATCCGACAACCGCTCCAACACCACCAACCCAACACCCTCAGACCAACCCGTACCATCCGCATCATCACTGAACGCCTTACAACGACCATCGGCGGCCAGCGCTCGCTGACGGGAGAAGTCGACGAACGGTTGGGGCGACGCCATCACGGCCACGCCGCCCGCCAGGGCCAGGTCGCACTCGCCCTGCCGCAGCGACTGCGCCGCCAGGTGCAGCGCCACCAGCGACGATGAGCACGCCGTGTCCACCGTGAGGGCTGGGCCCTCCAACCCCAGGACGTAGGCCACACGGCCGGAGGCAACGCTTCCCGCCGCGGCCGTGCCGAGGTAGCCCTCCAGCTCCCGGGGGACTCCGCCGAACCGTTCGGCGTAGTGGTGGTGCATCAGCCCCGCGAACACGCCGGTGCGGCTGCCGCGCAAAGACGCCGGGTCGATGCCCGCCCGCTCGAACGCCTCCCACGACGCTTCCAGCAGCAACCGCTGTTGAGGATCCATGACCAGCGCCTCGCCGGGAGCGATCCCGAAGAAAGCCGGGTCGAAGTCGCCTGCCTCCGTGAGGAAGCCGCCGTAGCGCGTTTGGGAGGTCCCTGTCGTGTCCAAGTCGGGATCGAACAGGCCCTCCAGGTCCCAACCCCGGTCCTGCGGGAACGGCGACAGGCCCTCGCCGCCGTCGCGGACCAGCTGCCACAGGTCGTCGGGCGAGCCGACCCCGCCCGGGTAGCGGCAGCTCATCGCCACGATCGCGACCGGGTCGTCGGTACGTGGCGAGCGGCGCGTCACACCCGTCGCCTCGGCGGGAGCGCCGAACATCTCGGCACGCAGCCAGCGGGCCAGCGCCTCCGGCGAGGGATGGTCGAACGCCACCGTCGCGGGCAGCGGCAGGCCGGTCGCCTCGACCAGGCGGTTGCGCAGCAGCACGGCGGTGAGAGAGGTGAGACCCAGTTCCTTGAAGGCCCGGTCGGCGGCGAGGTCGGCGGGCGCGGCCTCGCCCAGCACCTCCAGGACCCCGGCGCGAACCACCTCGACCAGCGCGGTCTGCTGTTCGGCCGCCGGAAGGGCGGCCAGGCGCCGGGCCAGCACGGCGCGGACGGAGTCGTCAGCGGTCGACCATCCGGCCATCTCTTCCCCCGTGCGTGGCGGCAAGGCCGGGTGGTCCACCGGGCCCGGCGCGATGAGCACCGGGGCGGTCCCGGCCAGGCCCGCGTCCACATGGGCGAGCCCTTCGTTGTCCTCCCAGTCCCCAACCACGGCGAGCAGGGTCGCCAAGCCGCCGCGCGCACGGTGGTCCCGCACAAGCGCCGCCGCCTCGGCCGCCGCCTCCGCACGGTCGGGCCCTTCGGTTCCGAACATGGCGTCGACGGAGGTGATGACCAGAAGAACGGGCAGCTCCGTGCCGCCCGCGGCCTCGTACAGGGCGCGCAGGCCCTCCGATCCGGCCTGGTCGGCGACCACGAGCGCACCGGCGCTTCCGTCCAACTCCCGGACGTTGTGGACGACGCGGACGCCGTGGGCTTTCTCCAGGTGGACGGTCAGCGCCGTACCCGAGGCGCCTGCCACCAGGACAGGGCGTGCCGGGTCGAGCAAGGCTCGTTCGCCCGTCGGTGCCGCCGCGCGGACCAGCCGAGGGACCAATGGCGTTCCGTCGCGCAGGACGATCTCCGGTTCGCCCGACGCCGCCAACACGCCGAGCTCCTCGGGAGAGACCTCCGTGCCACCGGGACCGATCAGGACAACCCGGCCGGGGTGATCCGCCTGGAGCGACCGGAGCCGCGCCCACGACGCGCTGCCCGGACCGTCGTGGGACACCGCGTCCGCACCGCCCCCGGTCACCACGACCAGCGGAGTCTCCTCTGCCGGCTCGGCCAGCCGGGCCCGCAGCCCGGCCTCGTCGTGCAGGACCAGCGGGGCGGTCCCGGCCACCCGGTCGGTGTCGGGCAGCGGGATCCAGTCCACGCGGAACAGCGACTCCAACACCCCGTTGCCCGTGGCGAGCAACCGGCGTGGCAGGTCCGGCAACGCGTTCCGGACGACCTTGCCCGAGGGGGTGCGGGGCACGCTCTCGACGGCGTACAGCTCCTCGGGCACCTTGTAGTAGGACAGCCGTTCCCGGCACGCTGCGAACAGCTCGCGCGGGTCCACGCCCTGCGGGCCTGGCACCACCAACGCCACGGGAACCTGACCGAGCACCTGGTGCGGGCGGCCTTCAACCGCGACGTCGCGCACGCCCGGCACCGAGATCAGCACGTCCTCGACCTCGCCGGGGTGGATGTTCGCACCGCCCCGGATGATCAGTTCCTTGATCCGGCCGGTGACGGTGAGGTAGCCGGCCGGGTCGCGCCGGGCCAGGTCTCCGGTGCGGTGCCAGCCCTCGCGGGGCGGGGTCGCGGCGCGGGCCTGCCCGTCCCAGTAGCCGAGCATGACGTTCGGCCCATTGACCCACACCTCGCCCTCGCCGCCCGCCGGGACGTCCAGTCCGGTGTCCGGGTCCACCAGGCGCACGCTCAGCCCCGGTACGGGCAGCCCGGAAGAGCCCGGGACGCGCTCGCCACCGGGCCAGTTGGCGGCGATCGGGCCGCAGGTCTCGGTGCTGCCATAGTGGTCGAGCAGCTCCAGCCCGAAGGTCTCCTCGAACGCGGTCCGCAGCGATTCGGCGGCGACGGCGCCGGCGGTCAGGCACCGGCGCAGGGCCTGCGGCCGGGCGAAGTCCCCACCCTGCTCGCGAGCCGCCAGCACCAACTGGTGGTACATCGTCGGAACCGCCGCCAGGAAGGTGAAGTCCTGCTCTCGCAGCAGTTGGAGCGCCTCACCCGCCGAGAACGCGGTCATGATGTGGGCGCTCGCGCCGACCGTGACCACGCCGAGCACTCCGAGATGGTGGCCCAGGCAGTGGGACAGCGGCAGCGGCCACAGCATCCGGTCCTCCGGTGAGAGACCGAGGATCGGCGTGTAGCAGGCCGCGATCGTCCACAGCGAGTTGCGGGTCGTGGACAGCGCCCCCTTGGGGCGGCCCGTGGTGCCGGAGGTATAGAGCATGAACGCCGGCTCGTCGAGCCCGAGGTCGTCCCGCGGACCGACGGCGGGATCGGTCTCGGCGAGCTCCGCGAAGGAGTGGGTGCCGGGCTGCGCCTCCCCGCCGGCCACCACGACGGTCGGCCCGGAGCCGGACGCCGTGCCGGACGTCGCGCCGAGCACGGACGCCAGCCTCGTCCGGTCGGTGATGACCAGGGTGACGGCGGCATCGGCGAGCAGGTGGGCCAGTTCCTCGCCGCCGAAGCGCGCGTTGACCGGAACCGCGATCCCCCCGGCCCGCGACACGGCGAGATAGCTCTCCACCATGTCCACGGAATTGTCCAGGAAGATGGCCACGCGGTCGCCGCGGTCCACACCGAGCGAACGCAGGTGCCCGGCCAGCCGCCCCGTGCGACGTTCCAGCTCCGCGTACGTCACACCGCGCACGGCGTCGGTGAAAGCGGTCCTGTCCCCCTGCCGGTCCGCGTGGGCGCGCAGCGACACGCTCAGCGGCCGGACAAGATCGGTGCGCAGCACCTCACCACATCCCTTGTTCGTCAGAAGGCTCGTCGAAGGCCCGAAGGCCGGTCGTCAGAAGGCGCGGTCGATCAGTCCGGCTGCCTGTTCCGGGCTCAACCGGGGGTCACACAGCGTCGGCTGGGCGACAGGGTGGACGCGGCCCAGGGCCTCCTCGTCCGCCACCGGACCGCCCAGGCACTCGGTGACGTCCTCGGCCGCCGTCTCCAGGTGCAGGCCGCCGACGTGCACGCCGTGCGCCTCCAGCACCTGCCTGAACCCGACGATCTCGGTGACCAGGTCGTCCAGGTGCCGGACCTTCGCGCCGGACGGCAGCCGCCGCGTGTTGCCGTGCATGGGGTCGCACAGCCACACCACAGGGTGGCCCGCGTCGCGCACCGCTCGCACGATCACAGGCAGCAGGGAACGGACCGCGCCGCCGCCCATCCGCACGATCAGCGTCAGCCGCCCGGGCGTCCGCTCCGGGTCCAGCACCGCGCACAGCCGGAGCACGCTCTCCGGCGTCGCCCGTGGCCCGATCTTGGCCGCCACCGGGTTGCCGACCATGGCCAGCAGCCGGACCTGGGCACCGTCCACGCCTCCGGTGCGCTCCCCGACCCACGGGAAGTGCGTCGCGCCCAGGTACCGTTCTCCGGTGGCCGCATCCACCCGGACTTGGGGCACCAGATAGTCCATGACCAGGGCGTCCTGGCTCGACCACGGCCCCAGGTACGGGAGCGGCGCGGCCTTGCCGCGGCGGGCGCGCAGGGCCCGGTGGATCTCGTCCCCGAAGTGGTGGGCCCACAGCATCCGGAGCGGATCGTGCCGCCTGGCCTCCGGGGTGGCCCCCTCCGCGTTGATCATGTGGCCCCGGAACGCGGGCAACTCGACGCCGCCGACCGCCTCGACGGGCGAGGAACGCGGCTTGGCGTACTGCCCGCCGATCCGGCCGATTCGCAGGGCCGGCCGCCCCATCCGGCCGCCGAGCCGAAGGGCGAGGTCGTCCAGGACGGCAAGCCTGCGCGCGGTGTTCTCGGGAGTGCTCTCGTAGAAGCTCTCCGCGCAGTCACCCGCTTGGAGGACGCACAGGGATCCGGCCGCCACCGCCGCCAGGCCCTCGCGTAGCTCGCGGATCTCGTCGACGCGAGCCAGCGGGGGTGTCTGCGACAGCCGTTCCAGCACGCGGGGCCGTGCGGGGTGCTCACGCCAGTCGGGCTGCTGAGCGGCGGGCATCGACTCCCAGTCCGGCACGGACCCGGCATCGGTGCGCCGCACGGCGCGGGTCCCACCCGCGAAACCGTGGTCGCGGCCGACCGAGCCGTGATCGCGTGTGACCAGGCCCTCCAGCTCCACCAGCAGATCGGAGCGGCAGATGTCGACGTTGACGAAGGCGATGTCGGCCGCCGGGGAGAGGGCTTCGCGGCAGATCCGCTGGACGCGTTCGATGTCGGCGCGGTGCCGCACGTACACCTTGACATTACGCAGGTCGCCGAGCGTCGCCCCGAGTCCCAGGCCGTGCACGGACAGGTTCCGGCTCCCGATCAGGAAGGCCATGTTCTCCAGGGCGAGCCTGCACTGGGCTTCCACATCGCCGACGTGCATCGTGCGGTGGCCGAGAATGCCCGCCGTCCCGGAGAGATAGAGCTGCTCGCCCGAATCCGGGGAGAGGTGGGTCGCCCGGGCGAAGTTCGGCGACCTGGGGCCGTAGCGGCCGGGATAGTGGTAGGGCGGTACCTGCCGGGGATTGTCGATGTTCACTCGCCGGGCCGAGCGGCAGGCGAGGAAGTACAGCACGATCCCGCCGCCGTGCGCGCCGACGACGGTCGCGGCGGGCATGTCGTGGGTGAGCCCGTGCCGTTCGAGGGCGCGGGCCCGGCCGACGCAGAACTCCCGGTAGACCTCCAGGCCGGAGGCGTTGGGCTCGTTCAGGCGGCTGATGTAGTGCCAGACGCGGAAGAGCCTCCGGTAGCCCAGCCCGTACGCCAACCCCAGCGCCGCCTCGTAGGCGGTCTCGGTGGCCTCGACATAGTCGGGCAGGTCCGGGATTCGGCAGGCGGCGAACAGGAATTCCCCGTCGTGTGCGTAGGAGATCGCCCCCGACCGTCCGGCGGTGACCGGCCGCTCGGTGGCCCACACCTCGGCGAACCCCTCCTCAGGTCGCTCGGCCACCTGAACCGTGACGGACGGGTAACCCTCGTCGGTGCAGGGGTCGGCGTGGCCGGCGGCGAAGTTCACCACGCCGAGGACGTGCCGTCCCGGCACCGAGCGGCCGGCGTCCTTGAGTTCGCAGAACGAAGAGGTCGGCGCGGCGGTGCGTGACACGACGATGCCTGTCATAGCCCCATCCCGGTGGCTTGGTGCCGGGCTGCGCGCAGACCCGGCCTGTGGATGTTCCCGGCGGCGGTCACGAGCCACCGCGATCGAGCGCAAGCCGCGTCAGCTCGGCGGCGGACATGGTCCTGATATCGGCCTCGCCGGTCCGCCCGACCGGTCCGTGGGCGGACACGCCGCCCGGTCCCTGCTCCTGTGCCAGCCGCAGCAGCGCGTCGAGCATCCCGGCCTCTTGGAGCCTGCGCAGGGGCACCGTGGCCAGCGCACGCCGGACCACCGGCTCGTCAACGTCGTCGGCATCGTTCGCACCGGCGGACTCGGTCGGCGCGGGCGTGATTCGGTCGGCGAGATGGTCGGCCAGGGCGAGCGGCGTCGGACAGTCGAAGATCAGGGTCGCGGGGAGTTGCAGTCCGGTGGCGGCGCTCAGCCGGTTGCGGAGCTCCAACCCGGTCAGCGAGTCCAGGCCCAGGTCGAGGAAGCCCCGGTCGGTCTCCACCGACGCGGGCGTCGCGTGTCCGAGAACGGCGGCGACGTGCTCGCGCACCACCGCCAGCAGGGCGCGCGGCCGTTCCTTCTCGGGCAGGTCCGCCAGGCGGGCGCGCAACGCGGCCGACCGGTCGGCCGCGCCTGCGGAGCGTGCCCGAGGCGGGCGCACCAGGCCGCGCAACAGCGGCGGGACCTGCTCGGCCTGGGTGAACGCCTGCCGCAGCGCCCGCAGGTCCAGGCTCACCGGCACCGCCTCGGCGACGTCGGCGGCGCGGAGCCGGTCGAAGAGGGCGAGGCCGGTGTCGGTGGCCAGCGGGGCCAGTCCGGCGCGGACGGCCCGAGCACGGTCCGCCTCGGCGAGCCGCCCGGCCATGCCGCCCTCGGCTTCCCACGCGCCCCACGCGAACGACTGGGCGGGCAGGCCGAGGGCCCGGCGGTGTGCGGCCAACGCGTCCAGGAAGGCGTTGGCGGCCGCGTAGTTGGCCTGTCCAGCGCCGCCCATCGTCCCGGCGAGCGAGGAGAACGACACGAACATGCGCAGGTTGAGCGCGGCGGTCAGCTCGTGCAGGTGCCAGGCGGCGTCGACCTTGGGGCGCAGCGCGGTGTCGAGGTCCCGGTCGGTGAGCTTGTCGATCGTCGCGTCGGCCAGGGCTCCGGCCGCGAGCACGACCCCCGTGAGCGGGTGGTCGGCCGGAACGTCCGCGAGCAGCGCGGCCAGTGCGTCCCGGTCGGCCACGTCGCACGCGACGGCGGACACCTCGGTGCCCAGACCGCGTAGTTCGGCCAGGAGTTCGGCCGCCCCGTCGGCGGCGGGGCCCCGACGGCTGACCAGCAGGAGCCTGCGCACGCCATGAGTGGTGGCCAGGTGCCTGGCGACGGCCGCGCCCAGGGCGCCGAATGCGCCGGTGACCATGACGGTGCCATCGGGAGCCAGGCCCGGAACGGGCTTAGCGGATTCGTCGGCGGGCAGCCTGCTCAGCCTGGGGACCACGAGTTCGCCCCCGCGGACCGCCACCTGGGGTTCGCCGAGTTCGACGGCGGCGGGCAGAGCGCGCGACGAGGCCGCCGCGGCATCCACGTCCACCAGGTGGAGCCGCTCGGGGTGCTCGGTCTGCGCACTGCGCAGCAGGCCCCACAGGGCCGCGCCGGTCAGGTCCCGTTCGCCGCCCTGTACGGCGTCGCGCGTGACGACGACGAGCCGGGTGTCGGCGAACCGTTCGTCCTCCAGCCACGAGCGCAGGAGCGCCAGCGTCCGGGCGGTGGTGTCCCGGACGGCCGCCGGGACCGCCGGGCCGGTCAGGTTCTGCGGCCGGTGCTCCAGCAGCACCACGCCTGGCGCAGGGCCGGTGGAGGGCAACGACCGGGCGAGGGACTCCAGGTCTGCATGGCGGGAGCCTTCCCCCCATGCCTGGCGGAGGAACGAGGTCAGCCCGTCCTCGGCGGGGCCGATGAGGGCCCACCCGCCCGGCGGACGGACAGAGTCGACCAACGACGGCGGGAGGTCCGGCGTCGTCCAGGCGACGTGGAACATCGCGTCGGCCACCCTGTCGCCGACCGTCTCGGGGCGCGAAGCGATGGCCCGCACCCGTAGTGCCTCCACAGTGAGGACCGGTGTTCCCGACAGGTCGACCGCGACCAAGGAGACGGCGTCCTCACCACACGGCGTGAGGCGGACGCGCAGCGCCACCGCACCCCGGGCATGCACGGTCACCCCCTGCCAGGCGTAGGGCACCCGGACCTCTTCGTTGTCGTCCTCCCCGCCGTCGAGGCCCGCGAACACCGTGGCCTGCAACGCGGCATCCCACAGTGCCGGGTGCAGGGCGAACCCGTCGGCCTCGCCCTGGAGGGCGTCTGGCAGCACGACCTCGGCGAACACCTGCTCACCCAAGCGGCGCACGGTGCGGACGCCCTGGAAGGCGGGGCCGTACTCGAAGCCGCGCTCGGCGAGCGCCGCGTACCCGCCGTCGATGTCGACGGGCGTCGCATCGGAGGGCCAGGCACCGGTAAGGCCGGTGATGTCAGGTGCCGTGCCCCTCCGCTCGGCCGGGGCCACCAAACCAGAGGCGTGGATCGTCCAGGGGGCGTCGGAGGATTCGTCGGCGGCGCGGGAGTGGAGGCCGACCGGCCGCGCCCCGTCGGCGTCGGGTTCGGACAGCGTCACCCGCAGGTGGATGGCGCCGTGCTCTGGCACCGGCAGAGGCCGATGGAGGGTCAGTTCGCGCACAACCGGGACCCCGGCGATCTCACCGGCCTCGGCCACGATCTCGACCAGGGCCGTGCCGGGCGTCAGCGCGGTACCCCAGAGGGCGTGCTCAGCCAGCCAGGGGCGGGTCTCGGCGGACAACCGCCCGGTAAGGACCAGTTCGCCGGATCCGGGCCGGTCGACCAGCGCGCGCAGGAAGGGGTGGTCGAGGGCGCCGAGCCCCAGCCCGCCCGCGTCGGCGGTGTCGGTGGTGGGGGCGTTCCAGTAGCGCTCACCCTGGAAGGCGTAGGTGGGCAGGTCGATCCACGGGCCGATGTGATCGGTGAAGACCGCGTTCCAGTCGACCCGCACGCCGGCGGTGTGCAACCGGGCGAGGGCCGCCAGAGCGCACTCGGTCTCCGGGCGTCCCCGGCGCAGCAACGGGGTCAGCGTCTCTCCCCCGTCCGTCGCATCGGCGAGGGTGTCGCGGGCGGCTGTGACGAGCGCGGCGTCCGGCCCGAGTTCGACGAACCGCGTCACCCCCTGGGCGCGCAGGGCGCGCACGCCATCGGCGAACCGGACGGTGTCGCGCACGTGGGCGGTCCAGTAGGCGGCGGACCCGGCCTGCTCGTCGGTGAGAGGCGCCCCGGTCGTGTTCGACATCACCGGCAGGCGGAGCGGGTGGACGGCCACCGTGGCGAGCACCTCGGCGAACTCGTCGAGCATCGGATCCATCAGCGCGGAGTGGAACGCGTGCGAGGTGCGCAGCGGCCGAGTACGGATTCCCTCCGCACGGCACGCGGCAGCGACCTTCTCGACAGCGGCGGCGGGCCCGGACAGCACCACGGCGGTGGGGCCGTTCACCGCCGCGACATCCACCCGCGCCCCGTTCTCCCGCTCGGTCCTGTCGATCAGCGCGCGCACCCACGGTTCGGGGGCGGCCACTGCGACCATGGCCCCGCCGCTAGGAAGCGCACCCATCAGACGGCCGCGTGCGGCCACAAGCCGGGCGGCGTCGGGCAGCGACCACACGCCGGCCAGGTGGGCGGCGGTCAGCTCGCCCACCGAGTGGCCGGCCAGGTGCGTCGGCCGTACCCCCCAGCTCTCGACGAGCCGGTAAAGCGCGACCTCCAGGGCGAAGGTCGCCACCTGGGTGTACTCGGTGCGGTCCAGCAGCCGGGCGTCGGCGGTGTCGGGACGTGCGAAGACCACCCTCCGCAACGGCCGCGCCCCGTGAGGCGCCGTTGCCTCGTCCACGGCGGCGCACACGGCGTCGAACGCCTCTGCGAAGACCGGGTAGCGCACGTACAGGTCGCGGCCCATGCCGGCGCGCTGCGTCCCCTGGCCGGTGAAGAGCACCCCCAGGCCCCCGTCGGCGTGGGCCCGCGCCACGGCCACGTCCGGGGTCGGCGTGCCGGCGGCCAGCGCCATCAGGCCCGCCAGTAGGCTCGTCCGGTCGGTTCCGTGCACCGCCGCGCGCAGCGGCAGGGCCGTGCGGCGGGTCGTCAGCGCGACGGCGACGTCGACCGGGTCGGCGTTGGGGTTCCGTTCGGCCCAGGCGATCAGCCGCCGGGCCTGGGCGCGCAGGGCCCGGTCGTCGCGGGCGGACAGCGTCCACGGGGCGAGGGGGGTCGCGGCGAGGGTGCCCGCCTCCTCGACCGGCTCTGGTTCGGGGGCCTGTTCGAGGATGACGTGGGCGTTGGTCCCACTGATGCCGAAGGACGACACGGCGGCCCGCCTCGCCCGCCCGGTGTGCGGCCAGGGTTCGGCGGCGGTGGCCAGGGTGACCGTTCCGCCGTCCCAGTCGACCTGCGGGGAGGGCTCGTCCGCGTGCAGGGTCGGCGGAACCGTTCCGTGGCGCAGCGCCTGCACCGCCTTGATGACACCAGCCACCCCGGCGGCGGCCTGGGTGTGCCCGATGTTCGACTTGACCGAGCCGAGACGGAGCGGGCGGCCGGCGGGCCGGCCCGTGCCGTACACGGCCATGAGCGCCTGTGCCTCGATCGGATCGCCGAGCCGGGTGCCGGTGCCGTGTCCCTCTACCAGGTCCACGTCCGCCGGGCTGAGCCGGGCCCGATCGAGTGCGGCGCGCAGCACCGCCTGCTGGGCGGGCCCGTTGGGGGCGGTTATCCCGTTGGAACGGCCGTCCTGGTTGACCGCCGAGCCGCGCACCAGCGCCAGGACGGGGTGGCCGAGCCGCCGCGCCCGCGACAGCCGCTCGAGGACCAGCACCCCAACGCCTTCCGAGACTCCGGTGCCCGCGGCGCCCGCGCCGTAGGAACGGCAGCGCCCGTCCGGAGACAGGCCGCGCTGCCCGCTGAAGTAGATGAAGGGGTCGGGATTGGTCAGCACGGTGGCCCCGCCGACGAGCGCCAGTGAGCACTCGCCGTCCAGCAACGCCCGGGCGGCCAGGTGCAGCGCGACCAGCGAGGAGGAGCAGGCCGTGTCGACGACCATCGCCGGTCCGGTCAGGCCGAACGCGTAGGCCACTCGACCCGCCGCCATCGCCGCGGCGTCGTCGGACACCCCGGACGACATGATTCCGGTGAACACGCCGACCCGGTCGTCGCGAACCGCCTCCCGGACGATCCCGGCGCGTTCGAGCGCCTCGGCGGAGCACTCCAGCAGCAGCCGGTGCTGCGGGTCGATCGTCTGCGCCTCGCGTGGACTGATATCGAAGTAGCCGGCGTCGAACGAGGCGGCGTCGGTGAGGAAGCCGCCATGCCGGACGTAGGTCCTGCCGTCGGTGCCGGGCGTGGGGTCGAAGATCCCCGAGACGTCCCACCCGCGGTCGCCGGGGAATCCGGTCACCGCGTCCCGGCCGTCGAGGACCAGGTCCCAAAGGTCCTCCGGGGAAGCCACCCCGCCGGGCAGGCGGCAGGCCATCGCGACGATGGCGACGGGCTCGGCCGCCTGCTCGCGGGATTCCTTCAGCTGACGACGCAGATCCTGCACTTCGGCGGTGGCCCGCCGCAGATACTCGAGGTACTTCTCTTCGTCGGCCATGCCTCTCCTACCTGGATCCGCGTCCATCCGCGTGGTGCGCGGACTCCGGCCGGGGGTCCGGGGCTGCCCGCAGCGCTCTGCCGGCCCCGACATCAGCCCTTTTCCGATGCTGATCCACGGCGCCGATGCGCCATTCCGAATGACAGACGGGGCAATGATCCAACGAACGCTCCCGCCCCTTCCTGCGGAACTGTTCCAGCAATTCGATGTCGATACCCAGGGCACACGACAGCAGCAAGACCGTCTTGCGTTGCGGCATGGTCGTGCGCCCTCGCTCCAGATCAGAAATGGCGCGGACACTGAGCCCAGACCTTCCGGCCAGCTCCTCCTGTGTCATTCCGACCTGCCAACGCAGAACCCGCAACATCCCTGCGAACGTTCCGAGCTGAAGCTCGCCCTCCATGGCCTGAACAGTCATTCGTATCCTCACCCCGAGCCAGATCCGGTCGCCGTCATCCAATCCAATTCAAGGCGACACGGACTTCAATCCTGCACAGATCACGCTAGCATAAACTCATGCCAAGATCATCTAGAAATAATCCTCCGAATCATCGGGGTCGCCAAGGTGGTGACCCTGATGATCCAGCGGCGCCCTCACCGCGAATTCAGGCGGTCGCCCCCTGTCCCGGATCGCACTCGTCCAGCAATTCACCGACCGTGCGTCCGGGCTCGGCGGCGATGCGCCCCAGCAGCCGCGCGTACTCCTCCATCCAGTGGACGACCGCCCCTTCAGGGAAGTGACCGACCCGGTGATTGGCCGCGACCATGGAGAACTTCTCGGTGAAGTGGATCTCCACCCGCAACGGGTGCTCGGTCTGCGCCAGCACCTGGATCGGCGCCGCCGTCCCGAAGACCGACATCAGCCGGCCAAGGCTGGTGGTCAGGCCGGGCACGTTCTCGTTGACGACGTAGCTCTGGAACAACGGCTCGCCCGCGGCCACCCCGGCGATCTCACGCAGCGCCGCCGGGGACAGGTACTCGTGGTCGCTGATCGCCGAGATCTTGGACTGCACCCCGGCCAGCCAGGTCAGCAGCGGCGCGTCCGGATCCACGTCGGTCGCCACCGGCAGGATGTTGAACAGCAGGCCCGCCGCCTGGTCGACGTCAACGGCGGTGGTGCTGCGCCCCGACATCAACGAGCCGCTGACCACCTGCCGGGACCCCGTGATCGCGCTGAGCATCATCGTCCACGCGCCGTACACGACGCTGTTGACGCTCAGCCCGTGGTCGCCCGCCAGCTTCGACAGTGCCGCCGCCGTCTCGAACGGCACCTCCACCCGCTCCTGCATGATCGGCGGCATCAGCCCGTCGACGCGGCGCCGCTCAGGAGACAGGGCCACGGGCGCGCCCGGCACCTCCACCCCGGCGAGCTCGGCACGCCAGAACTCCTCGGCCGCGCTGGTGTCCCGCCGGTCCTGCTCCACGCAGAAGTCGCCGTACACCCGCGAGGGTGTCGTGGCAACGGGCTCGCCCCCCGACGCCAGTCGGTCGTAGGCGTTGAGCAGGGTCGCCACCATGCCCGCCGCGCTCCAGCCGTCCTGCGCCAGCAGGGTGAAGAAGTGCAGGTACTCCCACACTCCGTCGGCCATGTGGAGCAGGGCCAGTCTGGTCTTGACCGGCGGACCGTCGAAGCCCTTGCGCCGCTCGGCCTCGATCAAGGCGCTGATGCGCCGCTCCTGCTCCACCTCGGAGGCCGAGCGCAGGTCGTACACCGGGATCTCGACCGTCACCCCGGTCCGCACCACCTGGACCCACCGGCCGTCGTCGTCACGGACATAGGAGGTGCGCAGCGAGGGGTAGTGGTCGACAGTGTGCTGCCAGGCCCGTTCCAGGTGTTCGGGGACGAAGCTCTCCCCGACGAACTGGAACCTCTCGTGGGTCACGTACAGGCCGACATCAGGCGTCCGCTCGATCAAGTCCAGCGCGCTCTTCTGCATGCCGGTCGCCGGGTAGGCGTCCTCGGCGTCGGGGAACCGCGCCCGCATCCGCTCCAGCAACCCGGCGTCGCGTTCGCCGCCGGCCATGACCTCGACCACGCCGCGCGACTCGGCCAGCTCCGCCAGCTCGGTAATGGTCGGGCTCTGGAAGACGTCCTGTGGGCTCAGCGCCATCCCCTGCGCCTTGGCCTTGCTGACCATCTTGATGCCGAGCAAGGAATCGCCGCCCAGCGCGAAGAACCCCCGGTCGACGGTGACCTCCTCCAGCCCGAGCACCTCGGCCCAGATGGCGACCAGCCGCCGCTCCAGCTCGGTCCGCGGCGCAGTGATCTTCTCGCTGGGCCGCAGGCCGCGTACCGGAAGCGGCAGCGCACCGCGGTCCAGCTTGCCGTTGGCGTTGATCGGGAACTCGGCCAGCGCGACCACCGCCGTCGGCACCATGTACTCCGGCACGCTGTCGCGCAGGAAATCGGCGGCCTCAGAGGTCAGCCACCGGCTGATCCGGGTCAGGTTCGGGTCGTTGGCGCAGTGCCACAGGGTCTGGCCGCTCCGGGGCGCGTCGGCCCAGTCCTCGAGGTGCTCGCCGCGGGGCTGCCTGAACAGCACGCGGTAGGCGCCATCGGACCGGCCGCCGGCCCAACCGATCGAGACCAGGTAGCCGGTCTCCTCGGCAAGCTCGCGGAACGTCTCGGGCTCGACGCCCGTCCCGCCCCGCCGCAGGCCCCCCTTGAGCAGGTCCGCAACCGGGGTCTCGTCGGCCGCGTCGCCCAACTCGGCCAGCACCCCGGCGGTGCCGGTGATCCGTGCGTTCGGGACGTCCCCCACCAGCAGGCCGTCCGGCCGCTCCTCGGTGAGCAGCCGCCGGACCTCCGCCAGTGACGTCCAAGGCGCGCGCACCGGGGCAGACGACTCGGCCGGCTCACCGGCGTGCAGAACCACGTCGTACCGGAACTGCGTCAGCTCGTGGTGCGCCGTGCCGGGCTTGAGCGCGACCTCGACCCGGGCGATGCCGGGCGTCTCGGCGCGCAGCGCGGTGAAGAACTCCGGCGCGAGCGCCAGCTCGCTCTCGGCCGCGGCACGCTGCCGCAACCGCTCGCGCAGCCGGGCCGCCGTGAGCGTGGGCTCGGCCTTCGCCAGCTCGGCCTCCAGGTACCAGGCATCAAGCAGCGGCAGACTGCGCAGGTCGGCGACCAGCACGCGGCCGCCGGGCCGGGTGACCTCCAGCGCGCGGGCAAGGACGGTACGCAGGTGGCGGGCGTCGAGGTAGCCGTCCACTCCGTTGACGACCACGACGTCGTATGGCTCGTCGTCCAGGCCGGTCAGGTCGTCCTCCACGCGGTGGGACACCTGCACGTCCACGGTGGCGGGCAGTTCGGGCAGGATCTCCGTCCGCACCCGCTCGACAGCGGCCGCGCAGACGTCGGTCGCCCGGTACGCCTTGATCTCGGGCGCCACGCGCGCCAGCAGCTCACCGCCGCCCACGCCGATCTCCAACACCCGTCGAGGGGCGGACTCCAGGACCCGCGCGGCCAGGGTGTCGAGCTGGGCGGCCACCTCGTCCTCCGGCAGCACGGCCCCGGACCTGGCGAGCTTCCAGCCGTTGCGTTCAAGCCGGGTGCGGCGCTCCTCGGCGCGGTCGCCGGCCACCGTCTCCGGAACGATCGCGTCGGCCTGCGGCACCACGTAGGCGACGAGCTGCTTGTCAGCGGCGTCCGGCGAGATCTCGCGGGCCAGCACCACCACGTCGCGCACGGCGGGGTGCCGTTCCAGCCCGGCCTCGATCTCCCCCAGTTCGATGCGCATCCCTCGCACCTTCACCTGGAAGTCGGTCCGGCCCAGGAACACCATCGTCCCGTCGGCGTGGAATCGGGCAAGATCACCGGTCTTGTAGAGCAGCGCACCGGGCTCGTCGCGGAACGGGTCGGGGATGAATCGCTCCTCGGTCAGCTCGGGTCGCTTGTAGTAGCCGCGGGCCACGCCCACACCGCCGATGTACGCCTCGCCCGGCACGCCGATCGGCACCGGCCGCAGATGCTCGTCGAGAATGTAGATCTGCGTGTTGGAGATCGGCGGGCCGAGGGACACCGGCGCGGAGCCGATATCGCGTGGGCACTCCCAGCAGGTGCTGTCGACCGAGCACTCGGTCGCGCCCCACAGGTTGTAGAGCGTCGCACCAGGCAGCTTGTCGTACAGCGCCTGGATCGAGGAGTTCGGAAGTGCCTCACCACTGGCGATCAGCCGGGTGACCGAGCGGCACGCCTCGACACCTGGGTGCTGGAGGAAGACCCGCAGCATCGACGGCACGAAATGCAGTGTGGTGACGCCCTCGTCCTGAATCAGGGTGGACAGGTACTCAGGGTCCTTGTGGCCCTCGGGCCGGGCGACCACCATCCGCGCACCCACCAGCAGCGGCCAGAAGAACTCCCACACCGACACGTCGAAGCTGAACGGGGTCTTCTGCAGCACGCGGTCGGCCGGGGTGAGGCCGAAATAGTCCTGCTTCCAGTGCAACCGGTTGACCACGCCGCGGTGCGTCATCATCGCGGCCTTCGGACGGCCGGTCGACCCCGAGGTGTAGATCATGTAGACGAGGTCGTCCAGGCCGACACCGCTGTCGGGACGCCTGTCGGGCTGGTCGTCGAACTCGCCGGGCCGGTCCAGCACGACCACCTCGGCGTTGTGCGCGGGCAGCTTCGCCAGCAGCCGCTCCTGGGTCAGCAGGATGCCCGGGTCGGTGTCGGCGAGCATGAACGCGACGCGCTGCGGCGGGTAGGTCGGGTCGATCGGCACGTAGGCGCCACCGGACTTGAGGATGCCCAGCAGGCCGACCACCATCTCCAGCGACCGTTCGACCGAGATCGCGATCGGCTGGTCGGGGCCCGCGCCCATGGTGCGCAGGTGGTGTGCCACCTGATTGGCCCGCCGGTCGAGCTCGGCGAAGGTCAGCTCCTCGTCCTCGAAGGCGACCGCGACGGCGTCGGGCGTGCGATCCGCCTGCTCCTCGATCAGGGTGTGCAGGCAGCGCATCTCCCCGTCGGAGTAGGCGCGACCGGTGTCGTTCCACTCCACCAGCAGCCGGTGTTCCACCTCCTGGGGCAGCACAGGCAGCTCAGAGACCCTTGTCGAGGCGGCGGCGGTGAATGCCTCCAGCAGAACGCGGTAGCCGCCCAGCAGTCGCTCGACGGTGTCGCGGTCGAACAGGTCGCTGTCGTACTCGGCGTCGATCAGCAGCGCGTCGGGCAGTTCGGTCACAGAGACCTCGACGTCGAACTTGGCGGTGCCGTTGTGGACCTCTACGACGTCGGCGAACCCCGCGCCGCCGGGACCTGCGTCCCCGGCGTGCCGTTTCATGTCGAACACGACCTGGAACAGCGGATCGGCCGTGGCCTCGCGCTCGGGAGCCAGCTCGGCGACCAGCGCGTTGTAGGGGACGTCCTGGTGGTCGGAGCCCCGCCGCACCGTGTCGCTCACGCGACCGAGCAGCTCCGCGACGGTCGGGTCGTCGCCGAGGGAGGTCTTCAGGACCGTCATGTTGACGAAGAAGCCGACCAGATCCTGCAACGCCTCGTGCTGGCGGTTGGCCATCGCCGTGCCGACGATCACGTCGCCGGTGCTCTCGGTGTCCCCGGCGTAGCGCAGCAGCAGCGCCTTCAGCGCCGACAGCAGGGTGGTGAAGAGCGTGACCCCGTGCTCGCCGCTGAACGAGCGCAGCGCGGCGGTCAGCTCCGCGTCGACCTCGAAGCTGAGCGAGCCTCCCCTGAGCCGCCGGGTGGCGGGGCGAGGTCGGTCGGTCAGCAGTTTCACCCCGGTCGTGCCGTCGCCGATCAGCTCGTGCAGCTCCGCCAGCCGGGCGGCGAGCCGGTCGCCGTCGAAGAGCTCACGCTCCCAGACGGCATAGTCGGCGTACTGGACCGCCGGTGCCGGCAGCGCGGGCTCCACGCCGTCGGCGTATGCCTCGTAGAGGGCGCCCAGTTCGCGGCCGAACACACCACCCGACCAGGCGTCGGCGATGATGTGGTGCATGTTGAGCACCATCCGGTGCTCGGTCGGGCCGTACCGGAACAGCGCCACCCGCAGCAGCGGCCCGATGGCCAGGTCGAACACGTGCCGCGCCTCGTCACCGACGAGCCGTTCGTACTCGGCCTCGCGGTCCGGCGCCGGCAGGCCGCTCAGGTCCACGACCGGCATCGGCACCGTCAGGTCCGGCGCGATCTCCTGCCAGGGCTGTCCCTGCGCGCTGGGGAAGCTGGTGCGCAGCACCTCGTGCCGCCGGACGACCTCGTTGACGGCCCTCTCCAGCAGCTCCGGCCGCGGTTCGCCCGCCAGGGCGAGCGTCATGACCACGTTGTAGGCGGGACTGTCGGGCACCATCTGGTCGATCGCCCACAGGCGTTCCTGGCCGAACGACAACGGCACGCGCCCCGTCGCCTCGGAGCCCCGCCGCGCGGCCACCCTCAGGAGGTCGCCACCATCGGTCTCCTCCCCGGAGGGGTCGGCCAGCGCCGCCGCCAGGTGCACGGTCAACGCCCGGGGGGTCGCGTGCTCGAACATCACGCTCACGGGGAGGGTCAGTCCAAGGACGCGGTTCAGCCGGTTGCGCGCCTCCAACGCGGTGAGGGATTCGAAGCCGAGGTCGGTGAACGCGGAGTCAGGGTCGATCTCGTCGGCCGAACCGTGGCCGAGCACGGCAGCGACCACATCCCGCACGACGCCGAGCAGGACGGCCAGGCGTCCGTCCTCCGGTCCCGACCGCAGCAGCTCCTGCAGCTCGTCGCGGGCGTCGTCCGCCGACTCGACGGTCTCGAAGGGGTCCGCCGCGTCCGGAACCTCGCCGCCGGAGAGGGTCTCGATCCAGAACCGCCGGTGCTGGAACGGATAGGTCGGCAGCTCGAGGTGCGTTCCAGCGCCTTCCAGGAGCGCGGGCCACTCGACCCGGACGCCGCCGGTGAACGCCTCGCCCAGGGCTGTGAGCACCTGATCCCGGCCGCCCTGGTCGTTGCGCAGCGTGCCCACCGCGCAGAACCCGCCCGATCCCGCGGCGCCCAGGGTCTCCTCCACTGCCGTGACGAGCACAGGGTGCGCACTGACCTCGATGAACGCGTCGAAACCCGCCTCGCCGAGCGCGGTGACCGCCTCGGCGAACCGCACCGGTTCGCGCAGGTTGCGGAACCAGTAGCCCGCGTCCATGGCCGTCGTGTCGAGCCAGTCACCCGTCACCGTAGAGAAGAACGGCACCTCCGCGCGACGGGGCCGCACCGGCGCCAGCTCCTCGGCCAGCGGCCCGCTCAACTCGTCGACGTGGGAGGTGTGCGACCCGTAGTCGACGGGGACCCGGCGGCAGCGCACACCCTCGGCCTTGCACCGTTCCAATATCTCCTCGAGGGCGTCGGCGTCTCCGGCCACGACCGAGGAGGCAGGACTGTTGATCGCGGCGACCGACAGGCGGCCGTCCCACGGGGAGAGGAACGCGGGCAGGTCACCGGCGGGCAGGGCCACCGCCGCCATGCCGCCGCGTCCCGCCATGCGCAGCACGATCTCCTTGCTCCGCAGCGCCACGATCCGAGCCGCGTCCCGCAGGCTCAGCGCACCAGACACGTACGCGGCCGCGATCTCGCCCTGGCTGTGCCCGACCACGGCGTCCGGGGTGACACCACGCGAGCGCCAAAGGGCCGCCAGCGAGACCGCCACCGAGAAGAGGGCAGGCTGCACCACGTCGTCCCGATCGAGCCCGGGCGCGCCGGGCTCCTGGCGCAGCACCTCCAGCAGGGACCAGTCCGTGAACTCGCGCAGCGCCTCCTCGCAGGCACGCAGCTCGGCGGCGAAGACCGGCTCGGTCTCCAGCAGTTCCACGCCCATCCGCGCCCACTGGGAGCCCTGGCCGGCGAAAACGAACACGGTCCGTCCCGTCGTGCGCGCCCTGCCCCGGGTCACGCCAGCGGCCTCGGTTCCCTCGGCCAAGGCTCGCAGCCCCTCGAGGAACTCTTCACGCCGTGCGCCCACAAGAACGGCGCGGTACTCGAAGGCCGTACGGGCGGCGAGCGTGCGGCCCACGTCGCCCGGCCGCACCTGCGGGTTCGCCTCGACGAACGCGCGCAACCGTTCGGCATGAGCGCGCAGCGCCTTCTCGGAGCGTGCCGACAGCGTCCAGGCCACCGGGCCGTCCGCCCCGTCCCCGGCGTCGTCCTGGGGGGCGGGCACGGACCGTTCGGGGGCCTGCTCCAGAATCACATGCGCGTTGGTCCCGCTGATCCCGAAGGACGAGACCGCCGCACGGCGTGGCCCTGCGGTTCGGGGCCACGGGCGTGTCTTGGCGACCAGCTCGACCGATCCCTCGGACCAGTCCACCTTCCGGGTCGGGGAGTCGAGGTGCAGGGTTCCAGGCACCACCGCATGTCGCAGCGCCTGCACCATCTTGATCACACCGGTGACGCCCGCGGCCGCCTGGGTGTGCCCGAAGTTGGACTTGGCGGCGCCCACCAGCAGCGGGTCGTCCGCCGACCGTTCCCGTCCGTAGGTCGCCAGCAGGGCCTGGGCCTCGATCGGGTCGCCCAGCGTGGTGCCGGTCCCGTGCGCCTCCACGACCTGGACGTCGGCGGGCGACAGGCCGGAGTTGGCCAGGGCGCGCCGGATCAGCCGCTGCTGGGCAAGGCCGTTGGGGGCGGTGAAGCCGCTGCTGGCTCCGTCCTGGTTCAGCGCCGAGCCCCGGATCACCGCGAGCACCGGATGCCCCAGCCGCTCGGCGTCCGACAGCCGCTCGACGGCGACGACGCCGGCACCCTCCGACCAGCCGACGCCGTCGGCGGTGTCGGCGAAAGGCTTGCACCGGCCGTCGGGGGACAGCAGTCCGTGCCGGGACAGCTCGATGTAGGGATGCGGCGTCGCCATCACCGTCACGCCGCCGACCAGCGCCAGCGAGCACTCGCGGCTTTGCAGCGCCGCGATCGCCGTGTGCAGCGCCACCAGCGAAGAGGAGCACGCGGTGTCCATCGTGACCGCGGGGCCCTCGGTGCCGAGCGTGTAGGAGATCCGCCCCGATGCCTGGTTCCCCGCGCTGGTGTTGCCCATGTAGTCGTGGTAGAGCAGGCCCACGTAGACGCCCGTGTCAGTCCCGGCGAGGGACTTGGGGTCGACTCCGGCGCGTTCGAGCGACTCCCAGGCGCACTCCAGCAGCAACCGCTGCTGGGGGTCCATGGTCAGCGCCTCGCGCGGCGAGATCCCGAAGAAGGCGGCGTCGAAGGCGGCCGCATCATGCAGGAAGCCGCCCTCCCTGACGTGGGTGGTCTCCGGGTGGGCCGGGTCGGGGTGGTGCAGCGCCTCCAGGTCCCAACCCCGGTCGGTGGGAAAGGGGCCCACGGTGTCGGTGCCGTCGACGACGACCTTCCAAAGGTCGTCGGGGGTGCCGACGCCGCCCGGCAACCGGCAGGCCATTCCGACGATGGCCAGGGGCTCCGCGGCGTCGGCCGCTCGGCGCTCGGCCTCCTGGCGCAGGCGCTCGTTCTCGATCAGCGTCGCCCGCAGCGCCTCGACCAGCGAGTCCGGGGAGGCGTCCGTGGTGTCGTTGGTCTCCACTGCCGTGTCACTCTCCATGGTTCGTCATGCCGAGCTGCTCGTCCAGAAGATCGAAGAGTTCGTCCGCGCTGGCGGTCTCCAACCGGATCGCGGGGCCTGGCGAGGGGGCGTCCCAGTCGCGCACCAGGTCCCTGAGCTGCGCCACCAGCCGTTCACGGGCGGCCTCCTCCAGGAAGCCGCCCGTGACAGCCGCGCGCAGGCGTTCGAGGGCGGCGTCCGCCTCCGCCTCCCGGGCGGTGTCCGACGCATCGGCCTCGGTGAGCCGGAGGCGCAGGTAGTCCGCCAGCTCCGCCGGGGAGGGGTAGTCGAACACCAGGGTCGCCGGGAGCGTGGTCCCGATCGCCGCGCCCAGCCGGTCGCGCAATTCGACGGCGGTCAGCGAATCGAAGCCGAGTTCCCGGAACGGCCGGTCAGGATCGATGGCGTGCCCATCGGTGCCGTACTCCAGCACCACCGCAATGTGAGATCGGACGAGGCCGGTCAGTCGTTCGAGCTGTTCGGCCTCGGGCATCCCGGGCAGTGCGCGTCGCCACACTTCGGGGTCGGCGAGTCCGTCATCGTGCCGGGCCACCGGCCGGTTTGCAGCGACGGCATCGGCGGCCGGCGGCTCAGGCCAGTAGCTCCGGTGCTGGAAGGCGTAGGTCGGCAACGGCACGCGCCGCACTGGTCCGGGAACCGCGCCGCCTGTGAAGACAGCTCGCCAGTCGACCCGGCCGCCCGCGATGTGGAGCTCGGCCAGCGCGGCGAGGAACCCCAAGGCGTCGCCGCCGTGCCGCGCCGCCCCGATGACGGTCTGCTCCTGCGCGGTCGCCGCTGAAGCGGGGCCGCACTCGACGAACACCTGGTGTCCGCCTTCACGTGCTGACTCCACCGACGGATAGAAGGGCACGGCTGCCCGGTTCGAGGGGAGAACGGGCAGGGGGCGCTGTGACACCACGGCCTCGGCCGCGTCGACCAGTGGCAGGGTTCCGGCCACATGGCGGGCCGCGATCTCCCCGACCCCCTGTCCGACCACGGCGGCGGGGCGAACGCCGCACGACTCCCAGAGGGCCGCCGACGCGACCGCCATCGTGAAGAGCGCCACCTGGTCGGCCAGGCCCTCGGTCTGCTGCGGGTCTTGGAGCGCGCTGAGCGGGGACCAGTCCAGGTGCGGTGCGAACGCCGCCGCGCAGGCGTGGGCCCGTTCGGCGAACGGCGGGCAGGAGGCGAGAAGCCGCGCGCCCGCGTCGCGCCAGTCCGGGCCGTGCCGGACGTCGACGCCCGGAAGGACGAACACCGGCCCGGCGGGTCCGGTGCGGGGGGCCTCCCCTTGGAACAGGTTCGGTGCGATCCCGCCCTCCGACAACGCCTTCAGGCCGGTGACCAACTCCTGCCGGTCCGCGCCGACGACGACCGCGCGGTGGCGCAGCGTCGCCCGCCCGGCCGCCAGCGAGAAACCCAGGTCGGCGTCGGAGGAGTCCGTTCCCGCGTCCAGGTGCGCCAGCAGCCGCCGGGCCTGTGCGCGCAGCGCCTCCGGCGACTTCGCCGAGACCGTCCACGGAACGGCCGTAGGGGTCGCCGCCGGGTCCCCGCCTGTCGGCGACCCCTGCGGCGCTTCCTCGAGGATGGCGTGCACGTTGGTGCCGCTGAGGCTGAAAGAAGAGACCCCGGCCCGTTTGGGTTCGCCGGTCGCCGGCCACGGCGCGGCCTCGGTCAGGGGAACGACCGTCCCCGCCGACCAGTCGACGTGTGGGGTCAGCTCGTCGACCCCGAGGGTCGCGGGAACCGTGCCGTGCCGCATGGCCAGCACCATCTTGATCACACCGGCCAGGCCGGAGGCCGCCTGCGTGTGCCCGATGTTGGACTTCACCGAGCCGATCAGCAGCGGCCGGTCCGGGTCGCGCCGGTCTCCATAGGTCGCCAGCAGGGCCTGCGCCTCGATCGGATCGCCCAGTGGCGTCCCGGTGCCGAACGCCTCGACAACGTCGATCTGCTCGGGGGCCAGCCGCGCGTTGGCCAGAGCCCGCCGGACGACCTGCTCCTGCGCGGTGCGGTTGGGCGCGGTCAGGCCGTTGGACGCCCCGTCGTGGTTCACCGCCGTGCCCCGCACGACGGCCAGCACCTCGTGCCCGGCGCGGAGCGCGTCGGCCAGCCGTTCCACCACGAGCACGGCCACGCCCTCGGAGAAGGCGGTCCCGTCGGCGGCGGCGGCGAACGCCTTGCAGCGGCCGTCCCCGGCCAGGCCACCCTGGCGGCCGAGTTCGTCCAACGGTGCGGGGGTCGCCATGACCGTCGCACCGCCCACCAGTGCCAGGTCGCAGTCGCCGTTGCGCAGGCCCAGGCAGGCGTCATGCAGGGCGACCAGACTCGATGAGCACGCGGTGTCGATGGTCACGGCCGGGCCATGCAGTCCCAGGGTGTAGGCGATTCGTCCAGAGGCGAAGCCCGCGGCGGTGCCGTTGATGAACCCCGACGTCGCGCGACCCGAGGCGGTCAGCAGGCTGCCGTAGTCACCGCCGATGAGGCCGACGTAGACACCGGTCAGTCCGCCGCGCAGCGAGTCGGGGGCGATGCCCCCGCGTTCGAGCGCCTCCCAGGAGGCCTCCAGCAACAGCCGGTGCTGCGGGTCCATGGCGACGGCCTCACGGGGCGAGACCCCGAAGAAGTCGGCGTCGAAGTCGGCCGCCCCGTCGAGCAGGCCGCCGAGCAGGGACGGGGCGCTGCCCGGACCATCCGAGGCTGCCGGGTCACCGACCTGCCATCCCTGGCGCCGTGGCGCGGAGGCGGTGATGCTTCCGCGCTCCAGCAGCTCCCACAGGTCCTCGGGGCCATGGACCGCGCCGGGGAAGCGGCATGCCAGGCCGACGATCGCGATCGGGTCCTCCCGTTCGGCCACCGCCAGTCGTTCGCGTGCCTCCAGCAGCTCGGCCGTCGCCCGCTTGAGATAGCCGCGAAGCCTGTCCTCAGCGCTCACCGATGTCTCGTCCCTCGTTCGTCGCATCCGGGTGCGGGCAACGCACCGGATCAGGATTCGGCTTCCACAGAAAGCCAAACAAGGAGCTGGTTCATTCCCCGGACATGATCTCCGCTCGCCAGGGCCGCCAACAGGAAGAAGAAGCGGCAGAAATAGGGGATCTGATCACGACACGACGACACAGTGTGACCTAGATCATGAAACTAATGAACGTTCAACATCAGAACACCTTCGACACCCGATCCTGTTCTCACTATCCGAGACGACGCTTGCCGGAAGAGTGAGAACAACCCCCAAGGCCCACCGGGGCCGCCGCACTTGGCGGCCAAAATGCCAGCTCAGACAGGGTGTCCCTGATCTTCACGGACGCAGCCCGGCACTCCACCGGTGGAGCGGAAGCCAACGGCCCACCGTCCCGACACCCGAACACCGGCACCCGGAAATCATCATCACAGAACGTCGCCTATAAGCAACGGATCGCACTCGCCGTCGGCGAGCAGGCCGCATCCTCCGCGGAACATGAAGCACGGTAACAACAATGGAATTCTTCGAGTACAGTCCGACCGGCCGCCCTTCTGCATTCCGAGAAGAATGACGGCGGTCGCACTTGATCTTCGCCGACGGCCGGGGCTACGATCCCGGCAACAATTCCCGTTCCAGATGTCGTAAGTGCGCGTCGGTGAGCCGTATGCCGCCGACCCTTCAGCGCGCGACAGGCTGACCCGTTCCCACTGACCCGACGGAGGTCGACCGTGGTATTCACTCCCACTCGCGGAGATCTGCCCATCCGCTTCGGCGCCGGCATCCCGAACGAGCCGGGGATCGGCCCCGCCGTCCGCGACGCCGACGTCTATCGTGACCCCGAGCGGTACGAACGCGAGCGCATCGAGATCCTCAACCGCAGCTGGCAGATCATCTGCCGATCCGAGCAGATCCCCGCCCCAGGCGACCACCACGTCTGGGAGGGGCACGGCGAGAGCATCGTCATCACGCGGCGCGAGGATGGCGGCCTGGCCGGCTTCCACAACGTCTGCCAGCACCGGGGCGCGCGGATCGTGCAGCAGAGCGGGACCGGAGCCCGCCGCTTCACCTGCCGCTGGCACAACTGGGCCTACGACGTCGAGGGCAAGGTCACCGGCGTGCCGAACCGGCCCGACTTCGACCCCAAGGTACTGGCCGACCTGTGCTCCCCCGCCATCGACGTCGACGAGTGGGGCGGCTGGGTGTGGGCCGTTCTGGCAGGTCCCGGCGTGGCGGGCAAGCTCCAGGACTGGATCGCCCCCGAGGTCGCGGCCGACCTCGGGGCGTTCCGGATGGAGGACATGAAGCTGGTCGAGAAGGTCGAGTGGGAGGTCGACGTCAACTGGAAGGTCGCCGTTGACGCGTTCTGCGAGTACTACCACGCGCAGGCGCTGCACGGGGCGGACGCACAGAACGCCAAGGACGCCCGCGAGTCGACCATCCACGTGTTCGGCCGCAACTCGATGTACTTCGTGCCCTTCCTGGGCGTGCTGGAGGATCTCACCCGAACCCTCGACCACACCCGCTACGCCATCTGCAACTACCTCCTCTTCCCCACGGCGGTGGTCAACAGCCAGGCCCTGCACACGCAGGTCTTCCGGGCGGTCCCGCTGAGCGTGGACAAGACCAGGTTCGAGGCGTGGGAGCTGCGCTACGAGAGCGACGACCCCGAGTACCTCGGCCAGGTCGAGTTCTTCTGGGAGATCTACAAGGCGGTCGTCCAGCAGGACGTGGACGAGTGGGTCGACGTCGCCGCCGTGAAGCGCTCGACGGCCTACACCCAGAACATTCTCAGTGACCGTGAGTGCATCATCACGCACTTCCACCGCGTCATGGACGACATGCTCGAGGGCGGAGACGGCCTCGGTCTGGAGCCCGGCGCGGAGCGCTGACCGGGAGAACGTGGGAAGGCCGGGTGGCCTTCGCCGACGCGGACTTCGTCATCGAGGCCGTGTTCGAGGAGATGTCGGTCAAGCAGAAGGTGTTCGCCGAGGTCGAGGAGCACGTCTCCCC
>NZ_JBFAUU010000039.1:0-24953 GCF_040679435.1 Spirillospora sp. NPDC052269
GGCGCGCCCAACCCCCCCCCCCCCCCCCCGGGGGGGGGGGGGGGGGGGGGCACCCGCCGCTCCGCCCCACCGCGCGAGGCTTCCCCCCCACATGTTGAAGCAGCCCACCCGCCCCTGTCCGGTCGCCAGCCCAAGGGCACCCGTTCGCCGCGCCAGGCTACGCGGACCGCAACCCCGGTCAAGGCCGCATCCGTCGGCCCACAACCTGCCGCTCTGCCACACTGGAACCAGCGCAGGAGGAACCCATGCCCGCCAGCACGCCCAACAGCGAACCGACCAAACAGCCGGATGCCGCCATGGTCGAGGAACTCCGCCGGACCGGCCACCTCACCCGGCCCTACCGCGACGAGAGTGAACGCGATCAGCTCCGCGACCAAGCCCGCCGCGCCGCCCGCACCCTCGGCCGCCCCATCCGCACCCACGCCGACGCCGACGTCGACGCCGGAACGATGATCGCGGCACTGGCCGACTGGCCCGCCAACCCGCTTGAGGCACGCCTCAGCGAGAGCCGCGCGAACAACATCATCGACCGCGCCCTAGGCGAGTAGCCCCACCAGGGCAAACACGTCCGGGCCATGGCCCGCGTATGGCCCACGAACAGCGAGCCCCAGCGGCAACCAGCGAGCACCAGCGAGACAAGATCCATGCGCCCACCCGGACAGCGGGCATCATCTTCCCAGGTCAGAGCGCATATGAGCACGTGACGAGGGCGGCACCCACCTTCCGGGCACCGCCCTCGCGCGCTTGCCTGTTCTTCTGTGGATAACTCGACGGCAACCGTGTTGGAGGCCGGAGAAGACTTCTCGGGAGCTCACCGCACACGCGGTTCGACGGGCAATGCGGGGAGTGTCCGCCTTGAGAAACGGCTGGACGAAGCTCAGCCGTGGGGGTGAGGGCCTGCCTGCGGAGGGACCGGACCAGGCGCGATCGGATAAGGCCCTGAAGGTCCTGGAGGAATGGGAACGTTCACCGGATACGAGCCGCTCACAGGGATTCCGGTAACTGTCGGCCATCCTCTCGGTTGGGGCGGTGGGACGGGAGCGCCAGGATGGCCAGCGGCAATCAGGGGAGCTGGGACGCCAGGGGGAAAGGGCATCGGCGCGGGTCCGATGGCGGGGCCGCCGACAGGGACGGGTGGCGAGGCCAGCGGGTCGCGCGCCGCGCGACGGAGGCGCTGTTCGCGCTGGCGCGCAAGGCGCAGTTCTTCGCGGTGACGGCGCTCCGCCAGAACCGCGGACAGGAGGATCTCGGGCCGGATGCCAGGGGGCGGGGGCGGCCCGATGACCGCGAAGACCTCTCCGGCGATGCGTTCGCCCAGCGAGTCGCGGATCTCCGGGAGCAGTTCCCAGAACCGGGCGAGGTACTGCCGCGCCGTCATCGCCAGTTCGTCGGGCAGGCGGGACAGCTCCAGCGTCCGTGCCCAACCCGCGAGGAACGGCGGCATCCAGGCCACCGGCCCGTACATGCCGGCGGCGGACACCCGCTCCTGGATGACCAGGGTTCCGGCGAAGAGGTCGCCGAGCCGCTTGCCACGCCGGTTGAACAGTGACGTGAGCAGGGCGGGCGCCCCGTAGAGCGTCCAGAACTCGATCACCCCGGCCAGCGCGCGCACGAAGGCCTGCCGGAACCGGACGGGTCCGCCGTCGTCGGCCACCACACGCAGCCCGACCGCGAGCTTGCCCAGAGAGCGTCCCCGCGTGAGCGTCTCGAACGCGCACGGGTAGCCGACCAGAACGAGCGCGGTGACGAGGATGGACAGGCCGACGACCCAAGCGGGGTCCGCGACCATTCTGACCAGGCTGACCAGGGCGATGGCGAAGTTCAGCAGCATGGCCTGCAGGAACAGGTCGAGCAGCAGGGCGCAGCCGCGGCTGGCGAGGCGGGCCACCCGCAGGTCGAGCGCGACGGCCTCACCGACGACGAGTTCCCCGTCCTCCACCGCACGCGCCACTATGACCTCACTTCGCTGTACGCCGGACCTTGCCTGCGGGCCATGGCGACACTCGTCGTGTTTCGGACAGCCTAAGCCGTTAGGCTCCCTCGGGTGGACGTCGATGCGTACGTGGCCGCGCACAACGCCGAGTGGCAGCGGCTGGAGAAGCTGATCAACTCCTCCCGCAAGCGCACGGGCGCGGAAATCGACGAACTGGTCGAGCTGTACCAGCGGACCGCGACGCACCTCTCGGCGCTTCGCTCCAGCGCGCCCGATCCGGCCCTGGTGGCCCGCCTGTCCTCGCTGGTGGCGCGCGGGCGAGCCGCCGTCGCGGGCGCGCAGGCGCCCATGTGGCGCGATATGACGCGCTTCCTCACGGTGTCGTTTCCCGCCGCCGCGTACCGGATGCGCTGGTGGTGGCTCGGCAACGCCGTCCTCGGCAACATCCTGTCTCTGGCCCTTGCCATCTGGATCGTGCACAACCCCACGGTTCAGGCGACGTTGTTGGCCCCGCACGAGATCCGTGACCTGGTCGACCACGACTTTGCCAATTACTACACCGAGCACTCGGCGGCATCATTCGCGTTCCAGGTTTGGGTCAACAACGCCTGGGTGTCGGCGACGGCACTGATTTTCGGCATCCTCCTAGGGATCCCGACGATTTTCGTGCTCCTGACCAACCAACTCAACCTTGGCGTGAACGCGGGCCTGATGTTCGCCTATGGCAAGGGTGGCGTCTTCTTCGGGTTGATCCTGCCGCACGGTCTGCTCGAGCTCACAGCCGTCTACCTCGCGTGTGGCGCCGGGCTGAAACTCGGCTGGACCATCATCGACCCGGGCCCGCGTACGCGTGCGCGCGCTCTGGCTGAGGAAGGCCGCGCGCTCGGCAGTATCGCGCTTGGGCTCATCGGTGTTCTGCTGGTTTCCGGACTGATCGAAGGCTTCGTCACCGGCTACGTGCATACGACGTGGCTTCGCATCGGCATCGGCGTCATCGCAGAAGCCACCTTCCTCGCCTATGTCGTCACCCTGGGCCGTCGCGCGACTCGCTCTGGCGAGACCGGCGATTCGTTGGATCAACCCGCCATGGCCCCGGCAGCAGGCTGACCGCGGTCGGCCGACCGGCGGCCGCCTTCAGCGAGAGGCGACCGGCGGCCTTCACGACCGGCGGCCTTCGGCTAGAGACGACCCGCGGCCTTGAGGGCGAGGTACGCGTCCGCCAGCGCCGGGGCTATCCGGTCCGGCGGGGCGTCCACGACTTCCACCCCGTATGAGCGGAGCTCGGCGGTGAGACGGCGGCGGTCCGCGCGTGCGCGCTCTGCGGCGGCCGCATCGTAGGTGGCGGCAAGGTCACCCCGGGCGACGGCCATCTCGTCCACCATCGGGTCGGAGACGGCCGCGATCATGACGAGGTGGCGGGCGGTCAGGCCCGGCAGCAGTGGCAGCAGCCCCTCCTCGAAGGCGGCCGGGTTCAGCTCCGTGAGCAGGACGATCAGGCTCCGGCGGCGGACCCGGGACATGATCGCGGAGACCATCCCGGCGGCGTCGGACTCGATCAGGGCGGGCTCCAGCGGGGCCATGGCCTCGACCATTTCCGACAGCAGGCCGGTCCGGGAGGCGTTCTCGCAGCGCGCCCGGACCGTCCGGTCGTAGGCCAGGAGGTCCACCCGGTCGCCCGCGCGCGAGGCGAGAGCCGCCAGCAGCAGAGCCGCGTCCATCGAGCAGTCCAGGCGGGGGATGTCCCCGACGCGTCCGGCCGACGTGCGCCCGGTGTCGAGGACCAGGTACAGACGGCGGTCGCGCTCGGGACGCCAGGTGCGGACGACCACGTCGTTGCGGCGAGCGGTGGCGCGCCAGTCGATGGAGCGGACGTCGTCGCCGACCACGTATTCGCGCAGGGAGTCGAATTCGGTTCCCTGGCCTCGGATCATCGTCGAGTGCAGCCCGGTCAGTTCCCGCAGGCGCGCGAGCCGCGACGGCAGATGCCGCCGGGAGGGGAACGCGGGCAGGACTCGGAGCGTCCGCGGCGCGGAGCGTGAAAGCTGGCGGGCCGCAAGACCGAGCGGCCCCACTGACCGGACGGCGACCGTCACGGCCTCCCTGTCGCCGCGACGCGTGGGCGTGAAGGTCTGGTCGATCCGGCGGCGTTCCCCTGCGGGCACGTTGATCTTCGCTGTTCGTGGGGAGACTCCTGCGGACGGCGGCCAGACGTCTCGCAGGACGGCCTTGACGCGCCGATTTCCGGTGTTCTCCACAATGAGCCCGGCGTTCGCCGTCTCGCCAAGACGTACGCGCGTGTCGCCCTCCCTGTGGAACCGCAACGCGCGCACGTTCCCGGCCAGGCAAAGGTCGATGACCACACCGAGCAGCAGAAGCCCCCACAGGCCCAACAGGACGGCCCCGCTGGGCACGAGCAACGGGACGAAGGCCGCAAGGAGTGTCAGCAGCCCGAGCCGTCCGGTCAGCGCCATCAGCGGGGAGCGGCGACGTGGGCGAGGATGCCCTCCAGCACACCGTCGGCGGTCGCGCCCTCCAGCTCGGCCTCGGGCCGGAGCTGGACGCGGTGCCTCAGGGTCGGCCTTGCGAGCGCCTTGACGTCGTCCGGGGTGACATAGTCGCGGCCCATCAGCCACGCCCACGCGCGCGAGGTCGCCAACAGTGCCGTCGCGCCTCGCGGAGACACACCCAGCTGCAGCGAAGGGGCCTGACGCGTTGCTCTGCAAAGGTCGACGACATACGCGGCGATCTTCGGATCCAGGTGGACGGTCCTGACTTCCGCCTGTCCAGCTGCAAGGTCGCTTGCCCCCGCCACCGGGCGCACCGCCGACAGGTCGCGCGGGTCGAATCCGGCCGCATGCCGTTGGAGCATCGCGATTTCCTCGTCGCGCGTCGGCACAGGGACGGTCAGCTTCAGCAGGAACCGGTCGAGCTGGGCTTCAGGCAGCGGATAGGTGCCCTCGTACTCGATCGGGTTCTGCGTCGCGCACACGACGAACGGGTTCGGCAGAGCGCGCGCGGCGCCCTCCACCGAAACCTGCCGTTCCTCCATGGCTTCCAAGAGGGATGCCTGGGTCTTGGGCGGCGTCCTATTGATCTCGTCGGCGAGCAGCAGATTGGTGAAGACCGGGCCCTCGCGGAACTCGAACTCCGCCGTGCGGTTGTCGTAGACAAGGGACCCGGTCACGTCACCCGGCATCAGGTCCGGCGTGAACTGGACCCGCTTGAAGGTCAGGTCGAGTGCGTGCGAGAGGGTCTTCACCAGCAGCGTCTTGGCGGTGCCGGGGACGCCCTCCAGCAGCACGTGGCCACGGCACAGCAACGCGATGACCAAGCCGGTGACCACCGGGTCCTGCCCGACGACGGTCTTGGCCACCTCGCTGCGCAGCGCTGCGAGCGCCGCGCGCGGGTCGGCGACGGCCGGACCGGAGGCAGCTGCACCGGAACCCACCGGGACGGAATCCGACAGGGCCGCAGCGGAGTGGCCAACGGCCGTGGCGTCCGCGCCGGCGACTCCTGCGGGCGGCGCGGAGGGGCCCCCTGAGAGCGGCGCCGGGGACGCCGCTGAGGCGTTTCCGGCGGGTTCCCCGTCCCAGCCGGGCGAGGCCGAGTGGCTCATGACTGGCGTACCTGCCTTTCCAGGTCATCGAGAAGATCGGCGAGCGCGAGCAGCCCGGCGTCGTCCACGGGCTCGGCACCACCAGGTTCTGGCTGTCCGGCCTGTCCGACAGGCCCGCTTTGGGTGGCCTGGTCGAGGTCAAGACCGTACAGCGCGCCGGCGACCGTCCGCTCGTCGTGATCGGTGCGGGCGGCGACGGCCGTCACGACCTCACGCACGGCACCCGGATCCTGTCCGGGCAAGACATCGGCGACGGTTCGCGGCAACCCGAGCAGTGGGACGATCCGGTCTCGTGCGCCCGCGCGCAGGGCTGCTGCCGCGCGCCCGCGTGCACGGTGCGCACGGTAGAGGCGGGACCGGCCGGTGACGGTCTCGGCCGAACGGACGACCACGGGGAGCGCCTCTGCGACCACCGGTCCCAGCCTCCGTCCGCGCCACAGTGCGACGGGGATGACAGCGACCACCAAACCGAGGAAGAACAGCTTGACCCCGGGCGGTAGCAGGCCGGTAAGCGTGCGGTCCCCGGACCCTTCGCCCGAGTTCGCGTGGTGCACGTCCGGGATGAGCCAGACGACCTGGGAACGTGCTCCGACCAGGTTCATCGCGAGCGCGGCGTTGCCCTCGTCGGTGAGATGGCCGTTGGTGAGCGGCCTGGCCGCCCCGAGCACGGTCACCGTCCGGCCGCTCGCCTGGTACTGGACGAGACGCGGTTTCCCCGATTCCGGGTAACACGAGGTAGCGCCCGAGGGCGCGGTGTAGGTCTCGGCCTGACCGAACGCGACCGTCCCGGCGAGCGTGGCCCCCTGCAGGCCGCACTGCGGATCCGCCTGGAGGACGAAGGTCGGGCCGTCCTGCTCGACGCCGGGGGCGAGGGACGTCAGGGTCTCGCGACCCGGCTCGACGAGCAGGAGGTCTCCGGCCGTTCCGCGCAGCCGGTCCAGGTCCGGGCGGGTCAGCCGCTCCGGCCTGGTCACCACCGTGATCGTGCCCGCGCCCGCGCGGGAGGCGGCGTCGGAGGCGTTGTGGGCGACGTCGAACCCGACCCCGCGGCCCTTGAGGATCTCCGCGAGCGCCCGGGCGCCACCGGGTTTCGGCGACCCCGGGTCGAGATCATCCGGCTTCCGCGAGGGCTTGAGGGCCGCCAGGACGACCCCGATGACCACCAGGCACAGCAGGACCAGCACGATTCCCCGTGCGGACCGCCAGCGTCGGCCGGCCACCTGCCCGGCCGTGGGCTCGACCGCCGTCACCACCGCGAACTCCAGCCGTCGGCGGGCTCCAGCTCGGCGTCGTCGAGAGCCTTCGGCCTCGCAGAACGCAAGCGGTCGTCAACGGCCGTGACGCGTGCGTACTCCTCGGCACTACCGGGCCGGTCGCCGTACCAGACGTCGTCGAAGATCCGCACGGTCGCCCGGAGATCGTCGGCCAGGTCCGGGACCGCCACGCCCGTCTCCGTCGCGAGTTCGTCCGCGGTCCTGCCCGGGCGTGGGGAGAGGATCGCTCGTTCCTCCAGATCGCGGGCCATCGCCCTCAGGCGCTCGCGGATGGCTCCAGGCCACTGACCGGCGGCGGCCAGGCGCTCCGCCTCGGCCCTGTGGTCGGACGACGTGGACGGCTCATCGTCCAGCAAGGGGTCGTCCTTGGATCGGCGGTTGCGGCCACCGCGCATGAGCCAGAAGACGAGCGCCACCGCGATGATCACCAGGAGGACGATGACGCCGATCGAAACCCAGCCCTCAGAACCTCCGCCTTTGGCGTTCGGTGCCTGCGCGTGCGAGAACAGCTCCCGGAGCCATTCGGCGAACCGCTCAAGCGTGCGTTCCAGCCAGGACGGCTTGTCCCGCTGGTAAACGGGCTTCTCCAACTCGCGCCTGGCCAGTTCCCGAGCCGTGTCCCGATCCACCGGGGGCGGGTCCAGAAACATGGCGATCAAGGTGCCCCCTGCCTATGGGCAGCCCCTGGGACGGGGGCTACCGGCGGAGTGAAAGGCCGAGACGGCGCGGACGGGCGCCAAAGCTCGAAAAAGTCATCATCGTCCCCTGGGGCAGGACGTGTGGCCAGATCAAGGTCAAGTCCCTCACGCCGCATCCGCCGGTCCATATAGAGCAGAGCGATCACCCCGGCGTCGAAGGGCAGCACCACGGACCAGCTCACGATGCGTCCGACCGTGTCCAGGGCCAGGGCCGGGAGCACCTGATCGCTACCGGATCCGGAGCCGCCGAACAGGAGCACCTGCGCGATCAGGAACGGGATCCGCAACGCGAAGAACCCCATGAAGACCGTTACGAGCATGGCGAGCAGGAGTGTTCCGAAGGTCCGCCACCAGCGCCCCTTGGAGAGCCGCCGCGCGCGCATGAGCGCCCCGCCGATCCCCTGCCGCTCCATGATCAAGGCTGGGACGCTCGGCACGAGCAGGACGTACACCCACAGCATCAGAACCACGCCGGCCGGGAAGCCGAGCAGGGCGGAAAGCACCCCGAAGGCCGGGTTGGCGTCGCCCCCCACAGCCAAGGCGAACGGGAGCACCGGCAAGGCCAGGGCCGCCAGAGACACCACGATCAACAAGAAGGCCACCAGCAGGAGCCGCCCGAACCGGGCGCGCACGTCCAGCCAAACCTGCCGCATCGAGATGTCCAGGCCGAACATCGTGCGCGCGAGGACCGGCGCCAAAAGCCCGGACAAGAGGAGGATCCCGAAGGCCGTCAGGACCAGGTCGATCCCGCCAAGCGTCGCCTGCGCCCCAACGGATCGGAGCAGAACCCGGGGAGTGACCTCCCCGCGGGACTCCTGGCCGATGAAGTAGTAGGAGATGACCGATCCGGTCACCTGGACGACCGTGGAGATCGCCACGGACACTCCGAGGACGGTCCGGGTGCTGTGCCTGATGCAGGCGATCGCGCCGTCCAGCATTTCGGAGATCGACATAGGCCGGAACGGCACGTCGACCCCGCGCGGCACGAGGCGCCTCCTGCCGCCCGATTCCGCCATCCCAGCTCCCTGCCCCGTCCGTGTGTCGGGCCATCCTGCCATGAGGCGGCCATATCGGATCAAGGAGCGACCAGACCCCGTCCTTATGGGCTGTACGTGCTGCTATCGCGCGCATGAGGACAGGGTGCCGACGGCGATACCCATGCGAAAACCGTCAACTTTCGGTGCTCTTCGGGAGTCCTTGTTTAAAATCCGGCCTCTGCGCCGGGTCCTGGAGTGGGTATGGCGGACTTGGCGGCTCGTTGGCGATCCCGTGGGCCTGGCTGGAGGTGGGGAGTGAGGCGTGACGTGGGAGGGGTCATGTATTCGGCAAAGACAGGTAACCTTGCACGCCAGGACATACCTCTACCTGGCGTGGCATGGCCGTGCTGCGGTCGCCGCGCTGTCCACCCGTCCCCGACTTTGTAGCGATGAGGGCCATGAGAGGACGTGTACTGGTCGTCGACGACGACCTCGCGCTGGCCGAGATGCTCGGCATCGTGTTGAGGGGCGAGGGCTTCGAGCCGTCGTTCGTCCACGACGGCGACAAGGCACTGGAGGCGTTCCGGGAGACCCGGCCCGACCTGGTCCTGCTCGACCTGATGCTCCCGGGCGCGGACGGCATCGACGTCTGTCGGCAGATCCGGGCGGAGTCCGGCGTGCCGATCGTCATGCTCACCGCCAAGAGCGACACGGTGGACGTGGTCCTCGGCCTCGAGTCGGGCGCGGACGACTACATCGTCAAGCCGTTCAAGCCGAAGGAACTCGTCGCTCGTGTGCGCGCGCGTCTGCGCCGGACCGACGAGCCCGCCCCCGAGACCCTGCAGATCGGGGACATCGGCATCGACGTGGCCGGGCACTCGGTCAAGCGGGGTGACAAGCACATCCCGCTCACGCCGCTGGAGTTCGACCTGCTGGTCGCGCTCGCGCGCAAGCCGCGCCAGGTGTTCACCCGTGAGGTGCTGCTCGAGCAGGTCTGGGGCTACCGGCACGCCGCGGACACCCGCCTGGTGAACGTGCACGTCCAGCGGCTCCGCGCCAAGATCGAGAAGGACCCGGAGCGTCCGGAGATCGTGGTGACCGTGCGCGGCGTCGGCTACAAGGCCGGCCCGGCCTGACCGCTGCCGCCCGATGACCCAGCCGGCCCCCGCCGCCCCCGTCGCCCCGCCCGCCGCCGCCCCCGCGCCGGCCGGGCGGGTCCGGCGTGTCGTGTGGTGGCCGGTCCGGCGGTGGCTCGGCAGGGGGCAGCGGATCGCGCGGCGCGTGGCGAGCGCCGCGTACGCGCGCTGGAGGCGGTCCATCCAGGTCAGGGTGGTCACGTCCACCCTGTTCATCTCGGCGATCGTGGTGGCGATCCTCGGGTTCTTCCTGATGCAGCAGATCACCACCGCGCTGATGGACGGCAAGACCAAGGCCGCCCTGGCGCAGTTGGACGAGGGGCTGGGGAGCCTCCAGCGGGACGTGGGGGTCTCCAACGACAGCGGGGACAGGCTTCGCAGCGCCGCCAACGGGCTGAAGTCGCGCAGCGGGCCGTCCGGGTTGTACGAGGTCTATGTCCGCGACACCACCCAGGTCTACATCGACGGGTACGCCACCAACGAGCTGCGGGCCCAGAGCGTCCCTCAGAGGCTCAGAGACGAGCTGAGAAGCGGCACCACCGGTACTCGGGCCTACACCTACGGAAAGCTGTCCTACACCGGCCACAGGCCCTCTGAGCGCGGTCTGATCGTCGCGGGCAAGACGAGCCACTACGAGGTCTACTACCTGTTCGCGCTCAGCCAGGAGCAGCACACCCTCACCATCGTCAGCCGCTCCCTCGCGGGGGTCGGGATCGTTCTGGTGCTGCTGCTGGCGGCCATCGCGTCCCTGGTGACCCGCCAGGTGGTCATCCCGGTACGGCTGGCCGCGCAGGGCGCGCAAAGGCTCGCGGCCGGACGGCTGGAAGAGCGCATGCGTGTGCGTGGGGAGGACGATCTGGCCCGGCTCGCCAGATCGTTCAACGACATGGCGGCCAACCTCCAGGAGAAGATCCGGGAGCTTGAGGACCTGTCGCAGGTGCAGCGCCAGTTCGTGTCGGACGTCTCGCACGAGCTGCGCACACCTTTGACCACGATCCGGATCGCCGCGGACATGCTCTACGAGCACCGCGACACGTTCGACGACCCCGCGGTGGGCCGCTCGGCGGAACTGCTCCAAAGCCAGCTGGAACGCTTCGAGTCGCTCCTCGCCGACCTCCTGGAGATCTCCCGCCACGACGCCGGGGCGGCGACCCTGGACGCGGAGTCCCTGGACATGCGCGACCTCGTGCTGCGCACGGTGGGCGACGTCCAGGGCCTCGCCGAGCGCAAAGGCTCCAAGGTCGTCCTGCAGCTGCCCGGCGAGCCGTGCATGGCCGAGGTCGACCGGCGGCGTGTTGAGCGCATCCTCCGCAACCTCCTGGTCAACGCGGTTGAACACGGTGAAGGCGAGGACATCGTGGTGTCCGTCGCCGCCGACAGGGACGCCGTCGCCGTCACGGTCCGTGACCATGGCGTCGGCCTCAAGCCGGGAGAGGGCCAGATGGTCTTCGACCGGTTCTGGCGTGCCGACCCCGCTCGTGCGCGCACGACCGGCGGCACCGGTCTTGGCCTGTCGATCTCCAAGGAGGACGCCCAGCTCCACGGCGGCTGGCTCCAGGCGTGGGGCGAACCCTCCCAGGGCTCGCAGTTCCGCCTTTCGCTCCCGCGCACCGCGGGAGCCGAGCTCCGCGGCTCCCCCCTGCCGCTCGTGCCCCCGGGCGCGGGTGGCTCCCGGCCTCTGTTCGCCGAGCTGGAGGCGGGGGACTGATGACGGCCGATCGCCCGAGAACCACTCCTGCGGCTTCGGAGGCTTCAACTGTGCGTAGGTGCCTGGAGAGTCCGGCCCGTAGGTGGGGAAGCGCGCTGAGGGGCCCGGCGGCCGTGGTCACCGCCGCGGCGCTGACACTGGGCGCGTCGGGTTGCGCGGCCATGCCGGGAGGCGGCCGGGTCACGTCCGTCAAGGCGCAGGAACGGTCCGAACAGGCGGACGAGTCGTACGTGCGCCTGATCCCCGTGGCGCCCCGGGACAACTGGTCGCCCCAGGACATCGTCTCGGGCTTCCTGGCGGCGTCGGCCAGCTTCGACGACGACCACAGGGTCGCCAAGGAGTACCTGGCCAACCCCAATGGCTGGCGTCCCGGACCGAGGCCGTCGATCGCGGTGTTCGCCGACCGTCCGAATCCCACGCTCACCCCCGGGACGAACGACGACCAGGCCACGATCAGCCTCGAGGGCATCCAACTCGGCATCATCACCCCGGACGGCCAGTACACGGCCTTCCAGAAGAAGGTCCGGGTCGACTATCAGCTCACGCGCAACGCCCAGCACCAGTGGCGTATCTCCGCACTACCGGACGCGCTGGGCCAGACCATGCTGCTCAACAAGAGCGACGTCGAGCAGGTCTTCCGCACGTTCAATCTCTACTACTTCGCGCCGGACAAGCAGACACTCGTCCCCAACGGTGTTTTCCTTCCCTTGGTGAACCGGGAGGACCTTCCGAAGCGCCTCGTGCAGGCGGTCATCTCCGGCCCTACGTCCTGGCTGAGGGGCGCCGTCTGGAGCGCCTTCCCGCGCGGCACCAAGCTGAACGGCCTGTCCCTGGACAAGGACGTCGCGACCGTCGACCTCAGCAAGGAGGCGGCGAACGGCGACGTCAACCAGATGTCGGCCCAGCTCGCCTGGAGCCTCGGCCCGCTGTCGGAGATCAAGCAGTGGAGGCTTCGGATCGAAGGCCGCGGTGTGGTCACGCCGGATGGCAAGAGCGACGTCCAGACCTTCGGTGACTGGCAGGCCAACAGTCCGGACGGGATCACTGTCGACGGCCACCGCGCGTACACGATCGGGGCCGCAGGACATCTGTCCACGCTGGGCCTGAACAACTTCATCCCCATGCCCGTCGTCACCAACGCGCCGGGTCGGATGATTCGTCCGGCTGTTTCTCCCGCCCAGCACGAGGCCGCCGGCCTCAGCCCTGATGGCAAGCAGCTGCTGCTGATAGACGACATCACAACGAACGGCGTCCCGCACGTCCTGCGTACGGCCAAGGACCCGGAAGGCCGGTTCACGCCGCCATGCTGGGACCGGCAAGGCACCCTCTGGACGGTCGAGACCAGCCCCGGCAAGTCCATGCTCTGGAAGCGGGAACCGGGCAAGCCTCTGAAGCCGGTGTGGCACTGGGGCCTTGACGGCCGCGAGATCTACGCGCTCCAGGTCGCGCGCGACGGAGTGCGCGTCGCGGTCGTCGCCAAGATCGATGGCCGCAAGCAGGTCCAGCTCGGCCGGATCGCGGGAAGCGGTGACCGCATCGATGCCGGATCCTTCGTCCCGGTCAGCTCCGAGCTCGCCGAGACGGACGACCTGTCGTGGAGGGACTACAACACCCTCGCCGTCCTGGGGCGCAAGACGCTCGACACCCAGGTGCTGCCGTATCTGATGCCCGTGGACGGCTCCGCCGTCACCTCCTTGGGCGTCGGTTCCCTTGGGGAGCCCGTGAGCATCGCGGCTGTTTCGGGCGGTCCAGTGCTGATCGGAACCAAGGGCTCCAGCCAGCGCCTGGTCTGTCACCAGTCCGCCTTCCGGGACCGTGACAGCGAATGGGCGTGCAGCGTCGCGGGCAGCGACCCCACCTACGCCTTCTGACCGGTCAAGGCTTCTGCGGGCCGCTGCCTGGGGACTTGCGGCCTGGCCGTGTCGGCTGCGACCGACGGATCGCACGCTGTGCCCCTTCAGGCGCCCGTACCTGGCGAAATGCTTGGTTGCCGTCGAGTTATCCACAGAACGCCGCTCGGCTGGTGACCGGGTGAGCGGGGCGGCATCGTCGAATGCATGTTCGTACGCGATCTTCTCGACCTGCTGCTGCCCCAGCGATGCGCCGGCTGCCGGGCCTCTCGGGGCCTGCTGTGCCCCTCCTGCGCCGCTCTGCTGGATCTCCCGGCCCGTCCTGTGCCCGCTGCGGGCCTTCCAACCCTCAACCCTTCCGTCTGGGCCGTCGCGTCCTACGAAGGCCCCATCACGGCTCTCATCGCCGCGCACAAGGAATCCGGCCGCACCGGACTGGCCCGGCCGCTGGGACATGCCCTCGCCATCGCGATCAAGGCCGTCCTGGCGCTGACCGCGGAGCCGCCGTCCGTGAACGACCCCCCTTGGTACGACGAGCGGACACCGGCGCGACTTGCGGCCTGGACTCTCGAACGGCCGGGAGCCCTTCTCCGCGACCCGACCACGTCCCTTCCCGCCGATCACCTTCAGCACGGGTCGGACGCCTCCGGAGACGGGGCGGTGTTCTGGTGGCAGTGCGACGAGCCGGTGATCGTGGTTCCGGTGCCCTCGGCGGTGCGTACCGTTCGCAAACGCGGGCACGACCCGACCCGGCGAATGGCCGCCGTCGCCGTCCGAGAACTGCGCGCGGAGGGGCTCCTCGCCCTCGGCGCCCCGCTGCTCCGCCACAGGCGTGCCGTGGCCGATCAAGTGGGCCTCGGCCAGGCCGATCGCACGGCCAACATGACCGGAGCCATGGCCCTCTCTCGCCGCGAGATACGCGCTCTGCGGACGAAACACGGCGACCTGGCGTCCCCGCGCCCCAGCCATTTCGCCGAGCACTTACATCCGAACGCCCCGACCCGGGGAGGCGCATGGCCGAATCCAGACCGGGGCTCCGGCGCACGCCCGAACATGACCCCGACGTCGGGGGCCCCGGTAGGGGAGGCGATGCGCGGGCGCTTGGTCGGGAGTTTGGGGGATGGGGCGGACGTGGGCGTGGACGGGCCGTTGGCGGGGTGGCGGGTCGTGGTCGTGGACGACGTGGTGACGTCCGGGGCGACGCTGGCGGAGGCGGCTCGGGTGCTTCGGCAGGCGGGGGCGGAGGTGGTGGGGGCCGCGGCGGTCGCGGCGACCCCTCGGCGGTTTCTCGGGGGAGGGTGACTTTCTTCACGGGAGATACTCAACACGTCGATAGTTACCGACCGTGACGGCATCCTGTCCGACTTGTTGGCAGACGTCACATTGGTTGTGGATTCAAGGGTGACCGTGAGTCAGGAGCCAGGTAGATATTTTCCCAAGTCGCTCGCCGGGGGCGGGTGCTCTGACCTGCGCGGGAGTGATCCACGGGAAGCCTTGTGGGTGCGGGGATGCACGGCGTGTGGAGCGCCTGGCGAGGGCTCTCAGGGAGGCGGATCGAAGGTGTGCCGATGACCGTACGTGAGTTTTTCCTCCGTTCACCCCCCTGACATTCGTGGCGTAAGGGGTTAGCGTTCCTGACATGGCACCCGCCCGGGTCCGTGGTTGCGTTGGATCGCAGCGCTCGTCGCGAGCGCGTGATGCGGTCCGGCTAGCCGATGCCAGGCGCAGGCGAAACGGCCCACGTAAGGCGACTTCTCGTCGACTGATCACGGTGCGCCTTAGAAGTAAGTCCTGCCTCGCCGGGGGATCAGATATCCCCCGAACCGGGAGAAGGGCAGTAGTGGCGAGAGAGCCGCGAACCCCTCAGCAGGCGGATGTGGGGGCGAAGACCAGGTCGGCCGGGCGGGTGCGACCCACCGAGCTGTGGCGTCCGGAGGTGGCGTCGAGCCCCTTCTGGACGGACCTCGCAACCGGGAGAAGGGGGGTCCCGCGTGGACATCATCGTCAGGGGCCGGCACACCGATGTCAGTGATCGGTTCCGGCAGCACGTCGACACCAAGCTCGCCAAGATCGAGCGGTTGAACAACAGGGTCATCCGCGTGGATGTGGAGGTGTCGCAGGAGCGGAACCCGCGCCTCGCCGACCAGCGCGAACGGGTGGAGCTGACCATCCGGTCGCGGGGCCCGGTGATCCGGGCGGAGGCCGCCGCGGACGACCGGTACGGTGCGCTCGACCTGGCCCTCGACAAGCTCGAGTCGAGAATGCGCCGCGACTCCGAACGACGCAAGGCCCACAACGGTGGCAAGGGCAAGGGCAAGCTCGCCATGATGGAGCCGCTGCCCGAGGAACTGCCCGCCGAGGTCGCGGCAACCCCGGCCCGCCGTCCCGAGCCGTCCGGCGCGGTCGAGCCGGACGTCGACGGCTACGAGGCCGTGGCGACCGAGCTCAACGAGAACCTGGTACCGATCCCCATGGACGGCGACGGTCCGGTCATCGTCCGGGAGAAGTTCCACAAGGCCGAGCCCATGGGCATCGAACAGGCCCTGTTCGAGATGGAACTCGTCGGGCACGACTTCTACCTGTTCCGTGACAAGGCCACCAGCCATCCCACGGTGGTGTATCGGCGAAGGGGTTGGGACTACGGAGTCATCCGTCTTGTCGAAGAGTGATGTGGCACATGCGTCACGTCACCGCCCGGATCATGTCATGATCTAGAAAGGCGTTACCAGCAAGCCGTGACGGCGGCGGTACGGACCGCCCGCCGAGCTCGGGACGGTGGCGCGGCGCGGCCTCACAGGCCGCGCCGCGCCACCGGTCCAGCCGTCGCCACGTCAAGCGTTCCCCCGGGGCGACACCGGCCTCCGGTTTCCCCGGCCGACCCAGATCACTGACAGTGAAGGGGGGAAGCGGCGTTCACCTCCACGTCGCGACTCTGGTGAGCGAGAACCCCGAGGCTCGCGGCGCCCCCGCGCCCCCGCGCCGGCCGGGCCCCGCCCCGTCCGCCGCACGCCCACCGGCCCCCACCGCCCAACCCCCTGCCCCAGCCCCCCGCCCAACACCCCCGCCCAACCCCGCCGCCTCCCCGCAAGCCCCCTCGGCCTCACAGACTCCTCCGGCCCCACAGGCCCGCTCGATTTCGCAGGCCCTTCCGGCCTCTCGAGCCCCCTTGACTCTGCAAGCTCCCGAGGACTCGCGGATCCTTCCGGCCCCTCGGGCCCTCTCGGACCCATGGGGCGCCTTGGTGCCGTGGGCCGATTCGGTGCAGCAGGTCCGGTCGGCCTCAACGGACTCTCGGGTTTTCTTGGCTCCGCACGCTCCGCACGCTCCGCACGCTCCGCAGGTCCTTTCGGCCCCTTGGGCGTCCTTGGCTTTGCGGGGCCGTTCGGGTTCTCGGGAGGATTCGAGTGTTCTGGGGCATCCGGCTTCCAGGGGCGTTCCGGCGCCCCTGGCGGGCTTGGGCGCCTTGGTTGGCTCTTCTGACTCCGTTCTTCCGACTCAGCCTGTTGGATCGGACGGGTTGGCCGCCTCGGTGTGGGCGACGGCTTGGGCTGGATCGAACGCCTTGCGCCGGAACTCGGTAGGCCGCCAGGTTGGCGGAGCGCGTTCGGTGCACGATTTCGCGCCGAGGTTCGGGCTGGCTGGGGATACGGCGCATGCCTCCGTGCCGTCGGCTTCGTTGTTCGTGGATGCGATGCAGACAGCTCTGGCGCAGGGAGGTGCTCCTGCCCTGGCTCGTTCTCGTGGCCCGGGAGATGGGAGCGGGGTGTCTCGGGCGCGCGCGTTGGCTGCGATCAGGGTGCGTGCGCGGCAGTGTCGTGCGGGGCAGATGACGCTTACCGGGACTGCACAAGATGGTGTAGCCGGGCCCGCGTGGGTGAATGCTCTGCGGCGGCGAGGCATGGCGCGGGATGCTGACGAGGTGCCGGGCGCTGGTGCCGGGCACGTCGCTGGACGGGGGCGTCCGGCGGGTGGTGCCGGGCGGCGGGCCAGGGGGCGGCGGCTTCTGAAAAGCGCTGTGGCTGGGGGATCTGGCTTGGGTGCTCGTTCGTTGGGTGGGTGTGCGCCGGTTGGTGTGGCGATGGCCGATCCCGAGGCGGATGGGCCTGTCTTGAATGGTCGTGAGCTGGTGGTGGACGGTCGTGGAACGGCCGGTCGTGCGCGGGTCGGCGGTGTGCGGGACGTGGCGGGCAGTCATGGACGGGACGATGTGGCCCGCGGAGCAGCGGTCGCGGCGTCCGGCGTGGTTCGTGTCGGTGACGCGGGAAGCGGTGCCGCCGGACGTGTCGCCGGTGGCGGTGCAATTCCGGCTCCTCGGGTGATGGCCTCCGAAGGGGCGGCGAGCAGAGCCCGGGGCCGGAGCGGTGGCGCTTCGGCCGGCGGTGGAAGTGCGAGTGGTGGGCCGGGCGGCGGCGCCGCGCGCGGAAGCGCGGAGACGTCGGCCGGTGGTGCGCAGGGAGAGGATGCGCAGGTGGGGGATCCGATCCGGGTGCTGATCGTGGACGATCACGCCCTTTTCAGGCGCGGGCTCGAGATGGTGCTCCAGGCCGAACCGGACATCGAGGTGATCGGTGAGGGCGGGGACGGGCACGAGGCCGTCCAGATGGCGGGCGATCTGCTGCCCGACGTCGTCCTCATGGACATCCGGATGCCGCGGCGCAGCGGCATCGAGGCGTGCACGGCCATCAAGGACGCCGCGCCCAGCGCCAAGATCGTGATGCTGACGATCAGCGACGAGGAGGAGGACCTCTTCGAGGCGATCAAGGCCGGGGCCAGCGGCTACCTCCTCAAGGAGATCTCGATCGACGAGGTCCCGCAGGCGGTGCGCGCGGTGCACGGTGGTCAGTCGCTGATCAGCCCGTCCATGGCGTCCAAGCTGATCACCGAGTTCGCCGCGCTCGCCAAGCGCAGCGAGGAGCGGACGCAGCAGGTCCCGGCGCCGCGGCTGACCGACCGCGAGATGGAGGTCCTGCGGCTCGTGGCGCGCGGGCTCGGCAACCGGGAGATCGCCCGGGAGCTGTTCATCTCCGAGAACACCGTGAAGAACCACGTCCGGAACATCCTGGAGAAACTCCAGCTGCACTCCCGGATGGAGGCCGTTGTGTACGCCGTCCGGGAGAAGCTTCTGGAGATCACCTGACCGTCACGCCATCGGACCGTCGCGTCGTCGGACCGTCAGGGCGACGCGCTGAACACGATCGGCGCCGGACCGTGTCCGCGTTCCGTGTCCGCGTTCCGTGTCCGCGTCCGCGTCCGCGTTCCGCGACGACGTTCTGGGGCTGCGGTCTGCGTTCGTGCTCGGGTGAGGTGGGGGCGCGGGACGCGGTTGCTGAGGGGCCGTTGAAGGTGATGGCCGCGGGCGCCGTGAATGTGGCGGTGTGAAGGTGCAGCCGCTCGGCGGGATGTGTGCGGCGTTGCGGGTGTGGGCGTTCGTGTTCCGCGTGGTGTGCGTTCGGTTCGCCGCTCGCGGACCGTCCACCATCTGGCCTTGTTGAGGGCGGCGCAGCTATCGCTGAGCGGGCTGGGCACGGTAACAGCGCGGTGACCAGTGTTGCGCCCGGTTCTGTTCCCCTGCGCGCGGTTGGCGACGGAGTCCCGCGTGGGCGCACCGAGCGTGGGTGGGGCGTGTGGCGGTGAGTCGCGTGCGAGTGGGGCCGGGCTCAGGCTGCTGAAGGGGAGGTCCTCGGCGGGGCGTGGACGCCACACGTTTCGGATGAATGTGCTCGTGGTCCGGACCGTGACGGTTGGGGAAGGGAGCGATCGAGGTCCTGGGCGCTGTGGGTGGCGGGGACGGACCTGTTGCCGGGCGGGCGGCGATATCGACACCGGTGTGTGGGGTTTGTCGGTGTCGTGGCTTACGATCGCCGCGTGACCGATACCAGGACCCCCGACACGGCCGAGGTGGAGCTGAGCGCGGACGAGGCGCGGCGTTTGGCGTTGCGCGCTCAGGGACTGCTGGGCGCGGACGCGCGGCGCGGCGGTGTGCCCGGCGTGCTCTCGCGCCTCGGGGCCGTTCAGTTGGACACGATTTCCGTGCTCGCGCGGTCGCATGAGCTCGTTCCCTATGCGCGGCTCGGCGCGACGCCGAAGGAGAACATCGAGAACGCCTATTGGACGCCGCCCACCAGGGATGTCGATCGCGGGACGCCACAGAACGGCGGCACGCCGGTGGGGGCGAGTGGCGGGCGGCCGATCAATAAGCGGCGGAGCGCGAAAGCGAGTGGGCCGTTCGCGTTCGAATACTGGGCGCACGCGGCTTCGATCCTGCCGATCGAGGAATGGCCGTATCTGGCCTTCCGGCGTCGGGAGTTCCAGCGGAAGGGCGTCCGCTGGCACAAGGTGCCGGATGGGGTGTGCGACGAGATTCGCGCCAGGCTCAAGGACGAGGGGCCACTGACGACCAGGGAGCTCGGCGGCGCCAAGGCCGGGGGTGACTGGTGGGAGTGGAGCGACCACAAGATCGGCATCGAGTGGCTCTGGGACATCGGAGAGGTCGCGTGCGTCCAGCGGGTCGGCTGGCGGCGGGTGTACGACCTGGCCGAGCGGGTCGTCCCAGATGAGCTGTACGGGAACGACCCGGACGACGCCGAATGCCTGACCCGGCTCGTCCGGCTCGCGGGGCGGGCGCTCGGAGTGGCGACCCGCGCCGACCTCGCCGACTACTACCGGATCAAGGCCGAGCAGGTGGACGCGGTGATCGAGGCGTCCGGGCTGGTGCCGGTGCGGGTCCAGGGCTGGCGGCAGCAGGCGTGGGCCGACCCGGAGGCGCTCGCGACGCCGCCGCGCGGCAGGCACGCCACGACGCTGCTCTCCCCGTTCGACTCGCTGGTGTGGGACCGGGCCCGGACGTCCCGGGTCTTCGACTTCGATCACCGGCTGGAGGCGTACGTCCCCAAGGTGAAGCGCGTCCACGGCTACTTCACGATGCCGCTGCTCGCCGGCGGACGCCTGATCGGACGCGTCGACCCGGCCCGTGAGGGGACGACCCTCGTCGCGCGCCAGGTCTCCCTCGAACCGCGTCTCACCAAGTCGGCGGCTCGTCTCGAGGAGGGCGCCGAGGCGCTGCGCGTCGCGCTCCGCAACGCCGCCGAGTGGGTCGGATGCGACGCGATCCGCGTCGAACGCGCCGAACCGGAGATCAAGCGGCTCGTTGAAAGAGGCTGAAGAAGAAGGACGCCGGGGAAGGCGCGAGGCGACGGTGGCGATGACACGCCCGGCGTGACGCCGTGACGATCGCGGCAGTGTCGTCCCCTTGGGAACTCGAACGCCTTGTTCGGGAGTTCAAGGGCCATGCCCGGATGTTCGATCGCGCCGCCCGGGACCTCGCGTGCGGCGTCTGGGAGCCCGTGTGCCTCGCGCGGAGGCGAAGTGTGCCGCCGCGTCCGAGACATGACGCGACGATGCGGCATTCACGTTCGGTCACGGACACGCACGAAAAGTGACGTGCGCCGGAACTCGCCCGAGATTCGGACGGCCCCCGGAAATGCGTCGGCCCGCCAGGGCCTGGAGGGGCGTCCCTACTCGGGGGAGGAGGAACGCGGATCCAGGTCCGGCGGGCCGGGCGGTCGGCGCCCGTCGCGGGCGCCGTGTGCGACCGCCGATCGCGCCGACCGGTCGCCGTCCCGTCGGCGGCGCCGCGTGGCGGCTCCGGCGGGACGCGGGTGGAGATCAGCCGTGCGCGCCCTGCTTCGAGTCGGACATGACCGCCTTCTTCTCGCCGGCCAGGCCGCCGCGGCGCTTGGTCGTGCGGCTGCCGAAGACCGAGTAGTCCACGACCTCCGGCAGGACGCGCGGCGCGTCCACCACGACGTCGGCGAAAAGGTGCACGAGCGCGCTCAGCACGAAGCCGATCACGATGATCGCGGCCCCGACCCAGAACAGCACCCACTGCGGTCCCAGGCAGAGCGCGACTCCGCCCACGGTGAAGCCGGCGAAGATCACGGTGACCGCCAGCCAGGAACTCGGCCGTCCGGCGTGCGAGCCGTACTCATCGGACAATTTGGGCCCCTCCCCTCAGAGTGTTCACGATGATTGTCCCGGACGGGTGTCAGAAGGCTGAACGCGGGCCGGGATTGCGTCGCAGGGTGACCTAGACCATTCTGAGTCTCGCCTACGATGGCATCGTACGTGTGGTGTGCGTGCCGCCGGTCGGCGGTGACCCACGATCTGCAAGGAGCCTCCGAGAGTGCCGCTAGTCATCGATAAGATCCTTCGCGCGGGCGAAGGCAAGACCCTGCGCAAGCTCAAGAAGCTCGCGGATCAGGTCAACTCGATCGAGGAAGACTTCGTCGACATGAGTGACGCGGAACTCCGCGAGCTCACCGACAAGTACCGCGAGCGCCTCGAAGAGGGCGAATCGCTGGACGACCTGCTCCCCGAGGCGTTCGCCACCGCCCGCGAGGCGGCCAAGCGAGTCCTGGGCCAGCGCCACTACGACGTCCAGATCATGGGCGGAGCGGCCCTGCACCTGGGCAACATCGCCGAGATGAAGACCGGTGAGGGCAAGACCCTCACCTGTGTGCTCCCCGCCTACCTGAACGCGCTGTCCGGCAAGGGCGTCCACGTCGTCACCGTGAACGACTACCTGGCCAAGCGCGACGCCGAGTGGATGGGCCGCGTACACCAGTTCCTGGGCCTCGAGGTCGGTGTCATCCTCCCGCAGATGACGCCCGAAGAGCGCCGGGTCGCGTACGCCGCCGACATCACCTACGGCACCAACAACGAGTTCGGCTTCGACTACCTGCGCGACAACATGGCCTGGAGCCTGGACGAGCTCGTCCAGCGCGGCCACAACTTCGCGGTCGTCGACGAGGTCGACTCGATCCTCATCGACGAGGCCCGCACGCCGCTGATCATCTCTGGCCCGGGCGAGCAGAACTCCAAGTGGTACGGCGAGTTCTCCAAGATCGTCCCGCGGCTGAAGCGCGCCGAGCTGGTCAGCACCGCCGGCCAGGTGGACGAGTACGGCCCCGGCGACTACGAGGTCAACGAGAAGAAGCGCACCGTCGGCATCACCGAGGCGGGCGTCGAGAAGGTCGAGGACTGGCTCGGCATCGACAACCTGTACTCCGCCGAGAACACCCAGCTCGTCAGCTTCCTGAACAACGCCCTGAAGGCCAAGGAGCTGTACAAGCGCGACAAGGACTACGTCGTCATGAACGGCGAGGTCCTGATCGTGGACGAGTTCACCGGCCGCATCCTGCACGGCCGCCGGTACAACGAGGGCATGCACCAGGCCATCGAGGCCAAGGAGGGCGTGTCGATCAAGGACGAGAACCAGACCCTCGCCACGATCACCCTCCAGAACTACTTCCGCCTCTACTCCCGGCTGTCCGGCATGACCGGTACGGCCGACACCGAGGCCGCGGAGTTCAACAAGACCTACAAGATCGGCGTCGTGCCGATCCCGACCAACAAGCCGATGGTCCGCATGGACAAGGCGGACGTGGTCTACAAGACCGAGCAGGCCAAGTTCGAGGCCGCCGTCGACGACATCGCCGAGCGGCACGAGAACGGCCAGCCCGTCCTGGTCGGCACCACCTCGGTCGAGAAGTCCGAGCGGCTGAGCAAGATGCTCAAGCGCCGCGGCATCACGCACCAGGTGCTGAACGCCAAGAACCACGAGCAGGAGTCGGCGATCGTCGCCGAGGCGGGCCGCAAGGGCGCCGTCACGGTCGCGACGAACATGGCCGGCCGAGGCACCGACATCATGCTCGGCGGCAACCCCGACTTCCGTGCCGACCTGGAGCTTCACCAGCGCGGCCTGTCCCCGCTGGACACTCCGGAGGAGTACGAGTCGGCGTGGCCCGAGGCCCTCGACAAGGCCAAGCAGGCCGTCAAGGGCGAGCACGAGGAGGTCGTCGACGCGGGCGGCCTGTACGTGCTCGGCACCGAGCGCCACGAGTCCCGCCGCATCGACAACCAGCTGCGCGGACGTTCCGGCCGTCAGGGCGACCCGGGCGAGTCCCGGTTCTACCTGTCCCTCGAGGACGACCTGATGCGGCTGTTCAACTCGGCCCGGGTCGAGGCGATCATGACCCGCCTCAACATCCCGGACGACGTGCCGATCGAGTCCAAGATCGTCTCGAACGCGATCAAGTCGGCCCAGTCGCAGGTCGAGCAGCAGAACTTCGAGATGCGCAAGAACGTCCTGAAGTACGACGAGGTGATGAACCGCCAGCGCGTCGTCATCTACGCCGAGCGCCGCAAGGTGCTCGAGGGCGAGGACCTGCACGAGCAGGTGCTGCGCATGATCGACGAGGTCGTCAACGGCTACGTCGCGGGCGCCACCGGCGAGGGCTTCGCCGAGGAGTGGGACCTGGAGAAGCTCTGGAAGGCCTTCCAGCAGCTGTACCCGATCTCCCTCACGGTGGACGGCCTGACCGAGGAGCTCGGCGGCGACATCTCCAACCTGGACGCCGAGACCCTGGCCGAGAAGCTCCGCGAGGACGCCCAGGCCGCCTACGCCAAGCGCGAGGAGGAGCTCGGCGCCGAGGTCGTCCGCGAGCTCGAGCGCCGCGTCGTCCTGTCGGTCATGGACCGCAAGTGGCGCGAGCACCTCTACGAGATGGACTATCTCCAGGAGGGCATCGGCCTGCGCGCCATGGCGCAGCGCGACCCGCTGGTCGAGTACCAGCGCGAGGGCTACGACATGTTCAACGCCATGATGGACGGCATCAAGGAGGAGTCGGTCGGCTACCTCTTCAACCTCGAGGTCGAGGTCGAGGAGCAGCAGCCGGCGGGCCCGCAGGTCGGCGTGAACCCCGTCGCCCTCGAGGACACCGTCCCCGCCGAGGACGAGGTGGAGGACGAGGTCCCGGTCGTCAAGGCCAAGGGCCTCCAGGAGCCCCAGCGTCCCAAGAAGCTGGAGTACACCGCCCCCACCATCGACGGCGAGGGCGGCGTCGAGCACCACAGCGAAGAGGTCGAGGACCCCTACGAGGGCGTCGGCCGCAACGACCCCTGCCCCTGCGGCTCGGGTAAGAAGTTCAAGCGCTGCCACGGCGACCCGACCAACAACTGAAGCTAGAAACCCGCGCGGCCCCGGTCCCACCAGACCGGGGCCGCCCCCTTTTCCCCAGCCCACCGCCCCCGCCGCGCCCGCCCCCGCACCACGCCCGCGCCCGTGCCACACCCGCGCCCGCCGTGCCACGCCCACGCCCGCGTCGCGCCTGCCGCGCCCGCCATGCCGCGCCCGCCACGTCCGCGCCATGCCCGCCATGCCCGCCGCGCCCGCCACGTCCGCGCCGCGCCCGCCGCGCTCGCCGCGCGCCGTGCCTGTGCTGCGCCCGCGCCATGCTCGCCGCGCCGCCGCGCCCGGGCCGCGTTCTTGTGCGTAGCGCCATGCACGCATCGCGTCAGGTGCAGGCCACTTCTCCTGCGCCATGTTGCTGCGCGGCGCTCCATCCCGGCGTCGTGCCGCGCTCACATTGTGCCCGCGCCTTGTGCCGCGGCCAGGCCGGGTGCGCTAGGGGTGGGACGTGAGCATCTTGCGGCTCATCCCTGCTGCGCCGCGTCACGTCCACACACCGCGCCTCCTCCGTCCCGCACCGCGCTTGGCCTCCACGCGATAGGCGGCCACGCCTGCACGCCCATCCCGCGCGTGTTGCTGCGGGTAGGCGCTGTGCGTGGTGGGGGACGTCTGCGGTCTGTGGGGCTGTGGCCCTTGGCCGACTATCTGGCGCGGCTGGGCGCCCTGGCCGACTCCATCGGGGCGGAATGGGTGTCCGACCACGTGTGCTGGACGGGCGTGGCCGGGGTGAAC
>NZ_JBFAUU010000040.1:0-22648 GCF_040679435.1 Spirillospora sp. NPDC052269
GCCGGCGCCGCCCTGGCCACCGGCCTCGGTGGGTACCCCGCCCTGTTCACCATCCTCGCCGCCACCGCGGCACTGGCCGCTCTGGCAGCCGGCGGAAGCACCCCCGGCCGTCCTGCCAAGGCCCCCCGCATCGGTCACCTCACCAGCGTCGCCACCGACTCCGCGCTCACCGACCGGCCACCGAGGTAGGACGCCCGGAAACCGCCAGGGCGCCTCGGCCGACGCAGGCGTACCGTGCGCTCTCCCCTGCGTGAGCGGGGCGCGGTCGAGGGTGTCCGGGTGTCGACGGCCTGACGTGATGGTCACTTGTTGCGCGGGTGCGGTCACGGAGAGCGATGTAGGGTTCGTTCTGTGTGCGCGGTCCGGTTCAAGCAGGTGCCCGCTCGGTCATGGCCGAGGGCGCTGATCGTCCTGCTCGCGCTGGTCACCGCGCTCACCGTTCACACCGACGTCGCCTCGGCCGTCGAGGTGGGCGGGACGGTGAACGTCCATTCCGCCTCGCCCGGTTGCGGCGACGAGGACGACGGTTCCAGCGGTCACAGCGACCCGTCCGCCGTCCGTCCCGCCAGCGTCGTGCCGGGACGCCCCGGGGCCCCACGCCTTCCCCGCATCCAGGCCCGGGAACTCGCCCCGGCCATGCCACGCCCGATCGTCGAGCCGCGCGCGTCGACCCCGGTCGCCGCGGCGGGGCGCGACGGCCGCGCTCCGGGTGCCGGTGCCCTCATCACCCTAGGTGTCTCTCGAACGTGATCGTCCTTTGGTGGACGGCCCGTCCCGGGGCGTCCACCCGCGTATCCACACACGTGTAGGACGATGCGGAGGACGCCATGCGCGTCAAGGACGTTCACACCAGCAACGAGAAATGGCGCTTCCACTGCCAGCGCTGCACCCGGAGTTGGGAGCAGGTGTTCGAAGCGCGCCAGAGCGACGCCCACACCGCCTGGTACCAGCACGGGCTGCCCAGCCAGCCGCCGTGGATCGACCCCGGATGCCCCTCCTGCGGGGCCTCCGCCAAGGTGTTCCCCGGCGGCGCGCTCATCCCGCCGCAGCCATGACCAGGAGGTCGGCCTGCCGCCGAGGAAGAGCCTCGGTGGGATGCCGACGCGTCTGTGAGTGAGGTGGCACCGACTGCGGCGCCGTGATGTGTGAGCTGCCCGGCGAAAAAAGGAACTGCGGGCGGCCGACGGCCCGGGGAATCCGGTGAGTCGGCCGCCCGCAGCGACGCCGTGGCGCTCAGCGAACGCCGTTGGCGCTCAAAGATCAGTGGTGACCGCCGTGGTGCCCACCGTGGTGACCGCCGTGATGGCCGCCCCCGAACAGCCGTCCGAACGGGCCGTGGTGCTCGTCGTGGTGCTCCTCGTAGACCTCCTCGTGGTGGGGAGGCTGGTAGTGGGGAGGCTGGTAATGCGGGGGCTGGTGGTGCGGAGGCTGGTAATGCGGGGGCTGGTGGTGCGGAGGCTGGTGGTGCGGGGGCTGCTGGTGGGGCTCCCCGTAGTACGGCTCCTGGTAGTACGGCTGCTCGTAGTGGTGCTCGTCGTGGTGGGGAGGCTGGTAGTGCTCGTCGTGGTGGGGTTCATGGTGCCGGTCGTGATGGTGGCCCATCGGTGCCTCTCCTCGATCGGTCGGTGGCCGGCGGTTTCGGCCACGCCCTTCAGCGACGCGGTGCGGGTGGTGAACGGGGATATGACGTGTCCATCGCGGTGCCGGTTGCAGCGGCATGAGTGACGCATGCCACTCCAGATCCCGTGATGGCCGAGGACGGGCGTGCGACGCTCCGCCGGGGCGTCGCACGCCCGTGGACGTTGCGGCGGGTCGTCTTCCCGGCGGGGTCAGTGCTCGTGGGGGCCGCGGTGGTGGACCGGGCCATGGACGTTCTCGCCGTCGGCATGGTCGGAGTGCTCCGGGGGACGGCTGGTGATCTGCAACAGGTCGGCGGTGTCGTCCTCGCCGACGTGGTCGACCTGCAGGGTGGAGTGCGTGATGGAGTAGTCCTCGCGGAGCAGGCGCTCAAGGCCGCGGCGGACGGCGTGGCAGTCGCCGCCCGGGGCGACCAGGACGTGTGCCGAGAGGGCCACCTGACCGGAGGTGATCTCCCAGATGTGCAGGTCGTGGATCTGGGAGACCCTGTCGAAGGTGACGAGGCGGTCGCCCACGGCGTCCGGGTCGATGCCGGCGGGGGCGGCCTCCAGGAAGATCCGGCCGGCGTCGCGGACGAGGCCGATCCCGGCCTTGAGCATGAGGACCACGACGATCAGGGAGGCGATGGCGTCGGCGCGGGCGAAGCCGGTGAACACCATCACCGCGCCCGCGATGACGGTGGCGATGAAGGCGAACAGGTCGGTGAGGATGTGCTGGAAGGCGCCCTCGACGTTCAGGCTGCTCCGGTTGGCCTTGGACAGCGCCCAGGTCGCCCCGAGGTTGATCGCCACCCCGACCAGGGCGGTACCCAGCACCAGGCCTCCGGTGACCTCGGGCGGGGAGATCAGGCGGCGGACCGCCTCGTAGGCGAGCCAGGCCGACAGCACCAGCAGCGTGATGCCGTTGGCCTGGGCGGAGAGGATCTCCGCCCGCTTGAGGCCGAAGGTGTACCCGCCCCGGGCCGGACGGGCCGCCAGCCGCATCGCCACCAGTGCCAGCACGATCGAGGCGGCGTCGGTCAGCATGTGCGCCGCGTCCGACAGCAGCGCCAGGGAGTGGGCCAGGAAGCCGACCACGACCTCGCCGGCCATGAACACCGTGATCAGGCCGAGCGCGATGACCAGCCACCGCCGGTCCGCGTCGGCCGCCACGCCGTGCCCATGACCATGCCCGTGGCCGTGCCCATGCCCATGGCCGTGCGCTTGCTCGTCATCGTGGTCGTGCTGCTCGCTCATGGTTCCTTCGGTCCTCTTGTTGAGGGGCGGCCACCGCTTGCCCACCGCACAGGTGCGCCACAAGCCGAAAGGGGGTGAGCCTGGCGCAGATCGGGTGAATCATGGCATAAGCAACTCACCGCGTGGGGCCCGTCCCGCAGGAACGTCGTGGACGTGGTTCGGGAGTGCCCACCCGCCGCTCACGCCCCTCGACGATCCGCTGCGGCCGCACTGCGCGGTACGGGTCGGTGAGCTCGTAGCCGGGACGGGCTCTGCCACCCGAGGCTTCCCGTCCGCGTCAGGCGCTACCGCCGGAGCCGGTGGTGATCACTCGGGCATGACCGCCGGTCTCCCGCCGGTCTCACTCTCGCTCTCGGTCCCCGCCGCGGACGTCATGAGGTCCGTCGCGGCTGCCGCCGGGACGGCGTCGCTGAGCCCGAGGTTGAGGTGTTCGACGTGGTAGAGCGCCTGGTCGAGGAGCGCGGCCACGTGATCGTCGTACAGCGCGTACACCACCGAGCGGCCCTGGCGGGTGCCCACCACCAGGCCGAGGTTGCGCAGAAGTCGCAGTTGGTGGGAGCAGGCGGACTGCTCCATCCCCACCTCGGCGGCCAGCTCGGTGGCGGGCGACGGGCCTTCGCGCAGGCGGGCCAGGATCAGCAGTCGTGACGGGGTGGCCAGCGCCTGCAGCGTGGTCGCGACCCGAGCCGCGGCGGCCGCGTCCAGTCGCGTGCGCGGCACTTCACCAGGTTGCGCGGATCCATGACCCATGGGCCCATGCTACGCCCCATGAAAGCATGAATTATTGTTCATGTGTTCCTGATAATGTGCCAGCGACGCCCGCTTCCACGGGCCACGACTCGATCCCGACCCTCGTACTCGACCTCCGAGCTCGGCCTCCGACGTCCCCTGGAAGGACTCCGCCCGATGACCTCCACCCTGGCCCGCCCGGCTCCCTCCGCCCCACCGGGAGAGGGGGCGGCGCCGCGGCGCCGCACCCGGATTCTGGCGCTGCCCGAGGCCCGATGGGCGGCGGCCGCACTGCTGCTGTTCCTGGCCGGACTGCCGGTCTACCTGCTGGACGGGCCGGACTGGGCCTGGGGCGCGCTGTTCGCCGCGACCTACGTCACCGGCGGATGGGAACCGGGATGGGAGGGCCTGAAGGCCCTGAAGGACAAGACCCTGGACGTGGACCTGCTGATGGTCGTCGCTGCGCTCGGCGCCGCCGCCATCGGGCAGGTGCTCGACGGGGCACTGCTCATCGTCATCTTCGCCACCTCCGGTGCGCTGGAGGCGATCGCGACCGCCCGCACCGCCGACTCGGTCCGCGGGCTGCTCGATCTGGCCCCCGCCACAGCCACCCGGCTGGCCGACGACGGCACCGAGGAGACCGTCCCCACCGACCGGCTGGCCGTCGGCGAGGTCATCCTGGTGCGGCCCGGCGAGCGGATCGGCGCCGACGGCCGTGTCCTGGACGGGGCCGGCGAGGTCGACCAGGCCACCATCACCGGCGAGCCGCTGCCGGTCGCCAAGCAGGCCGGGGACGAGGTGTTCGCCGGCACCCTCAACGGGACCGGCGCGCTGCGGGTGAAGGTCGAGCGCGACCCGTCCGACTCGGTGATCGCGCGCATCGTGGCGATGGTCGAGGAGGCGTCCGGGACCAAGGCCCCGACCCAGTTGTTCATCGAGAAGGTCGAGCAGCGCTACAGCGTGGGGATGGTCGCGGCGACGCTGGCGGTGTTCGCCGTCCCGACGGCCTTCGGCGCCGACCTGACCGGGTCGCTGCTGCGCGCGATGACGTTCATGATCGTCGCCTCGCCGTGCGCGGTGGTGCTGGCCACCATGCCGCCGCTGCTGTCGGCCATCGCCAACGCCGGACGGCACGGCGTGCTGGTCAAGTCGGCCGTGGTGATGGAGCGGCTCGGGCAGGTCGACCAGGTGGCCCTCGACAAGACCGGCACCCTCACCGAAGGCGTGCCGGAGGTCGGTGACATCCGCCCGCTCCCGGAAACGGGCCTGGACGAGGACGGGCTGCTGGCGCTGGCCGCAGCCGCCGAGCATCCCAGTGAGCACCCACTCGCCCGCGCCGTCGTCGACGCGGCCCGCGCCCGGGGCCTGGACATCCCCGTCGCGTCCGGCTTCGCCTCCACCCCGGGTACGGGCGTCACCGCCGCCGTCGACGGTCACCAGGTCGCGGTCGGCAGCCCGGCCCGGCTACTGAGCGGTCACGGCGCGCACCCCGTCACGGCGGTGGCCGAGCGGCTGGAGGAGCAGGGCCGCACCGCGGTGCTGGTCGAGATCGACGGCGCCCCCGCCGGAGTGCTGGGCATCACCGACCGGCTCCGGCCGGACGCCGCGACGACCGTCGCGGCTCTGTCGGCCCTGACGGGCACCGGGCCGATTCTGGTGACGGGCGACAACCCGCGCGCCGCCGCCCGGCTGGCCGACGAGGTCGGGATCGACGATGTCCGCGCGGGCCTGCTCCCGCACGACAAGGTCGCCGCCGTCCGGGAACTGGAGCGCTCCGGCCGCAAGGTGCTGGTCGTCGGCGACGGCGTCAACGACGCGCCCGCACTGGCCGCCGCCCACACCGGCGTCGCCATGGGCCGTGCCGGGTCCGACCTGGCCCTGGAGACCGCCGACGCCGTCATCGTCCGGGACGAGCTGGCCACCATTCCAGCCGTCGTCAACCTGTCGCGGCAGGCGCGGCGGCTGGTGGTGCAGAACCTGTCCATCGCCGCGCTGTTCATCACCGGACTGGTCGTCTGGGACCTGGTGGGCACCTTGCCGCTGCCGCTGGGCGTCGCCGGCCACGAAGGCTCCACCGTCATCGTCGGCCTCAACGGGCTGCGGCTGCTCGCGGAGGGCGCTTGGCGCCGCGCCCGCACCAGCGAGGGCCGGTGAGTTGATGCACCCGCGAGGCCGCCCCCGCAGGTGTGGGGGCGGCCCGTCCGGCTCGGCTTGGTCAACGACGCCGCCGGAGACATCGCCGCGTGGGTCGAGGCTGGTGGTCCGGGCCTGGCCGACCCTCCCGGAATCCTCGATCTGTACTCCTTCAGCCCTTCCCGCCGCATCCGCCACGCCCTCGAGCCGTGATGCTCGGGGCCGTGAGAATCAGCATGCGGCGTTCAACGCTCAGGGGTGAGCGGGCACCGGTTCGGCGTCTTCGGCGCTGTCGGTGTCCTCGGTGACGACCTTGGGGGTGGGACGCGGGGTGTTCATGAGGACGGCGACGATCAGGCCGCCGGCCAGGAGGATCCCCGCGGCCCAGGTGCCGGCCGTTGTGAAGCCTTCCAGCATCGCCTTCTTGGCGAGGGCCGGACTCCTGCCCTGCGAGGCGTGCGTGGCCAGGTAGTTCGCGGTCGCGCTGGTGGCGATGGTGTTGAGCAGCGCGGTTCCGATCGAGCTGCTGATCTGCTGCGAGGTGTTGACGCTGGCCGAGGCGACGCCCGCGTCGCGCGGGTCGATGCCGCGGGTGGCGTAGTTGAAGGCCACCGGCATGACCATGCCCGCACCGAAACCGAGCAGGAGTCCCGAGACCAGCACGCCCTGGACGTAGCCGGTGTCGGTCCCCATGGTCCGCAGCCACAGCATGCCGGAGGCGATGAGCAGCATCCCCGGAATGATCAGCATCCGCGGCGGGAGCTTGGGCAGGAGCCGGGTGGCGAGCCCGCCGGCCGAGACCAGCACCGCCACGGTCATCGGGAGGAACGCCACGCCCGTCCTGATCGGCGAGTATCCCTTGACGACCTGCAGGTAGTAGGTCAGGAAGAGGAACGCCCCGAACATTCCGACCATGGCCAGCCCCACGCTCAGATAGGCGCCGCCGCGGGTTCGGTCGGCGATGAGGCGCGGCGGCAGCATGGGCTGCGACACCCGGCTCTCGACCCAGGCGAATGCGGCGAGCAGCACGGCGCCCGCGGCCAGCAGGCCGATGACCTTCGCCGAGCCCCAGCCGCCGGACTCCGCCTGGCTCGTGCCGTACACGATCGCGACCAGCCCGCTCGTCACCAGCAGGACGCCGGGGATGTCGAGCCGGGCCCCGCCCTCGCTCCGCGACTCGGTCAGCATCGCCTGCCCGCCGATCGCCGCGATCAGGGCGATCGGGACGCTGACGTACAGGCACCAGTGCCAGTCCAGGTAGTCGGTCAGCGCTCCGCCGGCCAGCAGCCCGATCGCGCCGCCCACGGCGGTGATGGCGCCCCAGATCCCGAACGCCTTGGCACGCTCCTTGGGCTGGGTGAACGTCACGGTCAGCAAGGACAGCGCGGACGGTCCGAGCAGCGCGGCGAATCCGCCCTGCAGGGCACGGGCGCCCAGCAGCAGCTCGAAGTCGCCCGCCGCGCCGCCGAGCGCCGACGCGCCGGCGAAGCCGAGCAGTCCGATCAGGAAGGTCCGTTTGCGGCCGGTGTAGTCGGCGATCCGGCCTCCGAGCAGCAGCAGGCTGCCGAACGCCAGCGTGTACGCGGTGATGATCCACTGCCGGTCGCCGTCGGAGATCCCCAGATCCCGCTGGAGCGACGGCAGCGCGATGTTCACGACCGTCCCGTCCAGAACGATCATGAGCTGAGCCAACCCTATGAAGAACAGCGCGGCCCAGCGGCGCGAGCCGGCCGCCGGGGCCTGCGCCTTCGTGGTTGCCATGACTTCATCCTTACTTGTGGTGTTTCGTGCCACGCGGATCGTCGGCGCGGCGTCCTGACGGTCACAAGACGCCGACGCCCCGGCCCCTGTAACAACCGCGTTCGTGTGACGTGGGTCATTGCTCGTGGGGTGTTACAAAGCGGTGAGGAGCGGCGTCTTGTGCGTGTGGCAGGACCAAGGACGAACAGGGCAGGAGCCAGAGGCATGAGCCAGCGCAGCGACCGAACGACGGACACGGCCAGGCCGCGCGACCATGTCGGCCGCGTGGATTCGGCCACCGAGGTGTTCGTCGAGCACCGCAACCTGCTCTTCACCATCGCCTACGAGATGCTCGGTTCGGCCGCCGACGCCGAGGACGTCCTGCAGGAGACCTGGCTGCGATGGGTGGACGTCGATCTGGCCGCCGTCCGGGAGCACCGCGCCTACCTGGTGCGGATCGTCACCCGGAAGACGCTGGACCGCCTGCGCGCGCTGGGTCGGCGCAAGGAGTCCTACGTCGGGCCGTGGCTGCCCGAACCGCTCCTGACCACGCCCGACGTGGCCGAGGACGTCGAACTGGCCGACAGCGTTTCGATGGCGATGCTGCTGGTGCTGGAGACGCTCGCACCGGTCGAGCGGGCGGTGTTCGTCCTGCGCGAGGTGTTCGACCTGGACTACGACGAGATCGCCGAAGCCGTCGACAGGACCCCGGCCGCGGTCCGCCAGCTCGCCTACCGGGCCCGGTCCCACGTCGCCGCGCGCCGGCCACGCGGTTCCGTCTCCCCGGCTGACACCCGATCCGCACTGCTGGCCTTCCAGTGCGCGGTCGAGACCGGCGACATCCAGAGCCTCCTCGACATCCTGGCGCCGGACGTCGTGGCCCTGAGCGACGGCGGCGGAATCAAACACGCGCTGCTTCGGCCCATCGTCGGGGCGGACAAGGTGGCCCGCCTGCTGGCCGGCGGCTGGTGGAAGCGCGACGCCGAGAGGACGGTCGAGCTGGTCCAGATCAACGGCGGCCCGGGACTGCTCATCCGAATCGACGGGGAGATCGACGGCGTGGTGGCGGCGCTGGTCGAGAACGGCTACGTCACCGGCGCCTACCACGTCCGCAACCCCGAGAAGCTGTCGCGTGTGGAGCGCGAGACCACCGTGAGTCGCTGAGCCCGCAACGGCCCGCCGGCCCGTCCCGCGCGGCAGCGGACAGAGTCGCGTTCGCGGTGAATATCCGCTGGTCATGCAGGCCTCGGTTCGTCCGAACCGGTAACGTCGAGGCTGTGTCCGGTGTGCGAGACGGCTTCGACGCCGCCGTCCGAAACTCGCAGGCGCTGATGGTGCTGCGCGGCAACTCCGGCTCGGGCAAGTCCAGCATCGCGGCGGAGATCCGGCGGCGCTACGAGCGGCGGGACCTGGCCGTCGTCCCGCAGGACGTGGTCCGCCGGGAGATCCTGCGTGATCGCGACGTCCCCGGAGCGGCGAACATCGACCTGATCGACACCATCGTGCGCTGGACCCTCGATCGCGGGTATCACGTGCTCCTCGAAGGGATCCTCTACAGCGACCGCTATGGTGCGATGCTCGAGGCGTTGGTCGCCGACCATCCGGGCCCCAGCCTGCTGTACTACCTGGACATCCCGTTCGAGGAGACACTGCGCCGTCATACGACCAAACCCAACGCTCACGAGTTCGGGGAGCCGGAGATGGCCCAGTGGTATCGCGAACGGGACCTGCTGTGCGGCGTCCAGGAGACGGTGATCGGCCCTGACCAGTCCCTGCAGGACACGGTGGAGCAGATCATGCGCGATGCGCGCCTGCCGTCGACCTCGGTACCCACATCCGCGCGTCCTTGACATCGTGTGACACTGGCGGCCGTGCTGAGAACGGCACGGTCGATGTCTCGCCCGAGGTGGAGTGTGAGAGTGGAATCGCAGGAAGAGCCTCTCAGCGGAGGCGGCATGACCGAGGTGACGCGTGCCGGGGACGTGGTCTTTCGATCACGCGGCCCGGGCAGCGCGCAGGTCGAGCGCTTCCTGGCGTTCCTCGAACGCGAGGGCTTCGAGTACGCGCCCAGGTTCCTCGGGATCAGTCCCGATGACCGGCAGATGCTCAGCTATGTCCCAGGCGACGCAGGGGACTACCCACTGCCGGAGAACCTTCGCGGTCAAGCCACGCTGAGGTCCGCAGCCGAGGTCCTGCGCCGCCTTCACGACGTCGGCAGCGGCGTGGCCGAGTCTGTGACCGGCGGTTGGATGCTGCCGGACGTCCATCCTGCGGAAGTCGTCTGCCATGGGGACTTCGCCCCGTACAACTGCGTCTTCGACGGCGAGCGCGTGACCGGCGTCATCGACTTCGACGCCGCGCACACCGGCCCGCGCCTGTGGGACATCGCCTACGCGGTGTACCGCTTCGTCCCGCTGGCAGACCCGCGGAACCCGGTGGCGTTCGGCACCCTCCAGGAACAGGCCGAGCGAACGCGCGTCTTCTGCGACGAATACGGCCTGAAGGACCGGTCCGGCCTCGTCGACACAGTCTGCGCACGACTGCACGCCCTGATCGACTTCATGCGAGCGGAAGCGGCCGCCGGCCATGCCGCCTTCTCCAGGCATCTGGACGAGGGGCATGACCTGACCTACCTGCGCGACATCGAGTACCTGCGTCGAAACGAGGACACCATCACCTCGATCGTCACCGGCCCAGGGACGGGCTGACCACCTGCTTCAGACCACAGCCGACCCGCACACCCGCAACGACGGCGCCGCGCGGCGGATCCCCGCCGGGCGGCGCCATCGTCGAGGCGATCACGCTTGACCGCCGCCGACGCTCACGCCTGGTATCCCAGCAGGCTCATCATGCCCGATTCGGCGTGGTAGACGTTGTGGCAGTGGATCATCCAGCGGCCTGGGTTGTCGGCATCGAGGTCCACTTCCAGCGTCTTGCCGGGCAGGACGATCGCGGTGTCCTTGCGCAGGCCTGTGCCGACGAGCGCGAAGGTGTGGCCGTGCAGGTGCATGGGGTGCCACATGGTGGTGCGGTTCACGAACGACAGCCGCACCCGTTCACCGGAGCGCACCGGGTGGAGGTCCTTCGGATCGTAGGGGCGGCCATTGATCGCCCAGTCGTACTTCATCATGTCGCCGGTGAGTTCCAGCCGGAGCGTCCGGTCGGGCTTGCCACGAGGAAGAACAGCAGCAGCCAACGCGAGACGCCGCTCGCGTCAACGCGCCGCTGCCGTTCCATCAAGATCTCCCCTGAAGTCGCTCCCACGATATCCAGCACATGTCAGGAACCGGTTTCAGGTCTTGGAGAAGCATGGTTCGCACCAATGCGCCGCGTCCGCACCTGCCGTGTCGCTCGGCCGCCCTCGGCCGTCGGTCACCGTCGCCGGCTCACCGGTCACTGCCGAGGGTGAGCTGGCGGCGGTGGAAGTCGTAGTGCCGCGCGGGATACCGGTAGACATCGGCCAAGGTCATGTAGTCGGTGAAGAACGGGTCCCAACGCGCCGGGTAGTGCATCCCTCGCGTGAGGTCGACGGCGGTCTCCTTGTCCAGCCGCCGGTGCAGGGAGGCGGTGACGCGGTCGAACTTGGTTCCCATGCGCCGATGCCCGTAGATGTGGACCGCCACGCAGGGGCCGATGTAGTTGAAGTAGTCGAACAACCTGGTCGACAGGTTCAACGGGCGCGCGTACACCCGGCTCACACCCCTCGGCAGATGCCCGAACACGCGCATCAACACCAGCAGCGTCTGAACGATCATGTAGCCGAACAGCATGTGGAACAGCAGTTGCTCGTTGTTCCACCGCGTCCCGTTCGTCGGCCGCGCCAGATCCTCGGCCGTCGCGGCGTCCAGAAGCCGATGGAAATCCCGTCGCGCACGCTCCAACTCCGCATGGACCGTCTGCGCGTCCCACTCCGGAGTCACGGCCATCGGCCACCTCCTGCCGGCAAGAGCATCACCGATCCACCCACCACCGTAGGCCGCCGGCCCCGAGCGGGCCAGAATTCAGATCCTTTCGTGCCGGGACGGTGGAGCGTCGTGGCCTTCCTCTCGGGCCAGTGGTGATCACGAGGGTGCCGGTTCGGAAGGATCTTCGGGTTCCGTGCGGATGTATCCGCAGGTGGAGGGGGTGCAGGTGGATGCGTGGTCGCGGCCCCACAGGTAGGTGTCGCGTTCGGTCGCCCGAGCGAGGTGCAGCAGCCGCCGCTGTTGGCGCCTCGGGACGCTGGAGGGCAGTGCTGTGAAGGTCTCGGGGAGGACGGCGAGCATGCCGGTGACCTGGGCACCGTCGATCATCTGGAGGAGGGCGGTGCTCTGCCACCAGCGAGTTCGGCCGGTGGGGTCAGGCCAGTAGTGGTCGGCCGGGTCAGGCACCAGGTGGTGCGTGCCGCCCGGCGCCAGGTGCTTGCGGAGCCAGGGGCCGCCCTTGCCGAGACCTGGCCGGAGCCGTGCGGCTTCGTCGAAGAGCGCGCACACCGTGTCAGTGTCCATGGCTTTCAGCTCACGCGCCTGCCGTGGGAGCGGCGGCCGTCCCTCCGGCGCTTGTACCGGCCAACGTCCTGGCAGACCGAGCCGTTGCCGCCACGCCAACTCGGGCGGAGTCGTCGGGGGAGTGGGAAGCGGAGGAGGCGGACTCCACGGACGACCAAGACGCTCGAGATGAGCGGTGATCCAGACGCGCCCCTCCGGACCGGCGGTGTTCCAGGTGAAGCTCATCGGCCGCTCCGCCATCGCCCGCTCCCTGACCCGCATCGGCGCGTTCACGCGAGACGGCTGTTGAGCCATCGGACGGGCGGCACGTGGCAGGTTGTGGCAAAGGTCCGAAAGAAACCAGATGCGGGCGAGGTCGTCCTCCGGTGTTGCGCCGCCACGCTCCCGCCGGACGGAACTCGAGAGCTGACGGATCTCCACCAACGCCTTGGACAACAGGAGGGCCGCGACCTCGTGGTCGTCCATCGCCTCGGATTCGCTCCGGCTCATGCGCCCACGCGCCGTTGCTCTGCACGCCCTGCCCGGGCGATGACGGGCTCGGCGTCCTCAGGGAGCACGACGACGAACTCCCCGCCGGGCTGGGCGACCCGTGCGACGCCGACCTGACTCTGGCCGACCAGCAGGGGACGGAGCGCGTCTCGCCCCTCGCTGATGAGATCGAGGTGGGCGTGGGCGGCTACCCCGTTCGCCGGACCGATGACCCAGATCCTGATGCCGGCACCGGTGCGCAAAGCGTTCAGAAGCCTGGAGCGCAAGGTGTCCGGGCCTGCGGCCAAAACCAGGTCGTGCAGGCGTTCCTGCCCGCATGGACGATTGGGAGCGGACACCGCTCTGATCCGGCACTGCGGACAGGCGCGATCTGCGTCCGCTTCGAAGAGGTAAAGGTAGACCTCGAGTTCCTCTTCGGGGATGCCACACAAAGTGGCTCGCTTGGGCAGACCGCAGAAGAAGGTCTCCCCAGTGGTAGCCACCGCGTGGTCGAACTCAGGCGAGTCGCGATGGCCGGCCATGCTGAACTGGGCCGGTTCTCGAGCAGAGGCGAACGACCAGTCTTCGGCCATGAATCACCGTCCTTCCGTCCTCACCGATCATCACACCGATCCAAGCCTGGGGACTGCGCCGAGAAGGCGCCTTTCCCAAAGTGGCGGCCCTGGTGAGGTCCGGTGATGAATGGTTGAGGCCCCCCCATTGCAGGGGCGGCCGCGTTCAGGGGGTGGCACGATGAGCGGTATGGGGCGTGAGCGTGGGCAAAGCGGCAGGTCACTGGAGCTTCTGATGGTCCAGGCCGACGTTGAAGCGTTCAGCGCCGCGATCGCGCCCGACATCCGAGGCCAAGCCATGTGGACCGACCACCTGACGGCAGCCAGTGAGCATCTGACCGAGGTCCTGTCGATCGATGGCATTCAGGCACACCTCCAGCTCCTGGACGGTTCAGGCAATCAGGCCGGACCCTTGATCCAGTTCCTCAACACACACCGAGGCCCCTACAGCGGAGCCGAGGTGCTGGCTGATGGTCGGTATGTGCCGGTCAAGGGCCGCGAGACCTTGGATTGCGGGCGGCTGGCACACGTCTGGTTCCCCGGCGAGCAGCCACCCGAGGTGCGTGAGCGTTTCACCGCCCTGATCGCTCTGACCTATCGGCATATCCGCGCGGGCAGGTACCCACATGTCTCCTTCCGTGACGGCCGCCAGTGGCGCAAGTGCCGCATCGGCGCCCACGCTGAACAATGGCTGCGTGAAGACCCTCAGCGCGGCATCCGCCATGGTGGAGTGTTCCTCGAGCTCACCAAACCCTGAACGACTGAACCGTGGTGCACTCCGTGATGCGCGTAGCCCGAATCTATGCCTGCCGCAGCCCGGCCCCGGCACAGTTCTGGGCATGGCCGGCCGCTGTCGAGGCCGAGTGTGAGACGAGATGAGGTTCAGACCCTTCGAGCACCAGGCCAACGCCGAGCAGGACGGGCCAGTGAGCCACATGGCTGCACGGCCAGCGCCCACAGTCACAACAGACTGAGCTCAATCCATCTCATTCGGCCGGGTGGTGGGAGCACGCCGCAATCACCTCGTTGCCCATGGTCCCGTTTACACGGTGAAAGGCATCCAGATCGTAGGCGTCCAGGTCGTCGGCAAGGGTGCGGGTATCTGAAGCGTAGGCGCGGATCGCTTCTTTGACCTGCGGACCTCGCGCATCCATGGCGGCTCGGTCCAGCGACCTGGCGAACCCCTGGTATTCGATGGCCAAGGTACGGGCCCGGTCGCGGGTGATGCTGCTGGGCCTTCCGTCCTGGCTGGCGGTGAAGGAGTGCAGGGCCTGGCCCAGCTCGATGCATCCGGGGTCCAGGGTGGAGCGCGACGGGGAAGAGGACACTCGCGCGGGGCTGGTGGGCTTGGAAACGGACAACGGGGGAGCGGTGTAGGTGGAGGAAGGTGAGGCGTGGTCCTGGTGCTTCATCCAGCTGGCGAAGTGGTGCCAGTCGGTGAAACCGAACCAGCCAAGGATGGCCAGGACCGAGGCGGCCACCCCCAGCCATGCGGCCAGCTTCTCGTTGTTCCTCTCGCCAGGCTCATCGGTCATCTGCGCGACCCGTTCGGCCGTTCAGGGTGGACATGGGACAAGGATTCCCTTCGAAAGGACGATGGTGTTCGCATAAGGCCTCCTGTGACCGTCCATGATGAAGAACCATCCGCGGTCGCGGACTCTTGCTGGCCACGTGGGGTGCCATCGGGCCAGGTCACCGCAGGTCGCCCGAGCAGTCAAACAGCGACACGGCATCGGTGACCGGTGTGGACGGTTGGGCAGCTAGCTCGATCCAAGGGACTTCGCAGGGTGGCGGGCGTGGGCGTGCCGCAGCTTGTACCGTCGGGCCCTGTCGGCTTCGGAGGGCAGTCAAGGTGTTCGAGCACGTCAGCGCTGTCATGGCCTTCGTTGACGACCCGGAAGTGTGTGCGCTGGTGGGCCGCCGCTCTCGGCGGCGACGTCCACACCGATGTTGCGGACGGCGGGCAGGTGGAGTCAGGGCGGCGCATCTGCCAGATTCGTGATCCGTTCGGCCTGGTGGTCGGCCTCGAAGGGCCCTGAGGCGGGTGCTCTTGGCCTTGGTTTCCGCGAGGGGGTCTCATGTTCGAGATGAGGGTTGCCGGGGAGGGGGATCGGGACGGGATCGCCGCGATGATCCGGCGGCGTGATGCGTGGCTGTCGGCTCGCGGATGGCCGGGGTTCGGCGATGGGGGCGAGGCTCTGGCCGCTCAGGCGGGAGATGTCGATTTCCCGGTGTGGGTGCTGGTCCGTGATCAGGAGGTCATGGGCTGTACGACGCTGTTCGGTGAGGTGCCGGAGTGGTGCTTCACCGAGGACGAGCGGTCGGAGCCGGCGGTGTTCATGGCGTCGACGGTGACGGCTCCGAGCGAGGGCCTTCGCTTGGGGAGCCTGATCGCCTTCTGGGCCTTGGACCATGCGGCGGAGACCGGGCGACGGTGGGTGGGGCGCGCAACCTTCGAGGCACCGCTCATGCGCTACTACCGTGACGTGCAGGGCTGGGACCTGCTGCGAGAACTGGACCGGCGAGGACGGTCCGCGTTCATCATGGCGCGGCGGGCAGAACGTCGTCCGGAGCTCGCGAAGCTTTTCGAAACCACCTCGTTCGCCCTCGGCGTCCGCTGATCCAATCCGGCGTCGGGTCCCGGTGCCAGCCGGGGGTACCGGTCACCTGGGCGTGGGCGCGGAGTTGGCTCCTGGTTCTGGCGGTGTGCCTCCCCCCTCTCCGCCCGGGGAGGAGAGGGGGAGGGGCAGGGTTAGGCGCGGCTCCACTGCTGGTCGGCCCAGGCGGGGTCCAGCGGGGTGTGGGCGATGTGGTTGGTGTAGTTCGACAGCGTCTTCATGCCCACGCCCAGGACGACGTCCATGACATGGCGGCGGGTGTAGCCGGCGTCCAGGAAGGCCTGCACCTCGGCGTCCTCGACCCAGCCGCGGCCGGACACCATGAGCTGGGTGAAGCGGCGCGCCGCCTCCAGGGCGGGATCCTGCAGCGGCTTGCCCGCCCGCAGCGCCTCGACCACCTCGGATGACACCTTCGAGCGCAGCGCCATGGTCGAGTGCGCGGCCACGCAGTACTCGCAGCCGTTCTCCACGCTGACGGTGATCCAGACGACGTGCTTGGCCAGCACCGGCAGCGAGGACTTGCCGAACAACTCGGCCAGAGTGTTGTACCCGGCCAGCAGCTCGGGTGACTCGGCCATCACGGCGTTGAGGGTGGTCACGAACCCCATCCGCTTCTTCGCCGCCTCTAGAAGGGGGCGGGACGCCTCGGGCGCGGAGGTCTCGTCGTACACGGTGAACTCGGTCATTCTCAACTCTCCTTCACAAGGGGGTCCGGCGCGCGCAGTGAGTCCAGCGCCGCCGTCACGGTCGTTCTCAGGTCGGCCGCCGGCGCTCCGGCCCGCGACCGCAGGTTCACCCCGTAGGCCAGCAGCGCCAGCACATCTGCGCTGGTGTCCACGTCCACGCCGGATCGCAACTGCGAACGTGACCGCGCGGCCTGGAGCGCCGCGGTCATGGCTCCGCGCAGCGCCGTGTGGTGCTGCTCCAGCACCTGGCGCACCTGCGCGTCCTCACCGCCGGGACCATCGGCGGCGACAGGCGGAGCGGTCCCGGCATGGGCGTTGGAGACCATGCAGCCCCAGCGGGCGTACGGGCCCTCGCAGCGCGCCTGGATCAGCTGGTCGAAGAAGGCGGCGATCGCCGGAATCCCGCGGCCGTCGGTGGCCAGCGCGTCCAGGACGGGCCCGGACCGCCGCTCGACGTAGCACCGCAGCGCCGCCACGTACAGCTCCTGCTTGCCGCCGAACGTGGCGTACAGGCTGGACCTGCTGAGTCCGGTCGCCGCCACCACGTCACCGACCCCGGTCGAGGCCGCGCCACGCCGCCAGAACAGCTCCACCACCTGGTCCAGTGCCTGGTCGGGATCGAAGTGCTTGACGTCGGGCACGGCCTTCCTCCTATCTTGGAACGACCATTCCAAGATAGAGGTGGGAGTGCCTCCGCCACAACCCTCGGTGGGCAAGGCGAACACGCCGTGAGCGCGTGGTCCTCCCGGTGGCGGGCCTGGTGAGGGCGGCGTTGCTCGCGATCGAGGCGGCAGGCCTAGCGGGGGACCGGGTAGGTGAGGTGAAGGGCACGTCGTCCCTGGACGACGACCGGATCGTCGAGCAGGAGGTGCCCGCCCCCGATGTTCGAGAAGTACGGGACGCCCTCGCCGAAGAGCACCGGTACGAGGCTGACGCACACCGCGTCCACCAGACCGAGGGCGAGCGCCTGCTGCGTCACGTTCGCACTGGCGATCGTGACGTTCTTGTCGCCGGCGATCTGTCTCGCCCGATGGACCGCCGCCTCGACTCCGTCGACGAACGTCGTTGTCGGCCACTTCTCCGCAGCGTCCGCCGGCGGGTGGTGAGTGACCACGACAACGGGCGCGCCGGCAGGGTGTTTGTCATTCCAGCCACCGGCGATGTCGAACAGGCGCCGTCCGCTGATGAGCGCGCCGGTGTCCTCGGTCAGCTCTCGCAAATACTCCGCACTGGCCTCATCGACGTTGAACGAGACCTCCTCGCTGGGGTTCGGCACGACCACGTCTCCGGCGCCGTACCAGTCGAACAGCTCGCCGGTCAGGTTGTCCGGTTGTGCGATGTATCCGTCCAGCGACATCGTCATATGGCTCAAGATCTTGCCCATTGGCGGCCCTCCTCCGGGTCTCGCTCGGCCCGGGGACTCCCGGCCCGTGCGACGTGGGTCTCATAGGAAGACCGACCCGGACGGCGGAATTCATCGCGCAGGGTTGAACGAGACCGTCCGGAGCCGTGACCGGCTCGCCAGCTGCCTGCTCATCGGCCAGAAACTCGCCGCGCCCTCTTGGGCGCAGATCCCTTGGCCGGTGGCAGGCCCGGCGGGTGCCGGGCCTGCCACCGCGACGCGTTCCGCGAATGTTGACGCGTCCGTGGCACGCATGCCAGGCGCACCTTTGCGTTGGGGGGGGCGAAGGCCGTTCAGTTGTTCTACGCGAAGCCTCGCGGGCTGCCGCCGTAGTCGTTGCGCGGCGTCTACGAGCCGCTGGCGGCGCTGATGAACTGGTGTCCGGCGTTGTTGTTCTTCAGGGTGGTGTTGAGGTTGCCGCTCGTGCTGGGCGGGAAGTCCTGGTAGGCGCCACCGTAGTTGCGATTGAAGTAGACGCGGACGGTGTGTCCCGAGCGGTTCCAGACCGATCCCGCGTTGTCTCCCACGCACAGGCCTTGGCCGTTGCCAGGACCTATGAAGGTGTAGCAGGACGGCTGGGTCGTCCCGAGATCGGCGACCGATCCGGTGAAGTCGGAGACCGAACCGGACAGATCGCCGTTGTAGTAGTAGCAGAATTCGCCGCTGTCGCAGACGCCGTCCCGGCCGGCGGCGGAAGCGTGCGAGGCGGTGGCGACAAAGGGGGCCGTCATGGACAGTGCGGCGCCGGCGATGGCGAGCGTCCTACGTACGTACGTCATGCGTCCTCTTTCGCGGAGTGATTGACGATCGGGGGATGGGAAAGGGGTGTCGGCCGCCGCCCGAGGAGTCGTTGAGGTTGATGGTGCCGATGGCGCAGTCCGGGGCCGCTCTGGTGCGCGTTTCCGGGTGGGTCAGCCGCAGCGCTGGTCGGTCTTGCCGCTGCTGACGTAGGAGCCGTAGATGAGGGTGGCGTCGGCGTAGGTGCACTTGCCGCCGCCGGAGAAGCCGGGCGACCAGAAGTCCGCCTGCCGGGTGTTGTAGACGGTCCGATCGCTTTCGCTGGTCTCCACGCCGGGCGAATGGACCCAGACCTCGCCCAGGTCGACCGTCCAGGTTCCCGAGTGGCTGTTGCGGTAGGACTGCCAGACGTAGGCGTAGGCGAAGTTCTGCTGGCAGCTCGGCGACCAGTACTGCTTGATGGACATGGCCGACTGCCCGTGCTCGTCGGTCACGACCTTGGTGCTGCCCACCTGGTAGGCGTCGGAGCAGGAGCCGATCTCGGACGCGGAGGCCGGGCCGGCCGTCGCGACGAGCGGGGTCACGGCGATGGCGAGCGCGGCCAGCCCGGTGGAGACGCGGGGAATCGAGCGGTGCAAGGAGATCTCCCTTTCGAAGGTCCGGCCCCATACGCGGGGTGCGGGAGGGCGCCGGGAACGCGGACGAGGTAGAGGCCGACGGGGAAGGAGGGACGCCGTCCGGTGGAGCCCGGCCGGTTGTGACGTTTCGAGGGTCCGGGAAGGGAATTCCGAAATCCTTCCGCCGCGCTTCCCTCCGGCTACCTCCGGGACACAAAGAGAAAGTGCCCGACAGTTGCTGCCGGGCACTTGTCGGGTTCTGTCACACGCTCAGAGGAGGATGCGGCCATCGGCGTACCCGGTAGGGGAGCCAGAACGCGTACTCTCCGATACGGGCGACGAGTTGTTCGCTCTCCAGATCGGTCAGGACGTCCGCCGGGACGGCGTCGGCGAGGACGCCGTATTCGAGGTCGTGGATGGCGTCGCGATAGTCCGGGTCGTCGATGATGTACCGGGAGAGCACGGACGATCGGCGATCGCGGACCTCGGTGAACCCGGGGCCCATCCGGTACACGCATTTGGCGAGGTAGAAATCCCGCCGGAGATCGGCGACCGCGGAATCGCCGTCCCGGACACCGGTGATCTCGACGGGCGGGCTGAGGTGGCTGAACGATGACAGGCAGGTCCGGTCGGCGGCCGCGACCAGGCGCCAGGAGACCACGATGCCCCAGGAGGTGAGCTCCCTGACCACGACGAGCGCACGCACGGCCGCTCGGCCGTCGCCGGGACGGGCGAGGTCCACGGGCTCGGGCAGCTCGACGTGGCGGATGCCGCGTTGGAACAGCGCGCGGGCGTCGGCCGCAGGGTCGGAGCCCAGCGTCTGGTGTCCGGCGTGGAGCCCTGGGACGTGGCGCAGTGCGGCCGTGTGGTCCCTCCACAGGATGGCTTGGAGAGTCATGAGCCGGCGAACCTCGCCAATTCCTGGTTCGTCGCCCGGGTGGCGAGGTGGATGTACTGGCCGCCGTCGTGGAAGACCAGTCCCAGGGACGTCCAGCGGTCGAGGATCCGCTGGAGATCGTCGTGCGTCACGTTGACTCCGAGTTCGGCCGTGAGGCGTTTCACCAGCGACAACAGGCCTCTCGGGCCGTCGAGCAGGCGGAAGAGCGCCAGGCTGACGGGGTCGGCGATGGTGAACTCGCTCCATGCGTAGTGCGGCCTGCTGTTGGAGAAGAGCACCGCGTCGTCCATTTCCCAGTGGACGAGCCGGCAGTCGGAGTGCGAAGAACGCCAGGTGTCGACGGCCGATTCGAGTCGGTCGGCGGTCTCCTGGCCGATTCCCCGTTCCGGAGCTGAGAAGAGATAGGCCATGTCGAGGAGTTCGCGGTCGGGCAGGTCGTAGATGATCCGATAGTGCCCGGCGGGCCGCAGCTCGGCGAAGCCGAGTTCGGGACGGTCGAAGTAGGGGCTGAACCGCTCGACCACGATGCGGGACGCGGACGCCGGCGGGGTCAGGTGGTGCAGGGCGGGGAACTGGTCCATGACCGGCAGGTAGTCGCCGTCGCGCTCGCCGGGAAAGCCGTACAGGTAGTTCCAGGTGGGCCACACTCCCACCGACTGGGCGTCCCGGAGCATCCGGACGTTCATGCAGCCGGTGACCCCCTTGTCCATGAGGTTCAGCACGCGTTTGTTGAGGCTCTCGATTCCCGGCTGCACCTGGACGACTCCGGCGCGTGCGAGGTTCGCCAGCTGGTGGCGCCGGACATTGGACTTGATCTCGTAGTGGAACCGGAAGTCGTAGCCGGATTCCGCCAGGGCCGGCAGGAGCGAGGTGAAATAGCCCATGTCCATGATGTTGTCCGTCACCAGGAAATCGAGCACCTGGTGACGGATGGCGAGGTCGACGAGCTCCTCGAAGAACGACTCGGGGGACTTGCTCCGGAAGGTCATGGACGACCCGTTGAGACCGCAGAACGTGCAGTGGTGCTTCTCTCCCCACCAGCATCCGCGTGCCCCTTCGACGACCAGTTTCGGGCTGGCCCAGGACTCCACGATCGAACCCTCGACCCGCTCGAAGTAGTCGTCGAACACGGGCCGGGCGATGGCCGAGGGCGAGAGGGCCGTCAGGAGCGTCGGGTTCACGTGAGCGGTTCCGTCCTGGTCGCGCCAGCACAGGCCGGGGATCGGGGCGAGGTCGCCGTCGTCGGCGAGCGCCGTCAGCAGGTCGGCGAAGACCGCTTCGCCTTCGCCGCGGACGACGTAGTCGACGGCGGGGAAGTTGCGGTGCATCGCGGCGCCCTGGACGCCGTCGCAGTTGGCTCCGCCGAGGACCGTCCGGATCGCGGGGTTCAGTTCCTTCACCCGCTGCGCGGTGGCGAGGGAGGCGGTGTTCTGTTGGAAGGTCGAGGTGAATCCGACCAGGTCAGGGCTGGTGGCGACGATGCGGTGGGCCAGCCGGTCGATGAACTCGGGCGCCAGTGCGTGCAGGGTGTGGCTGAGGTCGCGTTGGTGTGGGGTCCATTTGCCTTTCATGGACGCGTCGAACTCGTCGGCCCGCCAGCTCGGCACGCCGTGGAGCGCGCTGGAGAAGACCCAGTCGCCGCAGCCGTCGAAGTAGGAGCCGATCGAGTAGTAGCCGTAGTCGTCGAAGGTGAAGGATCGCTGCTCGGAGACCCATTCGCAGAAGTCGACGTTGGCGTGGAGCACCTCCACCTCCACCTCCACCTCGTCCGCGGGGAAGCGGCTTCCGGCGACCGACGTGAGGATGCCGAGGGCCAGGGAAGGGACGTCCACCGAGGCCCACGGCATGTTCACGAGCACGATGCGCATGGTGCGGGACCTAGCGAGCCGCCGTCTTGCGGACCATGATGATCGTCTTCCTCTGGGTGGACCGGGGGTCGTCGAGGATCAGGGGCTTCTTCTTCATCGGGGTTCCCTTTCGGCTTCGTGCTGGCGGTCCCAGGAAGCTAACGAGGGCCGCTTCCATGGTCCTTCCGCTCGGCTTCCGCCGGTCTCAGGGCGGCCGCCAGGCGTTCGAGGTCGTCGGCGGCCGGTCGGTTCCCGATCTCGTGGTAAATGGTGCGGGCCGCGAGATAGGACGTCTGGGCCTCCTGGTCCTGCCCGCGTATCCGGAAGGCCTCGGCGAGCCACGAGTGCACCTGCGCGAGGAAATGCGAGGAGATGGACGACCTCCCCGGCTCCCTGGCGCTGTCGAGGTGGCCGATCGCTTGCGCCACCCGGCCTTCGGCCAGGTCCAGGCGGGCCATGACGTAGTGCGTCTGGGCCTTCCCGACGTCCATGTTGAGCTGGGTCAGCAGGCCCAGGCCGGAACGGATGAGCGAGGCGGCCCCGGGTCTTCCCAGCGACAGTGCGGTCAGGCCGAGCGTGAGGAGGGTGAACGCCTCGGACTGGCTGTCCTCGCGCTCTCGGTAGAACGCCAGTGCTTGCTCGGCCAGGTCGAACGCCTCGTGGTGGTCGCCCTGCTCCCGTTTGATGATGGCCAGGTGGCGCATGGCGGCCGCTTGTTCGTGGGGCATGCCGTTTCGTGTGGCGTGGTCGAGGCTTCGTCCCATTGCGGCGATGGCTTCGGTGTTTCGTCCTTGTTCGTAGTCGTTGAGGGCGGATTCTCGTTCGGCTCGGACGGCTGCG
>NZ_JBFAUU010000041.1:0-17471 GCF_040679435.1 Spirillospora sp. NPDC052269
CGCTACGACAAACTCGCCCGCAACTACCGGGCAGCGATTGTCCTGGTCACCGCCCTGCTCTGGATCAACACATGATCCATCGGACACGGCCTAGCGCTGAGATCGATCTTGAGGGCAGTCTGCTCCCGAACATGGTGGGCAGACCAAGTAGGCCCGAACGGGCAACAGGGTTGGTCAAGACCTCACTGCGCCGAAGCCGGGCTCTTGGCCCTCCGCTCGGGTCCGTGCGACCAGCCCCAAAGTAGCTCTGGGTAACGTCTCGGGGGCGGGGTGACCGGTCAGGGGGCGGGGCGGGCCGCGCCAGGACGCGGTTCAGCCTGGACGGCCGTCGGGTCGCCGGTCAGCACGGTCTGGTGCGCCTCGCGCAGCGTGGGCGACGGGGCCAGACCAGCTCGTCGGCGAGCCGGGCGGTGGCCGCCCGCTACACCTCCAGGGCCTCGGCGCCGCGCCCGGAGCGGTAGAGCGCGCCCATCAACTGCGCTGCCGGGTGCTCACGCAGCGGATGGCTTCGCACCACCGCGTGCAGCTTCGGGATGAGGCGTTGGTGCCGTCCGAGCACGAGAACGGCCTCGATGCCCTCCCCACGAGGGTCAGGCGGAGTTCGTCCAGCCGCCATGCCTCGCCCTCGCCCAGGCGGGCGCGGCGTGACCGGAAGAGGCCGCACTGTAGGCGTCACACACCAAGGATCGGGACACTTGTCCGGCAATCCCATCGAACCGGAGGTGTCTGTTGTTCGAGAGTAGAACCACTGCGCGCCGGGTGGCGCTGACGTGCTCCGCCGCCATCGTCTGCGGTACCGCGCTCACCTGGGCCGGGCCATCGGCCTCGGCCGCCGATCACGGGGGCTGGATCCCGTACCGGGCCAAGCCGTTCACCGACATCGGTGTGTGCGCGTTCCCCGTGCACGGCGACATCGTCCAGGACGAGGAAGAGGTCCGAACGCTCCAAACCTACCCCGACGGCACGGACAAGCTCGTGGAGTTCCGGGGTGCGCTGGCCATCCGCTTCACCGGCAACGGCCACTCGGTCGTCCGGTCGGCCCCGGGCTACGGGTGGTTCCACTACCTCAAGGACGGCTCGGTGCACATACGCATCGACGGCGGCCTCAACGTCAGCGTCAAGCAGGGCAACATCGGCTCCCCGCCTGGTGAGTACGTCGTCGACGGCAAGTTCAGCGTCGTCAGAACGGCGGACGGAAACAAGACCATCCATGCCGCGCACGCCAAGGTCGAGAACCTCTGCCAGACCCTGGCATGACGACGGCGGTCCTGGATCCGCGCGGTGTGGATCCAGGACCGCTCCCGCCCAGAAACCCCCCGGCCGCCAACGCGATCCTCACCCAGGCCCGGTGCGAGGTGCCGATCGTGAAGCGCTGGGGCGGCGGGCTGCCTGCCTCGGCGTCCTACTCCCGAAGCTGACCCCGGCCCCAAAGTAGGACTCGGGTAGGGGGATGCGGCAGGAGGGGGTGCTGGGAAGATGCGGCCGGGCTTGAACCTGGCTGCTGGGCGGCGGTCACGGCGTCTGCGGGCGGCGCGGATCTCGGCGTCGCCGACCTCGTCGGCGAGCAGGGTGTACAGCTGGGTGGTTTCGGTGGAGGCGTGGCCGAGGCGGCGGCGGACGACTTCGATGGAGACGCCGGCATTGATGAGTTCGGTGGCGTGGGCGTGGCGGAGTTGGTGAAGGTTGATCTCGACTCCGGCCGCTTGGCAGTGGTTCCCCCAGCGGTGGTGGGCGGCGTCGTAGGACAGCGGCCCGCCGCCTCCGTTGATGCTGGCGCGGAAGACGGGCCCGAATCGGTAGCCGGCCCGGTTCAGGTAGAGCTTGAGGAGGGCGACGTAGCCGCGGTCGTCCAGGAGCATGGTGCGGACGGTGCCGCCCTTGCCGTGGATGCGGACGTGTTCGTCGTCCTGGCGCAGGTCGAAGTCTTCGAGGTCGAGGCTGCAGGCTTCGGCGGCGCGGAGCCGCACACGTAGATCGTCTCGAACAGGACCCGGTCGCGGAGTCGATCGAGCGGGACGTCCTTACGCGGCCGCCTGCTGCAGATCGAGTTCAGCACCCGGGCGACGTCGGTGGTGTCCGCTGGCCGGGGCAAGGATTTGGACACCTTGATGGTGTCGATCTTGTCCATGGGGTTGGCGTCGAGGCGGTCCTGGCGCACAGCCCACCGGCAGAAGGAGGAGACCGCGGCGCGCTTGCGCTTGCGGGTCGCGGCCGACAGCTCGCCGATGTCGGCGAGGAACGCGCGGATCGAGTCGGCGGTGAGGCCCGCGAGCTCGCCGTCGCAGTGCGCGGTGAACTGGAGAAGATCACCGCGGTAGGCGCGCACGGTGTGGGTGGAGGCGTTGGCGTTCTTCTGGTCGGTGAGGAAGTCGTCCAGATACTGCGCGAGCGGGTGGTCGCGGCCGAGCTGTTCGGCGATCACTGGGTCCATGCGAAGGCCCGTTCCCGTAGTTGCCAGATAACCAGGAAACGAACCAGGTGCTCGGCTGGGGTGACTCCCAGCTCACGATAGACACCTGATCTTGATCTTGCCAGATAACCAAAAATATCTCGTGTGACCTGGCGGAACTGCATCAGCAGGTGAGAATGCCGCAGCCGCAGCAGCGAACCCGCTGACGCCTCACGTACCGTTCGCAATCTCCCCTGCGCCAAGACCAAGCGCATCCGCTGGGCGTGCGGCTCGAAGCCGGTGGGCCTATCCGACCCCGGTAGCACGAGGGCGGAGGCCGTCCACGATGATGGCGGCCACCTGGGCGCCGATCTCCTGCGTCGAGAGCGGGCTGTCGCCCGCGCCTGCGCGAACGAGCCTGAGAGACATGGCAAGTGCCCCAAAGAGCGAGAAGCGCAGGGTCTCGGGTGCGAGGTCGGGACGCACGGTCCCCTCGGCTTGGCCGCGTGTGATGACGGCATCGAAGCGGTCGATGATCGCCGAGGTGTCGTGTTCGGTCTGGCCGGTTTCGTGTTTGGCCGGTCGGCGGTCGGACGTGCCGCCGACCTGAAGCAAGATCGGATACTTGGCGCCGATCCGGGCGAGGGACCGGATGAGGTGACCGATGGCGTCGGCCGCGTCCATGGACGGCGAGTCGGCCTCCTGTATCGCCTCGCCGAACTCGGCGACGGCCGCACCCAGAATCGCTTCGACCAGCGCGTCCCGGCTCGGATAGCGCCGGTGGACGGTCAGCCGGGCAACCTCGGCCTCGTCAGCGATGCGCTGAAAGCTGACCGCCGGATCATCGGCGAGCAGCCGGGCCGCGGCGAGCAGGATCCGCTGCTGATTGCGGCGCGCGTCGACCCGCAATCCGGCTTCCTGGCGCGAGCCACTCCCAGACGACAAGAGATACCACCCCGCATCAAATGTTCCATCGACGTAACACTTATTGCTAGCATGAAGAGACCACGTTCCCCCCGCAACAGTAGGGAAGCTTCTCCATGTCCACCATCACAGTCCGCCGCTCCGACCTTCACAGCCATGACGTCGCCGAGCAACTCCGTGCCGGCCTCGGTGACCGCTACAACGTGATCCCCGGCATGCGCACGGCACGCAAGCCCCTGGCCAAGCCCCAGCCCGGCACGGACAACACGATCTTCGTCGGCAGGGGCTCCAACAGGCTCTTCTGCGCCCACGTCACCATCGTCCGCCGCCGGGACGAAACCGAGTTCCGCGTCACGCCTGGCGGCCTCGGCTGGGAGACGGTCGTCAACTCGATCGGCATTGCCCGAAGGATCCGACGACTGCTGGCCGCGTACTAACCCGGCGACGAGACAGCCTGCCGCGGGGTAATGCCAGGTGGTCCGCCGTGCCCGATCGGCACCACCGTCTGCTCTTAAGACCAGGCCACCCTAGCCCCAGATGCGACCGAGCCAAACAGGTGGCCTCGATCTTGCATGCGGGGCCGTCAGCATGCTGACGGCCCCGCATACGATTCGGTGGGGGACCTGTAGGCGTCGAGCCATGCGCGAGCAGCGGCATCCAGGCCAGCCGGGGCTGCGCGAACTGGACGATCGACACGGAGACTGCTGAACGGTACGGCGGAATCAGCCGGGCCCTACCCGCCGACCAACTCGACGACTTCGTCAACCGTCTCGCATCGCGTATCGCCTCGCACCCGCGGCCGCCGTCGCCAACCCGAGCCCCGGACGGCTCGCCACCGCCACTGGCCGGCGCCGTCAGGCGACGAGGCCGACGTCCAGGTCGAGGTGCGCTTCCATGTCGATCTCAATGGTTCCGTACAGGTTGGCGTGCGACCAGAGCAGCGGCGACAGGGCGCGCCGGTCGGCGTCGGTGAGGCGGTCGGCCCAGGCGGGGTCCTTCAGAACCGACTGGACCAGCAGCGTGTTGATGAACACCAACGCCGATTGCAGCAGGTGCAGGGCGAGCATGGACACCTCCTGGTTCTCCCGGTCGCTGCCGGTGAGGACGCCGTCCTTGCCGTAGAACAGATCGGTGTTGGCCGAGTTCCAGTTCTCCACCACCTGCAGGCCCTCGTGGATCTCCCGGCGCAGTTCCTCGGAGGCCATGTACTCGGCAACGAACACGCTCTTGACCGCGCGGCCGACCTCTTCGATCGCCTGGTAGGTGGGGTGCTTGGGGCCGCCGCGGGTGAAGCGGCGCAGCACCTGCTCGGCTTCGGCGGTGCGCAGCTTTAGCGCGGTGGCGTACTTGACCATCTGGTCGTACTGGCGGGCGATCAGCTCCCAGTTGATCGGCTTGTCGGCGACCATGTCGGCCAGGCATCCGGGCACCGGGTCGCCCGCCTGAACCCGCGCCAGCTTCTGGCGGGCGATGTTCTTCATCCGCGGCAGCAGCCGGAATCCCAGCAGGTGCGCGAACGCGAACCCGACCAGGTTCTGGCCGTGGGTGTCGGTGTACTGCCGGTCGATGCTGGCGTCGGTGCAGTGCCGCAGCACGCCCTCGATCATCGCCGACACCTCCGACGCCGAACACGACTTGAGCTGGGAGTACACGCAGACGGACTTGCGTTCGACGTGCCAGTAGATCATCACGCCGTGGCCGCCGTAGCGGACGTGGTACTCGGTCATCAGGTTGGAGGACCATGACCCGAACTTCTTGGCGTCGGACGCGCACGCGGTGCCGGTGCCCCACCACGCCCCATCGCGCATCCGCAGCGTGGCGTTGACCAGCGTGGCGATCGCCTTGCGCAGGTTGTCGCGGTTGACGAACAGGTAGCGGGTGGTGCGCAGCGCCGCCTCGCTCTCGCCGTGCCGGCCGCCGTTGGCGACCCGCTTGATCCCGATGTTGGTGCCCAGCGCGTACAGCACCAGCAGCAGCCGCTTGCGGATCACCTCGCGCGGGGTGTTCTCCCTGGTGGCGACGGTGGCGAAGCCGTCGTTGAACCGGGTGACGAAGTCGGCCTCCTTCAAAAACGACAGCAGGTCGATCACGCCCCAACGGGCCTGGACCTCGGTGTGCAGGGCGCGCAGATTCTCCGGCGTCTTCAGCCTCCCCGGGTCCGGGACGTGCCAGCGGGGCTCGCCCCGGTGCGTCTTCACAGCGGTGCCGCCGGACCGCTTCTTGGTGATCGCGACCGCGCAGACCTCCATCGAGGCCCGCATCGCCTCCTTTAAGGTGGCGATGAACTCGCCGGGGTCCAGCGGCTGGCCCAAGGCGTCGTAGTGGACGTCACGGTTGTCCTCGAAATCAGTCGGCAGGTCCTCCTCGGGGTTGCGCCAGCGGGTGGTGCCAGCGACGTATATCTCCCGGCGGCGCAGGGCGTTCTTCAGCGCCACCAGCACGCACAGCTCAAAGGAGGCCCGTTCGATCTGGCCGGTGCCGTCCACGATCGCCCCCAGCCAGGCGTCCGGGACCACCCCGTCGATCGGGACCTTGTCGGCGGCCCCGTAGTGCCGGACCTTGTTCGGCACGCCCGAGTACCGGGCCAGCAGGTCCAGGGCGTCCATCACCGGCCGGTAGGCGGTGTTGTTGCACTTGAACTCCACCGCGCCCAGCAGCTTGGGCGGCATCCGCCGGTAGTAGGAGGAATAAGAGGCGGTCAGCACGGTGCGCACCCGCGCCTTGTAGGTCTTTGCGTCGGCCTTGGCCTCGGCCACCAGCGCGCGCAGCGTCCCCTCGCCCACGGTGGGGAACACCACTTTGCGGACGGTCTCGTCCGGGCGCTGCAGCGACGCCTCGGCGATCGAGTACAACTTGGCGGTCTTGCCATGCACCCTGCGGGCCTCGGCGAACATCGCCTGCTCGACCTTCCGTTCCGCCCGCGTGTTGATCTTCGAGATGAGCGCGATCAGCAGATCGACCAGCGCGTCGTTGATCTCCGAGGTCCGGCACCACGCCAGCGCCGCCACCAGCGTCAACCGCACCGTCTCGGGGTTGGCCTCCAGGTCCGACGGGAACGACCGCATCGCCCGCGCCCGCCACGACGCCACCAGCCGGTCGGAGAACCCGCCGAACAGATCCGCCGGCAACCCCAGCGCCTTAGCCCTCCGCAGTTTGACGATCTCTTCCAGCATCGTCCCCAGCCCAAGCCGGCCCGGGTCGGACTTCAGCTCCAGCAAGAACCCATCCGCGCCAGTGGCCAGCGCCAGCAGCGCGGCCCGGGACTCGGCCGACAACCGCCCCGCCGTCTGCGTGCAGAACTCCCGCTCGAACTGGCGCCGCGCCGACCCCAGGATCCGCTCGATCCGTCCGGGCGGCTCGATCTTCCTGGTCCGGCAGCGGACCAGCAGCCGTCCTCGCAGCGCCTCATCAGTCAGCACCTCCGGGCAGACCTTCTCCGCCAGCCAGTCGACCAGCTCGTCCTCATCGGCGCGGGTCGACTCCCGAAACCCCAGCGCCTCACGGATCTGCTTGCGGTGATACTCGATCGTGCTGCCCGCCCACCTGTACTCGGCGAACAGCTCTGCCTCGACCTTCACCTGACCCGCCAGATAGTCGACCGCCGCCTTGGGCACCTCGCCCGAATGCCGCGGAAACCGGCCCTCAAGCTGGAAGAACTTCAACAGCAGGCCGAACCCCAGACGCGTCGCGCCCGACTTGTTCCCCACCAACTCCCAGTCGTCGTCCAGCAGCGTCCACCCAGCGATCAGATCTTCTGGCTCCCACTCGCGACGCATCCCGCCGCTCCCTCCGCCCGCCCGCCCCCCAAAAAACAGGGCAACACGATGAAACGGCGCACATGCCCTACGCCCTGGTACGGCCGATTCGTGACGACCACGAACCGCAACCGCGATCTAGCTCATCGCTACTTTGGGGCTGGGGTCAGCTTCGGGAGCAGGACGCCATCACGGGGGCCGGCCGAGGCGGACGCCGCGGGCCTTGGCGACGGCCAGGCCCTCCGTTGATGCCTTCGATGATGAGTTCGCGGATGAACTCGGCCAGCGCGGCGAACACGTGGAACACCAGCCGTCCGCCCGGAGTGGTGGCGTCCAAGGCCTCCTTCAGCGGCCGGAACCGACCAGGGGCGCACCTCGACCAGGAAGGCCTCGGCGATGGCCATGACGCTCACCGGACTCACCGCCGCCAATGTCCTCGGGGTGCCGTTGGGTACCGCGCTCGGCCAGCAGTTCGGCTGGCCCTCCACCTTCTGGGCGGTCACCGCCATCGGCGTGTCACTCTGGTCGGCATCGCAGTCCTGGTCCGGCGCGCCCGGCCAAGCCGTCCGGCGGCCTGCGCGCCGAACTGCGCGTGATCGGCCGGGCCCAGGTGTAGTCGGCACTGGCCATCACGGCACTCGGCTTCGGCGCCGTCGACAGCGCTGCATGGCCACTCCCGGCCTCCACCAGGGATCGGATCCGACATCGCCTGATCACGCCGGGTCTTCGACCTACAGTGACGCCTATGGTGAGCTATGACGAGAGTGGTTGGCCTGCGATAGCCGAAGCCTCTCCCGGGTGGAGCCTCGCGGACGTGGAACGCTGGGTCAAAGCGAACAACGAACGTATGATCTTTTGCGGTTCGGACGACAACGGCGAACCGAGGTGGTTCCTGTGCTTCGTCCTCAAGAACCAGTACAACGACCGGAGCGTGTTCGACGCGATGCCCTATGAGTGGTCCTCCTCCAAGGAGGACGCTCTGGAGCATTTCCGCCAGTTGATCGGCGATGAGCCGGGGTGAGAGCGCAGCTCCGCGCCGAGCGGCGACTGAGCCGGGGGCGAGGAGTCCAGGAACAGCAGTTGTCGCTGAGAACGATCGTGGATGAGACGTGGGCCTTCCCGGCCGGGGTCAACGCGGTCCCGATCACGGCCAGATCGGTGACGCGTCGCGGGCCGGTCCTGTGCAGGGGGCCGCGCCGGACCGGCCGGTCATCGTGACGGTGCACGAGACCAAGCGGCCGGCGCGCAACGCCGCCGAGTTGATGACGCCGTCAGGTGAGCTGCAGGCCGCCGGGATCCGGCTGGAGCTGCTCACCGGGCCGCTGACCGGGATCTACGACCCGAACGGGACGGGCGCGATGCTGTTCGCGGTGCTGGCGGTCGCCGCGCAGCTGGACCGCGAGTACATCCGCGACAAGCCCCTGGAAGGCCAGCAGGTCGCCGCCGCCAACGGCAACCATGGCGGCCGTCCGAAGGTGATCGGGGTGCCCGCGGCCGATGATGTCGGTCAGGACGGCGACGCCGTTGGCGCCGGGGCTGTGGCCGGGCTTGCCGAGTTCCATGCCGGTGATCAGCGCGGGCGGGACGTTGGGATCGCCGCATCCGCCTGCGCGGGTGCCGCGGGCGAAGGTGGCGACGACGGTGGCGTCCATGCCGACCGATCCGTCCCAGTGCTGGTCCAGAACGTCGCGGACGGGGGCGAGGGACGCCTCGATGACGCGGTTGGTGATGTGCACGAGGAGGTTCCCACTCGGACAAGGCGGTGTGGTCGGCTTGGGCGGGGAGTCGGAGGGGCGGAGTCCGCTCCTACTCCCCCACCGGGTGCGGTCCGCAGAGGACCGAGCTTTCGGCTTGGGCGCGTCGCGGGGAGTTCAGGAGATTCGGGTGCAGTCGAAGGTGGCCTGCCGGGCGGGTCAGTCAACCCCCCTGCTTCCTCCTGCTCGGCGAGCCATGCCTGGTAGCCGGCGCGTTGCTGCGCGCTGGCGGGCTCCAGGCCGGTGATCGAACCGAGCATGTTCGCTGCGATCTTGAAGCAGATCCAGGCCGCCAGCTCGACGATCTGCTCCTCGGTGAACTCCTGGCGGAGGGCTGCGAAGGCGTCGGCGTCGATGGCCTTGTGGTCGTCGACGATCTGCCGCATGAACGCGATGGCCGCCGTTTCGCGCGGATCGGGCTCCCCGGGGCCCTCGGCCCCGACCGTCGCGCAGTACCGGCAGCCGACGCTCTGTGACAGTTCGGCGCGGACCTTCTCCTTGAGCCGCACCGGCAAGGTCGAACCACCGCCCATCAGCGCCACGTCCAGCGCGAACCACGCCTTGAGGATCTCCGGCCGGTGCGCGAGCAGCGCGGCGGCCTGATCGGGATGGTCCTTCAACGGCACGAACGGCATGACCGGCCCGCCTTCACTGCGCGTCATCACGTCCTCGTCGAGGGCTGCCTCCGAGTGTAGGAGCGTTCTTCGTCGCCGTCGTGGCCTGTGGCGGCCATCGGCGTGATCAGTGGAATGGCCTGGTGTGGTCAGGGCCGAGCGGGGCCCGCACCTCCGAGGTAGAACCTGGTCATGACGGTTGAGATGCGCCGGTTCCAGGGCCGTGTCGCCCTCATCGCCGGGGGCGGGAGCAACATCGGCGCGGCCAGCGCTCGGCGGCTGGCCGGCGAGGGCGCGCACGTCGTGGTGGGCGACATCCGGCTCGACAACGCCGAGCAGGTCGCGGCGGGGATCGCCAAGTCGGGCGGTGAGGCCGTCGCCGTCCGCTACGACCAGGGGGATCCCGATTCGATCGCCGAGCTGGTGGACGCCGTCCTGCGGCGATACGGACGGCTCGACGTCCTGCACGCCAACGCCGCCGACCTGGACGTCATCGACTCCGACACCGACGCCGCCGGAGTGCCGCTGGAGGTGTTCCAGCAGACCATCGACGTGGACCTGCGCGGCTACCTGCTGCTGACCCGGCGCGCGTTGGTCCCGATGCTCCAGGCGGGCCGCGGCGCCATCGTCTACACCTCCTCGGCCTCGGCCTTCATCGGGGAGACCGAGCGGGTCGCCTACAGCGCAGCCAAGGCAGGCGGGCACGCGCTGATGCGGCACGTCGCGTCCCGGTGGGGCAAGCAGGGCATCCGCGCCAACACGGTCGCGCCGGGCATGGTGGAGACCGACGCGATCATGGCCAAGCTGACCCCCGAGTTCCGCGCCGCCATCCTCGGCGCACAGCGCAGCCCACGGATGGGACGCCCCGAGGACATCGCGGCGGCCGTGGCCTTCCTGCTGTCCGACGACGCCGAATGGATCACCGGCCAGGTCATCAGCGTCGACGGCGGAGCCACCCTCCGCTGACCTGCACCCCGGAAGGCCGAGAACGGCACCCGATTCGCCGTGACTGCGGCAACCGACAGCCGACGCATCCCCCACCGCATCGCAGTCGAAGCCGGCGGAACCTTGGGAACCGCTGCGCCCCCGGCAACCACACTCAGCGACCGAACAGGCCCGCGCCTCAGGCGAATACGCGCTGAACGACTATGCGAGCTCACCAGCATTGCGGGCCAGCACCATCGCTGTAGGCCCGAGAACGCCACTGACGGACGATGGACGCCGCGAACGTCACGGTCTTCAGGTCGAAGCAAAAGTCCGGCTGCGCCACGTGGTCGGTGCCGTCGTAGCCGCGGGTGGCCAGCAGCGTGGCCGGATTCCTCCCTGAGAACGAGCCGCACCCGTCGCGCTTTCTCAGCCGATCGTGACAACGCGGGCCCAGCGCGGCGGGTTGTCCGGGACGTAGTCGGGGTTTTCCTCGTTCACTGCGCTCGCCGGACGAGGAAAGAGACCCACCACGGTGCGGCAAGGGGGCTGCTCGGAGGGCCAGGGCGTCTGGCCGTCCGTCAGGGCGACGATCACGTCCGGGCGGGGCCGGGAGCGGAGCGCCCGGGTGAAACCCGAACGCAGATCCGTTCCTCCGCCACCGATCAGCTCGAGGTTCTCGGCTCGGCAGAGCGGGACGGCGACCCCGGCCGCTGCGTCGCAGGAGATCACCGACACCAGGTCGCGTCGCCCGCCCACCGCCCGCGAGATCGCCGCCACCTCCAGCAGCGCGCAGCCCAGTTCGGCGTCGCTGACTGATCCGGATGTGTCAATCACCACGCAGACCTGGGGCGGCTTGCGGCGCAGGCTCGGCAGGAGCACGCCGGGGACAGCGGCTGCGCGCCGAGACGGACGCCGATAGCTGTGATCTGCTCCTGCCCCAGGGGCTCCCGCCGCCGAGCGGACCGCCGCCCCCAGCAACTGCCGCCACGGCTGAGGCGGATGGAACGCCTCGTCCGCCCAGCGGCGCCAGCCTTCCGGCGCCTCGCCCGGCCGGCCCTTGATTCCCTCGGCGACCCGGAAACGCACCGCGTCGCGCTGTTGTCTGCTCAGGCCGTGTGCCCCGTCGGGTCCCAACTCCCAGGGACGGTCTTGTCCGTCGGCCCCGCTGCCGCAGTCCAGCCAGGCCAGGTCCGGCGTGAGCTTGGAGAACGAGGTCGTCCGCAGGTACTCCTCCATGAGCAGCCCGTCGGACAGTCCCAGCATCGACGGCAGGACCGCCCCTGCGGGCAGGGGAAGACCGTCTCCGTAGATGTCGTCGTTGATCTCGAAGTCGGCGGCGATGTTCCGCCGCAGCCGCTCGCCCGGCCCGTTGTTCTCCCCCTGCTCTTTCGCGTACCGCTGTCCCCGTCCGTGATGGTCTCGCAACAGATGGGAGACCTCGTGCACCCAGACGCCTGCCAGGTCCTCCACCGGGGTGCGCGCGACGAAGCCGGGGGAGACATAGCAGCGCCAGTGCGTATCCACCGCCATCGTCAGGACCGAACGGTCCTCCACGACGTGCAGCGCGAAGAGCGCGGTCGCCAGATAGGGACGGACTTTGACCGCGTGCAGTCGAGCGGCCAGCAGCTTCTCCAAGTCCAGGGGGAGGCCGGACGGTCCGTTCGGCTCGCCGGAGCCGGCCGGGCGTGCCGGAGCGGCGGCCCGTACTCGGCGCGGTGGTGCGGGCCGGGCCATCGGAGACTTCGAGGCCTCCGTCATCGGCCCGCCCCCACCGTGCGCTCGGCGTCGGCCGACCCCTTGGCGCGCGATACCGACTGATCCGCCCGCCGGGCGAGACTGATCACTCCGACCAGCCGTTCCACCGACTCCGGCACCTCCCAGTCGTCACGCCGCAGCGAGGCCAAGACCATCGCCGGGGCGACCAGCAGGTCCGCGGCGCCGGTCTCCAGCGCCCGGACGAGTACCTTCCAGCCCGCCTCCCAGCGTTCCCGCTGTGGTCGCGCCCCCACGGCGGCCACTACCGCTTCCAAGGTCGCCTGACGTAGATCTCCCCGCATCGGCAGCTCGGCGGTTGCGGGATCGGCCAGCAGCGACTCAGGGTCCGGCAAGTCCATCCGGTCCAGATGAGTGAGGAGTTCGAGCCCTGGCCCGTCCCCCACCGCGCCCCGGACCAGCAACGCCAGCACCTCCCGAGAGACCGACGCCGCCGTGCCGAAGGCCAGCAGTGTCAGCGCGGCTTCCCAACTGCGGGGTGAAGGCCAGGCCCCGCCGCGCCGTGTCTCAGTGCTGGGCAGCCGGTGGATCAGGGTCGGCCGTGCCTGAAGGAATCCGCAGACCGCGTCCCGGGCGTACGCCACCGCTTCCGGTAGCTTCTCCGGCACCAGCCGGGGCAGCTGCGCCCGGGGCCAGACCCCGCCCAGCCCGCGCACCACTGTTTCCCGGTCGTGGACCCAGTACAGATGAACGAATCGATTGGCCAGCGGCGGGCTCAGCTCCCATCCATCCGCTGCCGATGCGCGCGGATTGGCGGCGGCCACGATCCGTACTGCCGGCGGCAGTTGCAACGCACCGACCCTCCTCTCCAGAACGACCCTGAGCAGCGCGGCCTGGACGGCCGGGGTGGCGGTGGAGAGTTCGTCCAGGAAGAGCAATCCCCGTCCGGCACGTACAAGGTCCACTGCCCACTGCGGCGGCGCCATGGGCACTCCCTGTGTGGCTGGATCATCGCCGACGATGGGCAACCCGGAGAAGTCCGTCGGCTCGTGGACGCTGGCGATCACGGTCGTCAGCGGCAGGTCGAGCGAGGCGGCGAGCTGCGTCAGGGCCGCGGTCTTGCCGATGCCCGGTTCGCCCCACAGCAGCACGGGCAGGTCGGCTGCCACGGCCAGGGTGAGCGCTTCGAGCTGTTCGTTAGGGCGCGTCTCGGTTGTCGTGGTGCGCAGCAGGGCCAAGAGGTCGTCAGCGAGAGCGAGTTGTGGGTCGGTTCCGGGTGCGTCGGCGGGCATTCCGGTCGTCAGGACCGCTGTGGACGGAAGGACATTGGAGGTCATGGGCATCACCTGGGGGTAGTCGGAATTGACGGCATGGCCGCTGGACAGTGGGCCAGGCCGTGCGAAATTCGCGGTGCAAGCGCGGGACGGTCAGCTTGCCCTTGCTGGGCTGATACGGAGTCGCGCCCGGCCGCGCCGTGCGGGGCGCGTTGCGGGAGGGGGTACAGGGTGCAGCCCGGAGCGGAAGAGTCCCTGGTCGAGATGGCGGGCCACAGACAGCTCCAGCGTCTCTCGCAGCGGCCCGTCGCGCAGGACCGCACCAGGACCGAGCAGGCCTTCGACCACGGCCAGCGCCCCCGAGACATCGCCGTGGCCGAGCCGTTCCCGGACAGCGGGCAGTGCCTGCGGGTCGCGGTGCACCGCGTCGATCGCGCGAAGGCACGGCAGCGCGGGGCCGCCGAGTGCCACCAGCAACTCTTCCCGGCGCAGTTGTGCCGGGTCGTGGTCGACCGCCGCCAGCACTCCGTCCCGCAGCGCGATCCGGTGGACGTCGCCCCGGCACTCCACTCTGTGGGGGTCGCCGAGTTGAGGCCGCGGGCCATCCGCGGGTTCTGTTCCAGACGCCGACAACGCCTTGGCTACAAGCGGATGCAGCCGATCGGCAGCGACCAGACCGGCCCGCAACAACGCCAGATCCGGAAGTATCCGGGCTGCCGCCTCCGGTAGCACCGGCAGCGCCGCGACCACCTGAGGCGGCAGCGCCTCTCGAAGCGGTCGGAACGTCGGGACATGGTGGTCGTCGGGGGCGACGAGTTCGAACGCCCTGCGGTCACGTGCGCCGAGCCGCACGGTGAAGACCCCGCTGGAGTCGCCTTCCGCACCCAGCAACAGCTCGGCCTCGGCGGCCCACCGCGCCGACGCCCACGATGGATCGTCGGTGTCGGAGGGATCGGGCCGGACCGGCTCGTTCAGCCAGGCGAGCGGTTGGGGCCGGTCAGGGAGTGCCGGGACCGGCGCGGTGTCCGCACCGCAGCGCGACGCCAGTTCGCCGCACCGGCTGGAGTCCCACAGATGCCGGTGCAGGTCGAGCCGGAAACGCCGGGTGGGACGAGGGTGCGGATGGTGCCTCGGTGCTACGTCACCGTGCTCGTCCCAGAGGGCCAGGGACATCCGTTGGCCGGCGTCCGCCCAAGCCGGCGGTGTTCGCACCACCAACTGCACCGACGTGGTGCCGGAACTGCCATAGCGGCTGAGGGCGATGGTCAGGCCAGGCCGGATCCGCCCGTGGGGAGCAACGCGGGGCATGTGCCAGCGAAGCAGATCCGGTGCCAGCCGACGCAGATCCGTTCTTAGGCGGGTGACGAACTCGCTGCCGTAGCGGTCGCGCACGGCGCGCAGATGGAAATCGATGTCGACCCGAGCAGAGGCGCAGGCCCCCGCCCAGTCACCGACCGCGCGCCGCGCGGTCGCAGTCTCGATCATGGACAGTGGTACGGCGTACTCGCGCACGCGCTGCCACATCAGCAGGTGGGCCGGAATGTTCGCGAAGTGGGGTGCCATCAGCACTCACCTTGCGCGAACGATTCCCCCGATCTGTACGAGGAGTTGTTCTTCATCCCGGGCATCATAGGCACTTGAATGTGGATCTGTCAGCCTGGCTCCTGCTCGATCGACTCCCATGGAGCCGTCGATCCCCCACCAACATGCGCATCATCCATGCCTGGCGACGGCAGCGACGACGACCTCGACATCCAACCCGGCCAAGCCCGCTCCACCGCCCTGTTCCAACTCGCCACCGAACTCCCGGCCGCCGTACTGGTCCGCATGCTCGGCATCCACATCCACATCCACATCGCCTGGCACGCGCCTCCTCCGGCGACTGGATGACTTCCGAGGTGTTCTCTCCGAGGCCCGGTGCAGGCGGCACGTGTGCCGCCTGCTCTCTGCTCGATCTGCAGGGCCGGCGGGCCTGGTAGCCGCGGACCGCCGGCAACCCCGCGTTGAGATGCCTCACTGGATCAGGTCTCTGTGTCGCCCTCAACCAGAACATCACTCACCTCGAGCAGCAGACCTTCGAGCTGCCTCCAGCTCGAAGAACGCGACGACGACCTCTTCGCTGCCCGAGCCACCAACCGCGAACTCCTGCCCCAACTACACCAGGGACGAGCAACCTCAGGCCTTCGTGATCCCCCAGCGAGCTCGCCATCCTGGGCTCATCGAGAAACCTATGCCCTGGGGCAAACCCATCCCGCTCTCAGCGGCCTTATTGAGGGTGACGGCCACAACGGTGCCTCGGAGGTACGCATGGTGATCCAGGGGATCCATACCGCAGTCGGTCTCGCTCGTTCGGCGATCAAGTGCAAAGCCAGTGGACTATGGCAGGTCATCCAGGCATACGTAGTGGGACGCAACGCCGTCACCCTCGAGCGCGAACGCCGCACTACCCTGCTCGTGGTCGCGTCGCTTCTGCCGCCTGGCACTGAACTCCTCGACCTGCGGGCCGACGGGAGCACCCTCGAGCTTCGGGCTCCAGCGGTGACACGCGTGGAATTCCTGATCGACGGGAACATCGAGCAGAGCAGCTCCCAAAACACCTGTCCTTCATCCGAACTCCCCAGTGAGTGCGCTGTCCGCAGGCACCTCAGCTCTGCACCGGCAGCGAAGGAATGAGAACCATGCGCAACGAGGCGCCTACGCCCGTAGCCCAGACGATCGTCTTTGTCGACGTGCAGTTCGCCGGTCGGACCGCTGGCGCCAGACTCGCAGCCCGTGACGCGCTCCATGAGGCGATGGCCACCACACTTACCGAGGCAGGAGTGTCCCGGGAGAACATCCACCAGGAAGATCGTGGTGACGGCCTACTGATTCTTATCCCATCCGAGGTGCCCCAGAGCCGGCTGGCCGGCCACGTCTCCCAACGACTCACGGCAGCACTCGACCGACACAACCGCGGGCGCGTGCCCGAGGCTCGGATTCGGGTGCGCATGGCGGTTCACACAGGCCAGGTCCATCATGACGACCACGGCAGCGTTGGTGCGGCTCTCAATTTCACCTGCCGGCTCCTCGATTCCCCAGCACTGAAGAATGCTCTGGCCCGCTCGTCAGGCAACCTCGCCGTGATCGTGTCGGACCGGTTCTTCCAAGAAGTGGTCAGGGGCGACCCCACCGGTTCCCCGGGGACATACCAGTGCGTACAGATCACAGTGCAGGGGACACATGCCACAGCGTGGATCCATCTGATCGACGATCCGCAGCCTCGCACCCGAGCGAGTGGTAAACAAGATCCTCAGCAAGCTCCCGACAGGCCCAGTGAACGCGAAGTCCACCCCGATGGCCGTGGTTTCGAGGAGTTCTACCGCACGAACTTCCGCACCATCCGCAACATCGTCAACGCCAGAGCCCAAGACTGGACATTGGCAGAGGACGTCACCGACCAAGCGATGATGATCGCCTACCGAAAGTGGGACGACCTCCACGAACATCCCAACCCGATCGGATTCGTGGTCGTCACCGCCCGCCGCATCCTGTCACGGACACAGCGGCAGCGCGCGAAGGCCTCTCCACCTGCCCCCCACCTGTCCCTGGACGCCAACCCGGGACTGCAACTCCAAGCACAAAGCGGCAATCCCGCTGACCTGGCCATCACTCGGACGGCACTCAACCAGGCGCTGAAAGCCCTTCCAGTCGACCAGCGCGAATGTTTCGTCCTCCACGAGATCCTCGACCATCCGATACGCACCATCGCGCAGCTACTCAACCTCCCCGAAGGCACCATCAAGACTCGCCTGCGAGCCGCCCGGCTGGCGCTACGTGAACTGCTCCACGATGACCTCGGCGAGGGGAACGCCCGATGAACCTCAACACCAACACCACTGCCCAGGACTGGGACAAGGACATCAACTACCGGGAACTCCAGGGCCGTCTGACAGGCATGCTGCGCCTGGCAGGGCAGAGCCCGCCGATTCTCGACGATGACGACCTAGAGGCAGCGATCGAAGAAGCCGCCGACGGACTCACCCCCAACTAGTGCGCTGACCACATACGTTTGCCTGGTTTGTTCATGCGGCTTTGGGGTGTGGGCGTCCCCAGCGTTGCTGGCGTTGGCTGCGGATGCGGGC
>NZ_JBFAUU010000042.1:0-9932 GCF_040679435.1 Spirillospora sp. NPDC052269
CCTCGCATGTGGATTGGTCGGCGGGTGCGGTCGAGTTGGTCACCGAGACTGCCGCGTGGCCTGAGACCGGCCGGCCGCGCCGCGCGGCCGTGTCCTCTTTCGGAATAAGCGGCACCAACGCGCACGTGATCATCGAGGAGTCCCCGGTCCCGGCTCCCGCCCCGGAGCGGGAGCCGTTCGTGGGCGTGGTGCCGTGGGTGGTGTCGGCCAAGTCCGAGGCGGCGTTGGACGCCCAGGTGGAGCGGTTGCGTGCGTTCGCGGGCGAGCAGGCACCGGAGGCGGTCGATGTGGCCGTGTCGCTGCTGGAACGGACGGCGTTCGATCATCGGGCGGTGCTGCTGGCCTCGGCCGACGGCATCACCGAGGCGGCGCGCGGAACGGGTCGCGTCGGCCGCCTCGCGGTGGTGTTCTCCGGCCAGGGCGCGCAACGCCTGGGGATGGGCCGTGGACTGCACGCCCGCTTCCCGGTGTTCGCGGAGGCGTTCGACGAGGTCGTCGGGTACTTCCCCGGGCTGCGCGAGGTCGTCTGGGGCGATGACGCCGACGCCTTGAACCGGACGGGATGGGCCCAGCCCGCCCTCTTCGCTGTCGAGGTCGCCTTGTTCCGCCTGGCCGAGTCGCTGGGGATCGAGCCGGACTACGTGACCGGCCACTCCGTCGGCGAGATCACGGCGGCGCACGTCGCCGGGGTCCTGTCGCTGGACGACGCCTGCGTTCTCGTCGCGGCGCGGGCCCGGCTGATGCAGGCGCTCCCGGAGGGCGGGGCGATGGTGGCCGTGGAGGCCACCGAGGAGGAGATCCGCCCACTGCTCACCGACGGCGTCTCGATCGCCGCCGTCAATGGCCCGGACGCGGTCGTGCTGTCCGGCGTCGAGGCCGAGGTGCTCGCGGCCGTCGCGGCGCTGGGCGACCGCAGGAGCACACGGCTGGGCGTGTCGCACGCCTTCCACTCGCCGCTGCTGGACCCGATGCTGGCGGAGTTCCGCGAGTCCCTGATGGGCCTGACGTTCGCCCGCCCGGCGATCCCGCTGGTGTCGAACGTGACGGGCGGGATCGCTTCCCCGGACCTGGTCCGCTCACCCGACTACTGGGTGCGGCACGCCCGCGAGGCGGTGCGGTTCGGCGACGGCGTGGCGGCGCTGGCCGAAGCCGGCGTGACGGTCCTGCTGGAGCTCGGACCTGACGGAGCGCTGACATCCATGGCCTCCCGGACGGCCCCGGAGGCGGTCGCGGTCGCGGCCCTGCGCAAGGACCGGAACGAGGAAACGGCGTTCCTCGGAACGCTCGCACGACTGCACGTGGCGGGAGCCCGCATCGACTGGCGGGAGTTGTTCGCGGGTGCCGACGCGCGCCGCGTGGACCTTCCCGTCTACGCCTTCCAACGGGAGCGCTTCTGGCTGGACACGGGCGGCGTGGACGCGGCGAACGTGCGATCGGCGGGCCTGTCGACGGCCGGCCATCCGCTGCTGGCCGCCGTCGTCGACCTGGCGGACGGTGGCGGCAGTCTGTTCACCTCACGGCTGTCGGCGAGCAGCCACCCCTGGCTCGCGGACCACACCGTCGACGGCCGGACCGTGGTGCCGGGCACGGTGTTCGTGGAGCTGGCGATCCGCGCCGGGGACGAGGTCGCCTGTGCGACGGTCGCGGAGCTGACCCTCGAGACCCCCCTGGTTCTGTCCGGCCACGCCGCGGTGCTGCTCCAGGTGACGGTTGCGGCCCCGGACGATGACGGACGGCGCGAGTTCGGCGTCTTCGCGCGCGGTGAGGACCCCGGTGCGGCCTGGACCCGGCATGCGGTCGGCGTGCTGGAGGCGGCCCCTCTGACGGCCCCGGCGGCCGACCTTGCCGAATGGCCTCCCCGCGACGCGACGCGGATCGACACCGCCGGCCTGTACGACCGGCTCGACGCCGTGGGCCATGCCTACGGCCCGGCGTTCCAAGGGCTGAGAAACGCCTGGCGGCGTGCCGGCGAGGTGTTCGCCGAGGTCGAGCTTCCCGACGACGTCGACGGCGCGGCCGCGTTCGGCATCCATCCGGCACTCCTCGATGCCGCCCTCCACACCACCCACATCGCCCGTTCCGAGGACGCGTCCGGCACCCGTATGCCCTGGACATGGTCCGGGGTGACCCTGCATGCGTCGGCGGCGACCAGGCTGCGCGTGCACATGTCGGCGACCGCCGAAGACACGGTCTCGCTCGAGCTGACCGACTCCGCCGGGACGCCGGTCGCGTTCGTGCGTTCCGTGGTGCTACGCGCCGGAACGCACGGGCACGAACGCGCCGCCCTGCTGGAGGTCGGCTGGACGCCGGTTCCTGTTCGGAACTCCGACTCCGTTCCCGAGCACGTCGTGGTGCGCTGCGCCCCAGAGGCGGGGGAGGACGTCCGGACCGCCACCCGCCGGGCGCTGGAACGTCTCCAGGACCGGCTGGACGAGGAACGGCCCGCCGAGTCCCGGCTGGTGTTCGTCACCGAACGCGCCGTGGCCGCCGCCCCGGACGAGGACGTGCCCGACCTGGCCCACGCCGCGGTGTGGGGGCTGGTGCGTTCGGCGCAGACCGAGCACCCGGGCCGCTTCGCGCTGGTGGACCTCGAGTCCGGTGACGACGAGGCAGCCCTCACCGCCGCGTTGGCCACCGGCGAACCCCAAGTCGCCGTGCGCGGCGGCGTCCCACTCGCGCCCAGGCTGGCGCGCTCGGCGCCTACGGCCGGGGAGCGTCCGGTCCTCGGCCCGGAGGGCACCATTCTGATCACCGGGGCGACCGGCGCACTCGGCCGGGTTTTCGCCCGCCATCTGGTCGACGCCTACGGAGCCAGGCACCTACTACTCGCAGGAAGGCGCGGCTCGGCGGCTGACGGGATCGCCGCCTTGGTGACCGAACTGGAGGAGCGGGGTGCCCAGGTGACCGTCGTCGCCTGCGACGTCGCTGACCGTCGGGCCCTGGAGGCGCTGTTGGCCACCATCCCGCCCGAGCGTCCGCTCACCGCCGTGGTGCACAGCGCGGGCGTCATCGACGACGGCGTGCTCCAGTCGCAGACCCCCGAACGCTTGGACGCGGTCCTGCGCCCCAAGGTGGCCGCGGCACTCGCCCTGCACGAACTGACACGTGACCTGCCGCTCGAGGCGTTCGTCCTGTTCTCTTCGGTGGCGGGTGTGCTGGGCGGCGCCGGACAGGCCAACTACGCGGCGGCCAACGCCTGGCTCGACGCGCTGGCGCAACACCGCCGTGCCCTCGGCCTGCCCGCAACCGCCATCGCCTGGGGGCTGTGGGTCGAGGAGGAGGGACTGGGTAGCGGCCTCGGCGACGCCGACCGCGAGCGGCTGCGCCGTTCGGGCCTGGCCAGGCTGTCCACCGCGACGGGCCTGGCGATGTTCGACGAGGCCCTGCGCGGGGACCGGGCGGCCGTGGTGGGGGCCGGACTGGACACCACCGCGTTCCGCTCCGGCGCTGAAGAGGTGCCCGCGCTGTTGCGGGGGCTGGTCCGTCCGGCACGCAGGACCGCCGACGCCGGCGGCCCCTCACTGGCGCGGCGGTTGCTGTCGCTGCCTGAAGGCGAACGGGAACGGGTTGTCCGCGATCTCGTCACCGCCGAGGTGGCCCACGTCCTCGGTCGGGAGAGGCTGGGGACCGCCGACGCCGAGCGCTCCTTCCGGGAACTGGGCTTCGACTCGCTCACCGCGGTCGAGTTGCGGCAGCGCCTGACGACATCGACGGGGCTGCGGCTGCCCGCGACGGTCGCCTTCGACCATCCGAACCTCGTCGCGCTGGCCGGTCACGTTCTCGCCGAACTGACAGGGACGTCCGCCCCGGAGCCGGACACCGTCCCGGTGGTGCCGGCAGGCACCACCACCGCCGACCCGATCGCGATCGTCGCCATGGCGTGCCGCTATCCGGGAGGAGTGGAGTCGCCCGAGGAGCTGTGGGACCTGGTCGCCGGGGGAGTGGACGCGATCGGGGACTTCCCCGAGGACCGCGGCTGGAACCTGGAGGACCTCTTCGACCCGGACCCGGACCGGCCCAGGAAGTCCTACGTCCAGCAGGGCGGGTTCCTGCGCGACCCTGCGGGGTTCGACGCGGCGTTCTTCGGCATGAACCTGCGTGAGGCGCTGGCCGCCGACCCGCAGCAGCGGTTGCTGCTGGAGACGTCGTGGGAGGCGTTCGAGCGGGCGGGCATCGACCCGGTGTCCTTGCGCGGCAGCCGCACCGGCGTGTTCGTCGGGGCGATGCACCAGGGCTACGCCTCCCGCCTCGACAGCATCCCCGAAGAGCTGGAGGGCTACATCGGCACCGGGAACGCCGGGGCCATCATCTCCGGGCGGCTCTCCTACACCTTCGGGTTCGAGGGACCCTCGCTCACGGTGGACACGGCGTGCTCGTCGTCGCTGGTGGCGCTGCACCTGGCGGCGCAGTCGCTGCGGCAGGGCGAGTGCGATCTCGCGCTCGTCGGCGGCGTGACCGTCCTCGCGTCCGAGCAGGACTTCGTGGAGTTCTCGCGGCAGCGGGCGCTGTCCCCCGACGGCCGCAGCCGCGCCTACGCCGAGGCGGCGAACGGCGTGGCCTGGGCGGAGGGCGTCGGCCTCCTCGCCGTTGAACGGTTGTCGGATGCGCAGCGTAGCGGGCATCCGGTGTTGGCGGTGTTGCGGGGTTCGGCGGTGAATCAGGATGGCGCGTCGAATGGTTTGACCGCGCCGAATGGTCCGTCTCAGCAGCGTGTGATCCGCGCCGCGCTTGCTGACGCCGGGCTGTCCCCCGTCGATGTGGACGTCGTGGAGGGACATGGCACGGGTACCCCGTTGGGTGACCCGATCGAGGCGCAGGCGATTTTGGCGACCTACGGTCAGGACCGGGAAGACCCCCTGTTGCTCGGTTCGATCAAGTCGAATATCGGACACACCCAGGCCGCCGCGGGAGCCGCCGGTGTGATCAAGATGGTGGAGGCGATGCGGCGCGGAGTCGTGCCGCGCACGCTGCATGTGGAGGAACCGTCCTCGCATGTGGATTGGTCGGCGGGTGCGGTCGAGCTGGTCACCGAGACTGCCGCATGGCCCGAGACCGGCCGTTCGCGCCGTGCGGCCGTGTCCTCGTTCGGCGCCGGCGGTACCAACGCCCACGTTGTCCTGGAGGCGGCCCCCGCTCCTGGGGCCGACGCCGGGACCGAGGCCGAACGGGAGCCGTTCGTGGGCGTGGTGCCGTGGGTGGTGTCGGCCAAGTCCGAGGCGGCGTTGGACGCCCAGGTGGAGCGGTTGCGTGCGTTCGCGGGCGAGCAGGCACCGGAGGCGGTCGATGTGGCCGTGTCGCTGCTGGAACGGACGGTCTTCGATCATCGGGCGGTGCTGCTGGCCTCGGCCGACGGCATCACCGAGGCGGCGCGCGGAGCGGCAGGCGACCACCGGCTCGGCATCCTGTTCTCCGGCCACGGGGGCCACCGCCTGGGGATGGGCCGTGGGCTGCACGCCCGCTTCCCGGTGTTCGCGGAGGCGTTCGACGAGGTCGTCGGCTACTTCCCCGGACTGCGCGAGGTCGTCTGGGGCGACGACGCTGAACGGCTGAACGAGATCGTCTGGGCCCAGCCCGCGATCTTCGCCCTCGAGGTGGCACTGTTCCGCCTCACCCGGTGGCTGGGGATCGAGCCGGAGTACGTGACCGGCCACTCACTCGGCGAGATCACCGCGGCGCACGTGGCGGGCGTGCTCTCGCTGGCCGACGCCGCCGCCATGGTGAGCACCCGCGCCCGGCTGATCACGAGCATCCCCGAGAAGGGCGTCATGGTGGCCGTGGAGGCCACCGAGGAGGAGGTTCTCCCGCTACTCACCGACGGCGTGTCCATCGCGGTGATCAACGCTCCGGGCGCGGTCGTGCTGGCCGGGGTTGAGGTTGAGGTGCTCGCCGCCGTCGCCGCGCTGAAGGACCGCAAGAGCACCTTGCTGCGTGCCGCCGGGGCGGGCCACTCGGTGATGCTCGACCCGATCCTGGACGACTACCGCACGGTGCTCGAGACGCTGTCGTTCGCCGAGCCGCGGATCCCCATGGTGTCGAGCAGGACCGGCCGGGTGGTCGAACCGGGCACCGTGAGCAACGCCGAGTATTGGGTGCGGCACATGCGCGAGACCGTCCGGTTCGGCGCGGCCGTCACCGCGCTCACTGAGGCCGGGATGACGACCCTCCTGGAGCTGGGGCCGGACGGAGCACTGGCCGCGCTGGCGACGCGCTCCGAACCGGAGCTGCTGACCGTTCCCGCCCTGCGTAAGGACCGTGATGAGGAGGAGGCCCTGCTGACGGGCCTGGCCCGGCTGCACACGGTTGGTTTGGCGATCGACTGGGTACGGCTGTTCGCCGACGCCCGGCCCCGCCGCACCGCCCTGCCCACCTACGCCTTCCAGCGCGAACGGTTCTGGTTGGAGCCGACCGGGAACGGCACGGGCGACCTGCGATCGGCCGGGCTGGACGCCGCCGAGCACGCGATCCTCGGCGCGGGCGTGCAGCTGGCCGCGTCCGGTGGCCACGCCTTCACCGCCCGGATATCGCTGCGCGACCAGCCTTGGCTGGCCGACCACCGGGTCGACGGCATCGTCGTGGTACCGGGCACCGCGTTGGTGGAGTGCGCGCTTCGCACCGCCGACGAGGTCGGCTGCGCGACGCTGGCCGACCTGACGATCGTCGCCCCGGTGCTGGTGCCCGACGGCGGCTCGGTCCGGCTGCAGATCACGGTGGAGGCTCCCGAGGCGGACGGCCGGCGGGCGCTGGCGGTGCACGGCCGGGCCGACGGCGCCGAGGAATGGACCGAGCACGCCACCGGCGCGCTCGTCTCTGCGCCGGTCCCGGCCGCCGATGACCTCGCGCAGTGGCCGCCGCCCGGCGCCGAGCCGATCGCCGTGGACGACTTCTACGCGCGCCTGGCGACGATCGGGGCGAACTACGGGCCGTCCTTCCAGGGGATCCGCGCGGGGTGGCGGCGTGGCGACGAACTGTTCACCGAGATCGAATCGGCCGCGCCGCTCGACACCGACGGGTTCGGCCTGCACCCTGCGTTGTTCGACGCCGCCGTGCACTCGGCGGGTCTCATGGACGGGACGGACCGCCCGAAGATGCCGTTCTCTTGGAGCGGGGTCAGCCTGCACGCGGAACGGGCACCGCTCCTGCGGGTGCGCGTCACCCGCACCGGCGACGGCACCTTCGCCGTGCTCGCGGCCGACGGCGACGGACAGCCGGTCGCCGTGGTCGAGGCGCTGCTGGTGCGCGAGCTCACCGCGAACGCCACCGCTCGTGTCCCCGAGCACCTCTACCGCCCCGAATGGGTCGAGGTCTCCGGGCTCGCCACGGACGGCGGGCGGCGGGGCGACAGCGTCGCGCTGGGCGACGCCACCCTGGGCCTGGAGGTCTTCGGTCATCTGGATGCGCTGGCCAAGGCGGTCGCCGCTGGACGGTCCGTTCCCGAGGCGGTGCTGCTTCCCATCGAGGCCCCGGCGGGAACCGGCCTGGCGGCGGCGGCCCGCACCGTGACCCTCCGCACGCTCACGGCGATCCAGGACTGGCTGGCGAAGCCGGAACTGGCCGAGGCCCGGCTGATCTTCGTGACCCGGAACGCGACGGCCGGTGGCGCCGTACCCGGTGCGCCCGCCGTCGCCTCGGCTCGGGCGCTGGTCCGCTCAGCGCAAGCCGAGCACCCCGGCCGGTTCCTGCTGCTGGACCTCGATGCGGCGGGGCCTTCCACCGAACTGCTGGACCGGGTCGCCGTGCTCGACGAACCGCAACTCGCGGTCCGCGGCGACACGCTGCTCGCCCAGCGCCTGGTGCGGGTCCAGGAGGCGGGGGAGCCCCTCGACTGGGGTGGGAGCGTCCTGATCACCGGCGGCACCGGAACGCTCGGCGGGCTGGTCGCCAAGCGGCTGGTCACCGGGCACGGTGTGCGGCGGGTGGTGCTGGCCAGCCGCCGCGGCCCCGCCGCACCGGGCGCGGACCGACTGGTCGCCGAGCTGACGGAACTGGGCGCCGAGGTGGTCACGGTCGCCGTCGACATCACCGACCGGGCAGCGCTGGCGACGCTGCTGGCCGCCCACCCGGTGGACTCGGTCGTGCACTCGGCCGCCGTGCTCGCCGACGGGCTGGTCGAGGGCATGACCGCCGACGCCGTCACGACGGTCTTCGAACCGAAGGTCGACGCGGCGGTGCACCTGCACGAGCTCACCCGCGACTCCGGGCTGCGCGCGTTCGTGCTGTTCTCCTCCGTCGCGGGCACGTTGTGCACGCCCGGTCAGGGCAACTACGCCGCCGCCAACGGCTTCCTGGACGCGCTCGCCGAACAGCGGCGCGCGGCCGGATTGCCCGCGACATCCATCGCGTGGGGCCTGTGGGAGGAGACCAGCGAGAACACAGGCCGGCTCGCCGGGCGCGACCTGCAGCGGATGGCCTCCTCCGGGATGCTCCCGATGTCGACGCCGCAGGCTCTGGCCGTGTTCGACGCGGCGGTGGGCGGCGCGCCGGTCATGGCCGGGGCACGGGTGGACCGGAACGGACTGCGCGCCTTGGCCGACCAGGGCACGCTCCCCGCGCAGCTGCGCGCCTTGGTTCCGGCGGCCGCCCGCCCGGTGCGGCGCGGAGCAGGCCGGGGCAGCACGCAGAACGGCCTGGTGGAGCGGGTCCGCAGGCTGCCGATGGCCCAGCGGGAGCAGGCCGTGACGCGGGCCGTGCTGGCCGAGACCGCCGCCGCGCTCGGGCTCGGCGGGGCCGACGCTGTGCGGTCCGACCGCGACTTCAAGGAACTGGGCTTCGACTCGCTCACCGCCGTCGAGCTGCGCAACCGGATGGCCTCGGCCACCGGGCTGCGGCTGCCGGCCAGCCTGGTCTTCGACTACCCCAGCCCGCGTGCGCTGGCGGCGTTCCTGTTGTCCCGGATCGAGCCGGAAGAGGCGCCCGGACCTGACACGACAGGCCCGGCCGATGCGCGACCGGACGAGCCGGAGCCGGTCGAGGAGGACCGGATCGACGCGATGAGCGCCGACGACCTGATCGCCATGGCCCTCGGCGAGGGCAAGGACACCTGACGGTCTCCGCAGGAGAGGAAGAACAATGGCCAACGCCGACAGCAGGGTCTTGGACGCGCTCCGTGAGTCGTTGAAGGAGACCGAACGGCTGCGCCGACAGAACCGCGAGCTGCGGGCCACCGAGTCCGAGCCGATCGCGATCGTGGGTACGAGCTGCCGCTTCCCCGGCGGGGTCGCCTCCCCCGAGGAGCTGTGGACGGTGCTGACCGAGGAGAGCGACGTCCTCGGCGACTTTCCCGACGACCGGGGCTGGGACCTGGCGAACCTGTTCGATGACGATCCCGACGCCCACGGCCGCAGCTACGTGCGTCGGGGTGGGTTCCTGACCGGGGCGACCGAATTCGACGCCGCCTTCTTCGGGATCTCGCCGCGCGAGGCGGTCACCTTGGACCCTCAGCATCGGCTGCTGCTGGAGACGGCCTGGGAGGCGCTGGAACGGGCGCGGATCGTGCCGGGGACGTTGCACGGCACCCGCACGGGCGTGTTCGCCGGGATCATGGCGGGCACCTACGGACTGCGGCAGCGCGCCATCCCCGGCGCCTCCGGCCAGGACGAGTGGTACCTGGGCATCGGCAGCACGTGCAGCGTGGCGTCCGGGCGGATCGCCTACACCCTGGGGCTGGAGGGGCCGGCCTTGTCGGTGGACACGGCGTGCTCGTCGTCGCTGGTGGCGATCCATCTGGCGGCGCAGTCGCTGCGGCGTGGCGAGTGCACGCTCGCGCTGGCGGGCGGTGTAGCGGTGATGGCGACCCCGGCGGCCTTCACCGAATTCAGCCGCCAGCGCGGCCTTGCTCCTGATGGTCGTTGTAAGGCGTTCAGTGATGATGCGGATGGTACGGGTTGGTCTGAGGGTGTTGGGTTGGTGGTGTTGGAGCGGTTGTCGGATGCGCG
>NZ_JBFAUU010000043.1:0-9408 GCF_040679435.1 Spirillospora sp. NPDC052269
TCGGTCAACTCATGACGACGAATCACACCCGCCATCACACCCCGACACCCTGATCAACCTCAGCCAAACACCAAGATCCAACGGACACGCCCTAGTGGCTGTCCCTAGGTTCCTCAACCCCGAACTTGGCGCGACTGGCGCACAACTTGGCGCCGAGCGGACAACAACCTGGCTGTTGAGCGCCAAGTAGATGTCCCTTCGCGCCAAGTTGTTGGCCGGTTCGGCGCCAAGTTGTTGTCCCTGGTCTTGAGGGCGTCATTTTCCCGTGTTGCGGCTGGTGGTGTGGGTGGCTGACGGGGTTGATCGTAGTGCTGTCGGGTGGGGTGTGTTGTTTTCGTGGTGTCCGTATTGGTGGTCTGTGGCTGGCGGTGTTGTGGTCACCAGTTGTAGAGGTCGATGTCGATCCCGACGGGTGGCGTGTCGTGGTCGTCGTGGTCTTCGGGGGTGGGGTCGGGGTGGGTGGGGAGCCAGCGGGGGGTGCGGAGGTGTTTTTGGCTGGGGTCTTTGATGCCGAGGCTGTAGCGGACGGCGTCGTCGAGGTTTCCGTAGTCGAGGTCGTCGCCGGTGGTGACGATGCCTCGGTGTTGGAGTTCGGTGATGTGGTGCTGGTGCTGTTCGAGGAAAGGGGCCAGGGCTAGGTGGTCGCGGCTGAGGCCGTCGGCTTGGGCCAGGACGCACAGGGTGGCGGCTTGCCGGACGGTGAGGCCGTTTTGGGTGGAGGGGGCGTCGCGGAGTGCGTTGTGTTGGTCGGCGGTGAGCAGGTCGAGGCGGAGGTGGACGCTGAGGCGGCTGGTGAGGGTGCCGTCGAGGGCGTGGGCTGCGGCCAGGTGGGGGTGGGTGCGCAGGTGGGTGACGGCCGCGGTGAGCCGGTCGTGGGGCCAGCCGAGCGCGTCGGCCAGGGCGTCGGCCGCCAGTGGGATGGCGGCGTGGGCGAGGGCGGCGATGACGATGACCGCGTCGGGGGCGGTGGTGGTGGTCGCGGGGTCGGTGGGTGGCTGGTCGCCGTGGTGCGGGACGGGGTCTGGTTCGGGCAGGAACGCCTGGACGGGCAGGTCGAGGAGCTGGGCGAGGGCGACGATGACGTTGAGGGGGACGTCGCCGAAGTGCAGGGGGTAGGGCGGGGTGGTGTTTGCGGGGCGGCGGGGTGTGAGCGGGGCGTGGACGCCGAGGGTGGTGGTGATCTGGGTCCAGCTGACGCCTCGGGCGTGCATGCGTTGTTCGACCAGCTTAAGCAGGGCTGTCATGGTGGGAGTAGTTCCAGTCGGTGGCCATTTCGGGGGTGGGTGGCAGGACGTGGAGGCTGAGGCCGCGCCGGTTGAGCCAGGTGCTGTTGGGGATGCGGTGCTGGTACCGGTTGGGGTCGGTGGTGTCGGGCAGGTGCAGGACGCGCTGGAGTTGGGCGATCAGGTCGTGCAGCGTGGTGGGCCCGGTGTCGGGGAACAGCAGGCTGTCGGGGGCGGGGTCGCGGGCGCTGGTGTGGGTGTGCAGGGCGGCCAGGATGGGCTGCAGGTGGGCGGGGACGACCGCGGTGTAGTCGATGGGCAGGTAGCGCGGGGCCTGGTGCCCGGGTTGGTCGTTACCGGGCAGCGGCGCGGGGTCGAGGGTGTTGAGGAGACTGTCGCGGCTCATGCGTAGCCAGGAACCGTCCGGGGCCAGGTCGCCCAGGCGCAGGTCGGTGTGCCATCCGCTGTGCATACCGGGTGGGCGGCCGAAGTAGAGGGCCAGGGCGGTGGCGGCGGCGACCTCGACGCGTGACCATCCGCGCAGGGCGGCGGCGATGTGTGGGGTCAGGTCGCTGAGTAGCCGCCGGGCCGGGTGGGCGCCGAGGGTTTCGGGGCGCCAGCGCAGGTAGAGCTGCCCGCTGTAGAGGTAGGCGGCCTGGGTCGCGCGGAGCCGGATGAGGGCTTGGGCGGGGTCGGTGGCCGGGCCGATGAGATCGTCGCGCAGGTCGGCGGTCAGTTTCAGTAGGTGGTGGCGGCCGAGTGTGCTGGTGTGTTGGGGGCGTGCCCAGCGGCCTGGGTTGGATTGGTCGGCGGCGCGCCGGTAGGTGGCGGTGTAGAGGCGGTTGACGCGGGTGAAGTCAGCGGGGTCCAGGCGGTGGCGGCATTCGGCGAGGAAGGTGGTGAAGTCGGCGGACGGCAGCGGCGGCCAGGCCCGGGGGCGGGTGCGGCGGTGGCGGGGTTTGCCGACGGTGGTGAGGAATTCGGCGACGGTGGCCGGTTGGACGGGCAGGTGGCCCAGGTCGCCCGGTTTGAGGCGGCGTATCGCCCAGATGAGCCAGAGGCGGGCCTGGCAGCGGGCGGCGAGGTCGGCCAGCAGGTGCAACTCATGGTTTCGGAGCTCGTGGGCGCGGTCGATGATGAGTTCGCGGGTGTTCTCGGCCCGTAGCCAGGCTTCGATGTCGCGCCACAGTTCGGTCAGGTCTGCGTCGTTGCCGCGGCGGGGGCGCCGGGGCAGGCGCTTGCCGAGGGCGAGCAGCACGTCCATGGCCAGGCGGATCCGGCGGGCGCGGTCACCGGCCGCGCCAGTACTGCAGCGGTCGGGTGCGGGCAGCACCACCACCTGTCCGGCGGCGACGTCGTGGATGGCGGTCAGGTGCCGGGTGACGATGACGTCGTCGCCGGGGTTGTGCACCAGCCGGACCTCGGCCTGACGCCCCGGCCCACTTTCCGGTCCGACGCTGGCGCCGAAGTGGGCGGTGTCGAAGTCGCTGAGGTCAGGCGTGCCGCCGGGGTCGGGATCGGGGTTTGGTCTGGGCCGGTGGCTGTCGGCCTGGTGGCCGGGGTCAGTCACTGATCCCGCCGCCGAGCAGGGCGTAGGTGTTGGCGATGACGTCGGGGTCGATGTGGGGGCGGTGGTGTTCGTCGCACAGGGCGGCGGCGGTGTGGGTGAACACGGCCCAGTCACGCAGGTTCCCGTGGGCGAAGCGGGTGTCGATGTCGGTGAGGACCTGGTCGGTGGCCTGGGCGTAGATGGGGTGGAAGCGGCGGATCAGGCCGGGGACCGACGGGGGTTTGATCGGTTGGAACGGCAGGCGCCGGAACACCCGGGAGCGGAACATCGGTTCTTTGGACAGCACCTCCCAGCAGGAGTCGCCGCCGACGTACAGCAGCGCGAAGCGGGTGTCGCGGTGGTCGTGCAGGTGCCGGATGGTTTCCAGGCAGTCTCCGTTGAGGCGTTGTGCCTCGTCGATGACCAGGAGTCGTTGGGGGCCGGCCAGGAGTTCGGTGAGCATGCGTGCCAGGTCGTACCGGTTGTAGGACCTGGGGGGTTTGGAGCCGGTGACCGCCAGCGCGATCTCCTGCTGCACCTGCAGCATGGTCGGTTTGGACTGGAAGGCCATCGCGGAGTACACCACGGTGGTCGCGGCCGCCGTCTGTTCCAGGGCGTCCTCGACGGCGTAGGTCTTGCCGGTGCCGGCGGGGCCATGCACCACGCCCATGGCGTTGTGTTTGACCAGGTCTGTGACGATGCGGGCGGTGAGCTGGAATTGGCGGGTGTCCAGGGTGGCGGCGTCGGGCAGGTCGAGGAAGTGCTGCGCCATCAGCGGGCCTCCGGCTCAGGCTCGGGGTCGGGCCCGGCGCGGCGATCGGTCGATGGCGGATCGGTCGACGGATCGGTGGGCGGGCCGCCAGGTTCGGCGGGTGCGGGTGCGAGTGCGGGTGCGGCGGCTGGGGGTTCGGTGTTGGGGAGGCCGGCCGGTGGGTGCAGGCCCAGCAGGCTGGTGCTGGCCTGCTCGGCCAGCAGCCGGTCGGACCGGTTGCGGGGGCGGGGTGCGGGCCGTGTGGTCTGGGCGGCGTGGTGGGCGGGGATCAGGCGGGTGTCGACCGCGTGGGGTTGGTCGTCGTTGAGGGGGGCGAGCACTTCACGGGCGTGGCGTTCGGCCCGGCGCAGCTCGCGTCGCAGGTGGCGGGCTTCGGCGCGCTTGTGGTCGCGGAACGCCTGGTGCTGTTCGGGGGTGAGGTGGCCTTGTGGGTAGGCGGTGCACAGGTGCTCGCCGAACTGGTAGACCTCGATCCACCGGTCCTCATGCGGCATGTAGCGGATGCTGATGCGCTCTCCGGCTTTGCCGTCCAGTTCGGGGGCGATGAAGTTCAGCCCGCGGAAGTGGACGCCGTCTTTTTGGATGACGCGGTCGTCTCCGGCCAGCAGCAGGTGCCGCAGCGTGTCGGCGGGGACGCGGTGCAGCGCCGTGTCGTCGTCGGTCCAGGCTTGCAGCGGGGTGCGGCCGTCCAGGGCCCCGTGGGGCCGCTCGGTGTTGTACCAGTGCACCCAGGTGGCCATGCGCGCGGCGAGCCGTTCGATGCGCATCGGCCGCGTCGGCGCGGTCTGGGCGTCCTCGCGTGAGCGCGGGTCGTCTTTGAGGGGCCCGTACAACTGCCCGGCGGCGTCGCGTGGGCCGTCGGTGTAGCCGGGCAGTCCGGTCAGCAGGGTCTGCTGGACGGTGCGGTGGAGGCGTTCTTGTTTGCCTTTCAGTTCGGGGGTGCGTGGCGGGAGCAGGTCGCAGGTGACGCTCAGGCTGTTCAGAGCGTCTTGGACGGCGGTCGCGGCGAATTCCAGTCCGCCGTCGATCCGCACCGCCGCCGGGACCGCGCCCCAGGGGCCGCGGTCGGGTTCGTGGACCAGCGCCATCCGCAGCGCCGTCAGCACGGTGGCCGAGCTGGGCCGCAGCGCCAGGCACCAGCCGACGATCGCGCGGGTGCGGGCGTCGGTGAAGGCGGTCAGCCAGGGCCGGGCGGCCTTGCCGCGGGGAGGCAGGACCAGGATCGGCAGGTCCTTGTGGTCGGTCTCCCAGACGGTGTTGCGCGGCACCTCAGGCTGGTCGCAGTGGACGCCGTGCTCGCGGCGCGCGTTCTCCCCGTGGGTCAGCAGCGCCCGGTACCCGGAGCTGGTCTGCTCGGCGAACGCACGTTGCAGGCTGCGTAGCGCCACCGGCTCGGCATCGGCCCAGCCCCGTGCCAGGAACGCCGGGACCGGGCCGCCCGCGACGGTGCCGCTGCCTTCCAGGACGGCCTGGCGGGCCCTGAATACGAACGCGATGTTGCCGCGGTAGAAGGCGTAGGCGTCCAGGTCGGTGCGCGACAGGCGGTACGGGTCGGGTCCCCGCCGCAGCACGGCGGCATCGGGGGTGAAGGCGGTGAGCCGGCGCCGGACGGTGCGGACCGTGACCCCCAGCCCGGCGGCGGCCAGGCGGAGGTGTTGCGGTGTGAGGGCGCCTTGGGCGCGCAGATCGTGCAGCCGGAGCAGGGTCACCTGCCAGCGCTGGCGGTCGGGGTGCGCCATCGTGGTCCTCCTGCGAACAAGGGCGCAACGACGGGACGGCGAGACACCTACGGCACAGCAGACAATCAGCGATCAATCAGCGATCTCCGTATCGGAACGTAGCAGCGCGACTGCGGAAATATGAGCCACTTCGAGAACTGGAGTGATCGTGTGATGGTCACGGACACCGTGCCGGGTGAGCCGCTTGAGTTCCCCGCCGCGGCCGCCGGCGTGTTCGGGGTTCTGCACCGCCGCTGGGCGCCGCATCTGCTGATGCTGCTGAACCAGCGGCCCGCCGGGTTCGTCGAACTCCAGCGAGCCGTGCCGGGCCTGTCGTCGGCGAGCCTGAACGAGCGGCTGCGTGACCTGGTCGAGGCCGGGCTGGTTGTTCGGCGCCACTGTCCAGGCCCGCCGATGACCAGCCGCTACGAGCTCACCGTGGCCGGCGCGCAGGTCGGACGGCACCTCACCCTGCTGGCGTCGGCCTCGGCGCTCTGAGGGCGACCCGCCCCATCCACCTGTACGCATGGCCTGGTGGCCGGGCCGGTCCGGTTTCTTGCCCAGCCGGGGATCACCGGCCTTTGACGGCCTGGATGATCGCCGAGTGCAGGCCGGGTTCGGCCGGAGCCGTGGGTGTGACCGTGACGGCGGTGAATCCGGCGTCCAGTAGGTGGGTGCGGTACTGGTCGGTGGTGAGGGTTCCGGCGTGGCAGCCGACGTGGTGTTCCGCGGCTTGCTGTTCGGTGGGGTCCAGGCTGGGGCCGGCGATGACGTCGCTGATGCCGAGGCGTCCGCCGGGGCGTAGGACGCGGGCGGCTTCGGTGAGGACCCGGGGTTTGTCGGCGGACAGGTTGATGACGCAGTTGGAGATGACCACGTCGACGGAACCGTCCGGCAGGGGGATGTCCTCGATTCGGCCTTGGAGGAAGTGGGCGTTGGCGGTTCCGGCTTGTTCGGCATTGATGCGGGCGAGTTCGAGCATGTCGGGGCTGGCGTCCAGGCCGTAGGCGGTGCCGGTGGGGCCGACGCGGCGGGCCGACAGCAGGACGTCCAAGCCGCCGCCCGACCCGAGATCGAGGACGGTGTCGCCGGGGTGGAGGTCGGCGACGGCCAGGGGGTTGCCGCAACCGAGGCTGGCGCGCAGCGCGTCCTCGGACACGGCTTCGTCGCCTGTGTAGGCCGCCGCGCCGAAGCAGCCCTGGTCCGGGCTCTGGCAGGGCTCCTGGTCGAGTGGGGTCTGGCCGGATAGGGCGAGGCGGGCCAGGCGGGAGTAGCGGTCGATGATCGCATCGGTTCCGGATGCGGGCTGGTCCATCAGTCCTCCTCGGGCGGACAGGTGGGGGCTTGGGGGGCCGGGTGACCCATGACCAGGTCGGCGGCGGTGGGGAAGCAGTCCACGCAGGCGGTGTTGATGCGGTAGTAGCGGGCGGTGCCGACCTGTTCGACCAGCACGAACCTGACGTCGGTGAGCGCTTTGAGGTGTGCCGAGACGGTGGACTGCCCGACGGCGACCTCGTCGACGATCTCGCCGACGTTCATGGGGCGTTCCTGGCGGGCCAGCAGCGACACGATCTGGACGCGGGTCGGGTCGGCGAGTGCTTTGAACCAGGACGCGTACCGGGCTGCGGTGGGCCGGTCGAGCGGCCCCTTCTCCTCTTTCATCGTCCATCGACGATAAACGATGAATGGGGTTCGAGGAAGGGTTTAGGGGGGCTGGCGGGGGTCAGCGGTTTCGGATGACGGGCGTCCGCCGAGGGCGCGCGCGATGTCGTCGACCGCGGCGTGGGCGTTCATGCCGGCGCCGACCTGGGTGGCGGAGGTCGGGGCGGTCCAGTCGCCGTATCCGATCAGGTGGAGGCGCGGTTCGGCGGTGGCGTGGGTGCCGGTCATGGGGAATTCGCCGCTGTGGGTGCGCAGCCGCAGCGTGGCCAGGTGGGAGAGGGCGGGGCGGAAGCCGGTGCAACCACGGGACGGTGTCGCAGTCGAGGGTGCTTCCGTCGGACCAGGGCGACGCCGGTGGGGTGAGCCGGGTGGACATGGGGCGGGCGTGCAGGTCACCGCGATCGCGGGTCGTACGCACGGGCGGGACGGCGACCCCGCCGTCATGTCGCCACCGTGGAGGAGGGCGGTGCGGCGGGTGGCGATCTCGAACAGGCCCGGCCGTCGATGTCGTCGGGCGGCGACCGGGGCGGACGCGGCGTCCCCAGACGGTGTCGACGTTCCCGGTGGCCGACAGGTCCTCGATCGGGAATGCTGTGATCAGGCAGGCTACGCCGGACGTTTCATGATCCCCACCGGTTCAACCAGGACGACACGCGCAAGGCGTCACGGGACATGTGTCAGGTGCCGCAGGGCGGACAGCAGGTGCGCAGGTAGTCCTGAAGCTCTGCCAGCGAGCGCTGCACGGCCGTGGTGTCGACACGATGGAAGACCTGCTTGCCGTCCTTGCGGGAGCTGACCAACCCACCGCGGCGAAGGATCGCCAACTGCTGGGACGCTGCGGGCTGGGAGATGCCCATCTGCTCGGCGACCGCCCCCACGGTCAGCTCGACACCTCCGGTGAACAGCTCCAGCATGCGCTGGCGTTGCTCGCTGGCCAGCGCCTTGAGGAACTCGCGCGCGCCGGCGCCGAGGGGTGCGGCCACGCCGCAGGCGGGGGCCGTGCCGTCGCCCGTACCGACGTCCACGCCGATCTCCGTCAAGGCCGATCGCCCCCTCCCGTCGTCGCCGCGTCCACCTCCGACACTACGCCACGCATAGACATATTGACATATAAGAAAGTCTTTATATGTTGGGGTCATGTCCACGAACACCACGACCGTGATCATCGTCGGCGGCGGGCAGGCCGGACTCGCCACCGCCCGCGCCGCCCGCATCCTCGGCCTGCATCCGCTGGTCCTGGAGGCGTCCACGCGGACGGCAGGCTCCTGGCCGCACTGCTACGACAGCCTGACGCTGTTCTCCCCGGCCCGCCGCAGCGCCCTGCTGGGAGCTCCCTTCCCCGGTGACCCGAACGGCTACCCGGCCCGAGATGAGGTCGTTGCCTACCTGGAGGGGTACGCCGAACGACTCGACGCCGACATCCGGCACAGCCACCGCGTGGTGAAGGTCGCCGCCGAGACCGCCAGCGCATCCGGGCGGATGTTCGAGGCGGTGACCGACAGAGGGGAGAGCTTCACCGCGCCGACGGTGATCGCCGCGACCGGGGCGTTCAGTCGCCCGCATCGTCCCAGCCTGCCGGGGCTGGAGGGATTCACCGGCACGGTGCTGCATTCGTCGCAGTACCGGCGGCCCGAGGAGTTTGCGGGGCGGCGCGTGGTGATCGTGGGCGGCGGGAACTCGGCCGTCCAGATCGCCATCGAGCTGGCCGAGCGGTCGCGGGTCACCCTGGCCACCCGCCATCCTTTGCGGTTCATGGCCCAGCGCGTCCTCGGCGTCGACATGCATCTGTGGTTGCAGCGCACCGGTCTGGACTCGGCCGGGTGGGCCCGCGGGCTGCTCACCGGCGGCAAGGGAACGCCGGTGTTCGACACCGGCACCTACCGGGCGCGGATCGCCACCGGCAACCCCGACCGCCGCGAGCTGTTCACCCGCCTGGACGGTGACCAAGTGGTGTGGGCGGACGGGACGCGCGAGCGCGTCGATGTGGTGCTGCTCGCCACGGGGTTCCGGCCCGGCGTGGACTACCTCGACGAGCTCGGGGCCCTCGATGACGACGGCCGGCCGCTGCACGAAGGCGGCGTCTCCACGACCCATCCGGGCTTGGGGTATGTGGGCCTGGAGTGGCAGCGGTCCTTCGCCTCGGCCACCCTGCGGGGGGGGGGGGGGGGGGCCCGCCGCCCGCGCCCCCCCCGCGGCGCCCCCCCCCCCCCCCCCGCCACGTCCTCAGCCGCCTCCGCAAGTAGCCGCCCCTCGGGGCGGGGCGGGGCCGGCCCGGGCTCAGGCCGGGGTGAGGGTGGGCAGGGTGAACAGACCGGACAGCCGGGTAAGCCGCTCGGAGATCACTTGGTAGTACACCCAGGTTCCGCGGCGTTCGCCGTCGATCAGTCCAGCCTTGCGGAGGACTTTGAGGTGGTGGGAGATGGTCGGTCCGGTCAGCTCGAAGGGGCCGGTCAGGTCGCACACGCACGCCTCGCCGGACGGGGC
>NZ_JBFAUU010000044.1:0-3145 GCF_040679435.1 Spirillospora sp. NPDC052269
TGCCGGCGCCCGACTTTGCTTCCGTTTCCTCGGGACGAGCACCGCGCACACCACAGGAGGAGATCCTCTGCCGTTTGTTCGCCGAGGTCCTCGGGTTGGACCAGGTGTCGATCGACGACGGATTCTTCGAACTCGGCGGCGACAGCATCATCTCCCTGCAGGTCGTCTCCCGCGCGCACAAGGCCGGGCTGACGATCACCGCCAAGGACGTCTTCCAGCACAAGACACCACAAGCCCTCGCCGCCATCGCCGAACCCGTGAACGACCGGCACGTCACCCACGACGACGGCCAAGGCGACATCCCCCTCACGCCCATCATGCGACAGCTCGCCGAACGGGACGGACTGACCGGCCCGATTCACCAGGCGATGACGGTCTGGACTCCGCCTGCGATGAGCATGGACGACCTGACCGCCACTCTGCAGTCAGTACTGGACCACCATGGTGCGTTGCGGATGCGGCTGGATCGGGACACGCTCTGGGGACGTCCGCCCGGTGAGGTCCGCGCAGCGGACCTGCTGCGCAGAAGCGACGCCGCCACCTGTGACGAACGAGCCCTGTCCGAGCACCGCGAGGCGGCCGTGCGGCACCTGGATCCCGAATCCGGGGTGATGCTTCAGGCGGACTGGTTCGACGCCGGATCCCGAGCCCCCGGACGGCTGCTGATCGTCGCGCATCACCTCGCGGTCGACGGTGTCTCGTGGCGGATCCTCCAGGAGGACCTCGCCACGGCCTGGGACGCGATCACGTCCGGCGAGGTGCCCGTCCTCCCTCCCGTGTCCACCTCGTTCCGTACCTGGGCCCGCCTTCTCACAGAGGCGGCGACCGCGCGGTCCACGGTCGAGGAACTGCCGATCTGGCTGGCGACGTCCGCGTCGGCGCGCACCTCGGAGCCCGGCCCGCAGCGTGCGGCGGAGCCTGACGCCTTGCGGATGATGTTGTCCGTCGAGACGACGACGGCAGTGCTGACGACGGTTCCGGCCGCGTTTCATGCCGACGTGACCGAGGTGCTGCTGACAGGAATGGCCCTCGCGCTCGCCGACTGGAGGAGCGACACCGCCGTGCTCGCGGCGCTCGAACGGCACGGACGTGAGGCGGGTCTGGCGGACGGCGTCGACCTGTCACGGACCGTGGGCTGGTTCACCAGCACGCATCCGGTGCGGCCGGATCTCGGCGAGGTCGCCTGGGAGGACGTCTGGTCGGGCGGGCACGGCGTGGCCGCCGCCGTCAAGAAGGTCAAGGAGCACCTGCGGGCACTCCCGAACAACGGGATCGGTCACGGCCTGCTCCGCCACCTCAACGAGACGACCGCTCCGGCGCTCGCCGAACTCGACGAGCCGTTCCTCCTTTTCAACTATCTGGGGCGCTTCGCCATGACGGCCGGGGAACCGATCCCGTGGACGCCGGTGGGGGAGGACCGACCTGCGGCGGTGACTCTGACCCACACCGTCGACGTCGACGCCATGACCGAGGACACGCCCGCCGGCCCTCGCCTGGTCGCCGACTGGGCCTGGGATCCAGGCCGACTCGCCGAGGAGGACGTGCGGCATCTCGGCCGGACGTGGTTCCGCGCGCTGGAGGCGCTCGTCGCGTGCGCGGAACGCGGGGATGCGGGGGGCCGTACGCCGTCGGACCTGGGCCTGATCACTCTCACGCAGGACGACATCGACCAGCTCGAGATGGAGTGGGGGCAGTAGCGCATGAGCGGACACGGGTTGGCCGACGTCTGGCCGTTGGCGCCGATGCAGAAGGGCATGCTGTTCCACTCGGCGTACGACCACGAGGCCACCGACGTCTACCGCGGTCAGGTGATCTTCGACCTGCGCGGGCGGCTGGACATCGGCGCGCTCCAGCGGGCGGGCCGCGCGCTCCTGCGCAGGCACGCGACACTACGCGCGGGCTTTCGGACGCTGAAGTCGGGCGAGGCGGCCCAGTTCGTTCTGCGCGAGGTCGACCTGCCGTGGCAGGAGGTCGATCTCCATGGGACGACCGAGCCGGAGAGGGCGCGGCGGCTGGACGAGGTGATGAACCAGGAGTGGTCCCACCGGTTCGTGCTCGCCGAACCGCCGCTGATGCGCCTGACCGCGATCCGCCTGGACGAGGAACGGTCGAAGGTCGTCCTGACCGTCCATCACATCCTCTGCGACGGTTGGTCGACCTCGATCATCGCGAACGAGCTCATCGAGCTCTATCGGCGTTCCGGTGATGACAGCACGCTCCCGCCCGCCACCCCCTACCCGGAATACCTGGCCTGGCTCGGGCGGCAGGACCTGGGCGCGGCACGGACCGCCTGGCGGGAGGCACTGCGGGACAGCGAGCCCACCATCATGGCGCCCGCGAAGGGGGACAGGACGCCTGTCGACCCGGACGAGATCAGGGTCGAGCTGACCACCGCGCTCGCCACACGCCTCCAGGAGCAGGCTCGCATCCACGGCCTGACCATGAGCACCGTGATGCGAGGCGCCTGGGCGCTGCTGCTGGGCCGCCTCACCGATCGCCGCGACGTCGTCTTCGGGGGGACGACGGCGGGCCGTCCGCCCGAGCTTCCCGGGATCGACATAGCGGTGGGGATGTTCATCAACACCCTGCCGGTCCGTGCGCGCTGGCGGGAGGACGAGCGGATGCTGGACCTGCTCGTCCGGATGCAGAAGCAACAGGCAGTGCTGTTGCCGCACGAGCACCTGACCCTATCGGAGGTGCAGGGACTCGCAGGTGCGCGCGAACTCTTTGACACGCTGACCGTCTTCCAGAACTACCCGATCGACCTACTGGACCTGCACGAAACGACCGCCCGGGCGGTGGGCGAGGGGCTCACCCTCGCCGGAGTCGGCGGCCGGGACGCGACCCACTATCCGCTCACGTTCACTGCCATGCCCCAGCGTTTTCGGCTCACGTACCGGCCGGATCTGTTCGACAAGGAAAGCGCCGAGGAACTGGTCTCACGGCTGCTGCTGGTGCTCGAACGGTTGGCGGCGACACCCGACGCGCGAATCGGCGAACTCGGGATTCTCCTGGAGGGTGAGCGGTCGCGTCTGGTCGAGGGTGTGAACGTTGGTGGGGTCGGTGTTGTTGATGCGACGGTGCCGGGGTTGTTCGGGCGGGTGGTGGCGCGTTCGCGGGATGAGGTCGCGGTTGTTGACGGGGA
>NZ_JBFAUU010000045.1:0-2915 GCF_040679435.1 Spirillospora sp. NPDC052269
CCGCCGGCTGCCAGAGCGGCCAGTGCCGCGGTGGCGGCGAGGATGGTGAACAGGGCGGGGTACCCACCGAGGCCGGTGGCCAGGGCGGCGCCGGCGGCGGGGGCGATGGCACCCGCGATGGTGATGGGCGCGGCCATGATGCCGGACAGGGAGCCGTAGGCGGTGGTGCCCCAGCGGTCGGAGACGGCGGTGGCCTGCAGCAGGGTGGAGACGCCGCGCATGATCCCGGCCAGGACGGCGATGGCGATGAGCAGCGGCACGGGGCCGGGCACCGCGGCGAGCGCGGCCGTGGTGAGGGCGGAACCGGCAAGGATGCCGATCGTGCGGGCTTGGACGCTGGTGCGGCGGACCAGGGCGCGGTAGCCCAGCCGTCCGGCGACCTGCCCGACGCCGCCGAGGCCGAGCGCCCACGCGGCGAGGGCGGGCGAGGCGCCGCGTGAGGTGAGCAGCGGAATGAGGTTGGTCAGCACGGCGTACAGGGAGAACGCCGACAGAGTGAGCGCACTGGTCAGCATCAGGAACGAGGGACTGCGCACCACCATGCCGACCTGAACGTTGCTCCGGTCGCCATCGGCATCGCCGTGGCCCGCAGAAGCGGTGGGGCGCTCCTTGGCCCGCGGCCACGGGCGACGAAGGGCGAGGTAGTGCAAGGGGATGGTCACCGCTGCGAGGACGGCGGCGAGCACCAAGTAGACACCCCGCCAGGACAGTTGACCGGCCAGTGCGTCGGTGAGGGGTGCGAAGACGGTGCTGGCCAGGCCCGCGACGAGTGTGAGTGTGGTCAGGGCGGCCAGGTGATGAGGCGCGTAGTAGCGGGTGAGGGCGGCGAACGCGGGTTGGTAGAGCACTGCGGTCATCGCGGCTCCGGCCAGCAGCCACGCGGCCACGAACCAGCCCAGGTCGGGGGCGGCCGCCATTCCGAGGACGGCCACGACGCCCAGTACCGAACCTCCGGTCATCAGCAGGCGAGGACCATGCCGGTCCAGGGCACGGCCCAGAGGGATTCCGCCGAGGGCCGCCAGGATCAGCGCGGCGGAGAACGCGGAGGTGATGGCGCTGGTGGACCAGCCGGTCTCGCGGCTGATGTGAGGGGCCAGGACGGGGAAGGCGTAGTACAGCACTCCCCAACTGGTGATCTCGGTGATGCACAGGGCGGTCAGCACGCCGCGCAAGGAGCGGCCGGTCCCGGCGACTTGGGCTGCCGGGACCGGAGCGGGGGTCGCAGTGCTCACGTGGCCGGTCAGGACTCGCCGTCTTCGGCGTCGCCGGAGTACCCGTGCGCGCTTCCGGTCGCGAACCCGAGCCGAACGGGACCTCCGATGCCGATGGCCACCGGCTCAGGCGCCGAACCGCCGCAGCAGGAACCGCCGTCGCTGTCCCCCTTCACCACGGCCACCGACTCGGGCGCCGAGCTGCCGCAGCAGGATCCGCCGTTGCTGTCTCCTGCAACCGCGGTCGCGGGCTCGGGGGCCGAACCGCCGCAGCAGGAGCCGCCGCCGGCGTCGGCGGAGGTGCCGGGCAGCAGGTCTTCGGTGACCAGGTTGCTGGAGCAGACCCCGGTCTCGGGGAGGTCGAGTTCGACGGCGTCGGCTGCGGCGCGGTCCCCGGCGAGAGCGGCGACCACGGAGCGGACCTGCTCGTAGCCGGTGGCCATCAGGAACGTCGGGGCGCGGCCGTAGCTCTTCATCCCGACCACGTAGAAGCCGGTCTCGGGGTGGGCCAGGTCGCGCTCGCCGTGCGCGGGGACGGTTCCGCAGGAGTGGAAGTTGGGGTCGATCATCGGCGCGAGCCGGACGGGCGCTCCGGTGGCGGAGTCGAGGTCCACGCGGACTTCGCGGAGCATGTCCAGGTCGGGCCGGAAGCCGGTGGCCGCGGCGACGGCGTCGGCCTCGATGGCGCGCTCGCCGTCCGGGGTCACGCCGACGACCTTGACGGGACCGGCGGCCGGTCCGGCGTCGGGGCTGGTGAAGCCGGTGATGGTGAAGCCGCGCACGAGGTCGATCGCGCCGCCTTCCACCGCGGCCTTGAGGCGGGTGCCGAGTGCGCCGCGGGCGGGGAGGCCGTCGGCGTCCCCGCCGCCGTACAGGCGGGCGACCGAGGAGCCGCGGACGGCCCAGGTGATGCGGGTGCCGGGCGCGGTCCTGGCGAGTTCGGCGAGGGCGAGCAGGGTGTTGGCGGCCGAGTGGCCCATGCCGACGACCAGGGTGTGCCTGCCCGCGAAGCGGTCGCGGTCGCGTCCCAGGACGTCCGGCAGCGGCCCGGTCAGGTACGGCGCGGCCTGCTCCTCGCCGGGGGCGGGCAGGCCGGAGTGGCCGAGCGGGTTGCCGTTCCCCCAGGTTCCCGAGGCGTCGATGACGGCGCGGGCCGTCAGGTCGGCGACGGCCCCGTCGGGGCCGACGGTCCGGACCAGCAGGGGCTGGGCGTCGCGTCCGATGGTGCGGGTGACGTCCATGCCCTGGCGCGTGATGGCGATCACACGGGTGCCGGTGCGGATTCGTCCGGCCAGCGCGGGCACCTCGGCCAGGGGCGTCAGGTAGTCGCGGACCAGCTCGGCGCCGGTCGGCAGCGTCTCCGGCTCGGGCAGGGTCCACCCGGTCGGCTCGAGGAGGCGGCGCGCGGCGGCGTCGGTGTTGTACCGCCACGGCGAGAACAGCCGGACGTGCCCCCAGTCGGAGATCGCCGCCCCGGCGCTGTCACCGGCCTCCAGAACGACGAACTCCAGCCCGCGTTCGGCCAGGTGGGCGGCGGCGGCGAGCCCGACCGGACCGGCCCCGATGACCACCACCGGCAGTCGCGGATCCTCCAGGACGGTCCCGGCGCGCTCTGCGGCGACCTTGGTCTCGGGCACCGCGCGGCCGAGGTCCACGGGCTGCGCCGCGCCGCCGCCCCCGCAACAACCGCCTCCGGCCGCGGTG
>NZ_JBFAUU010000046.1:0-1778 GCF_040679435.1 Spirillospora sp. NPDC052269
TACCAGGGGCTTTGTTGCGTTCCCGGCCCGCCGCGCCGCCCGCGATCATGCTGTGACCAGCAGCCCCCCAGACACCACTGAAAAAGACTCACTGCGTCGTGACCCGAGCGCGCGGAGTCGGATCCCGGACGTCCTCGATCAACGCGCGGAACGAGTACTGGCCGTGGCCGCTCACCACGGCGCGCGCCAACTCATCCTTGGCGCTTGGGGATGTGGAGTGTTCCGCAACGACCCGCACCAGGTCGCCGAGGCATTCCACTCCCACCTCACAGCGGGCGGTGCATTCTCGACGGTGTTCGAACGGGTGATCTTCGCGATCTGGGAGCGTTCACGCGCCTCCGTCAACCGAGCCGCGTTCGCCGACCGGTTCACCCCGGCGGGCGAGCCGGGCTCCGAACGGCCGTGAGGTTCACCCTCCCGGTGGCCGCCCCAGCGAGCACGGCGTCCCGCCGCGCACAGCCTGCCCGCGGCCGAACCGGTCACCTGGAAAGCCACCTGCGTCCGCGGCACGCAGGGCATTGACTGAGGTTTGCCCCGGACGGACCGCTCGATCTCCCCAACAGCCGCACCGCCGATCTCTGTGCACGACCTCCTCGGCGGCAGCCCAGCTCGTCGATCATGGGGCGAACAGGACACGGGACTCGAGATCGAGCTGGGTGGTCGGGGTAGCGGTCGGTGGGGGACAGGTTGAGGATCCAGTTGCCGAACCGGCGGATGATGCGGGTGGTGTAGGGCGAGATGGTAGCCAGGTTGTCGGGGTCGACGGCGCGGCCTTCGGCTGCGATGGCGTTGGCGACGTCGGTGATGTCGCGGGCGGTGGAATAGATCACATAGTCGGCGAGCAGACTCGACCAGCCGTGGGTCATGGGTGCGGCAGTTTGGCGCGCTGTGGAGCGGCCTGGCGCTGCCGCTCACGGACGCCCCGTGGCATCTGAGCACGGCGCAGATCGGCCTGTTCGGCCTCGCCGGACTGGTCGGCGCAGCACGGGCGGGACGGTGGGCCGGTGCCAGTTTCGCGAACGCGGTCACCGGTGACCATTCCGTGTCCACCGAAAGCGTTCGAGACGACGCAATCGCCGTCATCACTGACCCGGCTTGAAAGGGGACGTACGCCATGCTCCACCTCCTCAACGTGATCGCCCGTGTCCCTGCCTAAGCCTGGGGTTAACATCCCTGCTGGCTCCTTCTGCGAGTAGTCGCTTCCCTGGAACCGCGAACAGACTGGAGGCGGCGCTCGAGCAGCATCGACGGGTCGGCGAGCACCCCCGCGGACGGCTTCCCCTGCTTCCGATCCTGGTCAGCCTCGCCGAGAAGAGGCTGAAGGCCGCTGGGCGAAGCCCTTCTACGTTCGACGACGCCCAACGCGGCAGCCGCGGCCGTGTCTGGGCCGTCTCCCCGACGGTGACCGGAACAAGCCCGTGTACAGGACGCCGTGACCTGCTCTTTGAGGAGGAGAAGGCATTCTGGGGCCGGGGCGTCGTCGAGGTTCTGTGCCACTCCGGCGCTTTCCCCAGAGGGTGCCCAACCGTGCCGGAGGTTCGATCCTCGCGTGTGCGCAGCTCAGAGGCTATGGGGGTGGCGTCAATGATCGCGACAGGTGTGGTGGATCTGCTGTGGGGGGGCAGACCGGGCAACCAGCGACCCGGTCATCGAGGGTCCAGCTTGGTGAGGGGAGAGGTCAGCACGCTAGTGCGCTGACCACATACGTTCGCCGGGTCTGGTGACACGCCGGATGGCGTCCGCTGTGTCGGGGCGTGTGGGGTTCACTGTCGATGGTG
>NZ_JBFAUU010000047.1:0-1693 GCF_040679435.1 Spirillospora sp. NPDC052269
GGAGACTGTGTGGGAGAGTAGGACGCCGCCGGACTTATATTGAGTGAGGCCCGCCACGAAAGTGGCGGGCCTCACCACTTTTCAGGGCCCCGCCACGAAAGTGGCGGGGCCCTTTTTTGTTTTCAGAGTCCAGACTTACGGGCTGGATCAGCTGTGATTCTCGGTGCCCGAGGGGCGAGGGGCGAGGCGCGAACTGGGCTGGCCGGTCATCGGCCGGCGGCGCCGATGACGAGGGCGATGACGGCAACGGCTCGGGCCGTGGCTCCTTGGCGGCGGGACGGGGCGAGCGCCCGGGGGCCGTTGTGCGGGCGGGACGGCGGAGTCAGAGGCGCTTGAGCTTCTTGGGCGTCCAGCCGCGGCGCTTGGCCTCGGCCCAGTCGCGGGGAGCGTTCGGCCCGTACCTGGTTGAGACGCGCCTGGAGCTCCTCCTCGTCATTCTCGACGACGGCGAGGCGCTCGGCCATCTGCTGCTCGATCAGCGGCTGTCGGCAGTGAGTGAGAGGGAACGGTGGGCTTGATTCCCTAGCCCTGGGCAGGCTCCACCTACGTCACGGCCACCACTGGTCAGGGACCTCTATCAATGGTCCCCGGCTGTGCAATGCAGGGCGGTCTGGACGGCAGAGAATACTTGCTCCTGCAGGGGCCCAGACGTGAGCAGGACGGCAGGCCCACCGGCCAAGCCTCCGCTCCAGCACGCGCCGACCCCGGCAGGCGAACGTCCCCGGAGGAAGAAGGAGAGGCCGCTTCCGTGCCCGCTTACGCGGCGCTCCCCGAAGTGTTCAATTGGCGGTGGCTCGACACCATCCCAACGAAGTCGTGAACACGGTCCCGCCGAACGCGCCCCCGGCGACGTCACGCCGGAGGAGGCGCTGGCCTGCTGCATCACCGAGCGCCTCGTGCCCGCGAACTGCGCCGAAGCCGTGATTCACATCGCGATGATCGACCTGATGGCCCGCTGCCTCACCAGTGAGAGCACTGTTGCCTGGCGGGGCGCCTGACACTACAGATCTGGGACGGAACTCCCCCCTAGGCGCGGTGGCGGATCTGCTCACTGGTCGCGGCTTAGGACGGTGAAGGAAGATTCCTTGGCTTGAAATCAGGGGGTGGCTGTGGCGGGTGGAGTTCCCTTCGAGGTGGTGGTTGGGAACGGTGTCCAATCGATGCTGGTGGTCGGTACTGGTGGGCGCGGGCCTTCCTGCCAGCCTTCGATGAGGTCGCTCTTCAGTGAGACGCAGAGCCAGATGAGCAGCCCTGCAGTGAGCGCGACGGCGGCCAGGAATGCGATGTCGCAACCGCAGCCGGCTTTGTTCAGGCGTTTCATCGGATCAGTTGGCTGTTCTCTGCTTGGGGTTGCCTCGGACGTCGACGTCGCGTTTGAAGTGGGGGATGTCCCTGAGCATGCGGTCGGCATCCACTTGATAGGGCTCGCCGTTGCCGTTGAGTCAGTGGTTCTGCAGGTCGGCGAGCTGCCGTTGGGCCTCCGGAGACAGCGGGCCCGGGGCGTGCACTGATGTCCAGGTGCATATGCCGTCACCCATGACGCGCAATCATGAACGACCGGGCGCCGTCGTCTCAACATCCGCGACGTCTGCGATCAACACTGAGCCTTTTTCAGTGAGTTTGGGCTTCGCGGGTTTGTAGGACGTGGATGGCCTTGGCGAGGTGGCCGGCTCGGTGTGGGCAGCAGCGGAGC
>NZ_JBFAUU010000049.1:0-1536 GCF_040679435.1 Spirillospora sp. NPDC052269
TGGGGAGCGTGGGACCCTAAGTGGTAGTAGGTGAGCGATGGGGTGACGCAGGAGGGTAGCTCAGCCCGGGCGATGGTTGTCCCGGGGTAAGCCTGTAGCCCGAGAGATAGGCAAATCCGTCTCTCGTTAAGGGTGAGAGGTGATGCCGAGCCGTTTTTGGTGAAGTGAGTGATCCCATGCTGCCGAGAAAAGCCTCTAGTGAGTGTACCGGCGGCCCGTACCCTAAACCGACTCAGGTGGTCAGGTAGAGAATACCAAGGCGATCGGGTGAACTGTGGTTAAGGAACTCGGCAAATTGCCCCCGTAACTTTGGGAGAAGGGGGACCACGTCTGGTGATGGCATTTACTGCCGGAGCTGGGGGTGGTCGCAGAGGCCAGGGGGAAGCGACTGTTTACTAAAAACACAGGTCCGTGCGAAGTCGTAAGACGCTGTATACGGACTGACGCCTGCCCGGTGCCGGAACGTTAAGAGGACCGGTTAGAGGTTTCGACCTCGAAGCTGAGAATCTAAGCGCCGGTAAACGGCGGTGGTAACTATAACCATCCTAAGGTAGCGAAATTCCTTGTCGGGTAAGTTCCGACCTGCACGAATGGCGTAACGACTTCCCCGCTGTCTCAACCACAGGCCCGGCGAAATTGCAGTACGAGTAAAGATGCTCGTTTCGCGCAGCAGGACGGAAAGACCCCGGGACCTTCACTATAGCTTGGCATTGGCGTTTGATGTGTCTTGTGTAGGATAGGTGGGAGACTGTGAAGCGGGCACGCCAGTGTTCGTGGAGTCATTGGTGAAATACCACTCTGGTCGCCTTAGACGTCTAACCCGCACCCGTGGATCCGGGTGGGGGACAGTGCCTGGTGGGTAGTTTAACTGGGGCGGTTGCCTCCTAAAGAGTAACGGAGGCGCCCAAAGGTTCCCTCAGCCTGGTTGGTCATCAGGTGGTGAGTGCAAGGGCACAAGGGAGCTTGACTGTGAGACCGACAGGTCGAGCAGGTGCGAAAGCAGGGCCTAGTGATCCGGCACCGGCGTGTGGAAGCGGTGTCGCTCAACGGCTAAAAGGTACCCCGGGGATAACAGGCTGATCTTCCCCAAGAGTCCATATCGACGGGATGGTTTGGCACCTCGATGTCGGCTCGTCGCATCCTGGGGCTGGAGTAGGTCCCAAGGGTTGGGCTGTTCGCCCATTAAAGCGGCACGCGAGCTGGGTTTAGAACGTCGCGAGACAGTTCGGTCCCTATCCGCTGTGCGCGTAGGAGAATTGATGAGGGTCTGTCCCTAGTACGAGAGGACCGGGACGGACGAACCTCTGGTGTGCCAGTTGTCCCGCCAGGGGCACGGCTGGTTGGCTACGTTCGGTCGGGATAACCGCTGAAAGCATCTAAGCGGGAAGCCTTCCTCGAGATGAGTTCTCCCACACCTTGTGTGTGTAAGGCCCCCAAGAGACGATTGGGTTGATAGGCCGGGGATGGAAGCACGGTAACGTGTGGAGTCGACCGGTACTAATAGGCCGAGTGGCTTGAACACACTGAACGTTCAAA
>NZ_JBFAUU010000050.1:0-1275 GCF_040679435.1 Spirillospora sp. NPDC052269
CTAGTGCGCTGACCACATACGTTTGCCTGGTTTGTTCATGCGGCTTTGGGGTGTGGGCGTCCCCAGCGTTGCTGGCGTTGGCTGCGGATGCGGGCGCGTTCGCGTCGTTGGGCGGTCAGCACGTCGGGGTGGCGGGCGTTGGCGTTGCGCCACCGCAGGTATTGCTGGAGCTTGCGGGCCAGGACGGTGTGGTTGGGGTGGTCGGAGTTGCCCATCACGAAGGTGCGCAGTGGCCCGAATTGAGCCTCGATCGGGTTGGCCCAGGACGCGCTGGTCGGGGTGAAGCACAGCTCGACCTTGTTCCTGCGTGACCAGGCGCGGATGGCGGGGGTCTTGTTCGAGGACAGGTTGTCCAGGATCACGTAGATCGGGGCGCCGTCGGGGCGGGCGGCCCGGATCGTCTTCAACGCCTTGAGGGTGTTCGCGCCGCCTTTGCGCTGCCGGTTGACGCCCCAGAGCTGGTCGTCGCCGAGGGAGTAGCAGCCGTGGAAGTAGCGGACGCCGTGAGTGCGGTGATAGGTCGCCGGCAGCCGGTCGGGCTTGGTCTGGGGCGCCCATCCGGTGCCGTGGCAGGGCCGGATCGACAACGGTCCGAACTGGTCGAAGGCGAAACACCGGTCGGGGAACCGGGTCGTCACCTCCTCGATCCGGTCCAGTTTGGTGTCCTTGTCGGGGTCTGTGGATTCCTTCCAGGTGCGGGTGCGCTGGAAGGAGATGCCACGACCGCGCAGGATCTGACGGAGCCGTTCCCGGCCGATCTTCACCCGGTGGACGTTGTTGTCGCCGAGGTAGTCGGCGAGCTTGCGGATGCTCCAGTGCGTGAACGGCCGGCCCAGCTTGGCCGGACGCGTGGTGGCCGCCTGGACGATGTAGTCCTCATCGTCACGGGTGATCTGGCGGGGACGGCCTCCCGCCCAGTTAGGGTCCAGCGCGGCCAACCCGCGCTCGTTGAAGGCGTGGATGACGTCCCGGACGGTGTCCTCATGCGCTGCCACCAGATGCGCGATCGCTGGAACCGTCGTGCCCGACGCCGACGCCATGATGATCACCGCCCGCCGGACGCGGATCGACTCATGCCTGCCCCGCCGCACGATCTGCTGCAGCTTGCGGCCTTCCTGTTCAGTCAGCCGCCGCGCTCTCACCGGCTCTGCCATCCACGACCTCACCCTCGACAACGATCACTCACCATCGACAGTGAACCCCACACGCCCCGACACAGCGGACGCCATCCGGCGTGTCACCAGACCCGGCGAACGTATGTGGTCAGCGCACTAG
>NZ_JBFAUU010000051.1:0-1029 GCF_040679435.1 Spirillospora sp. NPDC052269
TTCGTGATGGCGTGCCTTTTGAAGAATGAGCCTGCGAGTTATGGTGTGTGGCGAGGTTAACCCGTGTGGGGTAGCCGTAGCGAAAGCGAGTCTGAATAGGGCGTTTTAGTCGCATGCTGTAGACCCGAAGCGGAGTGATCTAGCCATGGGCAGGGTGAAGCGCCGGTAAGACGGTGTGGAGGCCCGAACCCACCAGGGTTGAAAACCTGGGGGATGACCTGTGGTTAGGGGTGAAAGGCCAATCAAACTCCGTGATAGCTGGTTCTCCCCGAAATGCATTTAGGTGCAGCGTCACGTGTTTCTTGCCGGAGGTAGAGCTACTGGATGGCTAATGGGCCCTACAAGGTTACTGACGTCAGCCAAACTCCGAATGCCGGTAAGTGAGAGCGTGGCAGTGAGACTGCGGGGGATAAGCTTCGTAGTCGAGAGGGAAACAGCCCAGATCATCGGCTAAGGCCCCTAAGCGTGTGCTAAGTGGGAAAGGATGTGGAGTTGCCTTGACAACCAGGAGGTTGGCTTAGAAGCAGCCACCCTTGAAAGAGTGCGTAATAGCTCACTGGTCAAGTGATTCCGCGCCGACAATGTAGCGGGGCTCAAGCACACCGCCGAAGCCGTGGCATTCCAAACTTGTTTGGGATGGGTAGGGGAGCGTCCTGCATCCGGTGAAGCCGTCGAGTGATCGTGCGGTGGAGGGTGTGGGAGTGAGAATGCAGGCATGAGTAGCGAATCACACGTGAGAAACGTGTGCGCCGAATGACCAAGGGTTCCTGGGGCAGGCTAATCCGCCCAGGGTAAGTCGGGACCTAAGGCGAGGCCGACAGGCGTAGTCGATGGACAACGGGTTGATATTCCCGTACCCGCTGGTATGCGCCAACGCTGAATCCATTGATGCTAACCACCCGATCCGCCTTACGAACCTTCGGGTTTGTTTGGTTGGGGAGCGTGGGACCCTAAGTGGTAGTAGGTGAGCGATGGGGTGACGCAGGAGGGTAGCTCAGCCCGGGCGATGGTTGTCCCGGGGTAAGCCTG